>NZ_JAUTWR010000007.1:0-187523 GCF_031705515.1 Nesterenkonia sp. CL21
GGGGGGCCCCCCCCCCCCCCCCCCCCCCCCCCCCCCCCCCCAAACTCCAGACCAACTTACGGGAAGGAGGCTCACGGGAAGGGAGACGGGAGCTCACTCGGCGCGACGTCAGAACAGCCCGATCGCCTGCCCGTCGTCGTCGATGTCGATGCTCTCCGCCGCCGGGGAGGAGCCCAGACCGGGCATGGTCTGCATGGTGCCGCAGATCGGGTAGACGAATCCGGCCCCGGCGGAGAGCCGCACCTCCCGCACCGGCAGCCGCCAGCCGCTGGGCGCCCCCACCAGCTTCGGGTCCGAGGACAGCGACAGGTGGGTCTTGGCCACGCACACCGGCAGCCGCCCGTATCCGGCCTCGGTGTAGGCGGCGAGGTCCTTGGCGGCCGCCGGCGAGAGGTCCACGCCGTCGGCCCCGTAGACCTGCGTGGCGATGGTCTCGATCTTCTCCACCAGCGGCGCCTCGTCGGAGTACAGGAACCGGAACTCGCTCGGCTCCTCCGCAGCCTCGGCCACCGCATCGGCCAGGTCCGCGGCGCCGGCGCCGCCGTCGGCGAAATGCGTGGACACCGCACACCGCGCGCCCTCCTCGGCGGCCACCTGCGCGATGACCTCGTGCTCGCTGGGGAAGTCCGTGGGGAACGCGTTGACCGCCACCACGGGGGTCACCCCGTGGCGGCGGATGATCCGCAGCTGCGCCCGCAGATTCTCCGCGCCGGTGCGCACGTCCTCCGGGCTCTCCCGCAGCATCCCCTCGGGCAGCGGCCGCCCAGCCACCACCCGGTGCCTGCCGGAGTGCACCTTCAGTGCCCGCACGGTGGCCACGACGACGGCTGCGTCCGGCGCCAGTCCGGAGATCCGGCATTTGATGTTGAAGAACCGCTCCGCACCCATATCCGCGGCGAAGCCGGCCTCGGTGATCAGGTAGTCGGTGGCCCGGCCGCCGATCAGGTCCGCCACCACCGAGGAGTTGCCGGTGGCGATGTTGCCGAAGGGCCCACAGTGCACCAGGGCAGGCGTGTGCTCCACGGTCTGCAGCAGGTTGGGGCGGATGGCCTCCTTGAGCAGCACCGTCATGGCGCCGGCGGCTTTGATGTCCTCGGCGGTGACCGGCTCACCGTCACCGGTGGTGCCCACCACGATCCGTCCCAGCCGGGCCCGCAGGTCCTCCAGTGAGCGCGCCAGGGACAGAGTGGCCATCACCTCAGATGCCGCCGTGATGTCGAAGCCGGTCTGGCGGACCGGCCCGTTCGCCGTCGGCCCTCCCCCGGCGGGCCCCAGGCCGGAGACGATCTGCCGCAGGGAGCGATCGTTGACGTCCATGACCCGGCGCCAGGTGACCCGCTCCGGATGCAGCCCGGAGGGGCTGCCGCGGTGCAGGTGGTTGTCCACCATGGCGGCCAGCTGGTTGTGCGCCGCGGTGACCGCGTGGATGTCGCCGGTCAGGTGCAGGTTGAGCCGCTCCATGGGCACCACCTGGCTCCACCCGCCGCCGGTGCCGCCGCCTTTGATCCCCATGGTCGGTCCCAGGGAGGGCTGCCGGACGGCGACGGCGGCCCGTCGGCCCGTGCGCGCCATCCCCTGGCTGAGCCCCACCGCAGTGGTGGTCTTGCCCTCACCCAGCGGGGTCGGAGTGATCGCTGTGACCAGGATGTACTTGGCCTGCGGGCGGTCCGCGAGACGATCGATCGCGGCGAGGTCCACCTTCCCGACGCCCCGCCCGTAGGGCTCGATGAGGTCCTCGTCCAGGCCCAGCTCAGCGCCGATCTGATGGATGGGTCGCAGCTCGGTCCGCGAGGAGATCCCCAGGCTGTCCTGGGCGCTGAGCGGCACGGCCCCCTGACCGTTGCCACGAGCGCTGGCCTCCGTGCGGCCCTCGTCGGATCCGGTGTGACGGGTGGTGGTCATCCAGGTGTCCCTCCTTGAGGCGCGCTGGTCGGCGCCGACGTCGGTGCCCGGCCGGTGCGACCGGAATGGACGTGACGGGGTGGTCGGCTGAGACTACGACGCCGCGGTCCGCCGCGGCCAGACTCGCCGCCAGCGGGTTCAGTTCTCCGTGGCCGGATGCCCGTTGCCCGCGACGAACGCCTGCTTGGGCGTATCCTTGGTGGGATCCACGAACGGCTTGGGCACCACCACGGCGGGCACGATGCCGGCCGGAGTCTCGATGTCCAGCTCCGTGCCGATGTCGCTGAGCTCGGTCGGCACCATCGCGAAGCCGATGTTGCGCTCCAACCGGGGGGAGAAGCAGGCGGAGGTGACCTCGCCGACGCGTTCTCCTCCTCGCCAGACGGGGAAGGCCTCGATCATGGAGCCGTCGTTGAAGGTGCCCAGCGGTGCGCCGCCGATCTCCACCCCAGCCAGACGACGGCTGACACCCTGCTCCTTGATGCGGGTCAGGGCCGCCTTGCCGATGAAGTCGGCCTCCTGTTCGAGATCCACCATCCAGTCGTATCCCATGCCGACTTCGAAGGGGTTGGTGTCGAAGGTGATGTCGCAGCCGTGGGCGAGGATGCCGGCCTCGATGCGCCGCATATGGCACGGCCCGATGACGCGCATCCCGAACGGCTCGCCGGCCGCCCAGACGGTCTCCCAGAGCCTGACGCCGTCGCGGGAGGCGTTCTTGACGTAGATCTCGAAGCCCAGCTCCGCGGTGTACCCGGTGCGGGAGACGATGACCTCCATGCCGTCCAGCTCATACTCCTGGAGCCGGTAGTAGCCGATGTCGAAGACGCCGTCGCCGAAGATCGCGGCCATGACCTGCCCAGAGAGCGGGCCCTGGACCTGGACGGGGCCGACGTCGGCCTCTTCGACGGTGACGTCCAATCCGGAGTTGATGGCCAGCCCGCGGGCCCAGAGCAGGATGTCGCTGTCGGCCAGGGAGAGCCAGAAGTGGTTCTCTCCGAGGCGGAGCAGGACGGGGTCGTTGAGGATGCCGCCGTCCTCGCCGGTGATGAAGACGTACTTGCACTGTCCGACCTCACACTTGGTGAGGTCACGCGGGACGAGCATGTTGGTGAACTCGAAGGCGTCAGGTCCGGTGATCTCGATCTGCCGTTCCACGCCGACGTCCCACAGGGTCACCCCGTTGAGCAGCGCCCAGTACTCGGCGACCGGATCGCCGTAGTGCCGGGGGTGATACGTGTGGTTGTACACGCTGTACATCGCCACTCCATGCCGCCGCGACGCCCAGAAGAACGGTGATTTCCTCAGGCGCGGATACAGCAGGATCCGTGGGTCCGGGACGACGGCGCCGAGGCCGTCGTCGAGGGTCAGCGGGCCTTCATCGAGCGTCATGGGATCCTCCCCGGCTGCCACATCTTCGGGACACTTCCAGCATGACACTGTGTCGCGTACCACACAATAGGTTGCGCCCTGCGCGACGGTGACCCTTGCCCTGCGAGACCGACCGCGTCATGCTCGAAAGGGATGAGGCCTGCCATGAACGCCCGGACGAGTCCGGAGAACGCCACCGCCCCGACGCATCGCCCCCCGGGGGCACCGGTGAGGTCCGTGGACCGCGCCCTGACCGTGCTGAGCATCCTGGCCCGCGACGGCGAGGCCACCCTCAGCCAGATGGCCCGGGAACTGGGAGTGCACAAGTCCACCGTGGGTCGCCTGGCCGAGGTGCTGGTCCACCATGACCTGGTCGAGGCTCCCGACGGCGCCGGCGGGTACCGCCTGGGCGTGGGCTGCCTGCGGCTGGCCGGCGCCACGGCGGCGCGGCTGGACCTCTCCCTGGAGGCCCAGCCCGTGTGTGACGAGCTCTCCGCCCAGATCGGCGAGACCACCAACGTGGCCATCACCCGCGACGGCGTGGCCATCAACGTCTGCCAGGCCGAGGCTGACACCGCCGTCGCCATGCGCAACTGGATCGGCCAGCACACCGCCCTGCACGCCACCTCCAACGGGAAGGTGCTGCTGGCGCACCTCTCGGAGGAGGACCGCCACACGGTGTTCGACGCCGGCCTGGAGCCCTTCACCGCGCACACGCTCACCCGCCCCACCGAGCTGACGGAAGAGCTGCAGCGCATCCGCGGTCGCGGATGGGCCTACGCCGTGGAGGAGTACGAGGAGGGGCTCAACGCGGTGGCGGCCCCCGTCTTCGACCACAGCGGCGCCGTCGTCGCCGGGATCAGCGTGGCCGGCCCGTCCTACCGTCTGCCGCCGGACCGGCTCCCGGACGTCCGGGAGCCGGTGATCCAGGCCGCCGACACCCTGTCGAGGCGCCTGGGCCACGGCGGCCGTCGCTGACCGCCGGCGAAACGCCGGCTCCTCCCCGACCTGGCACCCGGCCTGTCAGCCCTTCAGCCCTTCAGCCCTTCAGCCCTTCAGCCGACGATGCTCCGGATCGAAGGGGGCCGCCCGCCCCACCGCCAGCACCTCGGCCTGCTGTCGCGTCCCCAGATACTCCACCAGCAGCTCCGTGCCGAGCACCGCGCGCTCGGGCGGCAGGTAGGCCAGCATCACGAATCGCCCCAGCGACGGCGCCGGGCCCGCGCTGGTGACATAGCTGCGCCGCCCGCGGCCGTCCACCAGGGGTGAGCCGTCGACGTCGAGCACCGGCTCATTGCCGGTGGGGAACCGCGGCTCCGCGGCCCCGACGCCGGTGAGCGCGAGGGTGCACAGCACGGCGGCGGGCTCCTGGGCGCGGGCCGCAAGGTAGGCACCCTTGCCGAGGAAGTCCGCCTCCTTGACCGTCGGCAGCGCGAGCCCGGCCTCCATCGGGTCCCACTCCGGGGTGAGCTCCGCGCCGAAGAGCCGATGCGCCTTCTCCAGCCGACCGGTGGTCCCATAGACCCCGCCCCCTGCGGCGATCAGCCCGTGTGGCCGCCCGGCCTCCCACAGGGCGTCCCACAGCGGCAGCCCGTGCTCGGTGGGCAGGTGGATCTCCCAGCCGAGGTCGCCCACATAGGAGATGCGCACCATCAGCGTCGGGATCCCGGCGAGCACCACCTCCCGTGCCGTGCCGAAGCGGAAGCCGTCAGCCGAAACGTCGTCGTCGGTCAGCGATGCGACGATGTCTCGGGCACGCGGCCCCCAGAGACCGATCGCGCAGGTCGCCGAGGTCAGGTCGTGGATCTCGACGTGCCCGGCGTCGAGCTCAGCGGCCAGATGACGGCGGAACCAGGCCAGGTCCCGGGCGCCGTCGGCGGCTCCGGTGATGACCCGGAAGTGCTGCTCCCCCAGCCGCACGATGGTCAGATCCGAGCGGAAGCCGCCGCGGACATCCAGCAGCGGGGTGTAGATGACCCGTCCCACGGGCCGGTCCGCATTCGCCACCGCCATCCGCTGCACCCCCTCCAGCGCCGCCTGGCCGGTGACGTCGAAGACGCTGAACGCGGTGAGGTCGAACATGGCTGCGTGCTGGCGCATCCTCAGATGCTCGGCCTCGATGATCGGTGACCACCAGCGGGCGTCCCATTCGTGGACCCGGTGGTCGATCCGGCGCGCATACTCCTCCACCAGAGGCGCGTTGGCCGCGTACCACTGCGGCCGCTCCCAGCCCGAAGCCTCGAAGAACTCCCCGCCCAGCGCCTGGGTGCGCGGATGGAACGGACTGGTGCGCATCGGGCGACTGCTGGCCCACTGCTCACGCGGATGCGCGATCCCGTACACCTTGGGGAAGCCCTCAGCCGCCCGGGCCCGCACGTGGCGCCGGGTGCGGGCATAGGGCGGGAAGCGGGTGACATCGGCCCCATGGACGTCCACCTCGGAGGCCCCGTCGGTCATCCACTCGGCCACCGCCCGCCCGACGCCGGGTCCTTCCTTGATCCACACCGCCGCCGCGGACCACAGGCCGCGGACCTCCGCGGTCTCGCCGAGCAGCGGCGCGCCATCCGGGGTGAGGGAGAGCAGCCCGTTGATCGCCTGGGTGACCTCCACGCCGTCGCGGCCCTGCTCCCCCAGCAGCTCCGGGTAGAGCTGCCGGGCATGGGCCAGCTGCGGGGCGAAGTCCTCTGCGGTGAAGGGCATCTGGGTGGGCGAGGCCTGCCCTGGGGCGCCGAAGGGCGGGATCTCGTCGGGCTCGTGGAGGATCGGCCGGTGCGCATAGGAGCCTACCTCCAGGTCCGGTCCGCGCTGTCGGGCGTACATGCGGGCGTCCATGTCCCGGACCAGCGGCAGGGAGATCCACTCCTCGGTGGCGGCCAGCTCCGGAATCGGCCCGAGGTCCATCATCTGGTGCACTCCGGCCACCAGCGGGATGCGGGCATCCGCCAGGGCGGCGATCCGGGGACTCCAGACCCCGCAGGCGACGACGACATGCTCCGCCTCCACCCGGCCGTGATCCGTGACCACCGCGCGGATGCGGCCCGGCATCCCGCCGTGCGGGCCGGCGTCGACCTCCAGCCCGGTCACCTCCGTGCGGTCGGCGACGGTCAGTGCCCCGCGCTCCTCGGCCCGGGCGCGCAGGAGCTCCGCGGCGCGGACGGCGTCGACGATGGCACCGGTGGGCGTGTGGAAGCCGGCCAGCAGCAGATCCTCGCGGATGTGGGGCATGAGCTCGCGGACGCGGGCGGGGCCGATGAGCTCGGCCTCCACGCCCCAGGCGGCCGCCGAGCTCATCCGGCGACGCAGCTCCTGCAGCCGCTCCGGAGTGCGGGCCACCTCGATCCCGCCGCGCTCGGTGAGCACGCCCAGTGCTCGGTACTGCCGCAGCGAGTCCAGGGTCAGCTCGGTGATCTCGCGCGAATGGTCCACGGGGAACACGAAGTTCGAGGCATGGTCGGTGGAGCCCCCGGGCTCCGGCAGAGGGCCCTTGTCCACCAGGAGGATGTCCCGCCAGCCGAGCTCGGCGAGATGTCGCACGATCGAGCTGCCGACGATGCCGGCCCCGATGACGACCACCTGTGCGCTGTCTGGAATGCTGACCATCGCTCTCACCACCATTGCCGGGCGATGTCTGTGCCCCGATGATAGTGCCGCGCTCCGGGGCCTGGCCATGGTGGATCGGGGCGGGGTTCGGGGCAGGGGTCGGGGTGGAGTGCGGGGCCCCGACCCGACGACGCTCATCGCCCACCCGAGCCGACTCCCGTCATACATGGCCCTCCTGCGGCGACGAGATTACGCTGAGCCAGGACGATGAGGGGCGGGGACGGCCACAGCCTCCCGCACGCCCGGAAGGAAGAGGACCTATGACTGCACCCGCCTCGGGCTGGTATCCGGACCCCGAACAGCAGGACCAGCTGCGCTACTGGGACGGCCAGCAGTGGACCCCGCACCGGACGCCGATGCCGCACCGCACGCCCCCGTCCGGGCACGCCCAGGCCGCGGGGTTAGGCCAGTCTCGCCAGCCCACCGGGTACGGGCAGACCGCCGGGTACGGTCAGGCCGCCGGGTACGGTCAGCCTGCCGTACCCGGCCAGCCCAGCGGATACAGCAGCCATTCCGGGTATGGCCAGCAGCCGGGCCACTCTCAACCTCCCGGCCACCCCGGACAGCCCCCGCATGACCAGCGTCCGCCCTGGGAGCAGCAGCCGGCGCAACGCTCCTCCGGCCGCGGCCTGATCATCGGGCTGGGGCTCGGCATCGGGCTGTTCCTGGTCCTCGTCGTCGTCCTCGTCGTGGTCATCGTCTCGCGCATCGGAGCCGACGAGGACACCACCACGACCACGGGGCCGGAGCGACCCCAGGAGAACCCCGAGACCCTCGCCGTCGACGACTCCGTCACGGTGCACGTCCCCGACGATGCCGAGACCCGCCTGCAGCTCAGCGTCGAAGAGGCCGGCCTCTACCACGTGGCCACGCAGAGCGAGCAGGGCACCGACCCGGTCCTCGCGCTGCAGGACGCCGACGGCACCGAGATCGCCTTCGCCGACGACGGCGGCACCGACTCCCCCAACGTCATGGACGGCGGATTCGAGACCGCCTTGGTCCCGGGCGAGTACGACGTGGTGGTCACCGAGTTCTCCGGCGACCCCGCTGAGGTGACAGTGACCACGGAACAGATCGCCGTCGCCGAGCAGCTCGAGGACGGGGAACACACCGTGGAGGCTGCCGCGGACGCCGCCTGGCTGGCGACCGTCGACGTCCCGGACGGAGCCCGCGTGGTGCTCGACGTCCGGGGCGACGACGGAGCAGACCTGGTCCTCGACGTCGTGCTCCCCGACGGCTCCGAGGAGCGCAACGACGACCGCAGCGTCAGAGATCCGGAGTCGGACAGCGTGCTGGACCCGTATCTGGAAATCGACGTCGACGAGGGCGGGGTCCTGACCATCATGGTCTCCGGCTACGGCTCCGGCGCCGCCTCCGGCACCATCAGCATCGAGGTCGAGGACTGAACGGTCGACGACTGAACGGTCCAGGATTCATCGGCCCTGCCGACCGGCCCCATCAGTCCCCGTGAGCAGACACACGGGAACCGGATCCGAGAACACAGTTGACCGCAGCGACTTCCAGGGGGACACTGGGAATGTGCCGGGCTGCAGGTAACCCCCGGGCTCCAACCTTTAGCCGCTTCGAGCGGCCACGCGCCGTGAGGCGTTCCCAGCCCGGCACCCCAAACCACATAGCGGACGGGCCCTCAGCAGGCACCGTCGTCAGCTCTGAACCCGCCCATGCCCTGACATGCGGCGGGTTCACCTGTCTGCAGAGCCCGCCGAGCCTCCCAGATCTGACCCATGACCCCGGATCCCGTCGCGGAGCCACCGGCACAATCGATTCATCTTCCCGCTATACACTCTCCACGGACATCGCTTCACCGGGAGACCAGATGAGGACCACGGCATGAACGCACGACGACAGCGCCACTCGCAGGCGGTGGAGCTGCTGACCGACATCGGCCGGGAGGTCCGGACCGGGGTCAACCTGCTGTCCCAGCTGCTGGGCATGCCCGCCGCCGACCGCCGACCGCTCCGCGAGGAGCTCATCGGCCTGGAGGGCACCGCCATGGACCTCCATTTCAACCTGATGACGCATATCCGCAGCGTCTTCCTCACCCCGCTCCCCCGGGAGGACATCTACGCCCTCTCCCAGCTGCTGAACCGCACCCTCGAACATGTGGTGGCCGCCGGAGATCTCATCATCGCCCGGGAGAACCTGGTGCTGCCGCGCCAGAGCTCGGACCAGCTGGAGACCATGGGCCGTCAGGTGGACCTCACGATCGACGCGCTGGCCCGGCTCGACGACTTCGACCACCTCGAGGAGTACTGGATCCAGATCCAGCGGCTCACCAAGCAGGCCAATCGCACCCACCGGGAGTGGCTGATCTCCTCCGACAGCGCCTTCCAGCCCAACATCGCACTGCAGCAGGCGCAGATCGCCAGCGCGATGCTGCAGGCGGTGGAGTCGCTGCGGATGGTCAGCACCACGGCGGGGTCGATCATCGTCCGGGAGTCCTGAGGCCCGCCACGTGGAGATCCTGCTGCTCGTCCTCATCGTCGTCGTCCTGCTGCCCAACCTTTTCGTCGCCGGCATGCACGACGTCGCCAACTCCATCGCCATCCCCACCCGCACCCGAGCGCTGACCCCGCGGATCGCGACCCGGCTGGCCGCCGGGGCCAACGCGTTGGGAGTGCTGATGACCATCCCGCTGGGAGTGCACCTGTTCTCCTGGTTCGACTTCCCGCGGATGGACCCGCAGATGGTCCTGGGCGTCCTGCTGACCTCACTGATCTCCCTGCTGGGATGGAACCTGTGGACCTACTTCCGGGGGGTGCCGACGTCGACGACCCACGCCCTGCTGGCCGCACTGATCGGCGGCGCCCTGGCCTCGATGATCCTCGACGGTACGGACTCCAGCGCGGTGCTCGGCCTCCCGTGGGCGGCCCCGCTGGCCACCCTGCTGCTCTCCCCGCTGGTCGCCTTCGGCCTGGCCTATCTCCTGGTGTTCCTGGCGGTGCGGGTCGCCCGCGGGGCGGACCCCGACGCCGTCAACGAGACCAGCCGGACCGTGCAGGCGGTGTGCGCCGGGCTCACCAGCCTGGGCACCGGCCTGCAGCAGGGACAGCGGTTCGCCTTCATCCTGCTGCTGGCCCTTCCGGCGGCGAACATCGACCACTCCGGCGCCTGGATCCCCGTCGCCTACGTCGTCTTCGCGCTGCTCATCGGGCTGGGCTGCCTGACCGGCGGGTGGCGCATCGGCCACATGCTGGGCCACCGACTGGTCACCATCGACCCGCTCCGCGGCATGGTCTCCACCACGACCACCTCGGCGCTGCTGTTCGTCGGCTCCATGGCGATGTCGCTGCCGCTGTCGACCTCCCTGACCGCGGCCTCCTCGGTGATCGGGGCCGGGTCCAACCAGCGGTTCGCCACCGTGAACTGGCCACAGGCGATCCGGCTCTTCGCCTACTGGGCGGTGACCCCTCTGGCGGTCGGTGCGGCCTCCGGGGTCCTGCTGCTGGCGCTCTCTCCGCTGCTGGAGTACTGACACCCGGCACGCCCTGCCCGTTGGCCCCGGAACGATTGTCGGAATACGCGCACTTAAGCGAGGTTTAGCGACAATCCCTCCGGGGGCAACCCCGGGCGGGGCCGCTCAGCCGAACCGGCCGGAGACGTAGTCCTCGGTGGACTTCTCCTTCGGGTTGTTGAAGATCGTGGAGGTGTCGTCATACTCGATGAGCTTCCCCGGCTTGCCGGTGCCCGCGATGTTGAAGAACGCCGTCCGTTCGGAGACCCGGGCCGCCTGCTGCATGTTGTGCGTGACGATGACGACCGTGTACTCCTCCTTCAGCTCGGCGATGAGGTCTTCCACCGCAAGCGTGGAGATCGGGTCCAACGCGGAGCACGGCTCGTCCATGAGGATCACATCCGGCTTCACCGCGATGGTCCGGGCGATGCACAGCCGCTGCTGCTGACCGCCCGAGAGTCCCGACCCGGGCTTGTCCAGGCGGTCCTTGACCTCGTTGAACAGGTTCGCCCCGCGCAGGGACCGCTCGACGACGTCGTCGGCCTCCGCGCGGGAGAGCCGCGTCCCGTTGAGCCGGTACCCGGCCAGCACGTTGTCCCGGATGCTCATGGTGGGGAATGGGTTGGGCCGCTGGAAGACCATGCCGACCATGGTCCGCACCGTCACCGGGTCCACCCCGGGGCCGTAGATGTCATCGCCGTCCAACAGCAGCTTCCCGGAGACGGTGGCCCCCGGCAGCACCTCATGCATGCGGTTCAGACTCCGCAGGAAGGTGGTCTTTCCGCAGCCGGACGGGCCGATGAACGCCGTCACCGACCGGGAGGCGATCTCGATGCTCACCCCCTCCACGGCGAGGAAGTCGCCGTAGTAGACGTTGAGGTCCTTCGCCTCGATGCTCTTGGACATGTCTCACTCTCTCACTGGATCGGCGCCGGGTGTTGCCCGGCAGGATGAGGGCCTGATCGGCGCTCCGGGCAGCCCCGCCCGGTCTGTCAGTGGCCCGTCTGTCAGCGCCCGGTCTGTCAGCGGCCCGTCTGCTTCGGCGCGAAGACCTTGGCCACCAGGCGGGCGATCAGGTTCAGCAGCATGACGATGATGATCAGCACCAGAGCCGCCGCCCAGGCCCGCTGATGCGACGGGTCCGAGAAGTTCGGGGAGGTCGGGTTCTGGAACTGACGATAGATGTACACCGGCAGTGCCGTCATCCATCCGGAGAACAGGTTCCAGTTCACGTTCACCACGAACCCGGCGGTCACCAGGATCGGAGCGGTCTCCCCGATCACCCGTGCGATCGCCAAGGTGACGCCCGAGGCGATGCCGGAGATCGCCGTCGGAATCACCACCTTCAGGATGGTGCGCCACTTGCGCACCCCCAGCGCATAGGAGGCCTCCCGCAGCTCGTTGGGCACCACCCGCAGCATCTCCTCCGTGGTGCGGACCACCACCGGGATCATCAGCACCGAGAGCGCGATGGCCGCAGTGATGCCCATGGTGGAGCGGATCCCGCCGAACGCCCCGGTGAGGGTGTTCACGGTGGAGAGGAACCACGCCATGGCGGCGCCGGCGAACAGACCGGCCACGATGGACGGAATGCCCGTCATCACGTCCACGAAGAAGGTGATCGCCCGCGCCAGGGGGCCGCCGCGCGAGTACTCCACCAGGTAGATGGAGGTCAGCAGGCCGATGGGCACCGAGATGACCGTCGCGGCGATGGTGATCAGCAGCGACCCGATGATCGCATGCCGGATCCCGCCCAGCACCGCGGCCCCCTGCTCCTGGGACGCCTGGTCGATGGTGCCGTCGATGCCTCGCATGTCCGAGGCGAAGAAGCCGGGCTCGATCAGCCCGGGAAGCCCCACGGAGACCACCGACCAGATCACCGAGACCAGCGGCAGCAGCGCCGTCAGGAACGCCAGATGCACCAGATTGGTCCAGAGCCCGTCGGTGGCCTTGCGCCTGCCCACCCGAAGACGGGTGACCACATAGCTGACGATCACATGCAGCACCGCGGTGAGCACCAGCCACAGCGGCACCGAGAAGCCCGGCAGGGCGCTCACGGCCGCGGCGACGACGGCGGATCCGGCCAGCACCGCGAGCCAGGTCCAGCGAGGAAGGGTGTTCCGGGTCAGTCGGCTGCGCCGTCCGGCGAGGTCCCCGGTGGACTGTCCCGGCGCGTCATCGGAGCGGGACCCGAGGGTCGGGGCACCCGGCGTCTGCACGGTGGCGGGTGTCGGGGCAGGTGTGGGGGCGGAGGCGTCGTCGTCGCGACGCTCCCTCTGCTGAACGGAGTTCGGGGTGTCGGCCATCAGTTGGCTCCTGAGAATTCCTTGTGGCGGCTGACGATCCACCGGGCGGTCATGTTGACGATCAGGGTGATGACGAACAGCACCAGTCCGATGGCGATCAGCTGGGCCTGCCGCTCGGAGCCCGGAGGCGCCTCCGGGAAGCCCAGGGCGATCTCCGCGGGGATGGTGCTGTTGCCCGCTGAGATCAGCGACGCCGAGAGCGGACCGGCCGAGAGCACCAGCGCCACCGCCATCGTCTCGCCGAGCGCCCGGCCGAGACCCAGCATGACGCCGGAGATGATGCCGGCCCGGGCGAAGGGGAACACCGACATGCGGATCATCTCCCACCGGGTGGCGCCCAGGGCGAGGGCGGCCTCCTCATGCAGCTTGGGAGTCTGCACGAAGATCTCCCGGGACACCGAGGTGATGATCGGCAGGACCATCACCCCCAGCACCACCCCGGCGGTGAAGATCGTGCGGCCGGTCTGCGAGGGCGCGTCCCCGAACAGCGGGATGAAGCCCAGGTGCTCGTGCAGCCAGCTGTAGGCGGGCACCAGGGCCGGCCCGAGGAAGCTCATCCCCCAGGCGCCGTAGACCACCGACGGGATCGCCGCCAGCAGGTCGATCACGTACCCGATGGGCTTGGACAGCCGCGGCGGCGCGAAATGCGAGATGTACAGCGCGACGCCGACCGCCACCGGGGTGGCCAGCACCAGCGCGATCGCCGAGGCCACCACCGTGCCGATCACCAGCGGGTAGGCGTACTCCACGAACGCCCCGACGACGAGGCCCTCCCCCTCTCGGTACACCGCGCCGGTGGAGTTGGCCGTCAGGAACAGGGCCACGAAGGCCAGCACCACCAGGATGGCGATGCCCGCCCCCAGCGCCAGGCCGGAGAACACCCGGTCACCGAACACTCCCCCGGAGTCAGAGGTGGTCAGCGAGTTGTGTCTGTTCTCCCGACCGGACGCGGCCGCCACGGCCGTCCCGGGGGTGGGTGACTCGTCCGAGCTGGTCACAGGATCTCCCATCAGAGCATCAGGGGTGTCGGTGGTGCGAGGGCGGCCTGGTGGCGCCGTCATCGTCGGCCGCGCAGGTCAACGGACGGACCCCGGAGGAGGACGCCGAGCGGCGCCCGCCACCGGGGTCCCGGATCAGCGGCGAGTCACTCGGCCACGCTGATCTGGTCGAGGGCCTCGAGCGCCTGGTCACGCAGCTCATCGGACATCGGGGCGTTGCCCGCGGCCGACTCGGCGGTGGACTGGCCGTCTTCGGAGACCACGTACTCGCCGAACGCCTTCACCAGGTCCACGGTCTCCTGCTCCGGATATTCGTTGCAGAAGATGTTGTAGGCCACCAGGACGATCGGGTACGCGCCGGACTCCTCGGTGTCACGGTCCAGCTCGACAGCCATGTTGTTCGGCGCCTGGTCCTCCACCGGGGTGGAGGAGGCGACCGCCTGCGAGGCGGCCTCCGGGGAGTGCTCCACGTACTCGTCGCCCACCTGGACGGCCACCGAGTCCAGGCCGCCGATCTGCGAGGCGTCCGCGTAGGTGATGGCGCCGTCGGTGCTGGTGGTCAGATCCACCACGCCGGAGGTCTGCTGGGCCGACTCCGAGGAGACCTCCGAGGGCCAGGTGCCGTCGGCCTCCCACTCCCAGACGTCGGGGGCCGCGGCCTCCAGGTACTCGGTGAAGTTCTCGGTGGTGCCGGAGTCGTCCGCGCGGTGCACCACGGTGATCGGCGTGTCCGGGAGGTCCAGGTCCGGGTTGTGCTCGGCGATCGCCTCATCGTCCCAGGAGGTGATGTCCCCGGTGAAGATCCGCGCCAGGGTGTCGGCATCCAGGTTCAGCGTGCCGTCGATGCCCTCGACGTTGTACGCCGCGGCGATCGGCGAGATGTAGGAGGGGATGTGGAACGCGCCGTCGGGTCCGCAGACCTCCTGGGACTGCTCCCACTCGCCGTCGTCCATCGCCGCATCGGAGCCGGCGAAGTCATACTCCCCGCCGAGGAAGCCCTCCCGGCCGGAGCCGGAGCCCACCGAGGCGTAGTTGACCTGCGCCTCGGGCGCCACGGAGGTGAAGCCGTTGGTCCAGGCGGTCATGGCCGCCTCCTGGGCCGAGGAGCCGCCGCCGGAGAGCGTGCCCTGGACCTCCGAGGTCTCTCCGCCGTTCTCGCCGTCGCCGCCGTTGGCGTTCTCGCCACCGGGGTTGTTCGCCTCGCCGCAGGCGACCAGCGCCAGTGACGCCACGGACAGGATGGCCGCCGCGCGACCGTAACGATGAAGCTTCACGTCGTCCTCTCTCAGGTGTTGACTGCCAGGCGGAGCCGATCGGCTCCTGCTCGGTGTCCCCGCGCAGATGCGGGACCGGCATGATGCCAGGGGTGGCAGGGTGCCGCGGGTCCGGGCACAGTCATGCCGCGGACCGAGAGCCACAGTAGGCACGTCAGGTGACGGCACGGCCGGAAGGACGTGACGAGAGCCCGCGCATCCGGTGAACGCTGGGTGAACCACGGCACAGTCTGGGACCCCGAAGCCGGTCGTAGACTGGGGCGATGACCTCCACCGCGCCGGCCGGTCCCCAGGATCCGGCCCACGACACCTTCAGCATCCGGCCCGCCCGCACTCCCGACGTGCAGCGGATCGTGGACCTCTCGCAGCCGCTGGTGGAGCGACGCGTGCTGGTGCCCAAGGAGAAGGTCGCCTACTTCGAGTCCCTGCAGGAGTTCCAGATCGCCGAGTCCGACGCCGGCGAGCTCATCGGCTTCGGCGCCCTCCACGTGATGTGGGAGGACCTCGCCGAGGTCCGCACCCTGGCCACCCACGACTCCTGGCGCGGCCACGGCGTCGGCTCCGCCCTGCTGCGCCGACTGGTCCAGCAGGCGCGCGAGATCGGCGTCAGCAGGGTGTTCTGCCTGACCTTCGAGGTGGACTTCTTCACCCGACACGGCTTCACGGTCATGGAGCAGCAGGACGCCGTGCCGCCCGAGGTCTACTCGGAGCTGCTGCGTTCCCACGACGAAGGTGTGGCCGAGTTCCTGGACCTGGCACGGGTGAAGCCCAACACGCTCGGCAACACCCGGATGATCCTGCACCTCTGAGCCGACGACGCGCTGCGCTGGTGGGCGGGTGGGCAGGCGTGCAGGCAGGCGGGCCTCCCGCTCAGCGCGGCGGCCGGGGGCCCTCCTCCGGGGCGTCGGAGCCGTCCGGGGCGGCACCGTCGTCGTCCTCCTCGAACGGCTCGTGCTGCCAGGGGTCCTGCGGCTGGGGCTTCCGTTCCGCCCGCTCCGCGCGGCGTTCGGCCTTCACGATCCGGATCCGCCCGGTGAGCGTATCGCGGCGGCCCAGCGCCGGCAGGTGCTCTTCGGCCTCCTCGTGGGTCAGCCCTGCGGCCTCCATCACGTCCACGATCAGGGTGCGCAGCATCAGCACCACCGACTCCCCCTCCAGGGTGTCGATCTCCAGCCGGGTCGGGTGCAGACGCGTGGCCACCGCCGCCAACCCGTGCTGGGCTGCCTCCATGCGTTCCGCCGAGGCCGGCCCCGGCTCGGACACCGCCCGGGCGAGCATGTGGACGGCGTCGGCGAGCTCGTCCAGCAGCGCGGACAGACTGGTGGTGGCCTCATCGTTGAGGGAGGCGTTGTCCACCATGGACACCGCCCGCCGGGTGATGACCCGCATGGACCGCACCGCCAGGTCCATCTTCTCGGTCAGCCGCCCCATCCTGCGCACGTAGTGCCGGTGGCGCCGATACGCCGGTGAGTAGCGGGTCAGCTCCTGGGCGGAGGACACGGCGGCCTCGGCGTCGTCGATCCGCGACTGGATGCCCCGGCAGCGGATCAGCGCATGCCAGGCCTCCCGCGACTCCGAGGTGCGGATGGCCCGCGCGGTCTCCCGCAGCGCCAGCACCAGATCGTCCACCACGGCGCGCAGCTCGCGGATCGGCTCCCGCCGGGGATCCTTGGGCGTCAGCAGGGCGATCAGCATCGCCACCGTGCCGCCCAGCACCGCGTCCGCACTCCGGGAGAACGGTCCCAGCAGGCCGCTCTCCGGGGCCGGGATCAGCACCACCAGCAGCGCCTGCAGACCCATCTGCATGGCCAGCAGCGACGAGTTGTCCAGCAGGCGGGCCAGCATCACCGAGATGAACAGCACGAACGAGGCCGTCACCAGTCCGGCGCCGAAGATGTGCAGCACCATGTCCCCGATGAAGATGCCCAGCGTGCAGCCGGCGGCCACCTCCACCACTTTGCGCAGCCGCGGCTCCTTGGTGAACCCGAGGGCGATCATGGCCGCGACCGCGGCGAACAGCGGGCCGTCGTGACCCAGCAGCGTCTCCGCCAGCGCAAAGGAGCCGACGCCGGCGATCGTCATCTGCAGCGCCGGGATCACCGAGCGGCCGGCACGGATCCCGCCGGAGCGGGCGCGGGCCACCACGAACCGGCGGATCCCGCCGACGAGCTGCCGCAGGTGCGCGACCATCCCCGACCGGCCGGTGCCGGCGGGGTCCGGGACGTCCGCAGCTGTGCTCACCCTTCGAGTCTATGCTCTCCCGAGCCTGTGATCAGGGGGCATGTGGCCGAGGCCATGTGGCGCTCATCCGGCGTTGAGGCCCGCGATGAGCACCAGCACGCTGAACGCCAGGAAGGGCAGGAACAGCAGCACGTGCAGGAACATATGACCCTTCATCACCGCGATGAACTCGCGCAGGAACGCGCTGGGCACGTAGTAGCGGGCCGTCTTCGCGCCGGTGACCTCCGCGCGCATGCCCGCCTTCCGAGACAGCAGCGCCGCCCGCAGCACGTGGTAGTTGTTGGTGACCGCCAGCAGCGGACCGGAGCGACCGGCGTCGTCCTGGATCTGCTGGGAGAACCGCAGGTTCTGTGCGGTGTTCACCGCCCGGTTCTCCGGGATCACATCCTCTGCCGCCGCGCCCTGGCCCAGCAGATACTCGGCCATGGCCTCGCCCTCGGGGCGGGACTCGTCCGGCCCCTGCCCGCCGGAGGGGATGAGCAGCGGCTTCTGCTCGGACTGCCGGTAGATCTCCAGGGCACGGTCCAGGCGCGCCTTCAGCAGCGGCGGCACCCCACCGTAGATGAGCCGCGACCCCAGCACCACGACGGCGGCCGGGTGCTCCTGGTGCGTCATCCGCCCGTAGGCCGCCGCGTAGCTCAGGAAGATCACGAAGGCGGCGCCCGCGTAGCCGGTGGCCAGGAACAGCAAGACTGCCAACGTGATCAGGTACGGGTCCCCGGTGACGACGAGGACGACGGCGATCACCGGCAGTGCTGGGATGGCCAGCCCCGCCAGCAGGGAGAGCATGTTCCCCAGCCGGCGGCCCTCACGGCGCAGCATGGTGACCCCGTTGGCGATGAGGAAGCCGCTGAGCACCAGCACGCTGGCCGGCAACAGCAGCACGATCAGCAGGGTGACGAACCCGAAGCCGGGGACCACCTGGGTGAGGATCTCCACCACGCCGAGCAGGGCGCAGCCGACCGCGGCCACGAGCGCAACACCGTTGCGGAGCATGCGCCGGTCCCTCCGGCGGAAGTGCAGGTACACAGCTCCGAAGAGTGCGGCGAGGATCAGCATGAACACGGGGCCAGCCTAGCGGGGCGGGCGGGGGTGGTGAGGCGGGCCGCCGTCGTCGCACCGTCCGTTCTGCACCACAGAATCACGTCTGCACAGCCAGATCTGGCGGGGCAGACGTGATATCGGGGTGCAGAACGCGCCAATCACCGATCACCGGGCGCGAGGCACTCCAGCCTGCAGCAGCTTCCGACGGAGTCGCTCGGGCCGCAGAATGTCCTCCCAGATGATCCTGGCGACGCCGAGGCCCAGCGCCCGGAGGCCGTCCTCGCGGTGCTTCTCCGCCTCGAGGGCCTCCATCGGGCTCACCCCACTGAGCTCCTGGGACCTCCAGTACTTGACCATCCCGTCAAACTCGGCGACGACGCCTTCCCAGGCGAAGTCCACACGCACGCGCCGCCCGTCGGGCAGAACGACCTCACGCTGCAGCTCCGGGGCGTGGAAGCCCAGTTCCCGGATCAGGGCTCGTACCGCGGACTCCCCCGGGGACTCGGCGGCCGGGTCGGCGAACTCCACGGCCCGAGCCCACCGTGCCCGTCGGCGGTGCGTGCGCAGATACGGCTCCCACTCGACGAAGTCGTCCAGCGCGAGGGTCCGCTCGGAGGTGATCCGACCCGCCAGCACGGCGTCCAGAATCACCGCCGCCTCGGCCAGCGAGGACTCCGCCACGGTGTCCAGAACAGCGAAGGCAAGCGGTTCGACGTCGGCACTTTCCGGGCCGCCCTGCAGCCACGGATGCACACCCAGTCCCAGGGGCTCGCGCGGCACCGCGTGCTCCCCGCGCCGGACTCTGACCTGCAGATCCTCACGACCGACACCTTCGGGCAAGGCGGCCCCGAGGCGCCGGAGGGGGATCGGCTGCAGGTCACGGCCACTGAGCGGTCTGCCCCGCGCGCCGGCCAGCTCCTGGTGATCCGCCAGCAGGCGAGCGACGACGGCGGCATCGGCCGTCCCGGTGAGCGGGCCAGCCCGCCTCCGCCCCACGCGTCCACGCCGGGTCTCCCGGACAGTGATCTCTCCCGGAGTGCGCAGCAGAGGGACACCCCAGAGGGCGAGCGCCGAGCCGCGACAGAAGAGTGGCGAGGCTGCCGCCGCCATGGCGCCGAGAGCCATGAGATGTCGGTCCCACGACGGGGCGCTGAGCCAGTGCCCGGGCTCGATGTAGACGCCATGGGCCAGGCGCAGCATCTCGCCACGACGCACCGCCGACGACCATCTGTTGCTCCGATGGGCCCGGTCCTCACGGGGCACATCTGCGACGCAGAGCAGGCGCACAGGATCGCGTGACGCGGACGTGACAGTGTGCGTGAACATGCCTTCCACTGTGGCCGAATCTGAGAGTCGATGGGGCCGTGTGGGTGCGCCCTGTGGAGAACGCCGTTCTGCACACCGACATCATGTCTGCACAGCGAGATCTCGTGGGGCAGACGTGATACCGGGGTGCAGAACCGACGGGGCAGAACGGGTCCACCGCGTCGCCCTCACTTCAGCGTGAACCGGTGCGGCTCCGAGGTGATCCCGCCCAGGCTCACCGTCAGCTCGTAGGCCCCGGGCTCGAGCTCCACGGGCTCGGTGCAGCTCGCGGACGAATCCGAACGGGGCCAGCTCAGCTGCGCCCGTTCCTGCTGGCCCGGTTCCATCGTGAGCTCATAGGAGTCCGCCTCGCCGCCGCACTCCGTGGTGGTGAAGACTTCGCGTCCGGCATGGGAGACCGTGAACTCCTGCTCGGCGGTGCCGACGTCGAGGGTGCAGTCCTCGTCCCCGACGTTCTGCACGGTGAGGATCAGCAGCGGCGCCACGGCGGCCGAGTACTCGGCGTCGTCAGTGTCGGCGGTCACCCGAATGTCGCCCGGAGCGCAGTGGCCCTCCGGGACGTCGTCGGTGTCCGCGTCGGACCCTGCGTCTGAGTCCTCCTCCGAGTCCGCATCTGAGTCCTCCTCGGAGGCGGCACCCTCATCAGAACCCTCGTCCGAGTCCGACTCCGAGCCGGATCCGCCCTCAGTGTCGTCCTCCTGCTGCGCCGTGGGGTCGTGCGGGTCCTCATCCACCAGCAGCGCGAAGATCGCCGAGCCCGCCCACCACAGGCCCACCAGGACCACCAGGAGCAGCGCCCCGACCACGAGCCGGCGTCGCCGATACACCGCGGCGGACTGGCGCCTGGGCATGCGGCGCGGACCTGGGGAAGCCATGCGCACCAGGGTATCTCCGCGTCCTGGACGCATCCCGCCCACGCCACTCGGAGACGGGTGTGATGTTCACCGGCCGCCCCGTCGCGCGGCTGTCAGGCCGTCAGCCGTCCGACGAGCTCCTGCACACGGCGGCGGATGTCGTCGCGGACCAGCTCCATGCGTTCGCGGCCCTCGATGCCGCGCAGGCTGGGCTCGTCGGTCTCCCACCGCTCCACCAGCACGCCGTCGGGCTGCGGCACCTGAGCCTCTGCGCCGAGGACCACCACATGCCCGGCACGGCGCATCATGTCCTCGGTGAGCAGGGTAGGAGTCTCGCCGGTGATGTCCACGCCGAGATCCTGCAGGACCTCGGCCGAGAGGGCGTTGACCGCCGCCCCCGGTGCGGTGCCGGCGGAGGCCACGCTCACCGACGACGGCGCCCCGGCCGCTTCCAGTTCGCGGCGCATCAGTCCGGCGGCCATCTGAGACTTGCCGCCGTTCTTCACGCAGACGAACAGCACGCCGTCGGAGGGCCGGTCGGCACGCTGGACGGCGGGGTCGGGTGTGGTGCTCATGCGGGCTCCAGGGGAGAGTTCGGGTGCGGTGGGACGATCCCATGGCCGACAGCGTGGGCGATGCTCTCCAGCGCCCCGTCGACGACGGCGTAGTAGGACCAGACGCCGCGCTTCTCCCGCGTGAGGAGGCCGGCGTCGACCAGGATCTTCAGGTGGTGTGAGACCGTGGGCTGCCCCAGGTCCAGCGGGCCGGTGAGGTCGCAGACGCAGGCTTCTCCGCGGGCGTCGGCGGCGACGAGCGCGAGCAAGGTCAGGCGGTTGGGGTCGGCGAGGGCCTTGAGCCGGGCGGCGAGCTCGACGGCCGCCTCGGCGTCGAGTGCGGGCGTGCCAGGCTGGGGAGTGCAGCAGCTCGAGGTCTCGCCGTCGGCCTGGTCCGACGTGAGGGAGAGAGTCATGGGTCCTCCGGGTGATGGGGGCATCGGGCGGCGCGTCCGTGATGCCTGGTGGCGTCGACATCCGGCGACGGCGACATTGACATTCTTCGATGCCCCTGACGATACTCGGACCATCGATGGTTGTCGATGCCGTCGTCTCACCCTCTGCGGCGCCCCTCCACGGAAGCGCCGCAGACCCTGAATCCGTCCTCCACCCAGACCTCAGGAGCACCGTGTCGCAGAGCACCACCTCGGCCACCGCCTCATCAGCCCCGCCGGACGCCTCCGGCGTCGTCGCGAAGCTGTCACTGCTGGACCGATTCCTGCCGGTGTGGATCATCGCCGCCATGGCGGTCGGTCTCGGCCTGGGCGCCGCAGCACCAGGCTTCGGTGAGGCGCTGGAATCGTTCAAGATCGCCGGGGTGTCCCTGCCCATCGCCCTGGGACTGCTGATCATGATGTACCCGGTGCTCGCGAAGGTCCGCTACGACGAGACCGCCACCGTGATCGGCGACCGGAAGCTGATCATCACCTCGCTGCTGATCAACTGGCTGCTCGCTCCGGCGTTCATGTTCGCCCTCGCCTGGCTCTTCCTGCCGGACCTGCCGGAGTACCGGACCGGGCTGATCATCGTGGGGCTGGCCCGCTGCATCGCCATGGTGCTGATCTGGAACGACCTCGCCTGCGGGGACCGTGAGGCCGCCGCCGTGCTGGTCGCCATCAACTCGGTGTTCCAGGTGATCATGTTCGGAGTGCTCGGCTGGTTCTATCTGCAGCTGCTGCCCAGCTGGCTGGGACTGCCCACCACCAGCGCCGAGTTCTCGGTGGTGGCGATCACCGTCTCCGTGCTGGTGTTCCTGGGGATCCCTCTGGTGGCCGGATTCCTGACCCGCACCCTCGGCGAGCGCGCCCGCGGACGCGACTGGTACGAGGAGACGGTCCTGCCGCGCATCGGCCCCTGGGCCCTGTACGGTCTGCTGTTCACCATCGTGGTGCTCTTCGCCCTGCAGGGCGACCAGGTGCTGAGCAGCCCGCTGGACGTCGCCCGGATCGCGCTGCCACTGACCATCTACTTCCTGGTGACCTTCGGCGCCTCCATGCTGATCGGCTGGCTCCTGCGCCTGGGCTACGAGCGCTCCACCACGCTGTCCTTCACCGCGGCAGGGAACAACTTCGAACTGGCCATCGCGGTGTCCATCGCCACCTTCGGTGCCACCAGTGGTCAGGCGCTGGCCGGGATCGTCGGCCCGCTCATCGAGGTGCCCATCCTCGTGGCGCTGGTCTATGTGGCCCTGTGGGCGCGCCGCTGGTTCGCGACGTCGACGCCGGCCGCCGTCGGGGCCTCACCTGAGACGCCGCGCCCCTCCCCTGCTGACACCCCTGCTGACACCCCTGCTGAGACTCCTGAGAGGACCCGCTGATGACCCGCGAGAACCACAAGCCCACCGTCCTGTTCGTCTGCGTGCACAACGCCGGCCGCTCCCAGATGGCCGCGGGTTTCCTGCGGGAGATCGCCGGCGACGACGTCGTCGTGCACTCCGGCGGCACCCAGCCGGCCAACCAGGTGAACCCGGTGGCCGTGGAGGCGATGGCCGAGGTCGGCATCGACATCTCCACCCGCGTGCCCGACCAGCTCTCCCCGTACACCGTCCAGGAGTCGGACGTGGTGGTCACCATGGGCTGCGGGGACGACTGCCCGTTCTACCCGGGCAAGCGCTACGAGGACTGGCAGCTGGACGACCCGGCCGGCCAGGGCATCGAGGCCGTGCGGCTGATCCGCGATGACATCCGGGCCCGCGTGGAGGAGCTGGTGGCCTCGCTGCGCACCCCGGACTGAGGCCGCGTCGCCCCGCGTCGCCCCCGTCGATCGTCCGTAGAATCGCAGGGATGCCTGAGACCACTCTGCCTGATGATGCGGCCCTCGCCGAGGCCCCAATCCCGCCGGCGCCGGAGGACGTGCACACCCGGGTGATCGACTGGTTCGCCGAGGCCGCCCGGGACCTGCCGTGGCGCCGCCCGGAGTGCACCCCGTGGGGTGTGCTGGTCAGCGAGATCATGCTGCAGCAGACCCCCGTGATCCGGGTGCTGCCACGCTGGGAGGAATGGCTGCACCGCTGGCCCACGCCCGCCGCCTGCGCGGCCGCGCCGAGCGCCGAGATCCTCACGGTCTGGGACCGGCTGGGGTATCCCCGGCGGGCGCTGCGCCTGCAGGCCGCGGCGGAGGCGATCGTGGAACGGCACGGCGGCGAGGTCCCGGCGGACCCGGAGGCGCTGCGCGCCCTGCCGGGGATCGGCGAGTACACGGCCGCCGCGGTGTCCTGCTTCGCCTTCGGGATCCCGGAAGTCGTGGTGGACACCAACATCCGTCGGGCGCATGCCCGCATCTTCACCGGCGTCGCCCTGCCCGGACAGACCTACACGGCTGCCCAGCGGCGGCTCGCCCGTGACCTGATGCCGGACACCGATGACGACGGCGGGCGCCGCGCCTGCGCCTGGAACGCCGCCACCATGGAACTGGGGGCACTGATCTGCACCGCCCGTTCCCCGCAGTGCGCGATCTGCCCGGTGGCCGACCTGTGCGCGTGGCGGACGGCTGGTTCCCCGCCTCCGACCGAGGAGCAGAAGACCCGCGGCCAAGCCTGGGCGGGCACAGACCGGCAGGTGCGCGGGGCGATCATGGCGGTGCTGCGCCGCGGTGAGCCGGTGCAGGCTGAAACCCTGTTGGCCGGACTGCCGCTTCCGGAGGCCGAGGACGACCAGCGCCGCCGCTGCCTGGACTCCCTGGTGCGGGACGGCCTGGCGGAGCGGCGCGGCGACATCGTGGCGCTGCCGGGAGTGCTGGGCGGCTGAGTGTCGCCGCGGCGCCGTCGGCTGCAGGACCTCCAGCCTGCCCGACCGCTCCGGCCTCCGTTGTGACCCTCCGGCGTGCCGGGTAGGCTGGCCGTTCAGCTCGTCGAGGGAGGGGCGAGCCGTGGCGCCTTCGGCTCCGCGCATCGCACTCGACCTGAGGATGGGGACCTGAATGAGGCACGACCGTGGCTGGCAACGTCGGGGACCGGTGGCCGGATTCGGGATCGCCACCGTACTTGCCCTCAGTGGCTGTGGCATCTTCGCTCCGGAGGACACGGTCGACGAACAGGACTTCGAGGATTCCGTCAGCACGGCGGAGGACGGTTCGATCGTCCTCGAGTCGGACATCCTCTTCAGCGCCAACAGCTGGGAGCTGCCGCGGGGTGCTGACGTGCTGATCGCGGAGCTGGCGGAGGCAGTCCCGGACGACGCCGAGGTGCATATCGTCGGCCACACGGATTCCCGGCCGATTCGCCAGAGCGATGAAGACCTCACCAATGAGGAGCTCTCCGAGAGGCGCGCGCAGTCGGTGGCCGACGCCCTGAGTGCGGAACGTGATGATCTCGTGTTGACGATCGAGGGACGGGCCGACACGGATCCGGCGGTGGAAGAGGACCCCACCGAACCGAGCACGTACGCCGAGAATCGTCGCGTGGAGATCCAGTTCGAGGACTGATCCGTGTCGGCTGTCGGGCATGACGCGCGTCGCTCCCGCCAGCTCAGGCACTACGCGACAGGACCTCAGTTCTGCGAGGCCTGCGCGGCGCCGGCGTCGAACAGCAGCGCCATCGCCTCCGGCAGGGAGCCGATCTCCTTCACCGTCATCCCCTCGGGGATATCGCTCGTCGAAGCCCCGCGGGGCACGATCGCGTGGGTGAACCCGAGCCGCTGGGCCTCCTGCAGACGGCGCTGCAGGCCGGGCACCTGACGCACCTCGCCGGCCAGCCCGACCTCCCCGAAGGCGAGGAACCGGTTGGGCAGCGGCTTCTCCAGGGCGGCGGAGGCCACGGCGAGCGCGATGGAGAGGTCCGCCGCCGGCTCGGTGATCTTCACCCCGCCGACAGTGGCCACATAGGTCTCCGACTTGAACAGGGTGGCCAGCCGGGCGCGCCGCTGCAGCACCGCCAGCAGCATGGACACTCGGGGTGAGTCCAGCCCGGAGACGGCGCGTCGCGGCTGCGAAGCGGGGGACTCGGCCACCAGGGCCTGCACCTCGGCGGTCAGCGGGCGCCGACCCTCCAAGGTGATGGTGATGCAGGTGCCGGGGACCCGGTCGGTCATCGCCGAGACGAACAGTCCGGACGGGTCGGCCAGGGAGGTCAGCCCGCCCTCGGAGAGGTCGAAGCAGCCGACGTCGTCGGTGGGGCCGTAACGGTTCTTCACCGCGCGCAGCAGGCGCAGCCGCGAATGGCGGTCGCCCTCGAATTGGCAGACCACGTCCACCAGGTGCTCGAGCATCCGGGGTCCGGCGATGGCGCCGTCCTTGGTCACGTGGCCGACCAGGATGGTGGTCATGTTCCGGCGCTTGGCGGCCTCGATCATCGAGGCGGTGACCTCACGGATCTGGGTGACGCCCCCGGCGGCGCCCTCCACCTCTGCCGACGACAGGGTCTGCACCGAGTCCATGATGGTCAGCTGCGGGGAGCTCTGGTCGATCTGCCCCAGCGCCTGCCCCAGGTCCGACTCCGCAGCCAGATACAGCCCGTCCGACATGGCGTCGATGCGTTCGGCCCGCTTCTTCACCTGCGCGGCGGACTCCTCGCCGGTCAGGTACAGCACCGGCTGGTCCGGGTGGGCCTGTGCGACGGCGGAGGCCACCTGCAGCAGCAGCGTGGACTTCCCGACGCCGGGCTCCCCGGCCATCAGGATCACCGCCCCGGGCACCAGCCCGCCGCCGAGCACGCGGTCCAGTTCACCGATGCCGGAGGCGCGGAACTCGGCCACCGAGGCGTCGACGTCGCCGATGGCCTTGGCCGGGGCGGCCAGATTCGAGGCGGCGGTGGTCCGCGCGGTGACCTGCCCCTTCTCCTCCACCGTGCCCCAGGACTGGCATTCCGGGCAGCGTCCGACCCATTTGACCGTCTGCCATCCGCATTCGGAGCACTCGAAGGTGGGGGCATTCTTCCCCTTGCTGCGACTGGTGGTGCGGGTGGCCATGGGGACAACCGTACCGCGGGCCGCTGACACACCGGGGGCGGCGTCGTCAGCGGCGAGGAACCGGACCCGTCTGGCTGCGCCGCACACGCCTGCCGCAGCTGCTCAGCGCACCAGGTGCGCCCCGTAGGCCGGGTCGGTGCGCATCTGCTCCAGCGTGCCCGCCAGCTTCCGCACGTCACGCTCCTGAAGCGTCTCCTCGCGGCCGATGAACACCCACAGGGTCAGACCCGCGACGGCGGCCCCGCCCAGGCAGACGCCCGCGAGCAGCCAGTCCTCCCGCTCGCCGGCCCAGAAGAGCCCCAGCACTCCCACGATCACGGCCACGCCGCTGAGGCACTTCCTCAGCAGACGTGGCCCCGTCCTCCAGGCGCTCACCAGAGAGGGAGACGTGGCCGGGCTGTCCCGCACGACATCCACCGGACGCAGCATCGGGTCATAGGCGGCCGCCCGATCCTCCCGCTCCTGCCGAGCATCAGGCTTCTGCGGATCTCCGGGTGCGGCGACCACCCGCTGCCACCAGTTCGTATGGAGCACCGCCGTCGCATGCCCTCCCGGGGTGTCCGCGGCGAGCTCCCGGATGGAGACCGCGCGCATCGCGCGGATCCTCCGGTCGTGGACCGCACCGAGCACCGGCAGGGCGACGCACAGGACCAGCAGCATCGCCAGGAACACCACCAGCAGCGGCTGCAGGAGCTGCTCCGCCTGGAGATACGCAGCCAGATAGGCGACGCCCAGCGCAGCTGCGGCCAGCACACCGCTGATCACCGCGGCGCCCCGGACCCTGCGCTCGAGTCGGCGCATCGGCTGGGCGGCGTCGTCGATCTGCTCCCCGATCCGACGCACCTCGGCCCCGTGCTGCGCCCCGATGCGGTGCTGTGCCCCACTGTCCTCCGCCTCGGATGTCTGATCGGCTGAGTCCAGGAGCCGGACGTGCTCGATATAGGCCTCGGCGGCCTCTGGGGACATCATCGGAGAGAGGCTCACCGACCCGCGGCGCCACTGGCGGTCTAGCGGACCGCCGGTGGAACCACGCCGGAGCAGCGTGTGGACGTCCCGGCGCAGCTGAGCCAGACGCCACTCCTCCTGTCGCGGGTGAGTCAGGTCCGCGGCCGTGCCGTAGTCCTCCGGGTCCTCGTCCTGGTGCGCGACGACGGCAGGGTTGTCTCGGCTGACATCGGCCTGCGCCAGGATGTCCGCATAGGCCCGCAGCTGGTGGGCCTCCATGCCGCCCGGCCCGGGCCCTGCGAGGTCCAGATCCACCGGCCCCATGGTGGTGATGAGCGTGTGGCGCAGCGTCACATCGGCCGTCCGCCTCACATCGGCCGTCCGTTCCGCGGCGGGATCGTCGCCATCCGGCCGCTGCTCGAAGACGCCGAGGAGCCCGGCGGGGTCGTCGTGCATGGTCAGCGGGGACTCGTGAGAGTCTCCCCCGATGATCTGGTCGACCGGAATCTCGCGACCCTCCACCAGGAGAGCTCCCCCGCCCGGGGCGACGGCGACCGACCTCTTCATCTCGCCGAGCAGCAGTCGGGCGCCGATACGCACGGCGAGCCCCAGGAGGAGGGCGGCCAGCGGTGCGAGCAGCCAGAACCAGCCGAGGAGGAGCACGACGCCGGCGGCGGCCACCGCGACCGTCCAGCCGAGGACACGGGGCAGGTGCCGGACCATCGGGCCGGACCCACGGACAAGTTCGACGGCGGCTGAGCCGCCGAGCTGCGACGGATGCTGAGGAGTGTGCTGAGTCATGACCAGGACACTGTACCGGCGACCCCTGACGCTTCACCCCGCCTGCCGCCGGGGTCGTCCGAGCCCAGAGCCGCCCCGGGCGAGGCACACGCTAGCATCGGTGACCGTGACAGATGCCTCGCCGACCGGCGCCCGAGCCCGAGCCCGGCAACCGCACCGACCCATGAGTCTCGCCGCACGGCTCATGCCGCTGGTGATGCGCGCCCGGCGGGCCAACCGGCACTACCGCACCCGCGAGCATGTGCTCCGGCACCTGGAGGACCTGACCCAGCACCCCCAGCCTGTGGACCCGCCCCGCCGCCGGTGGAAGGACATCAGGATCTCCGCGTGGAAGGACAAGGGCTGGCTGATCCACAGGATCACTCCGGAAGCCTCACCTCCTCGCGGCACCGTGCTGTACCTGCACGGCGGCGGCTGGGTCCATGAGGCGGCGCGGGCCCATTGGCGGTGGATTCAGCGTCTGGCCGCAGAGGCCCAGGTGCAGGTGCTCATGCCTGCCTACCCGTTGGTGCAGGCAGGCGGCACGGCGGCCACGGTCGTGCCGCGGGTCGCGGAGCTCGCCGCAGAAGCGGAACGGCCTCTGGTGCTCATGGGCGACTCTGCGGGAGGATCCATCGCCCTGTCCGCCGCGCTGATGCTGGCGCAGCAGGAGCAGCCGGCGGCGCTGACCGCGCTGATCTCCCCGGCCCTGGACCTGCGGTTCAGCAACCCGGAGATCGACGCCCGCCAACCGGAGGACCCGTGGCTGGTCAAGAAGGGTCAGCTCGAACTCTCGGAGCGGTGGATCGCCGAGCACGGGGAGGACCCCCTCCTCAACCCCTTCCTCGGTGACCTGACAGGCATCGGTCCGCTGCTGGTCTTCAGCGGCACCCGAGACATCCTCCACCCTGACACCCGGTTGTTCATGCAACGCGCCACAGACGACGGCGCCGACGTCGAGTACCACGAGGAGCCCGGCCACCTGCACGTCTACCCGCTGCTGCCGACCCCGGAGGGGAGGCGGGCACGGCGCAGGATGGTCGACGCCGTGCGGCAGGCGACGTCGAGCACCGCCCCGACACTCTGAGCGCCGCTCCCAGCCGGACCCCGTACCATACGGTCGGGCGATCGCGGCCCGGCACCGGGGCCGCCGTCGTCGTCATGACCCGTTCAACCCAGACCCTCAGGAGAGGCGTGTTCCGCTCCCCCAAGATCTTCTTCCGCGTCCTGGCGATCGCCGAGGCGATCTCCTGGACCCTGCTCATCGGCGGCATGATCCTGCGCGCCACCCATGGCCTCGACGTCGCCGTGACCATCGGCGGCGGCATCCACGGCTTCGTGTTCCTCGCCTATGCCGCCACCGCGGTGATCGTGGCGAAGAACCAGCGCTGGAGCGCCGGCCCGGCCGCCACCGCCATCATCAGCGCGATCATCCCCTACGCCACCGTCCCGGTGGACATCTGGCTCAAGCGCAGCGGCCGACTGGACGGACCGTGGCGCCTCCACGCCGGCGAGGACCCGCGCGACCACAGCTGGCATGACCGGCTGCTGCGGGTGCTGCTGAACCGGCCGGCGCTGGTCGGCGGAGCGCTGGCGGTCGGCGTCGTCGTCGTGTTCGTCGGACTGCTGGTGGCGGGGCCGCCCGTGCCGAAGGGCTGAGGCCCGGCCGCGAGCGGCCCGCTCACAGCTGAGGTCTGCACCGTCCACGCACGACAGCGGGGGCCGAGTTCCTGGGATGGAACTCGGCCCCCGCTGTCGTTCACCGGGAGTCCCGGCCGCGTCAGCTCAGCTCTCGATCGCGGCGGGTTCCTCGGTGCCTTCGATCTGCGGCGCCGGGGTCGTCCAGTCGAAGGTGAGCTCGCGGTCGTCGCCCTCACCCTTGAGCCCGATGGTGATCTCCGCGCCGTGCGGGATCTCGCCGTAGAGGATCTGCTCGGAGAGCTGGTCCTCGATCATGGACTGGATGGTCCGGCGCAGCGGGCGGGCACCCATGGACGGGTCGTAGCCCTTCTCCGCGAGGAACTCGCGGGCCGGCTGGGTGACCTGCAAGGTCATGGACTGCTCGGCCAGGCGCTCCCGCAGGCGGTTGACGAACAGGTCCACGATCTTGACGATCTCGGCCCGATCCAGCTGCGGGAACACGATGGTGTCGTCCACACGGTTCAGGAACTCGGGACGGAAGTGCTGGCGCAGCTCCTCGTTGACCTTGCCCTTCATCCGCTCATAGTTCGTGGCGGTGTCCGTCGAGGACTGGAACCCGGTCATCACACCCTTGGAGATGTCCTTGGTCCCCAGGTTGGTGGTCATGATGATGACCGTGTTCTTGAAGTCCACCATGCGGCCCTGCGAGTCGGTCAGGCGACCGTCCTCCAGGATCTGCAGCAACGAGTTGAAAAGGTCCGCGTGGGCCTTCTCCACCTCGTCGAACAGCACCACGGAGAACGGACGACGCCGGACCTTCTCGGTCAGCTGGCCGCCCTCCTCGTAGCCCACATAGCCGGGAGGGGCACCGAAGAGCCGGGAGACCGTGTGCTTCTCCGAGAACTCCGACATGTCCAGAGTGATGAGCGCGTCCTCGTCGCCGAAGAGGAACTCGGCCAGCGTCTTTGCCAGCTCCGTCTTGCCGACGCCGGTGGGGCCGGCGAAGATGAACGAGCCGGACGGCCGGTTCGGGTCCTTCAGCCCGGCGCGGGTGCGGCGGATCGCCCGGGACAGCGACCTGACCGCCTCGTCCTGACCGATGACCCGCTTGTGGAGCTCCTCCTCCATCCGCTTGAGGCGGTCGGACTCCTGCTCGGTGAGCTTGAACACCGGGATGCCGGTGGAGAAGGCCAGGACCTCGGCGATCAGATCGGCGTCGACCTCGGCGATCTCATCCATGGAGCCGGACTTCCAGGCGTCCTCCTTCTGCTGGCGCTCGTCGACGAGCTTCTGCTCCTTGTCACGCAGCGCAGCGGCGCCCTCGAAGTCCTGGGCGTCGATGGCGGCTTCCTTCTCCCGCCGGACGTCCTCGATCTTCGCGTCGTACTCCTTCAGCTCCGGCGGCGCGGTCATCTTCTGGATGCGCAGCCGGGCGCCGGCCTCGTCGATCAGGTCGATCGCCTTGTCCGGGAGGAAGCGGTCGTTGATGTACCGGTGGCCCAGGGACGCGGCGGCCTCCAGGGCCTCCTCGGTGATGGACACCTTGTGGTGGGCCTCGTAGCGGTCGCGCAGCCCGCGCAGGATCTGCACGGTGACCTCCACCGAGGGCTCCTCTACCTGGATGGGCTGGAAGCGGCGCTCCAGGGCGGCGTCCTTCTCGATGTGCTTGCGGTACTCGTCCAGCGTGGTGGCACCGATGGTCTGAAGCTCACCGCGGGCCAGCATCGGCTTGAGGATGTTGGCGGCATCGATGGCGCCCTCGGCGGCTCCGGCCCCGACGAGGGTGTGGATCTCGTCGATGAACAGGATGATGTCGCCGCGGGTGCGGATCTCCTTGAGGACCTTCTTCAGGCGCTCCTCGAAGTCACCGCGGTACCGGGAGCCGGCCACCAGCGAGCCGAGGTCCAGCGTGTAGAGCTGCTTGTCACGCAGGATCTCCGGGACGTCGTTGTTCACGATCGCCTGGGCGAGACCCTCGACGACGGCGGTCTTGCCGACGCCGGGCTCACCGATGAGGACCGGGTTGTTCTTGGTGCGACGGGAGAGCACCTGCATCACGCGCTGCCGCTCGTAGTCACGGCCGACCACCGGGTCCAGGGCGGCCTCCCGCGCGGCGGCGGTGAGATTGCGGCCGAACTGGTCCAGCACCACGGAGCCGGAGGGCTGCCCTTCGGTGGCCCCCTGCCCGACGCCGGCGCCGGCCTTCTCCTGGCCGCCGCCCTGGTAGCCGGACAGCAGCTGGATGACCTGCTGGCGCACCTTGTTCAGGTCGGCGTTGAGCTCCACGAGCACCTGGGCGGCGACGCCCTCGCCCTCGCGGATCAGGCCGAGCAGGATGTGCTCGGTGCCGATGTAGTTGTGGCCCAGCTGCAGGGCTTCGCGCAGCGAGAGCTCCAGGACCTTCTTGGCGCGCGGAGTGAAGGGGATGTGGCCGCTGGGCGCGTTCTGCCCGGGGCCGATCTTCTCCTGGACCTTCTCGCGGACCCCGCCCAGCGAGATGTCCAGAGACTCCAGGGCCTTGGCGGCGACGCCCTCACCCTCGTGGATGAGTCCGAGCAGGATGTGCTCGGTGCCGATGTAGTTGTGGTTGAGCATGCGGGCCTCTTCTTGGGCCAGCACAACCACTCGCCGTGCGCGGTCTGTGAATCTCTCGAACATGGCCAATGACACTCCTCGCGTTGATGCTCACTCTCGATGCTACGGGGGTGTGACCGCTTTGGGGCGCCTGTTCGCCACCGGGGAAAGTTCGGTCCGGGTCGGGCCCTTCCCGCGCGGATCGTCTCTCTGTGAGAGATCGTCCCTAAATCAGGGGACGATCTCTCACAGAGAGACGATCCCTGCACCGATCCGCCGCCTCACACCCTCGCCGGCGGTGCCAGCGCCTCGCGCGCCGAGGGCCAGGCGGCCAGTCGTGCCCGGACATCGCCACGGGATTCGATGGCGAGCGCCTGCCGCCAGGCGTTGTCGAGCACCTCGTCGACCCGCACGCGCCCGCCGCGGGAGGCCGATTCGACGGCGGCCTCCACCATCGCCAGGCTCATGATGTTCTGGTGGACCTCGCCCATCGGCGCTGTGCCGCCCGGGCCGGCCTCCAGGGCGTCCAGGAACTCCACCAGCGCCCCGGCGATGCCCTCCCCCGGCGCGACGGCGCCATCGTCGGCGTCGGCGTCGGCGTCACCGAACCTGCCGCTGACTGCCTCCGGCGCGCGATCTGGGGCGTCCGCCACCGGCGCCTCCTCGCCGTCCCAGACGGCCGTGCCGTGTTCGGCCGAGAGCCGCCACGACCCGTTCCAGGAGGTCTCCTGCCCCGGGCTGCACCAGCTGCCGGTGTAGACGAACCGGGAGCCGCCCTCCATCTCGAAGATCGCGCTGGCCGCGGCGTCGCCGTCGTACCAGGACCACGGCGGGTTGAACTCCTCGCAGTACACGGACACCGGTTCGGCGTCGAGCAGGAACCGGGCGGCGTCGAAGGGGTGGATGGCCATGTCCACCAGCAGCGGGTGGACCATCCGCTCCCGGAAGCCCCCGAAGCGGGGAGCTTTGAAGAACTCGGTCACCAACGCGCCCGGCGCACCCAGGCCGCGCGCCTGCGCACGGAGGGTGAACAGCTGCTGGTTGTACCGGCGCGACTGGCTCACCATGAACAGCTGTCCGGTGACCTCCGAGGCGGCGGCCAGGGACAGGGCGCGGGGCAGCGTGTCGGCCACGGGCTTCTCCCCCAGCACCGGCAGCCCGGCCGTCAGCGCCGCCGTGGTGACCGGGTGGTGGGCGCGCGGGATCGTCACGTTCACCACCGCCTGGGCGCCGGTCCGCTCGGCGAGCGCGACGGCGTCGGCCCCCACGGGCACGTCCGGACGGCCCGCCTCGGCCAGGGCGGCGCGGGCGGCCTCCATGTCGAGGTCCACGACGCCGGCGAGCTCGGCCCGAGGCTCGTCCAGGATGGTCTGCAGCCAGGCCCGGCCCATTCCGCCGGCGCCGACGAGGATCAGCGGGGTGCTCATGCGCGCACCTCCTCAGCATCAGAGTCCATCGGACCCGCGTAGCCGTGCCCCGTGTAGAAGTCCTCGGTCTCATAACGCAGCAGAGTCGGGGTGGTCCGCTCCGGCCGGTGGGTGACCGCCCACTGCACGGCGTTGGAGATCACCCGGCGCACGCCCTCATGGAAGTACGTGGGAAAGTCCTGGTCGCCCGGCCGGAAGTAGAAGATCCTCCCGTAGCCGCGGCGGTAGGTCATCCCGGAGCGGAACACCTCCCCGCCGGAGAACGTGGAGAGGAAGATCAGCTCGTCGGGGGCAGGAACGTCGAAGTGCTCCCCGTACATCTCGTCCTCGTCGATGATCATCGGATGCGGGATGCCCTGGGCGATCGGGTGGGTGGGGTCCACCGTCCAGATCAGCTCCCGGTCATGCTCGGTGCGCCAGCGCAGCGTGCAGGTGGTGCCCATGAGCTTCATGAAGATCTTCGACCAGTGCCCGGAGTGCAGCACGATCAGCCCCATGCCGTCCAGCACGTGCCGGTGGACGCGCTCGACGACGTCGTCGGCCACCTCTCCGTGGGCGGCGTGACCCCACCAGATCAGCACGTCGGTGGCGGCGAGAGCCTCCTCGGTGAGGCCGTGCTCGGGGTCGTCGAGCGTGACCGTGCGGACCTCGGCGGTGTCACCGAGGTTGTGGCGGACGCCGTCGGCGATCGCCCCGTGCATCCCGTCCGGGTAGCGCGCGGCGACCTCGGGTTCGACCTGTTCGTGGCGGTTCTCGCCCCAGACGGTCACCCGGATCGGGCGGGCGAAGGCCAGAGAGGGGGCGGGCTGGTCAGCAGATGTCATCGGTCCATCCTTGTCGATTGTCAGGGTCAGGTACGGCAGGTCGGGTGGCGGCGACGCTCATTTGACGGCTCCACCAGTGGCCCCGGCGGCGACGTACTTCTGCGCCACAGCCAGCAGCACCACTGCCGGCAACGACGCGAGCACCGCCGTCGCCATCACGGAGCTCCAGTCGTTCACATAGGCGCCCAGGTAGTTGTAGATGCCGAGGGTGACGGGCCGGACCTCCTCGGTGGTGGTGAGGGTCAGCGCGAAGAGGAAGTCGCCCCAGGTGAACAGGAAGGTGAACAGTCCGGCGGTGATGATGGCGTTGCGACTCACCGGCACCACGACGGACAGGAACGCGCGCACCGGCCCGGCGCCGTCCACGTGGGCGGCCTCCACCAGTGCCGGCGGCAACGAGCCCATCAGAGCCCGGCAGATGAGGATCGCGAACGGGATCCCCGCCGTGGAGTCGGCCAGGATCAGCCCTGGGATCGAGTTGAGCAGGCCGATCTCCGCGTACACGTTGTACAGGGCGTTGGCAATCACGATGCCCGGGATCATCTGACTGATCAGCACCGCGAAGAGCAGGTAGTCCGCCCAGCGGATGCGGAACTGGACCAGCGCGTAGGCCGCCGGGACCGCGACCACCAGGGACAGCACCACGCTGCCGACGGCCACGATCAGACTTGTCATCAGGTTCCCGCCCTGCTCCTCCACCGCCGTCCGGTAGCCGGCGAGGTCCGGGTTCAGCGGCAGCCAGGCGGTGTCCACCGTGGCGCCGCCGGGCTGCAGGGAGGCATTGACCATCCAGTAGATCGGGAACAGCAGGACGGCGATGATCACCAGTCCCAGGGCGGTGTTGAGCCTGGGGTGTCGGACCGTGTTCATGGGCACCTCACTCGTCGATGGGGCGCCGGTTCAGGCGCAGGTAGACGGCGGCGAACAGCAGGGAGATCAGGATCAGGATGTTGCTGACCGCCGCACCCCGGCCGAAGTCGAACGTGGCGAAGGACAGCTGATAGGCCTGGGTGGCCAGCGTCTGCGTGGCATGGGCCGGACCGCCTTCGGTGAGCCCCAGGATGATGTCCAGGACCTTCAGCGTGTAGACGACGCCGAGCACCAGCACCACGGAGACCACGGGCCGCAGCATCGGCCAGGTGATGTGCCGGAACGCCTGCCAGCGGCTGGTGCCGTCGATGGACCCGGCCTCGTAGAGCTCCTGCGGGATGGTCTGCAGACCGCCGTGCAGGATCACGGCGTTGAACGGGATGCCGATCCAGATGTTCACCATGATCACGGTGAACAGGGCCAGGCCGGTGGAGGACAGCCAGGGGATCCCGGACTCCACCAGCCCGGACCCGATGAGCACCCGGTTCAACGCACCGGCGTCGGTGTCGAGCAGCCATTTCCACACCGCGCTGGCCACGATGAGGGGGATCAGCCAGGGCAGCAGGATCAGGGAGCGCAGCGCCCCGGAGAGCGGGAACCGCCGACGGAAGAACAGTGCAAGCCCGAGGCCGCACAGGAACTGGCCCAGGATCGAGCCGACCGTGAAGATCACGGTGTTGGCCGCCGCGGTCCGGAACAGCGGGCTGGTCAGGACCTCGGTGTAGTTGGACCATCCGGCCCAGGGCGCCTCCCCGGTGAAGAAGGTGGTGATCGTGTAGTGCTGGAACCCCATGATGACGTTCTGGACCATCGGGTAGCCGAAGAACAGGAGCATGTAGAGCACGGCCGGACCGATGAACAGGGCCGTCACCAGCCGGTGGCGCCACGCACTGGCCCGGGCAGAGACCCTCGGCGCGGCATGGCCTTCCCCGCGCTGACCGGGCGCGGTAGGTGCCGTCGTCGCCTCGTGGACGCTGGTGATGCTCATACGTACTCCTCCGCTCGGTGAAGTGCCTCGGCGGGGGTGGCCTGCCCGGAGACCGCCAGCTGCACGGCGGTGTAGAGCGCCGAGGCCGTGGTGGGCCAGTCCTCGCCCAGCTGGGCCGTGCGCGCCCGGGCGTCCGGAATGAGGTCGGTGAACGTGTCCATCTCCGGGCGCCGCCGGAGGAACTCTGCGGTCAGCCCCGGCCGGCCGGGGACGGTGAACCGCTGCTCGGCCATGGACAGCACGCTGGAGTCGGAGAGGAACTCGGTGAGCACCGCCGCGGCCAGCTCCTCCTTGTCACGATCGCCGGTGGCGGGGACCGTCCAAGCCTCACCCCCCAGCGGGGCGACGGAGCGCTGGGCCGAGTCCCGCACCGGAAGCTCGACGATCTCGTAGTCCAGGTCCTCGAGGCCGGAGAGCTCCGGGAGCTGCCACGGCCCGTTGATCATCATCGCCGCGCGCCCGGCCACGAACTGATCCTTCACATCAGCCTGACCCCAGTTCAGCACCGACGACGACGCCGAACCCTCCTGGACGAGGTCGGACAGCAGACCGAGGGCCTCCGCCGCCTCCGGGGTGCCGATATGCCGCTCGTCCCCGCCGTTGGACCAGAAGAACGGCAGGAACTGCCAGGTGCCCTCGTAGGTGGCATTGCCGCAGAAGGCGATCCCATAGCGGGTCCCCTGGGTCAGGTCTGTCGCACAGCGGCGCAGCTCCTCCCAGGTGCGCGGATAGTCGAGCCCTGCATCCTCGAACATGGCAGTGCGGCAGAACAGGGCGATCGTGTTGACCGTCGGCACCACACCGTAGACCTGCCCGTCATAAGTGCCGGCGTCCAGCACGCCGTCGTGGTATCCCGCGGTGGGGATTCCGAGCTCGTCGAAGGAGCGCAGCGCCGTGGTGGCGGCGATCTGCTGCAGGTCCGGGTTGTCCAGCATGAGGATGTCCGGCAACGTGCCCGAGGATCCTTGCTGCAGCACGCGCTGAATGAGGGACTGGCCGGAGACCGCCACACGCTGGAGCTTCACCCCGACCGTGTCCGCGGCCTGCTGGAGCGCCTCGCCGATGATCCCGTAGTCCGGATCATTGGAGTACGAGTCCATCACCCGCAGGGTATCCGCCGGGGTGCGCCCGGTGTCTCCGCAGGAGCTCAGCAGCGCCGCGGCCGGAGCGAAGATCCCGGCGGAGAGCAGGCTGCGCCGGGTGAGTCCCGACGACGCCGGGCGGGACGGCGTCAGGCCGGGTGACCGAAGCCCGAGCGCCTTCAGGCCGGCGCGCGGGCCACCGTGATGGCGGCTGGACCCGGCGCGGCCCTGCTGGGCGTGGTGGTGTGTTCGTCTGCTCATCGCGCATCACCTATCGATACGTATCGACAGTGAGTGCAGAACTGCTGGGTGCAGAACCATGGACTCTCCTTCAGATCACGGAACTCTGGACTGTCGGGGGGCCTGCACTGCAGCACAGACCCCCTAACTGGGTCAGGCCCTCCCGGTGGATGCCCGGCGGACCAGCGTGGCGGGCACGATGTCGACGCCCTCCTGGGCCGGACGGCCTGCATCGATCAGCGCGAACAGCCGTTCGGCCACCATCCGGGACACGTCTCGGGGCTGGGTGGAGACTGCGGTCAGCGGAACCACCTGCTCCTCGGCCTCTGCCTCGGTGCACAGAGCGACGACGTCGGCGTCCCTCCCGGGGACCAGTCCGCGCAGGGCGAGCGCGCGCATCCCGCCGGAGAGACCGGCCGTCATGATGATCCCCGTCCGGCCACCGTCGGGATGCAGACCCGCGTCGAGGACTGCGGCGAAGCCGTCGGCCGCCGGCGCCAGGTGCCAGTCGACAGGAAGCCTATGGGCCTCCGCCGCCCCCGTGACCCCTCGTGCGAAGCGACCGATGTAGTTGTAGTCCCGGTCGACCGAGTCGGCTCCCCAACCCAGGACGCTGAGGCGAGTGTTCCCCAGATCGGCGAGCTCCTCGACGAGGAGCCTCCCGGCGGCCTCGAAGTCGAAGTCCACGCAGGCCAGGCCGGTGGTGTCCTCCGGCACTCCGATGAAGATCACCGGGAAGTCGAGGGTGCGAGCCAGATCGGCACGCTGGTCCTGCGCAGTGACCTGCATGACCACCGCAGCATCGCATTGGCGCCCTCCGGTGATCCGACGCAGGCCTTCGATCCCCTCCTCCGCCGTGACGAGCAGCACGTCATAGTCGTGGACCCGGGCGGCCAGGACGAACTCTTCGACGAAGGCCATCAGCTGACCGGCGTCGTAGGCCGAGGCGAACGGCATGACGATCGCGATGGTGTTCGTCCGGCTGCCCGCCAGAGCGCGGGCTCCGGCGTGCGGCTGATAGTTCAGCGCCGCCATCGCCTCCTCCACACGCCGCAGCGTCTCAGCAGAGATGGACCGCTTCCCGGACATCACATAGGAGACCGTGCTCTGCGAGACGCCGGCCAGCCGTGCGACATCCTTGCTGGTCGGACCACGACCCACAGAACCACCTCCTTCTGCCGAGATTCTCCCGTCACGAGAAGTCGATGCGTATCGACTCTTGGGTTACAGCCGTGACTCTAGTCACATCGAGGGCAGAGATGCAACCCCCGCCCTCGATACTCCCTTGCCCCTTCGGCCACCCTCCACGGTCCGTCCCCGAGTTGTTCGTCCCCGTGCTGTTCGTCCGTCCAGCCGTTATCAGTCGGGGAAAGACGAAGGGGAGGGGGACAGACCGGCACGGCCGACCTCATCCCCACCCGCGCCACCCCTACGCCCGGCTCAGTCGCGCCCACAGGTCCGCGTCGAAGGCCTCGGGAGCCAGTGCCGACATGTGGCGCACCGCGTTGTCCAGCTTCGCCCGCCAGGTGCGCACCGCCTCCTCCGCGCGGCCGGCGATCAGCTCCGCCATCAGCCGGCGATCATCGTGGACGATCCTCTCCACCGCCGGCGTGTAGTCCAGCTGCAGCACGGAGATGAACATCCGCACCCGCAGGGTCAGCGCATGGAAGCTGCGGGCGGACTGATCCAGCCCCGCCGCATCGGCCAGCTCCTGCTGGAACTGCAGGTCAGCCTGGTCGACGTCGGCGCCGCCTCCCTCCCTGGCCGCGGCCTCCACCGCCCCCAGCGCCAGGCGCGCCGGCAGCAGCCGATGCCGCGGCTGCACCGCACAGCCGCGCAGCAGCACCATCCCCACGTGGAGTCGGGCCGCATAGAGGTCGATGACGTCGGCACCCGTCACCTGCGGCACGCTGAACCCACCGGCGCCCGAAGCCAGCAGGCCGTCGTCCGCCAGCCGCCGCATCGCCGTGCGCACGGTGCCGGCCCCCAGTCCCAGCCGAGAGGCCAGCGGCGCAGCACTCAGCCGGTCCCCCGGACGGTACCCGGCATTCATGATCTCCTTGCGCAGCGCGATCGCGATCTGCTCGGTCACCGAAAGCTGCGCATGCGGCAGCCACCGACTCGCCCGCCCCGGGGCCGGATACTCGGGCACTGCCAACGATTCTGAGTCAGAAAACTGACGAGTTTCCACCGGCTCGCCCCTCCGCCAGTCCACCCCATGCAGCCCGCGCCCCGCCCGGGCGGCCAGCTGCTGCAGCAGATCCCCCGGCACGGCGTCGTCCACCGGCAGGCAACGGTCCAGCAGCCCCGCCACTGACCTCGCGAACTCCTCCCAGCCGGTGGCTCCTGGCCGCCACACCACCCGCAGCCCCCGGGCCGACTCTCCGCTGGCCGGCACAGCCTCCCCCTGCTCCGGCCAGCCACGGGCGCCCGAGACCTCCAGAGCCGCCATCACCGCGGCGGCGCGTCGGCCGAACGCGGTCGGCCGCGGCGACACCGTGCGCTCCTCGGCCGGCGCAACCTCCCGGAACTCCACCAGAATCTCCGGGAAGCTCACCCGGACGCGCCCCAGCCGCAACGCACGCCCCGACGTCTCAACCGCCCGGATCGTCTCGACCGCCTCGATCGCCTCATCCTCGCCGCCACGCTCGCCACCGCGCCGTCCGGCGTGTTCCCCCGCGCGACGGATCCGTCGGAAGGCCCGGGAGACCACCGACTGGCTCAACCCCGTCAGCTCGGCCACCCGTCGGGTGGAGAACTCGGCGGTGCTGACCCTCGGACCCGCCGTCGCGAGCACGCTGGCCACGATCTCATCGGCGGTCTCCTGGATGCGGGGCCGCCCCCGGGACGCAGTCATGACCCTATTCTGACTCATCTTCGCCACCGTGGGGTCGATCACCCTTCCCCCGTCCGAATGCCACAGCGCACACTGGCAGAAAGCATCGACGCGCACCCGCCGGAAGGCCCGCGCCTCGGCCGCACGCCCGTCCGGTCACCCCGAGCGGGCACGTCCCGGCCCGCGGGCCGCCCACGGACCACCGCTGCTCCTCCCGGCACCGGTGCCGCCCCCGCACAGCTCACCCCAGACCCCAGCGAGGCATCATGACGGCAGATCTCCAGCACACCCCCGCCCCGTCCGCCGACGGATTCGAGCCCCTCCCCGAGGCCCAGGCCGAGCTGACGGCCCTGGCCGACGCCGCCGTCGGGAAGGTCACCCAGTGGCTCGAGGCCACTCAGCGCGCCGGGACGAAGCCCCACGCCTCCGCCGAGCGGCTCTCCGCCGTGCTCTCCCACCCGCGCGGGCTCGACTTCACGGTCGGATTCGTGGACCGCGTGATCCGCACCGAGGACACCAAGGCCGCCGCCCAGGCGCTGTCCGAGCTGGGCGGCATCGCCCCGGACACCCTCAACGCTCTAGACCGGGCCCAGATCACCGCCGGCTCTGCGCTGGGCCGGATGCTGCCGAACGTCGTCGTCCCCGCCGCCCGGGCCCGCATGCGCTCCATGGTGGGCCACATGGTGGTGGACGCCCGGGACAAGCAGTTCGGCAAGGCCGTGCACACCCTCACCAAGGACGGCCACCGGCTCAACATCAACCTCCTGGGCGAGGCCGTGCTCGGCGAGGCCGAGGCGGACAAGCACCTGGAGGACACGTTGCGGCTGCTGCGCCGCGACGACGTCGACTACGTCTCCATCAAGGTCTCCTCCATCGCCTCCCAGCTGTCCATGTGGGGCTTCGAGGAGACGGTGGACTACGTGGTCGAGCGCCTGGTGCCGATGTACCAGGAGGCCGCCAAGGCACCGGCCGGCACCAAGTTCATCAACCTGGACATGGAGGAGTACCGCGATCTGCACCTGACCATCGCGGTGTTCAAACGCCTGCTGTCCCTGCCGGAGGTCACGGACCTCGAGGCTGGCATCGTGCTGCAGGCCTACCTGCCTGACGCCCTGGCCGCCATGCAGGACCTCGCCGGCTTCGCCGCCCAGCGGGTCGCCGACGGCGGCGCCGGGATCAAGGTGCGTCTGGTCAAGGGCGCCAACCTGGCCCTGGAGACGGTCCACGCGGAGATCGCCGGCTGGCCCCGCGTGGTCTGCGAGTCCAAAGAGGCCTCCGACGCCAACTACAAGCTCGTGCTGCACTGGCTGCTCACCCAGGAGAACATGGCGGGCGTGCGCCTGGGCGTGGCCGGGCACAACCTGTTCGACATCGCGTTCGCCCACCTGCTCGGCGTGCAGCGCGGCGTCAGCGACCGGCTCGAGTTCGAGATGCTGCAGGGCATGGCCACCGAACAGGCCGAGGCCGTCAGCTCCGACGTCGGCCAGCTGCTGCTCTACGTGCCGGCGGTGCGCCCCGCCGAGTTCGACGTGGCGATCTCCTATCTGGTGCGCCGGCTGGAGGAGAACGCCTCCAGCGAGAACTTCATGTCCGGGATCTTCGACCTGCAGCCCGGCAGCCACGTCTTCCGCCGGGAGGAGGACCGCTTCCGCGCCTCGGTGGACACTCTGGCGGAGATCCTGCGCAGCCACGGCCATCTGCCGCCGTCGCCGCAGCACACCCAGGACCGCCGTGAGGAGGGGCACAGTCTGGCCGAAGCCGCCCTGGCCTCCCCGGACTACGCCACCGGCGTCCCGGACTTCGTCAACGAGCCGGACACCGACCCCTCCCTTCCGGCCAACCAGGAATGGGCGCGTGAGGCGCTGGAGCGCGCCGCTCAGCCCGGCTGGCTGGAGGCCCAGCCCGTGCCGGAGCAGATCAGCATCGACGACGTCGACGCGCTGACCTCCGGCGCCCGAGCCGCCGCCGTCGAGTGGGCCGCCCGCCCGGCGGCCGAGCGCGCCGCCGTCCTGTACCGCACCGCCGACATCCTCACGGCCCGGCGGGGCCACCTGGTCTCCATCGCCGCCGCCGAGGTCGGCAAGTCGGTGGCCCAGTCCGACCCCGAGGTCTCGGAGGCCATCGACTTCGCCCGCTACTACGCCCACCGGGCCCTGGAGCTGGAACAGGTGGAGCATGCCGAGTTCACCCCGGACCGGCTGGTGCTGGTGACCCCTCCGTGGAACTTCCCCCTGGCGATCCCCGCCGGCTCCACCTTCGCCGCGCTGGCCGCCGGCGCTGCGGTGATCCACAAGCCCTCGAAGCCCACCCCGCACTGCTCGATGGCGATCTTGGAGGCCCTCTGGGAGGCCGGTGTGCCGCGCGAGGTGCTCCACGGCGTCTACCCGGATGAGCGGGAGGCCGGCCAGAAGCTGGTCAGCCACCCGGACGTGGACCGGGTGATCCTCACCGGTGCCTCCGAGACTGCCGCCATGTTCCGCTCGTGGAAGCCTGACCTGCAGATCAATGCCGAGACCTCCGGGAAGAACGCCCTGGTGATCACCCCGTCCGCGGACCGCGACCTCGCTGTCCAGGACCTGGTGAACTCCGCCTTCGGCCACGCCGGGCAGAAGTGCTCGGCCGCCTCCCTGGGCATCCTGGTGGGCAGCGTGTACGGCTCCGAGCGGTTCCGCCGCCAGCTGGTGGACGCCGCCTCCTCGATGGTGGTGGACTGGCCCACCAACCTCTCCGCCACGGTGGGTCCGCTGACCGAGCTTCCCAGCGAGAAGCTCCACCGGGCGCTGACCACCCTGGAGGAGGGTGAGCGCTGGCTGCTGGAGCCGAAGCAGCTCGACGAGACCGGCAAGCTGTGGTCCCCGGGCATCAAGGAGGGCGTGAAGCCGGGCTCCTTCTTCCACAGGACCGAGGTCTTCGGCCCGGTGCTGGGCCTGATGCGGGCCAAGGATCTGGATGAGGCCATCGAGCTGCAGAACGCCGTGGACTTCGGGCTGACCGGCGGCATCCACTCTCTGGAGCCGCGGGAGGTCCGCACCTGGCTGGAGCGGGTGGAGGCCGGCAACGCCTACGTCAATCGCGGCATCACCGGCGCGATCGTGCAGCGCCAGTCCTTCGGCGGCTGGAAGCAGTCCTCGGTGGGTCTGGGCTCCAAGGCCGGCGGCCCCAACTACGTCATGCTGTTCGGCCGGTGGGCCGACGCCGCGTCCACCCCCACAGCGGGCGCCGCCGTCGAGACCCCGCGGGCCGTCAACGGTGCGGCGGCCGCCGTGCTGGGCGCCGTGGAGGACAAGGGACTGCTCGACGACGCCGACCTGGCCTGGCTGCGCACCGCGATCGACGACGACGCCGTCTGGTGGGATCGCGAGTTCGGTGTGGGCGTCGACAGGACCGGCCTGCAGGCCGAAGCCAACGTGTTCCGCTACCTTCCGGAGGCCGTGCTGCTGCGGGTGGGCGACGACGCCGAGGCTCGTGAGGCGGCGCGTACCCTGGCCGCCGCCGCGGCCGCCGGCTCAGACGTCTCCGTGTCCTACGACCCGAAGGTCGACAAGGCGGTGAAGAAGACCGTGAAGTCCCTCGCCGACGAGCTCGGGCTCGCACTGCACAAGGAGACCGTGGACGCCTTCACCTCCGCACTGGCGGACGGATCCCATGACACCGGCGTCGGCGTGCGGGTGCGCGTGCTCGGGGCCCTCCAGGACTCCGTGCGACAGGCCCTGGCTCCGCGGCCGGAGGTGGCGCTGCTGGACGACGCCGTCACCGCCTCCGGGCGGGTGGAGCTGCGCCACTGGGTCAAGGAGCAGGCGGTCTCCATGACCCTGCACCGCTTCGGCAACCCCAGCCCGGCCTTCCATGAGCTGGCCGACGAGCTGAAGGGCTGACGCTCCGCAGGTTCAGGGGCTGACGCCCCGCAGACTCACCGCACGACGACGGCGGCCCGTCTCCCGGTCCCGGTGATCCCGGGTGGGAGACGGGCCGCCGTCGTGCTGCGCAGGGGTGGGCCGGAACTCGGCTCAGCGCTTCTTCGCGTTGCGGTAGGCCTCGACGATGTCGCGGTGCAGTCGCCCACGACTGGAGACCTGATACCCGTTCTTGATCGCCCACTCACGGATCTTGCGCGCCTCGTTCTGCGGCGACGGCGGCGCGACCGCGCGCCCCTTGCGGATGTACTTCTTCAGCAGCTCACGCAGTTCCTTGGCGTGCTCTTCACTCAAGTCGATCTCATAGAAGCGAGAATCGAGACCGAATGTCACGGTCTCTTTCGCCTCGCTGCCATCAAGGTCATCGACCAGGACGACTTCAACTTTCTGGGCCATAAGCACCTCACTGCTCGACGGGGAGCGGAACGCGAGATCTCACTGCGAGTCCTCGCGGATCGGCTCCTGGGTTTCTCGGCGGCCTCCTGCATTCACATCCCCTCCAGAGTGGAGAAGTGTGATGATCCCAGAGACACCTCGAAGGACGAGAAGCACTCATCTCTGAATCTCCCGCCAGACGTGCGCCGTTGTCTCTTCCAATCTTTCAACAAAAGACAATTATCGTCAACTGAGGTTCATTCAGGTAATTCCCAGGAAAGTGGTCAAAAGAATGCATCGTCTGGTCAGCGCTGCCGGCATGACAGGATCCGGCCGCCCACCGGGCCGCCGGATCCTGTCCAGAAGGGTCTCAGGCGCGCGAGGCGTCCGCAGAACCCGGAGACGGCGCCGACGGCGCCTGAGCCGCGTCAGGGCGGGGATCAGGCCGCTCCGCGGCGAGCTCCCGGCGCACCTCGGCCTCCATGGCGCGCTCCTTCCGGTCGGCTCGGAAGATCGCACGAATGGCCAGCCAGAAGACCAGGCCGACACCTACCGAAGGCGCCAGCACCTGGAAATAGGTCCAGAAAGTCTCCATGTCATTCCCTGCCTGTCATCAGGTTCACGCGTCGGATGTGACGAAACACGTCGCCAGAGGATTCATCGCTGGGCGGTCGCGGGCTCGGCCGTCGGCTTCTCCACGGTGTTCTCAGTACCGGCGTCGGCCGCCTCGGGCTTCAGCAGCGGGAACAGGATCGTCTCGCGGATCCCCGCACCGGTGAACAGCATCACCAGGCGGTCGATGCCCAGACCGATGCCGCCCATGGGCGGTGCGCCGTACTCCAGCGCGCGCAGGAAGTCCTCGTCGAACTGCATGGCTTCGTCGTCCCCGCCGGCGGCCTTGCGGGACTGCTCCACCAGACGCTCCCGCTGGACGACCGGGTCGATCAGCTCGGAGAAGGCCGTGCCGCGCTCCATGCCGCCGATGATCAGGTCCCAGGCCTCGATGACGCCAGGCTTCTCGCGGTGCTCCCGAGCCAGCGGCTGGGCGGCCGGCGGATAGTCGCAGACGAACGTCGGCTGGATCAGCGTCGGCTCGACGATCTCGCCGAACAGCTCGATCACCAGCTTCTGAGCATCCCAGGCCGGATTCACCGCCACCTCGTGGCGGTCCGCAATCGCCCGCAGTGTCTCCACATCGGTCTCCGGGGTGACCTCCTGGCCGACAGCCTCCGACAGGCCCGGGTACACGCTGATCCACGCCCATTCGCCGTCGAGGTCCACCACGCCGTGCTCGGTCTCGATCTGCCGGCCCGCACCGACGGCGTCGGCGGCGTTGAGGATCATCTCCTTCATCCGGTCGGCCATGATGTACATGTCCGCCCAGGCCTCATAGGACTCCAGGGTCGTGAACTCGGGAGAGTGCGTGGAGTCCACGCCCTCGTTGCGGAAGACCCGGCCGATCTCGAAGATCCGGTCGATCCCGCCCACCACCGCACGCTTCAGGTACAGCTCGGTGGCGATGCGAAGCGTCATGTCCTGGTCGAAGGCGTTCAGGTGCGTCTCGAACGGCCGGGCCTGGGCGCCGCCGTGGATCAGGTTCAGCATCGGAGTCTCGACCTCGACGTAGCCGCGCCCGTGGAGGGTGTCACGGATGGAGCGCGTGATCGCGGCACGCCGGTAGACCATCTCGCGGGCCTCATCACGGACGATCAGGTCCGCATAGCGCTGCCGCACCCGCGTCTCCTCGTTGAGCTCCGCGTGCAGCACCGGCAACGGACGGATCGCCTTGGACGCGACCTCGAAGGAGCTGGCCATCACGGACAGCTCACCGCGCCGGGAGGCGATGACCTCACCGGTCACCCGCACGTGGTCGCCCAGGTCCACCAGGGACTTCCACTGCGCCAGGGCCTCCTCGCCAACCTCGGCCAGGGAGAGCATCGCCTGCAGCCGGGCGCCATGGCCGTCCGGCCCGCCCTCCTGCAGGGTGGCGAAGCACAGCTTGCCGGTGTTGCGGATGAACATGACCCGGCCGGTGACCGAGACGGTCTCCCCGGTGGAGGCGCCAGGCTCCAGGTCCGGGAAGCGCTCACGCACCTCGGCCAGGGAGGACGTGCGTTCCACCGTCACTGGGTAGGGCTGGACGCCCTCGGCGAGCAGCCGGGCACGCTTGTCCATGCGCACGGCGCGCTGGTCGTTGGTGTCGAGGTCACGGGCGGCGGGATTCTGAGCACTCACGGTGCCCCATTCTACGCGTCGCCGCACCGGCCCATCACCACACCCCGTGACACCAGAGCACCCCCGAGCTCGGCCGACGGCGACGCCGCGAGGGCCGCCGTCGACCGGTGGAGCACAGGGCCGCCGTCGTCGGCCTGCCGGTGTTCACCTCACCAGATGGTCACGCGCTGCTCGGGCGCCAGGTACATGCCGTCGCCCTCGGCGGTGCCGAAGGCCTCGTGGAAGGCGTCCAGGTTCTTCACCACCTGGTTGGCCCGGATCTCCGCCGGGGAGTGCGGGTCGATGCTGATCAGCGTGATGGCCCGCTCGCGACGCACGATCTGCCGCCAGGCCTGGGCCCAGGAGAAGAAGTACCGCTGGTCGCCGGAGAGGCCCTCGACGACGTCGTCCGCCTCCGTGAGGCCCTGTTGGTCCAGCCAGATCCGGTATGCCTGGTGGGCGATCCCCAGGCCGCCGAGGTCCCCGATGTTCTCCCCCAGGGTGAGCTCCCCGTTGACATGGTGCTCCGGCGCCACCGACGGCGCCAGGGCGGAGTACTGCTCCACCAGCGCGGACGTACGCTCCTCGAAGGCGGTCCGGTCGGCGTCGGACCACCAGTTGGTCAGCGAACCGTCGGCCCCATAGCGGGAGCCCTGGTCGTCGAAGCCGTGACCGATCTCATGCCCGATGACCGCACCGATCGCCCCGAAGTTGGTGGCCATGTCCCGCTCGGCGGAGAAGAACGGGCGCTGCAGGATGGCCGCCGGGAAGCAGATCACGTTCTCCAGCGGGTGGTAGTAGGCGTTGACCGTCTGCGGGGTCATGTGCCACTTCTCAGGGTCCGGGCCCTCGTCGATCTCCTTCACGTCCCGGTTCCACTCGGCGACGGCGGCGCTGATCACGTTGCCGACGGCGTCGCCGCGGTCCACCGCGACGTCGCCGTAGTCGATCCAGCGCGCGGGGTACCCGACCATCGGCCGGAACGCCTCGAGCTTCTCCAGGGCCTTGGCCCGGGTCTCCTCCCCCATCCATTCCAGGGTGGAGATGGAGCGACGGTAGGCCTCGACCAGCGCGTCGATGAGCTCGTCCATCCTGGCCTTGGCCTGCGGCGGGTAGTGGCGCTGCACGTAGATCCGGGCCACGTCCTCCCCCAGGCAGGAGTTGGTCAGCGCGACCCCGCGCTTCCACCGCTCCTTGAGCTCCTGGGCGCCGCCGAGCACCTGGGAGTAGAAGGAGAAGTGCTCCTGGACGAGCGCACTGTGCAGCAGCGGGGCGGCCCAGCGCAGCAGCTGGGCGCGCAGCCAGTGCTTCCAGTGCTCGAGCGGCTGTTCGGTGAGCGCAGTCTGCATGGCGGGCAGCACGTCCGGCTGGGCCAGGACGATCTCCGCCGACTGGGAGTCGGTGAGCCGCCAGCCGGCCAGCGCCTCGGTGATCAGCGGCATCTCGGCGATGACCTGTTCGCGGGTGCGCAGGTTGTAGCGCTTCTGCGCGTCACGGGTGGCCACCCGGTCCCAGTGGTGGGAGGCGATCACGGTCTCCAGGGCGACGACGTCGGCGGCGGCCTGCTCGGCGTCGGCCACTCCGCCCAGCGCCAGGAAGCGGCTGAGGTGCTCGCGGTAGGAGGACAGCGTGTCGGCGAGCTGCTCTTCGCGGTAGTAGGACTCATCGGGCAGCCCGAGCCCGTCCTGGATGATGTGCCACAGGACCCGCTCGGGGTCACCGGCGTCGCGGCTGGCCCCGGCGGCGAGCAGCCCGTCCACGCCGTACCGCTGCCAGGAGGCGGACAGGCGGAGCAACTCGGCAGGAGAGGAGACGGCGTCGAGGGCGTCGAGCATGGGCTGGATGGGGGCGAGCTTCAGCTCCTCGGCGCGCTCGGCGTCCATGAAGGCGGCGTAGAAGTCACCGATGCGGGCGGCGACGGCGTCGTCCCCCAGGTCCGTGGAGCCGGCGGCGGCGTCTTCGAGGATGGCGCGCACGTCAGCCTCGGACTTGTCGCGCAGCTCGATGAAGGAGCCGTAGGCGTCGAGGTCCGCGGGGATCTCGGCGGTCTTGAGCCATTCGCCGTTGACGTGGCGCTGCAGGTCGTCCTGGGGGCGGGTGGCCGGGTCCAGGTAGGGGAAGGTCGGGGTCGCCGTGGTGGTGGGGGTGTCGGTCACGTCTGCCGGCTCCTTCGTCTCGGGTGGGGTCGGATCGGAGGCGATCCGGAGATCCGTGGGATCTTTTCTTGAAGCAACTGTTTCACATGTCGTGCGGCCTGTGTCACATCTCCCGGTTCGCGGGGCGCAGAATCGTGGGGCGCAGCATCATGTTGTCGATGAGCCGCACGGGACCGACCCGGGCGGCGACCAGCGCGAGGGCCTCCCGCTCCAGGACTCCGTCGGCGGGCAGCGCGGCGGGACGCAGGGTCTGGGGGTCCGCCACCACCAGGTAGTCCAGCTCCACCCCCTCGGCGGCACGCAGCGCCGAGACGACGCCGTCGACGTCGAGCCTCTGGCCCGCCTCAGCACGCCGAGCCAGCGTGGACAGCGCCTCCACCAGCCGCAGGGCATGCTGACGCTCCTGCGCACTGAGGCGCTGGTTGCGGCTGGACAGCGCCAGGCCGTCGGCGTCGCGGACGATCGGCAGCGACCGGATGGTGACCTCAAGGTCCAGGTCGGCGACCATGCGGCGGATGATCGCCAGCTGCTCGGCGTCCTTCTCCCCGAACCAGGACTCGAAGCGCGCTCCGACGTCGGCCGTGACCGGCGGAGACATGATGCTGAACAGCTTGGCGACCACGGTGACCACCCCGTCGAAGTGCCCCGGACGAGAGGCCCCTTCCCACCGGCGGCCGAGCTCCCCCGCGCTGACCCGCACCAAGGGTCCGTCCGGGTAGCCCGGGTACATCTCCTCCACCTCCGGGGCGAAGACCAGGTCCACGCCGTGGGCGGTGAGGAGCTCGACGTCGGAGTCGAGGCTGCGCGGATAGTGACGGAAGTCCTCGGGATCGTCGAACTGCAGCGGGTTCACGAAGATCGAGGCCACCACGATGTCCGCCTCGGCGCGGGCGGCATCGGCGAGCGCGGCGTGCCCGGAGTGCAGAGCTCCCATGGTGGGCACCAGACTCACCGTGGGGCGGGCGACGCCGGCGGCCCGCCGGGCGCTGAGCAGCTCGGCCAGGGCGGCGCGGTAGGCGGAGACGGTGGTGAGGACCTGCGGTGCTGTCACCGGTCCATCGTAGTCCGGCCGCGACGAGTGCCCGCAGACGTCTCGGGACTGTGTGACGGTGATCGAGGCGTCAGTTTCCCGTGCATCTCCGCCTCCTGACGCGCGTCACCCGGGGGATGATGCGCGGGGAAGTGACTCCTCGATGTGTGGGGCGGGCGCCGACGCGGTAGGGCTGGCGCCGGCGCGGTGCGGCGGGTGACCGCCCGCCGCTGCTCAGTCGGTGAGCACGTCGAGGATCGCGGCCGCCTGGGTGGAGCTGATGAGCCCGCGGTCCAGGGCCCGCTGCGCGGTGGCCCGGGCCATCTGCACATAGGCGGTGCGGATGTCGGCCGACAGCTCGGACTCACTGAGCAGCTGGACGTGCCGCGCCACGGTGCCCACGTCGCCGCGCGCGATGGGGCCGGTCAGCGCGCCCTCCCCGGAGGCGAGCGCATTGTCCAGGCTCGCCTGCATCAGGGGGCCGAGCACGCGGTCCGGGGCCTCCACCCCGATGCCGCGCAGCATCTCGGACGCCTGCCCGGTGATGGTGTTCAGGTGGTTCGAAGCATGGGCGAGGGCCGCGTGATAGATGCCTCGGTCGGACTCGGAGACGGTGACGGGCTCTCCGCCCATCTCCACCACCAGGGCCTGGGCGATGGGCAGCACGGGCGCCGGGGCCGTCACTGCGAACGCGCAGGCGTTGAGCCGCTGCAGGTCCATGGTGAGCCCTGTGAAGGTCATCGCCGGGTGGACGGCCAGGGTGATCGCGCCGGCCTGCTGAGCCGGGGCGAGCACATCGGTGCCATAGCGACCCGAGGTGTGGATGACCAGCTGGCCGGCCTGGAAATGTCCGGCCTCGGCGGCGCCGGAGACGACGTCGGCGAGCGCGTCGTCCGGCACGGCCAGCAGCACCAGCTCGGAGCGGCGCAGGATCTCCGGGATCTCCAGGATCGGGACCCCGTCCAGCAGAGACTCCGCACGGCTGCGGGAGGCCTCCGAGACGGCGTGCACCCCCACCACCTGGTGGCCCGCGCCGCGCAGCGCGGCACCCAGCACCGCCCCCACCTTGCCCGCCGAGATGATTCCGACGCCGAGACGGCCGTCCCGCTGCGAGGGCTCCTTCTCGCTCGGATACGGATCAGCGACGACGTTCATCGGGCTCCTCGTCGGGACGGGGCTCGGGGTATGGGCGCGGATGCGGCGGCTGACCGGGCTGCGGCCCGGGCGGCGGTGCAGCAGGCGGGGCGGCAGGCGGGGCGGGGCTGCGCGGAGGCTCGCCCGGCTGACCCGGCTGCTGCGGCTGGTACGGCTGGTACGGCTGCTGCGGCTGGTACGGCTGCTGCGGCTGGTGAGCACCGGGCTGCCACGGGCCAGGGTTCCCCGGGGCGGGGGTCCTCGGAGGCTGCGCGGACGGCCCGGGAGGCTGCGGCGGCAGCGCGGAGTATGACTGGCCTGAGTACGGCTGACCTGGGTGCTGCTGTCCTGAGTACGGCGGGCCAGCGACGGGACCCTCGGGCTCCGAGGCGGCGGCCACAGAGCCGTCCGCGGACTGGGAGCGGGTCTGGCTGACCATACGCTCGAACTCGTGGAGCTCTTCGGGGAGCATCCACTGGTTCCGGTCGCTCATGCGTCGGGCGACGGCGGCTCGACGCGCCTCGTTCTCGAACAGCCAGTGGGCGGCGTCGAGGTCCTGATTGGCCAGCTGCACCTGGAACGGGCCAGCCGGCGTGTGCAGATGGACGTCCGCCAGGCGCTTGGCTCGCTGCCACGGCCCCTGCAGCAGGGCCAGCGACTGGATCCGCTCATGCGAGATCAGGGTGAGCCGGCGGGACAGGCGCCCGTCACGGAACATCACCGCCGCAGGCGTGGTGCAGAACCCTCGCCGACGCCGCACGAACGGGTCGAAGATCCGTGCGCGCCGCGGCACCTCGGTGAAGCCTCCTGCCGTGCCGGAGCCGGTGAGGCCCTCACTGACCAGCTGCTCCGGATACGGCACCTGCAGATCGGGGAACATCTCCGCGGTGACTGCCATGACGTCTTCGCGGCGTCCCACCGGCAGCAGCACCGAACGGCTCTCTCCTGATCCGTAGCCGGCGACGACCACGAGCACCCGGAACCAGCCGCAGGACCGCCACAGCAGCGGCTGGTGGATCTGCAGCGCCTGCACCCGTCCCGGCGGGACGGTCTGGGTGGTGGTCTCCAGCAGGCCGTAGCGCATCCGCAGCCCGGCACCGGTCATGGTGGCGGTGAACCGGAATCCGCCGCTGAACTGCTGGTAGTAGACCGCCACCACGGCAATCCCCACCGGGATGAGGCCGGGAAGGACCGCCACACCGACGGTGCCGATCACGGCCCCCGCCTGCCCCAAGGGGTCCTCAACGCCCATCGAGAGGGACACGATGCCGCCGACCACCGCGGCGATGAGACCCGCCCCGGCGATGATCAGCAGGAACACCGTCCCCCAGCCCATGAGGACGGAGCCGATCAGGCGCCCGGTGGGCACCCGGGTGATCTCCCGGTCGGGCACGTCCTGGAACAGCGGCGCCGGCTCGGCAGGCGGCATGACCTGCCCCGGAGGGAGAGACGCCGACGGGCCCTGAGGAGGCCGGTCACCGGGGGGACCTGGCGGCACGGCCCCAAACCCGTCAGTCTGAGCGGCGCCCGGGGAGGCCGCCGCCTCGGCCTGCTGGCGGCGCCACTGGGCACGCCCGGAGGCACGGTCCATGATGTCGGCCCGCAGCTGCTCGGCCTGGCCCTTCTTCAGGAAGGCCAGCGTCGCGGCGGTGCCGTCTCCTTCAGCCACCTCGAACTTCAGCTCCGCCAGACCGGTGATCCGGGCCAGCAGCGGCTGGCGCAGGTCCACGGCCTGCACCCGGTCGATGCGGGCCTGCCGGTGCTGACGCACGAAGATCCCGGACTTCACCATCACGTGCTCGTCGGTGATCTTGTACCGGGTGAACCACCAGGAGAGCATGAACCCGCCGAAGACCACCACCACCAGGAGGACGAGCCCTCCGCCGCCGGCCAGGAACGCCACCGGGTTGCGGTCCACCTGGTCCCACAGCTCACCGGATCGCCACAGGTTCCACAGATCCGCCCAGATCTCCCAGTTGTAGCCGAAGACGATACCGGGCACGGCGATCACCGTCAGCCAGCCGCGCACGAAGGGACTCAGCGGGTGGACCTTCGTCCAGGTCTCGTCGAACCACTTCTCGTCAGGCTGGGCCTCTGTCATCTCTCGCCCCCTCACAGGCCGGCCAGGCGGGCCTGGCCGCGGGCCGGCAGCTCTTCGCGCAGCCGGGCCCCCTCGTCCCGGTGGGCTCCGGGGATGACGGCGTCGGTCCCGGCGGAGGCGGTCTTCAGCTGCACGGTGCACACGTGGAAGTGGCGCATCAGCGGCCCGGCCTCGATGTCCACATACTGCAGGCGGCCGTACGGGACGGCCACCACCTTCTGGAACAGCAGACCGCGGCGGATGAGCAGGTCATCGGCGCGCTCGTGGTACCCGATGGCGCGGATGCGGCGCGGGATGAGGATCAGATCGGCGGCTGCCCAGAGGACCGCACCGATGACGACCACCAGCACCAGCCACAGGGGCAGGCTGATCACGTCTGCCAGGTCGAGCACGACAGGCACGGCGATGATCAGCAGCGTCACCGCCCATCCGATCACCGCGGAGATCATGCGCACCGTGATGTACCGCTCGTCGACCCGGGTCCAGGTCACTCCCGCCGGGTCAATGGGTTCCGCCGGCATGTCCCTCCTCAGTTCGTGCGTGGGCGCGGCGCGGGCCGCGCAGCGCGTGTCCATAGGTCGATCCGACATCAGGAGCGGCTTCGCGTGCCGCCCCGCCTGCAGTCCCGGGCTCCTGACCGAAGTCACGGCGGGGCCGCCGGACGGGCCCTCCGCCGTCGTCGCCGCGATTCGGCGGGAGGCGGCAGAGCTGCTCCACCACGAACCCGATGATCACCCACACCAGGCCGCCGATGATCATCAGCAGCGCCGCGTGGGCGTTCGGCGCGGCGAGGCCCGCCGTGGGACCCAGGTCGATCAGCACGCCGGCGTGCCAGCCGGCGATCACCGCACCCGCATATCCGCAGGCCTGCGCGGCGACCACCACGCGGGCGGCCTCCAGCGGGTGCAGACGTCGCCCGCGCCGCGGTCCCCGTCTCCCGGAGCGCCGGTCCGCGTCCTGTCGCTCACCGTCGCGTCGCGCCTGGTCAGCGTCCTTCTCCAGGCCGCGCTGGTCCCACCACACCACCATACCCAGGCCCAGGACCACCAGCCCGATGCCGCCCAGGGTGATCAGCGAGACCGGGGCCAGCACGGGAGAGCCGAAACCTCGGGTCACCATGAGCACGGTGGCCACGAGTCCGACCAGCGCCGAAGCGCCGGCGATGATCATCAGCCACATGGGCTGCAGCCTGGTCATGGCGCCACCTCCCGGCGCACGCCCTCGGCGTCGGCGGCCTCGGCGGCGAGCTGCCGCACCGGGACGCCGTCGAGCAGCGCGATGGGGTCCATCCAGGACCACGGCAGCAGCACGAAGGCGCGCTCGGCGGCCCGCGGATGGGGCACGGTCAGCCGGGGTGAGTCCACATGCGCCCCGGCGTAGGTGATGATGTCGACATCGAGGGTGCGCGGGCCCCAGCGGACCTCGCGGGTGCGGTGGTGCTCCGCCTCGATCCGCTGGGCGACGTCGAGCAGGGCGTGGGGCGACAGGGAGGTCTCCACCTCCACCACCTGGTTGAGGAAGTCGGGCTGCCCGACGGGCCCGCCCACTGGGGCGGTGAGCGCGCGAGGAGAGGTGTTCAGGACGTCCACCTGATCGGACCCGTCCAGGGCGGCGACGGCGTCGTCGAGGATCTGCGCCGAGTCGCCCAGGTTGGAGCCCAGCGCGAGCACGGCGCGCACCGGGAAGCTCGCGGGCAGGTCCGGGTCGCGGAGGGCAGACCCACGACCCACGCCATGGGACCCGGCGCCGCGCCGCGCCGAGGGAGAGGCGTGCTGGTCGCCGGCCTCGGCCGCGTCGGCCTGGTCGGCGAGGGAGACGGTGTCATAGCCGCCGACGGCCGCGGTGCGGGTGAGGATCCGTCCGCCCTGCAGCTCAGCACGGGTCCGGTGGACCGTGACCGCGACGTCGGCGAAGCTCTGCTCCAGAGGCGCCTCCGGCTTGTGGACGGTGATGCTCGCCGCCTCGATGCGATGATCGGCGGAGAGGACGTCGGCAGCGATCTTCTGGGCCAGCGCCTCGATGAGGTCATAGGGTTCCCCGGTGATGGCCGCTTCGATGCGCTCCGCGATGTCCACGTAGGAGACCGTGTCCTGCAGGGCGTCCGAACGGCCGGCCGCCCTCAGGTCCACCGCGAGCTCGGCGTCCACGCGGAAGGGCTGGCCCTGCCGCCTCTCGAACTCGAAGACCCCGTGATGGCCGACGGCGGTGACGCCGGTCAGGCGGATCATGTCGCTGCGCATGCCTCTACCTTCTCCCATTCCGGGCCGATCCTGAACCCGCGCCGCATCATCGACCCCGACGAGCATAGGACTGGCGCCGACGAGCACAGAACCGACGAGCACAGAACAAGGGGGTGGAACTCCGGGATTCCCCCGGGGTTCCACCCCCTGTGCACTGGTCAGGTCACGTCACCGGACCTGAGGGCTCAGTGAGTCAGCCGCACTGCGAGACGTTGCCGCTGAGCTCACCGCCGGCAGAACCGGTGGTGGTGATGGTGACGGTTGCGTCACCGGCCTGCAGCGCGGCGACCTGCTCGTCGGTCAGTTCGAAGCTGCCGCCGGCTGCGCCGCTGGTGCCGCCGGTGGCCGTCAGCTCGAGGTCGCTGCCGCCGGTGTGCAGGGTCACGCCGGTGACGTCCGAGGTGGTGCCGGCGTAGAGGCAGTTGACCGTCAGCGAATTGCCGGTCAGGGTGCCGTCGCACTGGCCCAGCCCGGAGGACTCGGTGCCGCCCAGCAGCACGGTGTACTCGGTGGTGACGGAGGCATCGCCGTCGGTGTCGCCGGAGTCGCCTCCGCCGCCCAGCAGGCCGCCGAGGCCGCCGCTGCCGAGGAGACCGTCGTCGCCGCCGAGGAGACCGTCGAGCAGGCCGTCCAGACCGAGTCCGCCCAGCAGGCCTTCCACGCCGCCCTCGTCGAGCAGGCCCTCGAGCTCCAGCAGGCCGTCCAGTCCGTCCTGGCTCAGCAGGTCCTCCAGTCCGCCGTCACCGACGAGGCCGTCAAGACCGCCCTCATCCAGGACTCCGTCCAGACCACCCTCGTCGAGCAGGCCCTCGAGCTCCAGCAGGCCGTCCAGCTCACCGGCGTCGAGGAGACCGCCGAGGCCGCTCTCGTCCAGGAGCCCGTCCAGCTCCAGGATGCTCTCCAGGTCACCGGCGTCGAGGAGCTCGCCGAGGTCGCCCTCCCCGAGGAGGTCACCCAGGGCGTCGTCGCCGACGACGTCGGAGAGCGACTGCAGGGTGTTGATGTTCTCGGTGATCTGCAGCAGCTCCAGGGTCCCAGTGGGGTTGCCGCTGGTCACATCGTCCAGCGCGGTCTCCCACAGGAGCCGCCAGGTGTCGAAGTGGTCCCCGGCGAACCCGACGTACTCCTCCAGGTTGAGCAGCGTCTCCGGAGTGACCCGGTCCAGGATGGCGGAGGCGTCAGTGGTCTCCCACAGGTAGTCCGAGGTCAGCATCTCCGGGGTGGGCAGTCCCGGGATGATCAGGTCCGACAGGTCCGCCAGCTCGTCCGCCGAGGGCACGTCCAACGCAGTCAGATCATTGCTGTCCAGCGGGATGCCGATGCCGCCGCAAGAGGTCAGCAGCGTGACGTAGTCGGTGTTGTGGCCCTTGACGTGCGAGGGGTTGAAGACGGGAATCCAGCCCAGGGGCCCGCCGTAGATGTCGATGATCGGCATCTCGGAGTTCCCGATGGCGCCGCTCGCTAGCGAGAGGACCAGGTTCTCGTAGGCGGGATCGGTGTGGTACTCGTTCACGTGGGCGAAGCTTCCGAGCAGCGGAATGCCGTCCTCGTTGGCCCACATGTGCTCCAGGAAGAACTCGCAGGCGTCACCGCCCTCGTGCCCATCGTGTCCATCGTGCCCGTCATGGTCATTGGCGGCGTGTCCGGCGGCCGCCGTGGCGATGCCGCCGCCGATGACGAGCGCGGAGGTGGCCGCCGTCGTCGCTGCGGTCTTCAGCCATCTCCGGCTGACGTCCGCGAACCTGCTAGTCATTGTGATGCCCTTTCTTTCGCATTCCGAAGGGCTCATCAAGCAGTCTTGACATGCCATCAATGCCATACAGGTGCTGGAATCAAGCCCTCCGGGGAGGATTCCCCTCCGAAGGTGACACTATGCAACCATCGTCAGGTCAGTCAAGAGGCTTGGAGATGCCGATGCAGTCTGCACCACGCCCGTTCACGACAGCCATCCGGGCCAGGCAAGCCCTGAAGCGCTTGAGCATCACCGCCTCGGGTATCACCAGAAACCCCCTCCGTGACCGAAGGTGACGAACCCCGACTCCCCAGTAACCACAGGGGTCGACGCCCTGTCGAGACGGCATCTCACCGCAACCCCCGGCGCCTCACCCGGAATCGATGGACTGAAACGCGACAGCTGCCACGCCGCCATGACATCTGAGGCGACTGCGGGAAGACGCAGACCCTCTCGGCGCTCAGATGCCCGAATCGACGGGGTGGCCCACGTCGCTATTTTTATGAAAAGAGTGCTTCATAATGAGGTTCATTGCGCCGAGGAAAACATCGGAGGCCGACGAACACCCGTGGAGACCGGAGGGCCGCCGTCGCCGGCCTCCGGACGGCGCTCAGGCCCGCCGCAGGGCGCCGACCGCCTTCATCGCGTCTACCGTCGGCTCGACGTCGTGGACACGCACGGCCCAGACGCCGGCCTGGGCCGCCAGGGCGTTCAGGGCCAGCGTGGCGGCGTCCCGCCCCTGAGCCTCGCGCGGGGCGCCGGAGCGGGCCAGCAGTTCACCCAGGAAGCCCTTCCGGGAGACGCCCAGCAGAACCGGATGCCCCAGGGCCACGATGCGGTCCAGGTGGCGCAGCAGCTCCCAGCTCTGGGCGGCGGTCTTCGCGAAGCCGATGCCCGGATCCAGAATGATCCTCTCCGCCGGGACCCCGGCGTCGAGGTAGCGGTCGCGGATCTGCTGCAGCTCGGCGACCACCTCGGCGACCACGTCGTCGTACTGCGCGCGGGACTGCATGGTCTGCGCATCGCCCCGGTTGTGCGTGATGATGACCCGCACGCCGCCGTCGGCGACGACCTGCGGCATCTCCGCGGCGGTCACCATCCCCGAGACGTCGTTGATGATCAGGTGCTCCGGCCCGGGGGCCGCCGCGATCGCCGCCGCAGCGGTGGAGGGGTGGCGGGTGTCCACCGAGACCACCGCGCCACCGGTGAACAGCGCCTCCAGCACCGGGAGGATGCGGCGCTGCTCCTCCTCCGGCTCAACGGGGTCGGCGCCGGGTCGGGTGGACTCTCCGCCGACGTCGACGATGTCCGCGCCCGCATAGTGCTGCGAGAGTCCCGCGTGGACGGCGGACTCGTGGTCGACCACCGTCTCCGGCGGGGCCACGAACCGGCCGCCGTCGGAGAACGAGTCCGGGGTGACGTTCAGGATGCCCATCACCAGGGTCCTGTCGGTGGGCAGGTCTGCCACCGTCTTCTTCGCCGCCGCGCGGCGGACCACGCTCACGGGTCCGGTGTTCGGGCCTGTGCCCGGGGCTGCGCCCATGGTGTCCATCAGGGTCCTCCTTGGGTGGTGTGCCGCCGGGCCGCCCTGGTCAGGGCTCGCCGTCCGCGTCCGCACCCCATCGTCGGGGGCGGCGCGGGCGATGCTCAGCGGTGCAGGATGAGGCTCATGGCCTCCGATCGGGTCGCGGCGTCACGGAGCTGTCCGCGCACCGCTGAGGTGATGGTCTTCGCGCCGGGCTTCGAGACCCCGCGCATGGACATGCACAGGTGCTCGCATTCGACGACGACGATCGCGCCCAGCGGCTCCAGGTGCGCCATGAGCGCCTCGACCACCTCCGTGGTGAGGTTCTCTTGCACCTGGGGGCGCTTGGCGAAGATGTCCACCAGGCGCGCCAGCTTGCTCAGTCCGGTGACTTTTCCGTCGGCCGACGGGATGTAGCCGATGTGCGCGTGGCCGAAGAACGGCACCAGGTGGTGCTCGCACATGGAGTAGAACGGGATGTCGCGGACGAGGACGAGCTCCTCATGGCCGATGTCGAAGGTGGTGCCCAGCAGCTCGGCAGGGTCCTCATGCAGGCCCCGGAAGGCCTCCTGATAGGCCCGCGCCACCCTCCCCGGGGTGTCCTTCAGGCCGTCCCGCTCCGGATCCTCGCCGACGGCGACCAGGATCTCCCGCACGGCGGCCTCGATGCGCGGCAGGTCCACCGGAGCGTCCTGCGGCAGATCAGGGCTGCCAGGGGTGGTGATCGTGCTGCTCATCGGACGTCCTCCCCGGCCTCAGAGGTCTCGTCGGCCGTCTCGCGAGCCGTCTCACCGGCGGCCTCGCCGGGCTCGGTGCCGATGAACTCCCCGTCAGCAGGATCGGGCGAATCCGCGACGGTCTCGGAGGTGATGATGATGGGCCGTTCCGGGGAGGACTCCCAGACCTGCCGATGCGGTCGCTTCTTCACGTCATGGAAGATCGCCGCGACCTCGTGGGCATTGAGGGTCTCCACGCGGAGCAGCTCCTCGGCCAGTCGGTCCAGCACGTGCCGGTTCTCCGTGAGCGCCCAGTAGGCCTCGTCGTGCGCCTCCTCGATGATGGCGCGGACCTCGGCGTCGACGATCGCCGCCAGCTCCTCGGAGTACTCCTTGCCGGTGGCCATCTCCCGGCCCAGGAACGGACTGGTGTCCCCGGACCCGAGCTTCACGGACCCCACCCTGGCGCTCATGCCGTAGTCGGTGACCATCTTCCGTGCCGTGTCGGTGGCCTTCTGGATGTCGTTGGCCGCCCCCGTGGAGGGGTCGTGGAACACGATCTCCTCGGCGACCCTCCCACCCATGGCATAGGAGATCTGGTCCAGCAGCTCGTTGCGGGTGGTGGAGTACTTGTCATCCTCCGGGACCACCATGGTGTAGCCCAGGGCGCGGCCGCGCGGCAGGATGGTGATCTTGGTGACCGGGGCCGAGTAGTTCAGGGCGGCGGCGACCAGGGCGTGGCCGCCCTCGTGGTAGGCGGTGACCCGGCGCTCGTGGTCCTTCATCAGCCGGGTGCGCTTCTGCGGGCCGGCCATCACGCGGTCGATGGCCTCGTCCACGGCGCGGTCGTCGATGAGGTCAGCGTTGGACCGGGCGGTCAGCAGGGCCGCCTCGTTGAGCACGTTCGCGAGATCCGCACCCGTGTACCCCGGGGTCTTGCGAGCGATGGACTCCAGGTCCAGGTCCTCCACCATGGGCTTGCCCTTGGCGTGGACCTCGAGGATGGACCGGCGACCGGCGAAGTCGGGGGCCTCCACGGGGATCTGCCGGTCGAAGCGCCCCGGGCGCAGCAGGGCGGGGTCCAGGACGTCCGGACGGTTGGTGGCGGCGATGACGATGATGTTCGCATTCGCCTCGAAGCCGTCCATCTCCACCAGCAGCTGGTTCAGGGTCTGCTCGCGCTCGTCATTGCCGCCGCCCACGCCGGCGCCGCGCTGGCGGCCGACGGCGTCGATCTCATCCACGAAGATGATCGCCGGAGAGTTCTCCTTGGCCTGCTTGAACAGGTCACGCACCCGGGAGGCGCCGACGCCGACGAACATCTCCACGAAGTCGGAGCCGGAGATCGAGTAGAAGGCGCCGCCGGCCTCACCGGCCACGGCTTTGGCCAGCAGCGTCTTTCCGGTGCCGGGCGGACCGTAGAGCAGAACGCCCTTGGGGATCTTCGCGCCCAGGCGCTGGAACTTCTCCGGCTCGGAGAGGAACTCCTTGATCTCGTGGAGCTCCTCCACAGCTTCCTCAGCTCCGGCGACGTCGCGGAAGGTCACCTGCGGCATGTCCTTGTCGAACATCTTGGCCTTGGACTTGCCGAACTGCATGACCCGCGAGTTGCCGCCGGACATGCGGGTGATCAACCAGATGAACAGCAGGGCGATCAGCAGGAAGGGGATCATGAAGCTCAGCAGCGAAAGCAGCCAGTTCGACTGCTCCGGCTCGTCCGTGTAGCCCTCCAGGTCCGCCTCGGCGATCGCATCGACGACGGTCTCAGCCCGCGCCTGCGAGAAGTGGAAGTGGACGACGTCGCCGAGCTCCTCCCCGTCCTGCTCATAGGGCTCGGTCAGATGCAGGTCCACGCGGTGGTCGCCGTCGTCGATCCTGGCCTCCGAGACCTGGCCGTCGGCGATGAGCTCCATGCCCACATTGGTGTCCACGCGGGCGCCGGTCTGGCCCGAGGAGAACAGCATGGGCACCACGATGAGCAGCGCCGCCACCGCCAGGAGGATCCAGAACAGCGGACCGGTGAAGATCTTCTTCAAGTTCATGCAGCTCCGTCAGACACAAGGGGGTACACCTAGCGCACCAGGGTACTGCCAGTGCCTGACAACGGCACCTGGGACGTCGTCACGTTCGCGACAGGTGGAATGAGGCTCCCGACGTCGACCTTTTGTTGCACATGGTTCGCATTAGACTCAACAGGACGTCCCCACCCCGAGGTGAGCCCCATGATGATCGTCCCCGAACTGGTCCAGCTGACACGAGAGCACCCCCGCCGGTTCCGCCGGCTCACCGGTGCACTGGTGGGCGTCTCGCTGACCCACCTCCTCCAGGCGCTGGCCGTGGCCGGCACCCTGGCTGCCGTCGTCGATCAGCGACCAGGGGCCGGGGCCGCCTGCCTGGGCGTGCTGGCCGCGGCCGCGGCCGGCAGGCTCCTGCTGCGCCAGCACCAGCAGCACCTGGCCTCCGCGCTGGGCACCGCGGTGCGCCAGCAGATGCGGGCGCGGGTGCTGCGCCGGATACTCGTGCCCGAACGGCTGCATGATGTGCGCGGCCGTGCCGGCTCGGCACGGCTGACCGTGGTGGACGCCGTGGACGGCGTGGACGCCTATCTCACCCGCTACCTTCCCCATGTGGCGCAGGTGGCGCTGCTGTGCCCGCTGCTGGTGCTGGCCATGGCGGTGCTCTCCCCCGCTGTCGCCGTCGTGCTGGGGGCGTTCGTGGCGACCGCCGTCGTGGCGCCCCGGGCCTTCAACCGGTGGATGGCACGCCGGTCACAGGAGCGCTGGGAGTCCTACGACGACCTCAGCGCCGACATCCAGGAGGCGCTGCAGGGCATGCGCACCCTGCAGCTGCTCGGCGCCGTGCCGGGTCGCCGCCGGGTGCTGCGGGCCCGCTCCGCGCGGCTGCATCGGGAGACGGTGCGCACCATGCGAGCCTCCCTGTGGGAGACCGGGATCCTGGACCTGATGATCCAGGCCGGCACGGCGACGGCGGCCGCCCTGGCGATCCTCACCGCCGCGGGCGCCGAGCCGCAGGGGCTTCTGGCGACGCCCCTGGGCGCCGTCGCCGAGGACCCGTTCCGGACCTTCGCGATGCTGATGCTGGCCTCGGAGACGTTCCGCCCCATCCGCGACGTGTCCCAGCAGTGGCACGCCGGGTTCCTGGGGCTCTCCGCGGTGGGCGCCTTGGGCGAACACGGTGCCTTCGACTCCTCGGGAGACGAAGACGGTGAGGCGATGCGGACCGATGCCCCGGCAGCAGACCCGTCCGCTGCGCACTCGGCGCCACGTCGACCGGCACCGGCACCGGCACCGGCACCGGGGGCACTGCACCTGAAGGACGTCCACCATCAGTACCCGCAGACGGTGGCGCCGGTGCTGCAGGGGGTCGACATCGCCGTCGAGCCGGGGCGGATCACGGTGCTCTCCGGGGCCTCGGGAGCCGGCAAGTCCACCGTCTTCGACATCATCCTGGGGCTGCTGACGCCCACGGCCGGGACGGTGACGCTGGCCGGGCGCCGTCCGCTGCCGGAGGAGATCGCGGTGGTCTCCCAGTCGCCGTCGCTGTTCTCGGGCACGCTGCGGGAGAATCTGCGCCTGGCGGCGCCCGGGGACAGCGACAGGGACAGCGACAGGGACAGCGACAGGGACGAGCAGACGCTCCTGGACGCCTGCGACGACGCCGGACTCGCCGAGCTGCTCGGCTCGCTGCCCGAGGGCCTGGACACCCCGATCGCGGAGGGCGGGGCTTCCCTGTCCCGAGGGCAGGCTCAGCGGGTGGCCATCGCCCGGGCCTACCTCGCCGACCGGCCGGTGATCCTGATGGATGAGCCGACCAGTGCACTCGACGAGGACACCGCGGGGACCGTGCTGGCCCGCCTGCGGGCACGCGCTGCGGGGCGGATCGTGCTGATCATCAGCCACCGCGAGGACGTCATGCGGGCGGCTGATGATCACTGGAGCCTGGAGAACGGGCGAGTGCACCCCGGCGGGGCCGCGGCCCCGCCCGTCGTCGCGGCTGCCCGCGCGGCCGTCGCCGGTCCAGCCACGGCCCCACAGGAGGAGGACGCATGAGCGCCACCGCCGACGCCGCACGGACACACGAGGACCACACCCCCGGGGACCACGCCGGAGAGCCCGGCGCCCCTGCCAGACCCCTGCTGGTGCTGCTGCGCCTGCTGCGGCCGATGGTCCTGCCGATGCTCTGGACCGGCCTGGTCTCCTGGGCGGGCTGGCTGGCGCTCATGGCGATCACCGTGATGGGGGCCTGGGGTGTGGGGCATGCCGTGGTGCTCGGGGAGCTGCCGCCGTCGGGGTTCTGGTGGGGACTGGGCGCGGCGGTGGTGGTCCGAGTGCTGCTGACCTGGCACGAGATGGATGTGTCCCATGCCCTGGCCTACCGGGTCCTGGACCTGCTGCGGATGCACCTGTTCGACTCCTATGCCGCCCGTGTGGTGGAGGGCCGACAGGCCCATTCCGGGGACGCCGCCTCCACGGCGCTGACCGACCTGGAGAAGCTGGAGTTCTTCTACGCCCACACCATCGCCCAGATGGCCTCGGCCGTGCTGACCTTCGGGGCAGGTGCTGCGGCGCTGTGGCTGCTGGACGCCGCCATGGGCGCGGCGGTGCTGGCGCTCGGGGCGGTGCTGATGGCCAGCAGCCTGTTCCTGCGACGCCGTATGACCCGGGCTGGCCAGGCGCAGCAGGAGGAGACGAATCGACTCTCGCGGTTCCTCACCGATGTCCTCGGCAACGCCCGGGACGTGCTGAGCTTCTCGCTGGCCGGGAGGATCGTCGAGGAGTCCGCGCGACGCACCGCACGGATCAGCCGCCAGGAGCGCCGCGCGGCGCTGCTGGAGAGCCTCGCCTCCGGCGTCCGGGACCTGCTCACGGTCACCGCGCTGCTGCTGGTGCTCCTGCTGGGGCTGCGCCGCGCGGCCGTGCCGGAGTCAGCGGTCGCCCCGGAGATGGTGGCCGCGGCGGTCACCCTGGCGATGATGAGCCTGGCCCCGCTGATCGGTGCCGCCGACACGCTGGGCAAGCTGCATCCGCTGCAGGCCTCCGCCGCGCGGGTGGCCGCGCAGCTCGACGACGCCGGGCCGGCTGGTCCCGACACGACCGCCTCCAGCACGACGCCGCGGGGGCACGACCACGACGACGCCGCACTGCATACCCCTGGTCCCACCCTCGCTGCTCCGGCCCCCTGGGGCGTGCGGGTCAGCGGGCTGAGACACCGCCACCCCGGCCGTGGGGAGCTGCGCTACCCCGAGATCACCGTCCGACCCGGTGAGCATGTGGCCATCACCGGGCCCTCCGGCGTCGGGAAGACCACGCTGATCAATCTGGTGGCGGGGCTGTGGCGCCCCAGTGCAGGCGAGGCGGTGCTGTTCGGCGCCGACGACCCCGAGTCGGGCCGGAGCCCTGAGAAGATTCCCGAGGAGGAGCTCCGCGCACGGGTGGCGGTGGTGGACCAGGAGTCGAGGCTCTTCCGCGGCACCGTGGCGCAGAACCTGCGTCTGGGGGCGCCGGAGGGGGCACTGACGAAAGCCGACCTCCACCACGCCTTGGCCGCCGTCGAAGCCGATGAGTGGATCAGCCTGGACGATGAGCTCGGCGAGACCGGACTGCGACTCTCCGGCGGCCAGCGCGCCAGGCTCTGCCTGGCCCGCGCCCTGGCCCGGCGCCCCGCGCTGCTCATCCTCGACGAGGTCACCGCCAGCCTCGATGCCGAGTCGGAGGCCGACATCACCGCCCTGATCCGCTCCCTGGACTGCACCGTGCTGACGGTCTCGCATCGAGCCAGCACGGTGGCGAGCTCGGATCGGATCATCGCTTTGTGAGCGCCGTCGATCGGGGACCCGGCACGCCCCGGCGCACTCAGCCCCCGTACAGCCCCTCGGCCACCCGCTCGACGGCGTCGATGTTCTGCAGCGAGCCGGGGAACAGGTGGTGGTTCGGCACCGGGATCAGCCGATCCTCCTGGACCGCCTGGACCTCCGGGTGGTTCTGCGCGAAATACTCCCGGGTGGCCTCTTCATGTGCCGCGTCCTCCACGCCGAAGGTGATCGCGTCCGGGTCCCGGGAAGCCAGCTCCTCCGCGCTGATCTGGGCGAAGACGAAGGAGTCGAACTGGTCCTCATCTGGGGAGAAGACGTTCTCCCCGCCGGCCTGGGCGATGATGTCGTACTCCACACCGCCGCCCACCACGGAGAGCGTGTCTCCTTCGACGTAGACCTGCGCCACGGTCAGCGGCTCGGCGCCCTCACTCAGCTCGGCGGCGTCCTCCAGGCGCTCCCGGCCGTCCTCGATGAGTTCCTCCGCAGCCTCCTCGGCGGCGAAGATCTCTCCCAGGTTCTCGATGTCGGTGAACAGGTCCTCCACTGTGCCCTCCGAGCGGCGCTCGAAGCAGCCGCCGGTGGCGATGTAGGACGCCGCCCCGGCCTCGTCGAGCTGCTCGATGCTGGCGAAGCCCTGATCCGCACTGAACTCATAGCTGGTGGGGGCGTAGACGAAGTCCGGCTCCACCTGCAGCAGCACCTCCCGCGACGGCGGCAGGTCATCGCTGAGCTCCTCCGCCGCCCCCAGCTGCGCGCTGACGTCCTCGGGCAGCTCCGAGGAGGAGGTCTGCGCCACACCGACCACCTGGTCCCCCAGCCCCAGCCGCACCAGCAGCTCGGTCTGTGCCGGACTCATCCCGACCGCCCGCTGCGGCGCGGCCTCGAACTCCAGCTCCTGCCCGCAGTTCTCCAGGGCGACGTCGACGGCGGCCGTGCCTCCGTCGTCAGCGCCGGCGGCATCGTCGGAGGCGTCCTGCACCCCGGTCCCGCAGGCGGTCAGCAGCAGGCTCGCGCCCGCGATCGCGGCGAGGCTGAGGCGCCGGGGGCGGGCGGTCGTCGTCATCTGCATGGATGTCCTTTCGATCAGGGGTGGTCGGGCCGTGCTGCGAGGTCGCATCACGGCCGTGTCAGGGCTCAGGCCTCGAGGCGCTCGAAGGCCAGGCGCGTCTGTTCCCGGCCGGGGAGGCGCATGGTGGTGGCGTGCACCCCGAAGGCGGTGCGCACCTGCGCCGCGGTCAGCACCTGCTCCACCGGCCCGTGATCCACCAGCCGTCCGGAGGAGAGCACGGCGGCGTGGTCGCAGTAGGCCAGCGCCAGGTTGAGGTCATGCACGGCGACGATCGCCGTCCGTCCCAGCTCCCGGACGATGTGCAGCAGCTCCATCTGGAAGGCGATGTCGAGGTGATTGGTGGGTTCGTCCAGCAGCAGCGTTCCGGCTCCCTGGGCAAGCGCCCGGGCCAGCAGCACCCGCTGCTTCTCCCCGCCGGAGAGCTCCGCGAAGCCGCGGTCCGCCAGGTGCCCCGCGCGGGCGGTCTCCAGGCTGCGCACGACGACGTCCAGGTCGGCATCAGTGTCCGGGCTGAAGCCGGAATGGTGCACGGAGCGCGCCATCAGGACGATGTCCAGCACGGACTGGCCCATCCCGGCGCTGTCCACCACGGTCTGGGCCTCCTGCGCCATGACGGCGACCCGCCGGGCCACCTGCCGCCGCGGCAGCTGCCACAGGTCCTCGCCGTCGAGGCTCACGGCGCCGGCGTCGGGGCGGATGAGCCGGTAGGCGGTCTTCAGCAGGGTGGACTTCCCCGAGCCGTTGGGGCCCACCAGGGCGGTGACCTGGCCCGCCGGCGCGGTGAAGCCGACGTCGTCGACCAGCCTGCGACCGGCGCGCTCCACGGTGACGCCGTCGAAGCGGAGCCCCTCCCCCGGACCATGCTGCCGGGGGTTCACGCGTCCACCACCTGACGGCGGCGCAGCAGGCCGGCCAGACCCCCACGAGTGCGGCCGGGGCGCAGCAGCCACAGGAAGAACGGGGCCCCGACGGCGGCGGTGAAGATCCCGATGGGCACCTCCGTGGGTGCGGCGGCGGTGCGGGCCGCCAGATCCGCGGCCGCCAGGAACAGAGCGCCTCCGAGGACTGCGACCGGCAGCATCAACCGGTGGTCCGAGCCCACCAGCAGCCGGGCGGTGTGCGGGATGATCAGCCCGACGAAGCCGATGCCGCCGCAGACCGCCACCACCGAGGCGGTGAGCAGGGCGGCCAACGCCAGGGAACCGAGTCGCAGGGCATGGACGTTGACGCCCAGAGCTGTGGCGGTCTCATCCCCGGCCATCAGCGCGTTCAGACCCCGGGCGTTGAGCGCGGCGAAGACCAGCACTCCCACCAGCACGATCGTCGGCAGCACCAGCTGGCCGAAGGAGGCCGCCGAGAGGCTGCCCAGCAGGAAGAACATCACGGAGAAGACCTGGTGGGCGTCGCCGGTCAGGGTCAGGAAGCTGGTGACCGCGCTGAGCAGCGAGCCCAGCGCCACCCCGGCGAGGATGAGCCGGGTGGGGACCACCACGCCGTCCTGCCGGGCGCAGAGGAACACGGCGCCGGTGGCCGCCAGAGCACCCACGAAGGCGGCCAGGGAGATCGACAGCCCGCCCAGAGCCGCCGAGCCGAAGGAGATGACGGCGACCGCACCTAGGCCCGCCCCGGAGGAGACTCCGAGCAGGTAGGGCTCGGCCAGCGGATTGCGCACCACCGCCTGCATGAGGGCACCTGCCAGCGCGAGGCCGGCGCCGCCGATCAGGGCCAGCAGGACTCGGGGGAGCCGGAAGTGCCAGACCGCCTGATCCTCCAAGCCGGTGTAGGTGCCGTCACTCATCCACGGCATGCCGGGGATCAGATGCCCGAGGATCAGGCGCCCGGCATCACTCATGCTCAGGCTGATGGGCCCGGTGGAGACCGAGAGCAGCACGATGGCGACGATGCCGCCCAGCAGCAGGGCCACGATCAGGCGCTGGAAGCGCAGCACCCAGCGGCGAGTGGCGGCCACCCGCCGGCCGGTGCTGCTGAGTGCGTGGTTCTCCACGTACTCCCCCGTGGCGGCCGCCGGGGCGACGGCGGAGGCGGCCTCGACGGAGGGAACCTCGGCGGAGGGGGCGGGGCCGGCGTCGGCGGAGGGCGCGGGGCCCCGGCGCAGATCGGCGGAGAGCATGGGAGGGCGCTGGGTCACTCCGCCATAGTACGCTGTTGCGAATTATTCTCAACACTGCCGAGCCGGGCGCGGGCATCGAGCGAGACGCAGAACCTCAGTTCAGGAACGGGATGAGCACCGAGACCGTCAGCAGCACCAGGGCCCCGCCGATCCGCGAGCTCACCTGCAGGAAGGGCATGAGCTCGAGCCGGTTGGCCGCGGAGACGACGGCGACGTCCCCGGTGCCTCCCATGTCCGTCATGCCCATGCCGATCGCCACCGAGGTCTCGGCGAAGTACATCTTCACCAGCCAGCCGAGCGTGCCCGCTACGAGGATCGCGACGACGACGGCGAGCGCCACCAGCACCGGATAGCGCCAGTCGGAGAGCAGCGCGCCCAGCTCGTCGAACTCGAAGTAGGTGATGGAGATGCCCACCAGCAGCGCCGGGGTCAGCGTGGAGGAGACGAAGGCGAACCACGTGGAGACCGCATCCTCGAACGCCTCAGGCACCAGGCCGAAGATCTTGATCAGCGCCGCCAGCAGGATCGTCCAGGCATAGGCATGGATGCCCGGGACGAACTCGGCCACCAATGTGCCCAGCAGGAAAAGCGTGCAGGCCATGGTCAGGCCCACCAGGAGCACCGGGAAGGCCCCCATAGTCGCCTTCGGCTTGGTCGTGAACTGGTCCGTCCGGCCCTGCACGCGGACGATCTGCCCGTTGCCGTTGAAGCCGAGGAAGAACTGCTGGCCCTTATAGGTGATGCCGTTGAAGATGCCGGCGCAGAGGATGGTCAGCACGTTGGCGATGATCACCGCTGGGATCAGCTGTGCCACGTAGGAGCCGGCGTCGCCGCCCATCTGGTCCGCATAGATCCCGGACATCGGGACCACTCCGGCACCGACGCCTCCGCCGATGATCGGCGCGGCGATGAACAGCACGGACTCCCGCAGGCCGAAGCCCAGGGCCGTGCCGACCAGCCCGATCACGGTGAACACCGCGATGATCGTACCCAGCAGCGGCACCGCGATGCGCGCACCGGCCTTGAGCAGCAGCGCCCGCGGCATCCCCAGGATCGAGCCGGCGATGAGGCTGGCGATGTAGAGATCGATGAACCCGATCTGACCGCCGTCGGTGAAGACCTCCATGGTCTCGGCGAAGGAGGTCGGGAACAGGCCCAGATGCAGCAGCACCGCCGGGGTCAGGATGCACAGCACCGTGGGCAGTCCGTAGTTGCGCAGCACCGGCACGCGGCCGCCGATCCAGTTCAGCAGCGCCCCGATGAGGATGACCACCGCGAAGCCGCCGAGCATCGTCGGCGGCAGCGCCCCCAGAGCGGCACAGGCGGCCACGACAGCGAAGAGCACGGCGAACCACCCGATGGGCAGCCCCATGATGCGAGTCCAGCTCTCCGGACGGGCGAACTCGGCGGCAAGCCGGTCCGCGGCGGTGCTCGCGGCCGCACCGGCGGTCCCACTCGCGGCGGTCTCGGCCGACTCGCGGCGCTGGTCGTCGGCACCTCCGACCTGAGCTTCATCGGAGGTCGGCGGTGTCGACTGCGGCGTCGACGGCCGTGTCGACTGCGGCGTCTGGTCCATGGATGTCTCCCCATCGTCATGCGCGCTCCCGCAGCCCGGCCCCACGGATGGATGGGCGTGCTCGCGCGCTCCTGTCATGCATCTCACACACTGTGACGGCCATGACACTAGTCTGCACTTTATAAAATATCAACACAGTGCGCGGAATCACCCTCAGAACGGGCATCCGGAGGCTCGATGCGCATCCAGGAGTCACTTTCCCCTGCACCTCACGGGGCTGACGCGCGTCACCTGGAGGGAGATGTGCCGGGAAGTGACTCCTCGATGAGAGGACGTCACGTGAGGAGGAACAGGAGGGACCCACGGGAGAGCGCCACGGGAAGGAGCCCATGACACGGGCCGCCCCCGACCCCGGCGCTCAGTCCGCGTCGAGGTTCTTCAGGGCGGCCGCGCGGCCGTGATCGATGTGCAGGCGCATCGTCTCCGCGGCGTCGTCGAGCCGTCCCTCCGCCATCGCCTCCACGATGCGGTGATGCTCCTGGGAGGACTGGCTCACCCGGGACTGGGAGCCGTAGAGCCCCAACGAGGGGTAGGGCATGCCGGCCCAGAGCTGATCGATGAACCCCAGCAGCAGGGAGTCTCCGCTGAGCCGGTAGATGGCCAGGTGCAGATCCTCGTTGTTCTCCACCACCTCCAGCGGGGTGGTGGCCTCGTCGCAGGCGAGGACGAGCTCCCGCAGCCGGTCGATGTCGGCAGGCGTCGCCCGCTCTCCCGCCAGACGGACGGCCATCGGCTCCAAGACGCCGCGCAGCCGGTACACCTGCTCGATGCGTGCCGGCGTCAGTTCGGCGATGGAGGTCCCTCGGTGGGGGTCGTGGACCACGAACCCCTCGGACTCGAGCCGGCTCAGCGCTTCCCGCACCGGCGTCAGGCTCATCCCCAGATGCTCGGAGAGCCGCTTGAGGGTGACCCGCTCCCCAGGCTCCAGGTCACCGACCCGGATGCTCTTGCGCAACGAGGCATAGGCCGCGGCCGCCTTGCTGACCGGTTGCACCGAGCCTGATCCGACTCCCAGGCCGGACCCGGAGCCGGGCGACCGCGTCTCCGACGACGCCACAGCTCACCTCACCCGTTCGACAGCAGAATGCGCATCACGCCGCAGCCGGCAGCCTCCCGGAGGGACCCGTGGTGCGGCGTGATCCGCCTGCCAGTCTACGGGCTCGCAGCCCCCGGCTCAGCGCGTCACTGATAGACGTGCGGGGCCAGGATGCCCACGCAGTCCAGGTTGCGATACTTCTCTGCGAAGTCCAGGCCGTAGCCGACGACGAACTTGTTGGGAATGTCCATGCCCACGTACTTGACGTCGATGTCCACCTTCACGGCCTCCGGCTTGCGCAGCAGGGTGCAGATCTCCACCGAGGCCGGCCCGCGGGACTCCAGGTTGGACTTCAGCCAGGACAGGGTGAGTCCGGAGTCGATGATGTCCTCGGCGATGAGCACATGACGTCCCATCAGGTCGGCATCGAGGTCCTTGAGGATGCGGACGACACCGGAGGACTTGGTGCCGGACCCGTAGGAGGACACCGCCATCCAGTCCATGGTGACGTGGCTGGTCAGGGCGCGCGACAGGTCGGCCATGACCATGCACGCCCCCTTCAGCACACCCACGAGCAAGATGTCCTTGCCCTCGTAGTCCCGATCGATCTGCGCGGCGAGCTCCTTGACGCGCGCGTCGATCTCTTCCTTGGTGTAGAGGACCTCGGTCAGGTCTGCAGTGACGTCCTGGGCGTCCATGAGTGCTGATGCGCTCCTCAGTCTGGGCAGGTGCCGGGCGATGCGCCCGGACGGCAGTAGGCTTCTCCGGCGCAGTGCCGGGCCCTCAGGACTCCGGCGCGGCGGCACCCCGAGGAACGAGGACCAGTTTTCCATAGTCGGGCGAATCGTGCGTGCCCCGGTGGGCCGCGACGTGCCCCTCCAGTTGGATGGGCCCCGCCGACCCCTGCCGGGCCAGCAGCAACTCCACCGCCCTCAGCCTCTCGAAGGACGGCGCCGCCCCGCCGGCGGCCACCACGGCCAGCGCGATCACTCGCCGCCGCAGCGCCGCAGGGGCTTCCGCCAGCCGGTCCAGCGGCAGGCGCAGCCGGCCCACGTCGTCGGGGTCCTCCATCAGCTGGGAGAAGAGATCCTGGGCCTGGGCGTCCAGCAGGTCGGCGTCCTCGGCCGCGATCTGCGCCGTGCGTGCCAGAGCCTGGCGCACCCCGGGCGTCAGCCGTTCCTCCAGCAGCGGGAGGATCTCGGTGCGCACCCGGGAGCGCAGGAGCTGGGGGTCGCTGTTCGCGGGGTCCTGCCACGGGGTCAGCGAGGCCCACCGGCAGATCGCCTCGGTGTCCTCCCGACCGAGCCCCAGCAGGGGACGCCGAAAGGGGCCGCGCACCGCGGGCATGCCCGCCAACGATCGGGTGCCCGAGCCGCGGGCCAGCCCCAGCAGCACCTGCTCGGCCTGATCGTCGCGGGTGTGCGCCAGCAACACCCGTGACGCGCCGGTCTGGGCCATCGCCCGGGAGAAGGCCTCGTAGCGGGCCCGCCGGGCGGCGGCCTCCGGGCCCTGCGGAGAGTCCGGGTCGACGTCGACGGTCAGGCTCAGCACGGGCTCCAGGCCCAGCCCGCGCAGCTGGTCCACTGCGGCGGCGGTGACCGCCGCGCTGTCCGGGTGCAGCCGGTGGTCCACGACGACGGCGCCCACGGTCGCGTCCCCGCGACGGTGGGGGTGCGCCGCGGCCACCGCGAGCGCCAACGAGTCGGCCCCGCCGGAGCAGGCGACCAGGTTCGGCCGGTCGGGGTCCAGCATCTCTGCGACGGCGCGGCGGGCCGCACCGACCACCGGGGGCAGCGCGGCCATCTCAGCCCTCGGAGTCGGCGTCGAATCCCATGCGGGTGATCCAACGGTCGGGGTCGTGCAGCTCCTCCTCCGTGGGCAGGTGCTCGGCGCTGGTCCAGATCTGATTGAACCGGGCCATGCCGACAGCCTCCACCACGTGGCCGACGAAGCGCTGCCCGTCGGTGTACTGGCGGGCCTTCACCTCCAGCTGCAGCAGCCGACGCACCCAGCGCTCCAGGACGCTGCGGTGCTTGCCGCGCTCCTGGAACCGCCGACGGATGGTCTTCACCGAGGGCACGATGGAGGAGTCGACGGCGTCCATGACGTGGTTGGCGTGGCCTTCGAGCAGGCTCATCACGGCGGTGATCTGCGAGTACGCCTCGCGGGCCTCCTCGCTGCCGATGAGTTCGATGAGTCGGTTGCGCTGCGGTCCGGGGCCCTCGTCGTCGGAGTCCCCGTCAGCACCCGCACCGTCGTGTCCCGCACCGTCATCCTGCGTCCCGGCCGCGGCACGGCCGCGCTGCAGCTCCTCCTTCAGGTGGCGCAGCGCCTCGGCCAGCCGCTCGCCCATCGAGTCCGCCGCCCCCAGGGTGGAGCTGGAGAGCGTCCCGATCAGCCCGAGCAGATGCTCCGGCAGCCAGGGCGCGGCGGCGAACTGCACCCGGTGGGTCTGCTCGTGCAGGCACACCCACAGGCGGAAGTCCTCGGGCTCCAGGTTCAGCTCCTGCCGGATCATCACCACATTGGGGGCCACCAGCATGAGCCGGCCGCCGTCGGGGGCGAAGGGGTCGAACTGGCCCAGCACATTGGCGGAGAGGAAGCCCAGCACTGCCCCCAGCTCAGAGCCGGCCACACCGGAGCCGAGGACCTGGCTGGTGCTGCCGGGACGCAGCATCTCCGGCTTCGCCGCCACCGCCTCCTCCAGAGCGGGCGTGAGCAGTCGCCGGAACGAGGCGGCGTTGGCCTTGGCCCAGGTGGCGCGGTCCACGATGAACGTGTCCGAGTTGCCCGCTTCGGAGCCGGCGCCCAGGCCGGCCGCCGCCTCCAGCTCGGTGATCCGGTGGACGTGCTCCACGCTCTCCCATGCCGCTCGGCGCAGCGCGGCCACCTCGGCTGCCGCCTCACGGGCGCCCAGCCGCGGCCCAGGGGGCACCAGCCGTGCGGCGGACCGTTCGGCGACGTCCCAGGCGATGAGCAGGTCGGCGGGAGAGGACTCAGCGGCAGTGTGCTCCATGGATCCATCACACCACAGGTGGCTGGGCGTCGGCGGTGCCGCAGCTGCTCCCCCGCGCACGACGACGGCGCGCCGCCTGGGGCAGGCGACGCGCCGTCGTCGTGTGGACCGCCTCGGGAGGGCGGCGGATCAGCTCGGCTGAGCCCGGGGTCAGTGCGCCGGGGTCACTTGCCGTAGCGCTCGATGGACCGCTGCAGCTCGGCCTCGGCGGCCTCGCGGCCCTCCCAGCCCTCGATCTTGACCCACTTGCCGGGCTCGAGGTCCTTGTAGCGGGTGAAGAAGTGCTCGATCTCCTCCTTGAGGAACTCGCCGAGGTCCTCCAGCTCCTGGATGTGGTCGAAGCGCTTGTCGTCGGGGACGCAGACCAGCTTGGCGTCGCCGCCGCCGTCGTCGGTCATGTTCAGCACCCCGATCGGGCGGGCCTCCACGACCACGCCGGGGATCAGGTCGACGCCGGGGATGTAGACCAGGGCGTCCAGCGGGTCGCCGTCCTCACCGAGGGTGTCGTCGAAGTAGCCGTAGTGGGTCGGGTACTGCATCGGAGTGAACAGCACGCGGTCGAGGCGGAGACGGTGGGTCTCGTGGTCGATCTCGTACTTCACCCGGGAGCCGGCGGGGATCTCGATGGTCACATCGCGGGTCAGCGACACAGGGGGCCTCCTTGGGAAAGACGTGGATTGCTCGAAGCCAGCGTACACAGATCACCGGGGCGGGGTGCGCGCACGACGACGCCGGCACCTGCAGCCCTCGCGCCGCCCGGCCGAAACGCACCCTCTCACCAGGATGGGGTCAGGAACTGATGATCAGGGAGACGGCGAGCACCACAGCCAGGATCACGCCGCCGAGCAGGATCGTCTTCGGGTCGGCGAACATGGGGCGTCCGCCACTGCCTCCCACGTCCGGCAGGCGGCGGTCTCGGTTTCGGTCGTCCATCACACGAGACTCCGCTTTCCCCTCGACGTCGCTCAGGTCTCCTATGACCCTATCCCGTGAGACGCTCGGCTCACTCGGCGTGGACGGTCTCGAAGCTCTCTCCGCCGTCGGTGCTGTGCAGCACGGACCCCTCGACGGCCACCCACAGCTCATCCGCGTCCACGCCATAGACCGCCTCCGGGTAGCCCTCCGGCAGCTCCGCGGACCCTGGAACCTCGTCCCAGGTGGCGCCGTCGTCGTCGCTGCGGTGCAGCCCCGCGGCCGGGTCCAGGGCATAGAGGGTGCCGTCGGCGGCCCAGTCGGCGATCAGCAGCAGCGGAGCATCCTCCAGGGCCGTGACGCTCTGCCCGCCGTCGGTGCTGAGCATCGGCCCATCCGGGGTCGTGGCCAGCAGGGTGTCCGGGTCGCGGGGGTCCACGGCGACGCCGGCCATCGCGGGAACGTCCGGGGACTCCCAAGTCTCGCCGCCGTCGTCGCTGACCATCAGCTGGCCGCCGCTGGTGGAGTCCACCCCGTAGACGCGCTCCCCCACGGCGTCGAGCCCATGGAAGTCCGCCTCCCCGCCGAGGGAGACCTCCTCCCAGGTGGCGCCGCCGTCGGTGGATTCGATGAGCCCCAGGTTCGACGGCGCGTCCTGCCCCTGGCCCGGATGGCCGGAGGCCAGCAGCCGATCTTCGTCCACCACGGTGAAGCCCATGAAGTCCTGGACCTCGGAGACCCGCTCCGGGGCGCCGTCACCCATCCGGAAGAGCCCATAGTGGGTGGCGATCAGCAGCGCACCGTCTGACGGGTCGACCCCCAGGCCGTGGATGTGCTCCATCCGGGCCTCTGACGCCTCGTCGGCATCGGCGTCGTGCCCGGCCATGTCGCCGCCGGGGGCGCCGCCCTCGGGAGCGTCGTCTTCGGGAGCGTCATCGCCGCCACCCAGCACCGAGATCAGCACGACGGCGAGGATCAGAGCGATCAGGATCCCCGCTCCAGCCCATCGCAGGGCGCGGGCGGAAGATCGTGCGGGCTGAGGCTGCGCGGGCATGGGTCCTCATTCGATGGGGTGCGACGACAACGGCATGGAATTTCTACGCAGTGTAGTAGATGTGATGCGCGCTACGCTGGAGTGGTGACGCCCCCGGACCTGCCGACACTGCTGAGCACGCGACTGCGACTGCGCGCCGTGACGGAGGACGACGCCGCATTCGTCCAGGACCTGTACGCCCGCCCGGAGGTGACCGAGTTCATCGGCACCACCGACTGGGTGGAGACCACCCGGGAGCAGGCCCTGGCCCGCATCCACCGGTACCGGGCCGCAGCCGGACGAGCGGCAGGGATCTGGCTGGTCGAGACGGTGGAAGGCCGACGGCCGCTCGGGTTCGCCCTGCTCAAGCCCATCCCCTGGTCCGTCCGCCTGGCCGACACTCGCGCCCAGGCAGGCCTCGCCCAGGACACCGAGATCGGCTGGCACCTGCACCCCGACGCCTGGGGCCACGGCTACGCCACCGAGGCGGCGCGCGCCCTGCTGGCCCACGCCCGGCGCCGCGGGCTCACGGAGGTGGTCGCGGTGACCCATCCGCGGAATGTGGCCTCGCAGCGGGTCGCCGCACGGATCGGGATGGTCCACCAGGGCACCACCGACCGCTACTACGACACCACCTGCGAGCTGTTCACCCTCACGCTCTGAGCCCTCACGCTCTGAGTCCTCACGCGCGGCGCCGTATGTGCCGCCGAATGGGTCCCAGATATCCACAACTCGGCTCGATCGACTCGAGTTTCCACAACGTCCGACCAACTCGGCCAGGGCGGAGAGCCCGGAGCCCCGTCCGGAGCCCCGCCTGAAGCCTCGGCCGCATCACCCACTAGGTATCACGAGCCCGGCATCACGAGTCAGGCATCACCAGCTCCGCGCCCAGCTGCCGAGCCAGCGTCTTCCCAGCGCCGCGGACCCGCGGCAGCAGGACCCGACGCGGCACGCCGGACTCCGGGAACGCCCCGTTGATGCGCAGCTCAGCGCCCACCCGCTGGATGTCCACCCGGCCGATCATCCTCCCGCCGGAGAGCACGCCCATCACATAGTGCCCGTACACCCGCTTCGCCCGCGGGACATAGGCCTCGAAGAGGTAGTCGAAGCCGAACACCCGGCGCGCCCGGCCACGGTCACGCAGCAGCGGGTCGAAGGGGCCGATGAGCCGCGCCTCCCGCGGTACGCCCCACTGCTGACGGGCCCCGCCCACGCCGTCACCGACGTCGACGGCGGTATGCGCGGCATGCGCGGCCGGTCCAGGCAGCACGCCCTGGGCCGTGGGGTCGGGCAGCTCACCGTCGAGAAGCTCCGGCAGGCAGTACGCCTCGTGCCGGGCATCCCACCCCTCGACCTCCAGGGGTACGAGCCCAGCGAGCGCGATGCCGGCCGCAGCGTCCTCGGCGGTGAGGTGGTAGTGGTGGGCGAAGTCCGCCCGGGTCATCACCGCCAGGTTGGCTGCGGCACGGCGGGCCAGGGCGGCACGCAGCTCGTCATCGGGCAGCTCCGCGGCCTCCCGCACCTGGGCGGGCAGCGCCCGCTCGGGGAGGTCGAACAGCCGGGTGGTGCCGTCCCTGGCGGTGATCACCAGCTCCCCGGTGCGGACCATCAGCTCGGCGACGACCTTGACCTGCGTCCAGTTCCAACCGGTGGTCCGCTCACCGTCGCCCACCTGCGACTCGATGGCGCCGATCTGCACGCCGCGCCCCGCCTCGGAGACGACCTGGCGGATCTGCTCCACCATCGCGACCGGCATCTCCCGACGATGCCCGGCGGCCTGACGCTCTCTCCGCAGCCGCAGCAACGGCCAGTCCTCGATCGGAAAGACGCAGGCCACCTTGGTGAAGGACTCGAAGGCAGCCACACGTCCCTGTGGCCACAGGGAGCCGTCGACGTCGTCGGCCCGGTGCGTGCGGGGCAGTCGGGTCAGGCAGGTGAGCCGCTGGGCGGTGGAGACCCGCATCAGTGGGTCGAGTTGGATCAGGCCGATGTCCCGCAGCACGTCGGCGGCATCGGTGGCGAAGCCGCTGTCCCGCAGGCCGGCGTCGGCGCCGTCGGCAGGAGGGATCCGCTGCGCGGCCACGACGGCGCGACGCACCCAGTCCTGGGTGACGCTCACCGGGCGGCCCGACGTCGTGGGCCCCCTCGAGGGCCGCAGAGAGGGGGACGTCCGGACGGAAGAGCCAGTGGAAGTCTGCACATCCTCATCCTGCCGCATCCCTCTGCCACGGATCGTCTCCCGGTGAGAGATCGTCCCCAGATCGGGCGACGATCTCTCACTGAGAGACGATCGCCGGGGTGGTCCGGGTAGTCGGGGCGGTCCGGGTAGTCGGGGCGGTCCGGGGCGCCGCGCGTCTCGGCCGGACGTCAGCCGTCGAAGAACGCCCGCAGCCGGTCCGACCCCTGGACCTGGACCTCCCAGTCCGGGCGCACCAGATCGGCGGCCGGCAGCCGGTAGTCGTCATGCCACTGCGCCTGCTCCGCGTGGGCGTCCGGCACGCGGCTGCGTCCCACCACCTGGTAGCCGAGCCCGAGCGACACCCGCCGCGAGCGCTCGTTCCACTCATAGGCCCCGGAGGCCGCGTACTCGGCCCCGAAGTGGTCGAACGCCCAGAGCAGCATGCCGGCGCGCATCTCCCGGCCGTAGCCGTTCCCCTGCGCATCGGCGCGCAGCCAGCTGCCGGACGTGACGGTCCGCAGCACCGGCCAGTGCTCAGCGCCGCAGTCCTGCATGCCGATCAGCCGCTCCCCGTCACGCACGACGCCGGCGGCACCGTCAGCGGCAGGGGCGCCGTCAGCGCCGTCGTCAGCGGCGGCCTCGGGCTTGAGGAACACGCCCAGCATCAGCAGCCAGGACGTCGGCCCGATCTTCTCCCGACTGGACCACAGCCAGGGCAGCGACGCACGCACCAGCTCCTCGGGCGACTTCTCGTTCCAGGCATGCGCGAAGGGATTCCGTTCGGTCCGCGTCACACCGGAGGTCGCGGCGGCCACGTAGTCCGGGAAGTCGGTCTCCCGGATCACGCGCAGGGCGAGCCGCGGGGTGTCGATGCGGAGCCCGAACGGGGGCCAGATCTCCTCCAGGGACTGGGCGGAGTCATCGGAGCGGATGCTGAAGCGAGACATCCCCCCATCCTGCCTCACCGCTCAGCCTCACCGTCCAGCATCACCGCTCAGAGAGCCGGAACCTCAGCCGATAGGGGTCCAGCAGGGACGGCATCTCCTTCTCCCGCCCCAGGCTGTGCGAGAGCAGGTCCACTTCGCGGCTCTCCAGCACCCGGGCCAGCAGGCTGGAGGTCACCAGCAGCACCAGCTGCCGCCCCGGACAGATGCCCGTCCCCAGGCTGAACGGCATCAGCGGCCAGGCCTCCCCGTCGGCGTCCCGCTGCGGGTCTCCCTGCGCGTCCCGACGCAGCCCCTCCTCCCAGACCTCCGGGGCGAAGCGGTGGGCGAAGTCCAGATTCCGCTCGTCACGGTGGAAGTAGGGCGCGAAGATCAGCACCGAGACGCCGGCGGGCATGATCCCGTGCTCGAACTCCACCTCCATGGTGGTCTCGCGCAGGATCAGCGGGGTGGTGGGCCACAGGCGCAGAGCCTCCAGCACCGTGGCGCGGAGCAGCTCCAGTCGGGCCACTCCCCCGCCGGATTCGTCCTCGGCCTGCAGGCGCGCGCTGCGCAGCCGCGCCGGATGCGAGGCCAGCAGCGCCAGCGCCCGGAACGTGGCCATGCCGGCGGGGTCGAAGGCGAAGAGCCACTGCGGCACCTGGTGCTCCGGTCGGCCGCCGTCGGCATCCAGGGCCCCGTCCGCGTCCTGCTCCTGGGCCTGCGCCATGACGGCGGCCAGGCTGCCGGGCTCGGCACGGTCCAACGCGTCGCGGATCCGGTCCAGGAAGTCTTCCCGAGCCTCGTCGTCCACCGGACGCAGGAAGGCGAGGTTCCCGCGCTCACGCAGCTCGTCCAGCAGCGTGGTCAGCTCCTCGTCGTCGCGGGCGAAGTCACCGAGCACCAGCCGCCGCACGATCCGGAACCACGCGCTGCTGAACCGCTCCCAGTCGAGGGCGCCGCCGTCGTCGTCGGCCTCGGCGAGCATCTGGTCGGCCTCTTGGTGGACCACAGGAAGGAAGGACTCCGCCATCCGATGCACCGGATGCTCCGGTTCGAGGACCGCTTCGTTGAGCCGACGCCGCACCGCCCGGTCCCCGCCGTGGGAGATCAGTGAGACCCCCGGCTGGAAGTGCTGCAAGGCATGGCGCTTGAGGGTCTCCGCGGCGGCGAACGGCTCCGGGGTGCGGTCCAGGATCCGGTGCACATGCTCCGGGTCCAGCACCAGCGCCAGCGGCCGGCCGGGCAGCGGCACCAGCAGAGGTCCTCGGCCGTACTTCTCCGCCAGCGCCTGCACCCGGCGCACCGCACGGCCCTCCAGGTCGAGCCGTTCGACGGCGGCCACGACGCCGGGCCGTCGCGTGATCGGCCCCTTCGCCGCCATGGGGGTGAGCACCTCGGCGAGGATCTGCAGCGTCTCGGCCGGCGTCGCGCGCGGCAGCGGGTTCTGCACCGAGCTGGGGGTCGGCGGGGTCCCGATGGTTCGAGGCCCCGGGGTATGAGCCTCGGACGACCGCTTCTCGGGGACAAGGGGATGCTGGGTCATGTCAGGCACCTCTCACAGGGGTGTCTCGGGGTCGGTCTCCGGCATGCGGCGCCGCGCTCCAGGCGTTCGGCGCCTCCTCGCCCCAGCGGGGCCGGGGCGGCGTCCCTCCTCCTCAGCCAGGGTAGATCGAGTCAGCGCCTCAGGACAGGCCCTGCGGCCTGAGGTCACCGTGACGGGGGTCTCACGCGAGTAGCATGTCAGGCATCACTGGCATCGTGTCCCGGGGGCTCAGTGTGGAGCCTGCCCGAGAGAGAGTAGGGAGATCATGGACGGGCCCAATGCACTCATCCTGGCCGTCATCGGTGTGACGATGATGCTGGCCGGGTACTTCCTGTACTCCAGGTTCCTGGCCAAGAAGGTCTACAAGCTCAATGCGGAGTTCAAGACGCCGTCGCATGAGTTCCGCGACGGCGTGGACTTCCTCCCCACCAACAGGTATGTCCTGTGGGGCCACCACTTCACCTCCGTGGCCGGTGCGGCACCCATCGTGGGTCCGGCGGTCGCGGTGATCTGGGGCTGGCTGCCCGCCTTCCTGTGGGTGACCATCGGCACCGTGTTCATCGCCGGCATGCACGACTTCGGCGCCCTGTGGGCCTCGGCCCGCAACAAGGGCCGCTCCATGGGGGCGCTGTCCGGCACCTACATCGGCAACCGGGGGCGCAACCTGTTCCTGGTGGTCATCTTCCTGCTGCTGCTGATGGTCATCGCCGCGTTCGCCGTGGTGATCTCCGGCCTGCTGGTCTCCCAGCCCACGGCAGTGATCCCCACCTGGGGCGCGCTCATCGTCGCCCTGCTGGTGGGGCAGGCGATCTACCGGCTGCGCTGGAACCTCGTGGCGATCAGCTCGGTGGGTGTCGTCGCGCTCTACGGGCTGATCCTCGTCGGGGACCGCTACCCGGTGGAGCTGCCCGAACAGTTCATGGGCCTGGCCCCGGAGGGCCAGTGGATCGTGCTGCTGTTCGTCTACGCGGCCATCGCCTCGCTGCTGCCCGTGTGGGTGCTGCTGCAGCCGCGGGACTTCATCAACGGCATCCAGCTGTTCATCGGCCTGGGCATCATCTACGGCGCCGTGCTGCTGGCCACCCCCACGGTGGTCGCCCCGGCCTACAACCAGCATGTCCCTGAGGGGACGCCGGGCATCGTGCCGCTGCTGTTCGTCACCATCGCCTGCGGGGCGATCTCCGGGTTCCATGGGATCGTCTCCTCCGGCACCAGCGCCAAGCAGCTGGACCGCGAGACCGACGCCCGGTTCGTGGGCTACTTCGGCGCGGTCGGCGAGGGTCTGCTGGCCCTGGGGGCGATCATCGCCACCACGGCGGGCTTCCAGACCATCGCTCAGTGGGAGGAGGTCTACGAGTCCTTCGGCGCCGGCGGCGTTCCCGCCTTCGTGGAGGGTGGGGCCTCCATCATCAACTCCGGACTGGGCCTGCCGGCCGGTCTGTCCGCCACCATCCTGGCCACGATGACGGTGCTCTTCGCCGCCACCACCTTGGACACCGGGGTGCGCCTGAAGCGATTCGTGGTGCAGGAGATCGGGCAGATCGCCGGAGTGCGGATCGGCACGGGCCCGGCGACGGCGATCGTCATCGTCATCTGCGCGGCGCTGACGTTCTCCCAGGGCGCGGACGGCGCGGGCGGCCTGACCATCTGGCCGCTGTTCGGCACCACCAACCAGCTGCTCGCCGGCCTGACGCTGACCATCCTGACCGTGATCCTGATCCGGAAGGGCCGCCCGTTCCTGCCGGTGCTGGTCCCGGCGGTCTTCGTGCTGGCCATGACGATCTACGCGGCGCTGGTGCAGCTGTTCGACCTCTTCGCCGACGGCGAGTGGCTGCTGTTCACCCTGGACGTGGTGATCATCGTGGCGGCCCTGTGGGTGCTGGTCGAGGCCGTCATCGCCATGGGGCAGGCACGCCGCGGGGAGAGGGAGCCGGAGGACGACGTCGCTCTCACCCCCGAGCAGCGGCTGCCGCTGGACCGGTGACGCTCCTGGCGGGGCTGCGGGCCCGGCTGCGCGGGGTCGAAGCGGGGCTGCGGGAGTTCTACGTGGCCCCGTACCGGCGCACGTTCGCGCGCGCCCAGCGCGACGAGGAGGACCTGTTCATGATGCTGGTCCTCTCCGAGGCGCTGGGCGTGCCCAACCCTGCCTCCGGCACCACGTTGGAGCTGCTGCCGGAGATGCTGGACCGGATGCACCAGTGGCATCTGCGGATGGGGATGGACCGCTCCCCGTTCGAGGAGCAGCTGGCCTGCTGCTGATCGGACCGCGGCTCGCCCTGCACCCCTGACCGCACAGCCCTGACCGCACAGCCCTGACCACTGGAAGGACGCCTCGGATGCTGCTCGACCTCGCCCGGGATCGCCGCGTGCTGTTCATCGGCGGCAAGGGCGGGGTCGGGAAGACGGCGGTGGCCTCCGCGACGGCGCTGCACAGGGCCCAGCACAGCGCCCCGCAGGGTGCAGCGCGACAGGGCACCCAGCAGGGCGCCCGTGTCCTGGTGGTCTCCACGGACCCGGCGCATAATCTCGGGCACCTGTGGGAGCGGGAGGTCGGCGATGAGGTCGTCACGCTCTGGGAGGACCGCGGCGCCCCTCCGGGAGTCCGTCCGGCTCGCCTGGACGGCGTGGAGATCGACCCGGAGGCCACCACGGCCGCGCATCTGGCCGACGTGGGAGAGACGCTGCGGAGCATGATGCCGGCGCATCTGCACGGAGAGGTGGACAAGCATCTGCGGCTCGCCGCCCGCTCTCCGGGCACCCATGAGGCCGCCATCCTGGAGCGGATCGCGGCCCTGCTGCAGGATCACGGCGAGGACCACGACCTCATCGTCTTCGACACCGCGCCCTCCGGCCACACCGCCCGGCTGATGGCTCTGCCGGAGATCATGACCGCCTGGACCGAGGGGCTGCTGGATCGGCGCACCAGGGCTGAGCGGTTCGGCGCCGCGGTGCGCGCCCTGGACGGCGACGACGCCCCGGACGGGTCCTCACCTGCGGCGCGCGACCGCCGGATCCGTCAGGTGCTCACCCGCCGTCGGAACCGCTTCGAGGCGATGCGGCAGGTCCTGTCCGACGCCTCCCGGTGCAGCTTCGTGATCGTGCTGACCGCCGAGCGGCTGCCGGTGCTGGAGTCCGTGGAGCTGCACGCCCAGCTGACCGAGACCGGGGTCGACGTCGGGGGCTTCGTGGTGAATCGGCTCGCGCCCCGTGACGCCGGCGACTTCCTGGCCGCACGTCGGGACCAGGAGCAGCGGCACCTCGACGAGCTGGGACGTCGGGTGCCCGGCGCCGTCGTCGACACCCTGCCGCTGCTGCGCGGCGACCTGGTCGGCGTCGCGGCCCTGGAGCGCCTCGGCGAGCACCTGCGCTGACGCCCCACGGCACCCCCGTTCCACCTCGCCCGCCCCACCACATCGGCTCCGGTGCCGTGGGCGGAATACGGGCACTCACGCGAGGTTCAGCGACAAGATCTCCGAGCTCGACGCAGCAGGGAGGATCAGTCCTCCAGGATGCTGGTGAGCACGTCCACCAGGCCGTCCTCGTCCACATGGCCGGTGACCTCGTCGGCGACGGCCTTGACCTCCTCGGGGGCCTGGCCCATCGCCACCCCGCGGGCTGCCCAGGCGAGCATCTCGATGTCATTGCGGCCGTCCCCGCAGGCCACCGTGGCCTCCAGAGGTGCGTCGAGCTTGCCGCGCAGCCATTCCAGCGAAGAGGCCTTGGTGACGCCGGCGGCGGCGATGTCCAACCAGGCGGACCAGCCCACCGAATAGGTCACACCCTGCAGCCCGATCCCCTCCACCGCGGCGGCGAACTCGTCGGCGGTGGAGTCGTCGGAGTTGACCACCAGGCGCACCGCCTCGGCCCGGCGCATCTGCCGCAGGCTGGTGCCCTGGGCCTGCAGGCCGAAGGACATGTCCTGGAACCGCTCGGTGGACAGGAACGTGCCCTCCGAGGTCTCGATGGCGTACTTCGCATTGGGCAGCCGCTCCTGCAGAGCGTCCAGGGCGGGTGCGGGGTCGAAGATCCGGCGGTCGATGACCTCGTAGCCCTCGGACTGTTCCAGATCGATCCTGACCGTCACGCCCCCGTTGCTGCACACCGCATAGCCGTGCGTGACGCCGAGCATCTCGACGATCGGCAGCGTGGCCGGCAGCGACCTCCCGGTGGACACCACCACGGTGTGGCCGTCGGCGACGACGGCGCGTCCCGCCTGCCGAACGGCCTCGGACATGTGACCATCATGATTGACCAATGTGCCGTCGACGTCGAGGCAGACCATCGCCCGGCCCTGCTGGTGGACGAACGTCCCACCCAGGCCCGCCGCGGGGATGGAGAAGTCGGTGGTGTCATCGGTTCGGATGCTTGAGTTCATATCGCTGCCTGTAATGTCTCGAGTGTGGTCCGTCTCCTGGTGTGGCATGGTTCAGCTCACAGGGGAATGGTCCATTATGCCGGATCGTGCCAGGACAGGCAGAATGACGGGTGAACGGAAGAGGGACGTCGCACGACGTTCCGCCGCGGATGGCCGGGCCAGCACCGGCTGGGGACCACGGGAGGACACATGGACGAGTCGCTGAGCAGCGTGACGATCACCGGCGGCGGGTACGCCGCGGAGATCGGCCTGCGGGGTGGGCAGCTGCTGAGCCTGCGCCACGAGCAGGACGAGATAGTGGTGCCGGCAGCGCAGGCTGAGGGCTCCTTCGCCGGAGCGGTGCTGGCTCCGTGGCCGAACCGGGTCTCGGGTGCCACCTACGTCCATGACGAGACCCTCTACGAGCTGCCCGTCACCGAGGAGGAGACCGGCGCGGCGCTGCACGGCCTCCTGCTGGACGCCCCCTGCGAGGTGGTCAAGCAGGAGGAGTCCGGCGTCGAGCTGCGCACCGTCCTGGAGGCCAGCGAAGGCTACCCGTTCACGCTGGAGTTCGTGCTGTTCTACCGTGTGTCCTCCGACGTCGGCCTCGCCGCCACCCTGATGGCCCGCCAGCCGGTGGCCCCGGGTGGGGACGACGACGCCGACTCCTTCGAGGCCGCGAACGCCGCGCCCGCGCTCTACGGAGCCGGCTTCCACCCCTATCTGCGGGCAGGATCCGCCCCGCTGGACGAGTGCCGGCTGAAGCTGCCCGCCCACACGGTGGTCTCCCTGGACCCCGCGGGCAAGGTCGCCTCCCGGGAGACCGTCTCAGGTGACCTGGACCTCACCGGCGGACCGCTGCTGGTGGGCCGCTCCATCGACCACGCCTACACGGGCTTCCCGGAGGAGGGATGGACCGCGGAGCTGGTGCACGGGCCCACGGGCTTCGTGGTCCGGATGATCGCTGACACCCCCTGGGCGCAGATCTACACCGGGGAGCGGATGGACCGGGCCGGCGTCGCCGTGGAGCCCATGACCTGCCCGCCGGATGCGTTCAACTCCGGCGAGGACGTCGTGTATCTGGCGCCGGGCCAGTGGCACCGGGTGGGCTACAGCATCGAGGTCATGCACCGCGACTGAGCCGCCGGACCCCGACGACGGAGCCCCTGCCGCTCGGCGCACCAGTCCACTCCAGGGCGCGGCTGGCCCTCAGGTGGCCTGGGGCACCCAGCGGAGCGGCTCGTCCACCACGGCGCGCAGCGCACGCAGCGCCCCGCCGGTGGTGGCCGGTGAGAGGCGGATGGAGGTCTCCCGCACCCGGAACCGGCTCCATCGGGCGGCGAGCACGCGCTGGCGCAGCTCCTGCTCGATGCGCGGCCGCAGCAGGTCAGCCAGCGGCCCGAACTCTCCGCCGAGGACGATGTCGTCCACGTCCAGCAGGTTCACGGCCCCGGAGAGCGCGACGCCGAGCGCCCAGCCGGCACGGTCGATGGCCTGGCGGGCCCGTTCGCCGGGCTCGTCCTCCCATTCGGTGAGCGCCACGAGCGTCTCGGCGTCGGCATCAGGCTCCAGGCCCGCCGCCTCCAGCAGCGCGCGCTTGCCGGCGAACACCTCCAGACAGCCGGAGGATCCGCAGCCGCACTGCGGGCCGCCGGGCTCGACGGCGACGTGGCCGATCTCCCCGGCCCAGCCGCGGGGGCCGGCGTCGACGATCCCGTCGATGACCACGGCGGCGCCGATGCCCATCTGAGCGGAGACGTAGAAGAAGGTCTGCTCCTCCTGCTCGCGGGCGCTGAACTCCTGAGCCACGGCCAGCGCGGCGAGCTTGGCCTCGTTGGCGATCACGAAGAAGTCTCCGAACTCGGCGAGCCGGGGGCTGCCCTCAGGCAGCTGGGACAGCCGCTCCGGGCCGCCCAGGGACCGGCACATCAGGCGGGGGACGTCGACGTCGCGCCACCCGAGGTTCGGCGCCAGCATCAGGTGGTCCTCCTCGGCAGTCACCAGGCCGGGCAGCGCCATGACGGTGCCCACCACACGGGCACCGGCCTCGGCGGCCCGCCGGGCCACACGCAGCGCCATCTCGCCGATCTGCGGGATGACCTCCTGAGGGTCGGAGGCGGAGAAGTCGCCTTCGATGAGCTCCTCCGCCAACGCGGTGCCGGTGAGGTCCAGGACGCGGGCGGCCATGAAGTCCACGTTGATCTCCACGCCCAGGCCGGCGAGGGTGCCGCGCGCCGGGTGCAGCGGGACGGCGGGGCGCCCGCGGGTGCCCCCGACGATCGGCGAGCCCTCGCGCACGATGCCCGCGGCGAGCAGGTCGTCCACCAGGCGGGAGACCGTGGAGCGGGTCATGCCGGTGCGGATGGACAGGTCGGCGCGCGACGGCGGCTCCGCGGCGGAGAAGATCTCCTCGGTGATGAGCAGCAGGTTGGACTCGCGCAGGGTCTCCTGGCGAGCTCCGGGGCGCTGCGCACGGTGATGAGGGGGTCTCTCGCGACGGCCGGAGCCGGCGTCGAGATCCTCCTGAGGAGCGCCGTTGCCGGTGAGGCCGCGGCTGATGCCGCGCCGTCCCAGGCGGGCGACAGGGCCAGGGCCGAAGCCGCCCAGGCGGCCGGTGGGGCCCGCGCCCGAGACGTGGCCAGGCCCTGGGGGCGGGGTGGGGCTGCGTGTCGGATCCGTCACGGACTTGATCTTAGCCTCCATAGGATTTATGTTTTATCTAGATACAAAATGAGTGCCGGGTCACAAGTCTGCACCCACCCTACGTGCTCACCCACTCCCTTTCCCTCAGGAGGACCTCATGACCACCCCTCAGGACCACAAATTCTCCTTCGGCCTCTGGACCGTGGGCTGGACCGCCCAGGACCAGTTCGGCTCCGCCTCCCGCCCGGCCTTCGAGCCGTGGGAGTACCTGCCGAAGCTCAAGGAGGCCGGCGCCTCCGGCGTCACCTTCCATGACGACGACGTCGCCCCCTTCGGCACCGACGAGGCCGAGCGGGAGAAGTGGTTCACCCGCTTCAAGGACGTCGCCGACGAGGTGGGCCTGAAGGTCGAGATGGTCACCACCAACACCTTCGGCCACCCGGTGTTCAAGGACGGCGGCCTGACCTCCAACGACCGCTCCATCCGCCGCTTCGGCCTGCGCAAGCTGCTGCGCAACGTGGACCGGGCCGCCGAGTTCGGCGCCGAGACCTTCGTCATGTGGGGCGGCCGCGAGGGCTCCGAGTATGACAACGCCAAGGACCTCCACGCCGCGCACGCGCGCTACGCCGAGGGCATCGACACCATCGCCGGCTACATCAAGGAGAAGGGCTACGACCTGCGCATCGCGCTGGAGCCCAAGCCCAACGAGCCCCGCGGCGACATCTTCCTTCCCACCATCGGCCACGCCCTGGGCCTGATCGCCCAGCTGGACAACGGAGACATCGTCGGCCTGAACCCGGAGACCGGCCACGAGCAGATGGCCGGGCTGAACTTCACCCACGGCATCGCCCAGGCGCTGTGGGCCGGCAAGCTGTTCCACATCGACCTCAACGGCCAGCGCTCCATCAAGTACGACCAGGACCTGGTCTTCGGCCACGGCGACCTCATCAGCGCCTTCTTCACCGTGGACCTGCTGGTCAACGGCTTCCCCAACGGCGGGCCGCGCTACGACGGCTGGCTGCACTTCGACTACAAGCCTTCCCGCACCGACTACGTGGACGGCATCTGGGACTCCGCGAAGGCCAACGTCGAGATGGTCACCCTGCTCGCCGAGAAGGCGAAGGCCTACCGCGAGGACCCGGAGGTCCAGGAGGCCTTCCGGACCGCCGGCGTCTTCGAGCTGGGCGAGTCCACCCTGGCCGAGGGCGAGACCGTGGCCGACCTGCTGGCCGACCGGTCCACCTATGAGGACTTCGACCCGGAGGCCGCCGCGCAGCGGAACTTCGGCTTCGTGAAGCTCAACCAGCTGGCGCTGCGTCACCTCATCGGCTGACGCACCGCCCGCGTCACCCGCCTCCCGGCGGCGAGCATGAGTCCGGAGGATCCGCCCGGCGTCGCGCAGCAGCCCGACGCCAGGTGGGTCCTCCGGACTCATCTGTCCGGTGACCTGACTCACCAGCCTCATTACACTGGCCCCGACGCCATTCCGCCCCCATCACCTGACGAAGGAGACCCCGGTGCCCACTCTCGTGGCCGGAATCGATTCCTCGACCCAGTCCTGCAAGGTCATCATCCGCGACGCCGAGACCGGCGCCGAAGTCCGCAGCGGCTCCGCCAAGCACCCGGAGGGCACCGAAGTGGCCCCCTCCGCCTGGTGGGAGGCGCTGCTGGAGGCGCTCGAGCAGGCCGGCGGGCTCGCCGACGTCGCCGCCGCCGCGGTGGGCGGCCAGCAGCACGGCCTGGTGGCCCTCGACGCCGACGGGCAGGTCATCCGAGACGCGCTGCTGTGGAACGACACCCGCAGCGCCGATGCCGCAGCGACCCTGATCGAGGAGCTCGGCGGAGGGACCGACGGCGCCGCCGCCTGGACGGCGGCCACCGGCTCGGTGCCTGTGGCGTCGCTGACGGTGACCAAGCTGCGCTGGCTGGCCGACGCGGAGCCCGAGAACGCCCGGCGCGTGGCCGCCGTCGCCCTCCCCCACGACTGGCTGACCTGGCGGCTCTCCGGCTCCTCCGACATCCGCGACCTGACCACCGACCGCTCCGACGCCTCCGGCACCGGGTACTACGACCCGGCGGCCGGCCAGTACCGCTATGACCTGCTGGCCCGCGCCCTGCGGATCTCCGAGGATCAGGCCCGCAGCATCGTGCTGCCGCGGGTGGTGACGGCGAATGAGCAGGCCGCCACGGGCGACGCCTCCCGGGGATGGGGCCACCTGGTGCTCGGCCCGGGCGCCGGGGACAACGCCGCCGCCGCCCTGGGACTGGGCATGCGGCCCGGGGACGTGGCGATCAGCATCGGCACCTCCGGGGTGGTCTCCGCGATCTCGCCGGGGCCCATCCAGGACCCCACCGGGATGGTCACCGGCTTCGCCGACGCCACCGGCCAGTTCCTGCCCTTGGCGGTCACCCTCAACGGCTCCCGCGTGCTGGACGGCGCGGCCCGGATGCTGGGCGTGGACCACGCCGGGCTGGCCGAGCTGGCGCTGGCCGCGGAGCCGGGCGCGAACGGGCTGACCCTGATCCCGTACCTGGAGGGTGAGCGGACCCCGAACCTGCCCCGGGCCACCGGCTCGTTCATCGGGCTGTCCCTGGCCTCGATGAACCCGCAGGACGTGGCCCGCGCCGCCGTGGAGGGCCTGCTGTGCGGGCTGGCGGACGGACTGGAGGCCATGACGGCCCTGGGCGTCCCGGTGGAGTCGGTGAAGCTGATCGGCGGGGCTGCCCGTTCGGCGGCCGTGCAGCAGATCGCTCCGGCGGTGCTGGGCCGGCAGGTGCAGGTGCCCGAGCCCGGCGAGTATGTGGCCGACGGCGCGGCCCGCCAGGCCGCCTGGGTGCTCTCCGGGGCCCAGGAGCCGCCGTCGTGGACCACCTCGGCGGTCCACACCTTCACCGCGGAGCCGACCCCCCAGGTGCGCGAGGCCTACGCCTCGCGGCAGGGGCTCATCGCCCAGCGGGACTGAAGCCCGCCCCCGGAGGGCCGGCAAGGCTCAGGACCCGCAAGGCTCAGGAACCGGCGCGCTCCAGGTGGGAACGGATGAACCACTGGAACAGCTCCAGCTCCTTGACCTGGCCGATGAGCATGTCCTCGGTGATGGGGTCGACCTGCCCGGCCTTGGCGAGGACGTCACGGTGGTCCTCGATGACGCCGGTGTAGACGGTGTCCAGCTCCGCCAGGTGGGCCATGGAGTCGGCTTTGCCGAGCGGGTAGTCCTCCCAGTGGCGGCGGGCCACGAGCTCACCGGTGCGGCCGCTGGGACTGCCGCCCAGGGTCGCGATGCGCTCGGCGGTCTCGTCCACGAAGCCACGGACGACGTCGACCTGGGGGTCGAGCATCTCGTGGACGGCGATGAAGTGCGGCCCGGTCACGTTCCAGTGGACATGCTTGAGGGCCAGCTGCAGATCGTTCAGAGCGTGGAGCCGGACCTGGAGCAGGCCGGCGATCTCATGTCCGTTCTCGCGGGCCAGACCCGGCACGGTGTAGTCGGAGTACTGGTCTTCTGCCATCGGGAACTCCTTTCGCGGCGGGCACGGGTGCCCGCAGTCGACTGCTCGTGCCCGCATCCTAAGCCCGACGCGGGGCCACGGTCATCCGATGGGGTTCCGCAGACGCTATGACGCGAGGCGGCCCGGTCAGCTCACGCGGGCCGGGGTTGTCAGCACCCGTCCCTCGCCGACCTCGCGGATCTCACCGGTCAGCCGCACGGAGGCCTCCAGGGGCAGATCCCCGGCGGAGGGTCCGGACCACAGGTCGATGCGTCCCGGCTCCACGATCCGGCGCAGCTGCACACCGGTGAAGGAGAACCTGTCGGCATGGAGGGTGAAGGTCACCTCGCGGGTCTCCCCGGGCTGCAGGGCGGCCCGCGCATAGCCGACCAGCTGCCGGACCGGGCGGGCCACCTGGGCCACCGGGTCGCCCACGTAGAGCTGCACGACCTCATCCACCGGACGCTCCCCGGTGTTGGCGACGGTGACGGTGGCCTCCACCGTGCCGTCGACGGCGATCTCCTCCGCGGACAGGCGCAGGTCCCGGTACTCCACAGTGGAGTAGCTCAGCCCGTGGCCGAAGGGATACAGCGGTGTCGGGTCCAGGTTGGACACCCCCTGGCTGTTCTGGCCCAGCGGGGCGGCGATGTAGCCCGCCGGCTGGCCGCCCGGATGCGTGGGCACGCCGATCGGCAGGCGCCCGGTGGGCTCCACTGCGCCGGTGAGCAGCCCGGCCAGGGCGGGGGCGCCCTCCTCACCGGGGAAGAAGGCCTGCACGATCGCCGAGCACCGCTGGGCCAGGCCGCCCAGCGCGTAGGGGCGTCCGGAGACCACCACCAGCACCACAGGAGTCCCGGAGGCCTCAGCGGCGTCCAGCACGGCCTCCACCAGCTCGTGCTGGGCGCCGGGCAGCCGCAGGTCCTCCACATCGCAGCCCTCACCCGAGGTGCCCGCGCCGAACATGCCGGCGATGTCGCCCACCGTCACCACGGCCAGGTCGGACTCCGCCGCGGCCCGTGCGGCCGCGGCGATGCCGGAGGTGTCATGCTCCACGATCGGGGCGCCGGCGGCATAGGTGATCTCGGCGCCGTCGTAGGCCTCGCGCAGCGCGGCGAGGATGGTGGGCATCGGCACGCCGATCCCCTGGTGCGGGAAGGTCCCGGCGGGGTACTTGGCCAGCACATGGTTGGGGAACGAGTAGCAGCCCATCATGGTGCGCGGCTCGTCCGCGGAAGGCCCGACGACGGCGATCCGCCTGCCGGCCAGGGACTGCGGCTGAGCCGGCAGGACGCCGTCGTTGGCCAGCAGCACCAGCGAACGCTCGGCGACCTTCCGCGCCAGGGCACGGTTGGCCGGGGAGTCCAGGTCGATGCTCTCGTCCACGGCAGGCTCATAGGCCTCACCCTCGGCGGCGTCGAGCAGGCCGAGCTCGATCTTCTGGCGCAGCACCCGGCGCACGGAGCGGTCGAGGACGGCCTCGTCGAGCTTCCCGTCGCGCACCTGCTGGGCCAGAGTGCGGTAGCCGCCGGTGTGCGGCAGCTCCACGTCGAGCCCGGCGCTCACGGCCAGGCGCGCCGCCTCCGCCTGGTCTTCGGCCACACGGTGCATCTTCTCGAGGAAGGCCACGGACCAGTAGTCGGCGACCACGGTGCCCTCGAAGCCCCACCGATCGCGCAGCACCTCGGTGAGCAGCCGCGTGGAGGCGGCGGGGGCCTCTCCGTCGATGTCGGCGTAGGAGTTCATCACCGAACCGACCTGCCCCTCACGGACCGCCATCTCGAAGGGCACCAGGATCAGGTCCTCCAGCTCACGAGGGCCCAGATGCACCGGGGCGTGGTTCCGCGCCGCCCGGGAGGCGGCGTAACCGGCGAAGTGCTTCAGCGTGGCGATGATCCCTGCCCGCTGCAGCCCCTTCACATAGGCGGTGCCCAGGGTCCCGATCACATACGGGTCCTCACCGATGGTCTCCTCCACCCGGCCCCATCGGGCGTCCCGGACGACGTCGAGCACCGGCGAGAGCCCCTGGTGGACGCCGACGGCGGCCATGTCCCGCCCGATGGCGGCGGCCATCTCCTCGATGAGCTCGGGGTCGAAGGTCGCGCCCCAGGCCAGAGAGGTCGGGTAGACGGTCGCCTGGTAGGCGGTGAAACCGGTGAGGCATTCCTCATGGGCGATCGCGGGGATGCCGAAACGGTTGGCGGCCACCACGGCGGCCTGCCGTTCGCGCAGGTCCTTCGCCCCCTCGGGGACGGTCAGCGCCACGGTGCCGTAGGTGCGGGTCAGGTGGCCCTCGCCGTCGACGATCTCCTGCGCGAAGGGCAGCTTCCCGGCGGACATGGCGTCCTCCATGGGGGCGACCTCCCCCTGGGCCTCCTCGTCCTCGCGCATCTCCCAGTGGGAGCCCAGCTGAGAGACCTTCTCCTCCAGGGTCATCTGCGCCAGCAGCGCCTCGACCCGCTCCGCGACCGGCAGCGAGGGGTCGTTCCACGGGCCGGTGATCCGGTCCACGGCAGGGGCGTTCTGGGTGGTCACGTCGCTCATGGGAGCTCCTTCGGGAAGATCGTCGGGGTCGAGGGCGCGGGAGGTCAGATCACTTGCCGAAGCCGGCGGTCAGGCCGGCGACGATGTACCGGCGACCCAGGATGTAGGCCACCAGCAGCGGCACCGCCGAGAGCACGACGGCGGCCAGAGTGGCGGGCACGTCGATGGCGAACTGGCCCTGGTACTCCCACAGGGACAGCGGCAGCACGCGCACGTCACGGGACTGGGTGAGGATCAGCGGGAACAGGAACCCGTTCCACACCTGCAGCGCCTGGTAGATGCCCACGGTCATCAGCGCGGGGATCGACATCGGCACCACCAGGTTCCACAGGATCTTCCACTCCCCGGCGCCGTCCATCCGCATGGACTCGAACAGCTCCGCCGGGATGTCCCGGACGAAGTTGACGATGATCAGCACGCTCAGCGGGATCGCGAAGGCGATCTGCGGCAGGATCAGCGCCCACAGGGTGTCATACAGACCCAGCTGCCGGATCAGGTAGTACACCGGGATGATCGTGGCCTGCACCGGGATCGCGATGCCCAGCAGGATCACGCTGAACAGCCGCTGCCCGCCGGCGCTGACCGAGCGCACGATGTAGTAGGAGGCCATCAGCGAGACGGCCAGCACCACGGCGACGGTGGCCAGGGTGACGATCACCGAGTTGAGGAAGAAGTGGAAGAAGTCATTCTCGATGACCCGGACGAAGTTGCCCAGTGTCGGCTCCGTCGACGGCACCAGCGGGTTCGACTGTGCCAGGTCAGAACGGTCACGGAATGCCGTGATGACGATGAAGTAGATCGGCAGGATGATCACGGCCAGCCAGAGCCAGCCGGAGATCCCCGCCAGCACGTTGGGACGCTCGGTGGGCTTGCGCGCCTTCCGGCGGTTCGGCGTCGGGCGCCCCGCGGGGGTGACGACCTTCTCGGCGGCGCGTTCGGGGGTCTTCACGGTCTCGATGCTCATCCCATACCTGCCTTGTCACTCTCCATACGGCTGGATCCGGAGATCTTGTTCAGCGCCAGGGAGAGGGTCAGTCCGACGGCGACCAGGATCACAGCGATCACCGAGGCGCCGCCCATGTCGAAGTTGCGGAAGCCGGTGATGTACATGTCCAGCGGCAGGATCCTGGTGGCGCTGCCGGGGCCGCCCTGGGTCAGCACGAACACCAGGTCGAAGTAGGTCAGCGAGCCCACCAGCATCAGCGTGGAGGAGGTGATCGCGGTATAGCGCAGCTGGGGCAGCGTGATGGAGAAGAACTGCCGCACCCGCCCGGCGCCGTCGATGGTGGCCGCCTCGTACAGGGAGGCGGGGATCTGACGGACGCCGGCCTGGTAGAGCAGCGAGTGGAAGGGGACGAAGCACCATCCCACCACGAAGATCACCACGTAGAGGGCGATGTCCGGGTTCCCGAGCCATTGAGCCGGCAGCCAGTCGAAGGGCAGGGCCGTACTGATCCCGTAGTTCGGGCTGAACAGCGCCTGGAACGTCAGGCCGACCGCCACCGAGGAGAACAGCAGCGGCAGGAAGAACAGCACCGACAGGAAGGCTCGGTACTTCTGCGCGCCGGCCATGAAGACACCCAGCAGCAGCGCCACCGGTGCCTGGAAGATGAACGAGACGGTCACGAAGACGAAGGTCAGCCACAGAGCGTTGTGCGTGTGGTCGCGCTCCAGGATCCGGAACCAGTTGTCCAGTCCGACGAAGCTGGGAGAACCGAGGCCGTCCCAGCTCATGAAGGACAGGACCACCACGCCGGCCAGCGGGATGAGGGCGAAGACGCCGAAGAACAGGACCGCGGGCAGCGCCATGAGGAACGAAGGTCCCTTCTGGCGCCGCCCGGTGGTCCCGCCACGGCGGACGGGGGAAGCGGTCTGAGTCATGATGCTGGTGGGCTCAGTCCTGGTAGGCGTTCATGTTCTCGGCGAACTCTTCCGGAGTGATGGTCCCCAGGAGGATGTTCTCCAGGTTCTCCATCAGCGGCTGGGCCACTTCAGGCGCCACCGCCTGGTCCCAGGAGAGCTGGAAGTGGTTCGCCCCGGCGACGATCTCGTCGGCGAACTGCAGGAAGTCGGCGTCCTCGGTCTCGGCGATGACGTCGTCGATGTCGTTCAGCGGGGGCAGACCGCCGCCTTCGACCATGGTCTGGACGGTGTCCTCGTTGTAGAGGTGCTCGGTGATGTAGTCCAGGGCGACCTGCTGCTCCTCCTCGGAGGCGTCGGCGGAGACCGACCAGAAGTTGGCCGGGTTGCCCACGATGTTGCTGGGGTCCCCAGCGCCGTCCTCCAGGACGGGGAACTCGGCGAAGCCGAAGTTCCCGGACTCCGCGAAATCGGGGAAGTCCGAGTGCACGGTCGCATAGACCCACGAGCCCTGCAGCAGCATGGCGGCCTCGCCGTCGGCGAGCAGGCGCGCGTCCTCGTTCTGGCCGGCGTCGACTCCGGTGAAGGTGTCGGCGTCGAAGCCGCCCTCAGTGGCCAGCTCCTGGATGGTCTCCAGCGCGAACAGGATGGACTCGTCGCTCCAGGCCTCCGCCTCGCCGTCGACCACGGCCTGGAAGACCTCCTCGCCGCCGTGGCGGTCGGTGAGGTACTGCAGCCACATCAGCGCCGGCCAGACGGAGCCGCCGGCCAGCGAGAACGGGGTGACGTCGTGCTCGTTGAAGACCTCGATGGCCTCCTCGACCTCGGACCAGGTCTGCGGGACCTCGAGTCCGACCTCGTCGAAGAGCTCCTGGTTGTAGTACATGACCACCGGCTGGACGTCGTTCATCGGCACCGCATACTGGGCGCCGTCGACCTCGCCGTTCTGCCAGACGGACTCGTGCACGCGGGACTCGAGCTCGCCGACCTGCTCGGTGAGGTCCACCACGCGGTCCTGGGCGACGTACTCGTTCAGCGCGCCCCCGGTCCAGGACATGATCAGCGTGGGTGCCTCGCCGGAGCCGACCACGGTGCGGATGCGTTCCTTGTAGGCGTCGTTCTCGAACTCCTCCACGGAGATCTGTTCGCCGTCCTCGGCCTGCTCGTTCCAGCGGTCGAAGTCCTCGGCGATCGTGGGCCAGCCGCCGCCGGTGAGGATCCAGGCGTCGGCGCCGTCTCCGCCGCTCCCTCCGCCGCAGGCGGAGAGAGCGAGCAGAGAGGTGGCCGCGACGCCTGCGGTGGCGATGCGGAGCGGTGTTCTGCGGCTCATGAGGGGTCCTTTCCCTTCGGTGCGAGGTGGTGGACGCCGGCGCCTCCGAGCACACCGACGACGGTGCGGTCGGCGGAGTGCTCGGCGCGGCGGCGGGAGCGTCGTCGCCGGTGCCGCGACGGATGCCCCGGGGGTGCCACCGGAGTGTGATCCATATTTCGTCTTTCCGCAAGACTAAATACCGCGCACGAGGGTGTCAAGCGCCACAGGTCACAGGCGGACACGGGGGGCGGCGTCGAGGGTGATGTGCACAGCGACAGGGATGGTCACGCTCTCACAGAGTGCACGGGAGGCTCGGGCGCCCGCACAGCACGGAAGATCGTCTCTCCATGAGAGATCGCCCCTCAATACAGGGACGATCTCTCACCGGGAGACGATTTCTTGCTCAGGCGCACGCCCTCAGGCTCTCCCACCGCGGCAGCCACACACCTACCCCGCGGCGATACTCCTCGAACTCCGCCCCGAACCGGGCTGCGAGATCCTCCTCCTCGAGCGGTCGGACCAGGGTGTTCCAGATCAGCGAGCCGGCCACCACATAGTGGACCACCAGCCAGGAGCCGACCAGCAGGCTCGCCCCGAGGAGCACGACGGCGCCCACGGCGGCCACGATGCCGGCGACGGCGGCCGGCAGCTCGATCCCCACACCCCACCGGCGCTCGCACCACAGGATGACCCCGGGCAGCACCACCAGGAACACCAGCCAGAAGACGGCCAGCTGAGCGAGCGTCTGCCCCACCAGTCGGCCACGACTTGAAGCCCGGGCGGCCCGGAAACGGAAAGGCCCGCGCAGCAGCATCTCAGCGGGAAGCCGACCGAGGTGCAGCACCACCCCGGCTCCCAGCGAGCCGCCGGCGGCCGCGAGCATGATCAGCGCACCCCAGCCCGCCTGACCGGTGATCGAGGCATACCCGACCATCGCGGCGGTCACCAGCACCGTCCAGGGGACAGCCACCCAGATCAGCGGCCGCAGTCCGGCGGCCACCAGCGCTGAGGCGATCACGAACAGCGGCACGTCCAGGATCCCGACGATCACGGGGTCCAGTCCACCGAGCGTGGACCCACGCACCCCCGGGACCGTGAAGACACCCGCCCACCAGAGCGCTCCGCCGAGGGCCTGGAGCGCGAAGTACAGCCGCCCTCACCGCTCGGCGACGACGTCGTCGGCGAGGATCCGGGGCAACGCTGGCGGCATGGGCTCAGCCTACCGAGCCGTCCCACCAGGACTCACCGCACAGCACCTGCCACCCGCGACGCACCCGACCCGCGCGGGCGTCGGCCAGGATGCCGTCGACGTCGCGGGGTAGGCGCCGTCCGCTGGCGCGGTGACCGCCCGGAGTGGTCCAGGCGACCCAGCGACGGCGGCCCCCTCCGCCGCTGACATGCACCGCTCCACCGACCACCGTGAGGATCTCCTGGTCGACGGCCGCCAGCAGATCTGCGGAGCCGGAGTCGCAGGCGTCGCAGCCGCAGTCCGGCTCCCAGCCCAGAAGCACCGGTTCGGAGCCTCCGCGGGCGTCACCCATCCCGACGGCGACGACGCCCCCCGCCACGCCCTCCAGGGCGCCGGTGACCAGGACCAGCGGCTGGGCGTCCGAGCGCCGGGGCACGATGAGATGCACCTGCGGCTGCTCCGGCCGGAAGGTCCAGGACGTCGGCACTGCGGTCAGCACTGCCGTCGGAACGGTGGCCGGCGCTGTGGCCGGCACGGCGTCGCCGAGACCCAGCCGCTCCAGCGCACGCTCCCAGGCCCGGGCCCGTGCGCCCACGATCCTGTACCTCTTTGGCTCGCTGACCCGGGAATACGCGTCCTCGGGCGGCGCCCAATCTCCGCCGGGCAGGAGGCGCTGCGGATACGGGTCTTCCCAGGAGATCTCACTCAGCGGGTCGGCTCGGTATTCCGCCTCGACGGCGGCCCGGACGTCGTCGCGGGTGAGGCCGGGGCCGCTCACGCGGCGAACCGCCGATTCCGCACCTGGCGGTTGTGGCGCCTAGAGATCAGCAGGACGGGGCAGAGCATGACGATGAACAGCGCCGGAATCATCAGCGAATCCGTGGCGGAGGCGAGGCTGCTGACGCCCAGGACCAGCAGAGCGGCGCCCAGCGCGGTCAGCACCGCCACCCATGGCGGCGTGGTGGAGGGATAGCCGAACCACGGCAGACGCTCGTCAGGGTTGGCACGCGCCAGGCGCAGGATCTGGTGGATCACGAGGGTGCCGCCGCACAGCACGGCCAGGAGTCCGAACATCATGCTCCACAGCTGACCAGGGACGATCTCGCCGCGCAACCCCTGGCACACACCAAAGATCGTCTCTCCGTGAGAGATCGCCCCTCAATACAGCGACGATCTCTCACGGAGAGACGATCTTCGGCCAAGGGCGAGCGCTGTCACCCGCGCCAGGCGGCATCGCGGACGGTGACCCGCTGGTGGTACAGCCCGGTGGTGGCCGTGATGTAGAGGTCGAGCACGTCCGGGCCGCCGAAGCACAGGTTCGACACCACCTCCGGGACCGGCAGGTGCCCCAGATGCTCGCCGGACGGCGAGTACAGGTGCACCCCGTCCCCGGCGGAGCTCCAGATGCGCCCGTCCACGTCCACCCGGATGCCGTCCGGCACGCCGTCGGCGATCTCGAACACCGTCCAGCCCTCCCCGCAGCGCACCGCCCGACCGGTCCGGGCGGCCTCTCCATCACGGATCACCGGGTAGGCGCGCACATGGTGCGGGTTCCCCTCTCCCGGCTTCCGGGCGGCGAGGGTGTCGCTGACGTAGAGCATCGACTCGTCGGGGGAGAACGCCAACCCGTTGGGGTCTCCCATCTCCGTGACCATCGGCTGGGCCTCCCCGGTGTGCGGGTCCACGCGGAACACGTAGCAGCCGCCGTACTCCATCTCCCCAGGGTGGCCCTCCTCCGGGTTGACGATGCCGTACGGCGGATCGGTGAACCAGACCGCCCCGTCGGAGGCCACAACGATGTCGTTGGGCGAGTTGAACCGCCCGCCGGCCCAGCGCTCCACCACCGGAGTGACCACTGGACCCTGCTGCCCCGAGGCCTCCACCTCCACCCGGCGGAGCCCGTGGGAGCACTGCACCACCGCGCCGTCGGGGCGCAGGGTCCGCCCGTTGGTGAACTCGACCTCGTCACGATGCACGGAGGCCTTCCCCGTGGCGGGGTCGTACTGCAGGATGCGGTTCCCGGGGATGTCAGACCAGCGCACGACGCCGGCGTCCGGCACCCAGCAGGGCCCCTCCGTCCACGTGGCGCCGTCGGCGACCTTGCGCAGCGTGGATCCGGGCTCGAGCAGTTCATCCAGCGTCATGGAGCTCATCCGTCCAGCCTGCCACGATGGGCCCGCCCATGGGAGGCCCCGATCTCCAGCAGCTCCAGGTACCCGTCCAACCCCCAGGCCGAGCGGCCGACGAACAGTCCGTCCACCCCGGGGATCCCCAGCAGCTCAGCCGCATTGTCCTGGTTCACCGAGCCGCCGTAGAGCACCGCCTCCACCTGGGCGCCATAGGCACGGTCCAGGGCGGCGAAGGGTGCGGAGAGCTCCTGCACCGTGGCGGGCCTGCCGTGCTCGCCGATGGCCCAGATGGGCTCATAGGCCACCAGCACCCGCGCCAGCTGGGCGGAGTCCAGTCCGGCGAGCGCCCCGCGCACCTGGGCGAGGATGAACTCCTCGGCGTCACCGGCGTCCCGGACCGCAGCGGGCTCGCCGACGCACAGCAGGGGCCGCAGCCCGTGGCGCAGCGCGGCGCGGACCTTCAGCGCGGTGGTCTCCACCGTCTCGCCGAAGTGCTCGCGCCGCTCGGAGTGTCCGATCTCGATCAGCCGGGCCCCGGCGTCGGCGGCCTGCGGCACGGAGATCTCCCCGGTCCAGGCGCCGGCGTCCTCCCAGTGGGCATTCTGGGCACCCAGCAGCACCTGGGCCTGGACGTGCTGCAGCTGCCGGTCCACCTCGGCCAGCGCGGTGTGCGGCGGGATGACGAATGCCTGCACAGCGTCGGTCAGCTCCGGGCGGGCCTGGAGAGTCTCGGCGAGTCCGGCCGTGTAGTGGCGCGCCTCGGCGAGGGTCTTGGTCATCTTCCAGCTGGTGCCGATCCAGCACGACGACGTCGCGGCCAGTCCCATCAGCGGGCCTCGAACCAGGAGGCGACGTCGGCGGCGAGCATGCCGAAGGAGACCGCCCCGGGGTCAGGGGTGCCGCGGGACTTCTCGCCCAGCACCCGGGAGCGGCCGAGCCGGGCGGTGAGCTCTGCGGTGGCCTCCGCGGCCTGCTGGGCGGTGCGAGCGGCCTGCCGTGCGGCGGCGGCCAGATCCCCGTCGGCGTGGAACGTCGCGGCCAGGCTCCGGGCGTAGGGCGCGGCGGCGTCCATCATGGTCTTGTCCCCGGGCTGGGCCCCGCCGAGCCGAGCGACGGCGTCCACGGCGGCGCCCAGCGCGGCGGCGATGTCGGCGTCAGTGGGTGCCGCATCGTCGCTCAGCGCGCCGCCGGCGGCTGTCAGGGCGGCGCCCCACAGGGCTCCGGAGGTGCCGCCGGCGGATTCGGCCCAGGCGGAGCCGGCCCGCACCAGCAGTGTGCGCACCCCGGAGCCGCCGTCGAGGGCTTCCTGGGCGGCGGCCACCGCACCCCGGGTGCCCAGGCGCATGCCCTGACCGTGGTCGCCGTCTCCGGCGATCGCGTCGATGCGACCCAGCTCCTCCTCGTGCGCCGCGCAGGTGGCCTCGAAGCGCTCCACCAGCCGCAGCACCTGGGCGGCGCAGGCCCGGGAGGCCTCGGCGGCCTCCGGGATCGCCTCGGCGCCGGGAGCGTAGATCTCATCGCGGGCGGGGGCCTGAGCACTGGGTCCGACGACGGCGCCGCCGCGCCGGAGCGCGGGTGTGTCCACCGGGGCGAGCCAGTGGCGCTCCAGCTCCTCGTCGAGGACCACGAGGGTCAGCGAGAGACCAGCCATGTCGAGGCTGGTGACGAACTCACCGACCTCGGGACGCACCACGGTGAGCCCGGCGTCGGCAAGACGTTCCGCCACCCGCCGGTGGACCACGAAGAGCTCCTCGTACTTGACCGTGCCCAGCCCGTTGAGCAGCATCGCCACCCGGCCGGAGTGTCCGGCGGGAGCGACCGCGGCCTGCACGGCGGGGAGCTCGGCGAGCAGGCCGTCCACCAGCAGGTCCGCGACCTCGTCGGCGGTGCCGAGGGCACGGTCCTCCACTCCCGGTTCGCCGTGGATGCCCAGGCCGACCCCCATGGTGCCGGGTTCCACGTGGAACAGGGGCTCCTGGGCCCCGGGCAGGGTGCAGCCGTCGAAGGCCACGCCCAGGGAGATCGTCGCGCTGTCGGCCCGGCGGGCGATCCGCTCGGCCTCGTCCAGGTCGGCGCCCGCCTCGATGGCCGCACCGGTGATCTTGAAGACCGGCAGGTCCCCGGCGATGCCGCGCCGGGTGCGCCGCTGCTCGGCGGGCCCGGAGGCGACGTCGTCGGTGACGGCCACGATACGGGTGTCGATGCCCTCGGCGCGCAGCTTCTCGGCGGCCGCCCCGAAGTGGAGCACATCGCCGGCGTAGTTGCCGAAGCCGAGGATGACCCCTCCCCCGTTGTCGGCGTTGCGGGCCACCGCATGCACCTGGGAGGCCGAGGGGGAGGCGAAGATGTTGCCGCAGGGGGCGCCGTGGCCCATCCCTGGGCCGACCCAGCCGGCGAAGGCCGGGTAGTGGCCGGAGCCGCCCCCGATCACCAGGGCGGGCTGCCCGGGCGGGGTCTGCCGCGCCCGGACCACCCCTCCGTGGACGGCGGTCACGTGCTCAGGGTGGGCGGCGACGAAGCCGGCCACCGCCTCGGCGGCGAAGTCGGAGGCGTCGTTGATCAGGTAGGTCATCAGGTGTCCTCGGTTCTGTTCTCTCAGACGACCAGCGCGTAGGCCGCCCAGCTCAGCAGGAAGGCCATGACGCCGATCGCGGTGCCGATGACGCTCCAGGTCTTCAGCGTGGTCATGGTGTCGAAGCCGCAGAAGCGGCCCACCAGCCAGAAGCCGGAGTCGTTGAAGTGGGAGCAGGTGATGGAGCCCGCCACGATGGCCACCACCACGGTGGCCAGCGCGAAGCCGTCCAGGCCGAGCCCGGCCACAGCGGGGGCCATGATGGAGCCGGCCGTGGTGGCCGCGACGGTGGCCGAGCCCTGGGCGACGCGGATGACCACCGCCACCAGGAACCCGGCGAGGATGACCGGCAGCCCCATGGCGTCGAGGCCGTCGGCGATGGACTCCCCGATGCCGGTGGCGGTCAGCACGGCGCCGAAGGCACCGCCGGCTCCGGTGATCAGGATGATCGAGCAGACCGGGGCCAGGGCGTTGTCGGTGAGGTCGGAGAGGGCCGAGCCCACCGTGGCGCCGCGGGCCCGGCGGGGGCGGATGTACAGCAGGTACATGGCTACCAGAGAGGAGATCAGCAGCGCCACCGGGGTGGGGCCGATCAGCTGGGACAGCGCGTAGACGGGACTCTCGGTGGGCAGCGTGCCGTCGGCCTCCAGCGTGGAGGACAGCGTGTTGAAGAAGATCAGCACCAGCGGAAGCACCAGGCAGCCGATCACCGTGCCGAAAGCCGGCAGCTCGTCCTCCTCCTTGACTTCGGGTTCACCGAACAGCGTCGGCACCGGGTAGCCGGGGTATCGCCTGGCCAGCACGAGGCCGAGTCGGTAGCCGGCCAGGTACCAGGTGGGCAGACCCACCAGCAGGGCCACCAGCAGCACGGTGCCGACGTCGGCGCCCATCACGGTGGCCGCCGCCGTCGGGCCCGGATGCGGCGGGGTGAGCGCATGCATCATCAGGAACGCCCCGATGGAGGGCAGCACGTAGAGCATGAAGCTGCCGCCCAGTCGGCGGGCCACCGTGTAGATGATCGGCAGCATCACGATGAACCCGGCGTCCAGGAAGATCGGGAAGGCGTAGAACAGGGAGGCCACGGCGAGCGCCAGCGGCGCCTTGCGCTCGCCGAAGGTGCGCAGCATGCGGTCCGCCAGCACCTGGGCGCCGCCGGAGGCCTCCACGAGGCGGCCCAGCACCGCGCCGAAGCCGATGAGCAGCGCCACGTTGCCCACGGTGGTCGAGAATCCGCTCACGACGACGTCGAGGACGTCGCCGATGCCGATCCCGGCGACCAGTGCGGTGAGCAGGGAGACGATGATCAGGGCGAAGAAGGCGTGGAGCTTGACCTTGACAATGAGCACCAGCAGGGCCGCGATGGCGGCGACCGCGATGAGCATGAGCGCCCAGGTGGGGTGCTCCACGGCGAGGGTGATGCCGTCCATGGGACTCAGTCCGTCCCCTCGGGGCGGGTGCCCGTCGGCGCCGGGCCGAGCTCGCGCAGCAGGTCACCCATCCGGGCGTAGGCCTTGTTGCGGTAGGCGATGAGCTCGGCGGCGGTCTGCTCGTCGAAGTCGCCGGTCCAGCCCTTGCCGTTCTTCACCCCGTGACGGCCGGACTCCACCTGGTCGAGCAGCATCTGCGGGGTGGCCATACGCTCTCCGAAGGCCTCTTCGACGATGCGGAAGCACTTGGCGTAGACGTCCAGGCCGGCCTGGTCGGCGATGGCGAAGGGCCCGAAGAAGCCCAGCCGGAAGCCGAAGGTGGTGCGGACGATGATGTCCACCGCCTCCGGGGTGGCCACGCCCTCCTCCACGACGGTGACGGCCTCTTTGAGCAGAGCGTACTGGAGGCGGTTGAGCACCATGCCGGGCACGTCGGCGACCTCAGCGCCCTCCTTGCCGATCCGCGGCAGCAGCTCTTTGACCGCCTCGACGGCCCAGGCCTCGGTGGCCTCTCCGGAGACGAGTTCGACGCCCGGGATGAAGGGGGCGGGGTTGGAGAAGTGGACCGTGAGGAACCGCCCGGGGTTGGTCACATGCGGGGCGAGCACGTGGACGGGAATGGTGGAGGTGTTGGTCCCGATGATGGCGTCCTCACGGGCGTGCTCGGAGATGCGCCCGAGGACCTCCTGCTTGACCTCGGGGGACTCGAAGACGGCCTCCTCGATGAGATCGGCCCGGGCGACGGCGGCCTCGAAGCTGGTGCCGGCGCTCAGGTGGGTGCGGATGGTCTCCGTGGAGCCGGCCGGGTAGAGGCCCTGGTCTTCGAACTGCTGGGCCTCGGCGAGCAGGCGCTCCAGGCCGCGGGCGGTGGTCTCGGAGTCGACGTCGACGATCTGGACGTCCAGGCCGGCCAGGGCCATGGACTGGGCGATGCCGCCGCCCATGTAGCCGGCGCCGACGACGGTGACGGTGCTGATGGTGGTCATGCGGGTGTTCTCCTTGGGTCAGGGACGGGATCAGCCGGTGGGCAGCGCGGAGCGGAGCACCTGGCGAATGTAGTCACGGTTCTCGGCGCAGACGCCGATGGAGTCGGAGCCGTAGTGCTCGCAGCAGAACGGCCCGGTGAAGCCGAGCTCCAGGGCCCGGCGGATGATGCGCCGGTAGTTGATGTAGCCGTGCTTCAGCGGCAGCGGCGCGGTGGCATAGGCCCCGGTGGCGGGGTCGAAGTCCCTCGAGTAGTTCTTGATGTGCCAGAAGTTGGTGTGCGGCAGGACCTTCTCGAACATCGCGTCGGGGTCCTCCACGGGGCGGTGGAGCCGCACCAGGTTGCCGAGGTCGGGGTTGAGCCCGACGGCCGGGTGGTCGACGTCGCGGAGGAAGGCCACGGCCTCATCCGGAGTGCCGACGAACGTGTCCTCGTACATCTCCAGACTCAGTTCGACGCCGTTGGCCTGCGCGTGGTCGCCAAGCTCGCGGATGCGCTCGATCGCCAGGGGCCGCAGGGCAGGGTCGTCCACGTGGCCGTCGGCCAGCCAGAACCACAGGGCGTCGGCCTGAGCGGGGGTGAAGGCCTGCATGAATCCGGTGTTGACGATGGTGGCGCCGAACTCCGGAGCCAGGTCGAGGAGCCGGTGGGCGTCGGCGAGGTTCCGTTCCCCGTGCTGGACGTCCACCACGGAGTTCCGCGTCATGGAGATCGAGGGGATCTGCAGGCCGTGGTCGGCCAGGACCGCTTTGAACTCGGCGATCCGGGCGTCGCTGAGCCGGTGCAGCGGCAGCCAGGCGTCGGTGGGGTCGATGTGGGTGAAGCCGAGGTCGCGCATCTGGGCCAGGCAGTCGGCCCAGGCGGAGGCGGGCTCGTCCCACCAGGGGCGCCCGCTGGGGCCGGTGGGGCCGAAGGCGAGCATGTTGCCGGCGATGGGCCAGGTCTCCGCCGCGTGCGGGACAGGTCTCGGGGTCTGGACGGGCATGGGCGGGTCCTCTCTGCCGGGGCATCGGACGACCATCCCCGGAATGTGACGCAGGTCCTGTGGCTCGGACCACATGCTCGCATATCCTATAGGAAATAGGAAGATGCAGGACCGTGTCGCCGTCGACCCGCTAGGATCACCAGACGATGAACCGCTCGCTCAGCCCTCGCTCCGGCCGCCGCTCCGACCTCCGCGCCGGCGACTCCGATGCCACCGACCCCGGCGCCCGGGTGGCCCGGCGCGCGTTGCGCGATGAGGTCTACTCCGCCCTGTTCGACCGCATCCTGGACGGCTCGGCGCCTGCGGGCAGCTCGATGAGCATCGACGCCCTGGCCCGGGAGCTGGACGTCTCCCCCACTCCGGTGCGGGAGGCTCTGGTGCAGCTGGAGCACACCGGGCTGGTGACCCGGGTGGCGCTGAAGGGATACCGGGTGGCGCCCCAACTGAGCGGCCAGCAGCTGCGCGAACTGTTCGAGATGCGCATGATCGTGGAGATGGCCGCCGTGGAGCGCGCCGCCGAGCAGGCCGCCGCCCTGACCCCCGTGCTGCGTGCCGCCCACGAGCGGCACGTCCGCGCCGCCCAACGGGTGCGCGCCCTGCGGACCCAGGAGGACCACGCCGAGAGCCACACGGCAGGCGACGCCGCCCCGCAGGACTTCGAGGACCTGCGGGAGTACTTCGAGGCTGACCGTGACTTCCACCGGGTCATCCTCGAGGCGGCCGGGAACCGCTATCTGCTGCAGACCAGTGAGTCACTCAGCGCCCATGTGCAGCGCCTCCGCCAGACGGTGGACCACGGGGAGCTGGATCTGGACGAAGCCCTGGCCGAGCATGAAGCGGTGCTGGAGGCCTTCGAGTCCGGAGACCCGGAGCTGATGCGTCGTACGCTGCGCACGCACCTGCAGGCCGTGGCCTCCCGCGTGCGCAGCGACGACTGATCACTGACTCCGGCCCTCACTCCGGCTGAGTGGCATTCATGTTCTCGGCGAACTCCTCCGGGGTGATCTGCCCCAGGAAGACGCTCTCCAGGTTCTCCAGCAGCGGCTGCTCCTGGCTCGGGTCCACCGCCTGGTCCCAGGACAGCTGGAAGCTCGGGGCGTCCCGCACCATGTCATAGGCGAAGCCCAGGAACTCCTCGTCCTCCGTGTCGGCGATCTTCTCCTCGAGCCCTTCCAGCGGCGGGATGTTGCCCGTCTCCAGCATGGCGTCCACGGACTCGTCGTTGAACAGGTGCTCGCTGAGGTAGTCGATCCCCGCCTGCTGGTCCTCCTCGGAGGCGTCCGCGGACACGGACCAGAAGTTCGCCGGGTTGCCCACGATGTTGGCCGGGTCCCCCGCCCCGCCCGGGATCTCCGGGAAAGTGGTGAACGCCAGGTCCCCGGAGGCGGCGAAGTCGGGGACGTCCTCGAGCATGCGCGAGTACACCCAGGATCCCTGCAGCACCATGGCGGCCCGCCCGTCGGCGAGCATCTGGGCATCCTCGTTCTGGTCGGCCACCACGGAGGAGAAGTTCGGGTCGAAGGCCTCGGCGTCGAGCAGCTCCTGGACCCGCTCGAGCGCCTCGATGATCGCCGGATGAGACCAGGCGTCGGGCTCGCCGGCGACGACGGCATCGAAGGCCTCCGGACCGCCGATCCTGTCGGTCAGGTACGAGGCCCACATCAGCATCGGCCATCGGGAGCCGCCCGCGAGTGCGAAGGGGACGATGTCGGCGTCGTTGAAGGCCTCCACGGCCTCGAGCATCTCGTCCCAGTCGGTGGGGACGTCGACGCCGACCTCGTCGAAGACGGCCTGGTTGACGTACATGACCACCGGCTGGACGTTGTTCATCGGCACCGCGTAGGTGCTGCCGTCCACCTCCCCGTTGGCGACCACGGAGTCGATGAGCCGCTCGCGCAGGTCTTCGGTGGACTCGGTGAGGTCGACGACGTAATCGTGCTCCACATACTCCAGCAGCGTGCCGCCGGTCCAGCCGACGATCAGCGTGGGCGCCTCGCCCGAGCCGACGGCGGTGCGGATGCGCTCCTTGTAGACGTCGTTGGCGAAGGAGTCCACGGTGATCGCCTGATCCGGATTCTCCTCGTTCCAGGCCTCGAAGTCCTCCTCGACGACGGGCCAGACCCCTCCGTTGAGCACCCAGGCATTGGCCTCCCCTCCCCCGCCGCCCCCGCCGCAGGCCGTGAGGCCGAGCAGCAGAGTCGTCGTCGTGGCGCCGATGGTGGTGATCCGTGATGCCTGCATGGCGATGCCTTCCCTGGGTGATGTGACTCACAGGGATTATGGCCTCTTCGAGAGACAAAAGAAAGGGCCCCGTCTGGACGGCCCTGCGACGCGCCGATGATCAGTCCAGCAGCGCCCGCTCCCTGACGACGTCGACCGCCCGCGAAACGGCACCGCGCAGGACCACGTCACCGCCGGCAGTGGAGGCCACGAGCTCCGGGCAGCGGAAGACGACCGAGGCCTCCAAGATCTCCCGGGTGCGACTGAGCAGCGGTTCGGCCGAAGCGGCGAAGGGGCCGGCCAGCACAACGCGATCCAGGTCCAACAGGCCGGTGAGCAGCGTGACCACGGGCGCCAGGCGTCGCGCCAGACGGTCCACGATCTCCAGGGCGACGGGATCGCCCTGCGTCGCCGCCTCGAGCAACGCCTCCGCGCCCCAGTCCTCCGGCGGAAGCTCCGCCAGCTCGCCGGCCAGCAGGCCGGCGTCGGCCATCCGCTGGATCTCCCATCGCGTGCGGCGCCCCAGGCCGTGCGGCGCATCGACGCCGGAGACCATGTCCAGCACGCGCAGCTCGCCCACGCGGCCGCGCGTGCCGCGCAGCAGCGCGCCGTCGACCACGATGCCGGCGCCGAACCGCTCGGCCGCCAGCAGCACGGCGAAGGAGCGCGCCCCCACCCCCGCCCCGTCGGCGGCCTCGTAGAGCGCTCCGAGGTTGGCGTCGTTGTCCAGTCGGACCATCCAGCCCCGGTCCTGGAACATGTCGGCGTAGCCGGGGTTAGCGATGCTCCAGTAGTGGGCGTCGTCGTCGGGCGGGGGCGAGGCGCCCTGCAGGTCCACCGGTGCGGGCACACCGATGACGACGGCGGCCACGCGCTCCCCGGCCACACCCGCCGCCGCGAGCGCGGCATCGACGAGCGCCTCGAGCTCCTCCCTCCGCAGACCAGGATCCCGGAGGGCGCGCACCTCCCGGCGGACGCGCGCCAATTCCTCTCCGTGCAGATCCGCGACGACGGCGGTGAAGACGTCCTCATCGGCGTCGCAGCCGACCACATAGGCGGCCTCCGGGCAGAAGGCATGCCGCAGCGCCGGCCGCCCCTTCACATACCGGCCCGCAGCACGGGCGTCGGCCACCTTCCGCAACCATCCGGCCTCGACCAGGTCACGGCACAACGAAAGCACGGTGGCGCGCGTCAGTCCCGTGCCCTCCATGAGCTCGGTGGCCGTCATCGGCTCGCCCGACCAGGCGTACTCGAGCAGACGTCGGCCGTTGAGCACGCGCTGGGACACACCGTTCACGGCCAGTCCGCCCGTCTGCCTCGATTCCTGATCATCCACGCCGCCATCATAGACAGCCTTAAATATAGATGCTAAATTTACGCACCACAGGATGTGGCGGAGATCACCAGGGCTTCTCCCGCATGGATTCCCTGCTCGCACCACAGGTTCGATTCGCACCTCAGGAGGACAAGCATGGGCGCACCCCCACCGTCGGTGTCCCGGCGGAGTCTCATCGCCGGAGCGGCAGGCCTCGCCGCACTCTCCCTGGCCGGCTGCGGCGGCGGCCGCAGCGACGCCACGGAGCTCCGCTTCTACCAGACCAAGCGTGAGGTCATCCCCTACATCCGCGACCTCCTCGGCGACTTCCGCGAGGAGTTCCCCGGGGTCCGCCCCATCCATGACACCGCCGAAGGCACGCTCAACGGCATGTTCGTCCGCAACTCGCCGCCGGACATCGCGCTGCAGCTCTACAACTTCGAGATGGCCCGCTTCGTGGAGCGCGGCGAGCTCAGCGACCTCTCCGACCTGCCCGAGACCCAGGCCATCGCCGCACCGGTGATGGAGCAGGTCCAGCTCTATCCGCAGTACGAGGACCACGTCTCCGTGCTGCCGTATTCGATGATGGCCGCCTCGGTCATCTACAACCGCGAGATCTTCGCCGAGCACGGCGTCGAGGTCCCCACCACCTACAGCGAGTTCATCGCCGCCTGCGAGACCTTCCAGGACGCCGGCGTCACTCCCGTCTACGGCACTTACGCCGACGCCTGGACCGTGAAGCAGGGCCTGGTGGACTACGCGGTGGGCGGGATGGTCGACGTCATCGACTTCTTCCAGCAGCTCCGCGCCCAGGGCCCCGACGTCACGCCCGACTCCCCGGTCTCCTTCAGCCAGGTGCTGCACGAGCCGCTGGAGAAGATGCTGGAGATCTCCGAGTACACCCAGCATGATGCGCTGAGCCGCAACTACGGCGACGGCAACAACGCCTTCGCCAACGGCGAGGCGGCCATGTACTTCCAGGGGCCCTGGGCGCTCATCGAGATCGGACAGATCAACCCGGACCTGGAGGTCGGCACCTTCCCGCTGCCCATGACCGAGGACCCGGCGGACAACAAGGTCCGAGTCAACCTGGACCTCGCCCTGTGGATCCCCGAGGGAGCCCGGCACCCCCAGGAGGCCCGCCAGCTGCTGCAGTATCTGGCCCGCCCGGAGATCCAGGACGCCTACAACGAACACGCCCTGGGGTTCGGAGTCCGCGAGGACGCCCCGGACGTCACCGACGAACGCATCGCCGAGATGCAGCCCTACGTGGACAGCGGCGCCATCTACCAAGGCGTCTCCCAGGGCATCCCGCTGACCATCCCCTTCGAGAGCTACTGCCAGGACCTCGTCTTCGGAGCCGACCTCGAGCAGATGCTGCGCACGCTCGACGCCGACTGGGCACGCCTGGCCCAGCGCACCTGACCGGCCGCTCGACCAAGGAGCATCATGTCTCACAGCACCGCTGACACTCGGACACCCGCAGACACCCCCGCCCCGGCCTCGGGATCCTCCGGCACCCGCCGAGCGCCCCAGCCCTCCACGTCGGGGCCCCGGCGGGGCCCGGACCTCACCCATTGGCTGTTCCTTCTGCCCACGCTCATCGCCTTCACCCTGGCCATCGCCCTGCCGGCGGTGATGGGCATCTTCTTCAGCTTCACGAACTCGGTGGGCTACGGCGACTGGGACTTCGTGGGTCTGGCCAACTACCGGCTCATGCTGACCGACCCGGCCATCCTGTGGTCCTTCGGCTTCACGCTGGGCTTCGCCGCGGTGACCGTGGTGGTCACCAACATCATCGCTTTCCTCCTGGCGGTGGGGCTGACGTCCCAGATCCGCGCCCGCATCACCATGCGGACCATCTTCGTCATTCCCATGGTCGTCTCGCCGATCATCATCGCCTTCGTCTTCCAGTTCCTGTTCGCCCGCTCCCTGCCGGCGGCCGCCCAGACTGTCGGGTTCGGTCCGCTGGAGTCGAGCATCCTGGCCGACGCGGACCTGGCCTGGATCTCGATCGTGATCGTCACCGCCTGGCAGGCCATCCCCGGCACCATGCTGATCTACATCGCCGGACTCGTGGCCATCCCCGACGACGTCTACGAGGCCTCCGCCCTCGACGGCGCCAGCCCGTGGAAGCAGCTGCTGAAGATCACCGTCCCGCTGATGAGCGGGTACATCCTCATCAACGTCATCCTCACCTTCAAGAACTTCCTCAACGCCTACGACATCATCGTGGGCCTCACCGACGGAGGACCCGGCACCGCCACCCGCTCGGTCGCGATGACCATCTTCTCCGGGTTCACCGACGGCGACTACGCCTACCAGATGGCCACCGCCACCATCTTTTTCCTCATCACCCTCGCCATCGCCCTCATCCAGCTGCGCCTGATGCGCCGAAAGGAGAAGTGATCATGTCCACCCAGGAGATCACCTCGAGCAAGGCGTCACGCACCAGGCGCCGGTACAACCTCCCGCTGACCGTCGTGCTCGCACTGTGCACGCTGACGGTGCTGATTCCGCTGTTCGTGACGGTGTCCATGGCGTTCAAATCCGGGGCCCAGGCCGTCCAGGGTGAGGCGTTCACCCTGCCGAACCCGCTGAGCATCGAAGGCTTCATCGAGGCTTGGCGGCTGACGGACTTCCCGGTCAGCTTCGGCATCTCGGTTTTCGTCTCCGCGATCGCCGTGGCCGGTGCGGTGCTGATCAGCAGCATGGCCGCCTACGCGATCCACGCCAACTGGGAGCGACGGTTCTTCAAGTTCGCGTTCTTCTACATCCTGGCCGCCATGTTCCTACCCTTCCCGGTGCTCGCCCTCTCGCAGATCAAGCTCACCGGGATGGTGGGACTGGACACCCCGCTGGGTGTGGGCATCCTGCACATCATGTTCCATCTGGGATTCAACGTGCTGCTGCTGACCACCTTCCTGCGCAACATGCCCCATGAGCTGGAGGAGGCGGCCAGGATCGACGGCGCGAGCACCTGGCAGACGTTCTGGCGGGTCATCTTCCCCGTGCTGGCCCCGATGAGCGCCACGGTGGGCATCTTCGCCTTCCTGTTCTCCTGGAACGACTTCATGATGCCCTCGATGATCATCTCCGACCCCTCCCTGCAGACGCTGCCCGTGGTGAACCAGCTCTTCCAGAGCCAGTTCAGCAGCAACTACCACGTCTCCTTCGCCTCCTACCTGATGGCGCTGGCCCCCTCGATCCTGGTCTTCGTCTTCACCCAGCGCTGGGTGCTCTCCGGAGTCACCCAGGGCGCGGTGAAGTCCTGAGGACCCCCGCAGTCCGTATCGTGACCATCTGACACCCACATCTGACACCCACACCTGACACCCGCTGAGAAAGGAACCCGCCCTGTGACTTCCACCCCGCAGACCGACGTCGTCGGTTCGCCGCAGCGCCCTGCCGCCGAGGACCCCACCTGGTGGCGGCAGGCCGCTGTGTATCAGATCTACCCGCGCAGCTTCGCCGATGCCAACGGCGACGGCATCGGCGATCTGCAGGGCATCATCTCCCGCGTCCCCTACCTCTCAGGGCTGGGGATCGACGCGGTCTGGCTGAGCCCGTTCTACCCCTCCGCCCTGGCCGACGGCGGGTACGACGTCGCCGACTATCGCGACGTCGACCCCCGGATCGGCACGCTCGAGGAGTTCGACCAGATGGTGGCCGCCCTGCACGCCGAGGGCATCAAGGTGGTGGTGGACATCGTCCCCAACCACTCCTCGGACGATCACGTGTGGTTCCGCCAGGCACTGGCCGCCGGGCCGGGCAGCCCGGAGCGGGAGCGCTACATCTTCCGCGACGGCGCCGGAGACGACGGCTCGGAGCCGCCCACCGACTGGACCAGCATCTTCGGCGGCCCCGCCTGGACCCGAGTCACCGAGCCGGACGGCACGCCGGGCCAGTGGTACCTGCACCTCTTCGCCCCGGAGCAGCCCGACTTCAACTGGGCCAACCCCGAAGTCCGTGCTGACTTCCTGAAGACTCTGCGCTTCTGGTCCGACCGCGGCGTCGACGGCTTCCGCATCGACGTCGCCCACGCGCTGACCAAGGACCTCACCGACCCGCTGCCCTCAGAGGCGGAGCTGGACGCGATCCCGCGCGGCGAGGGCCAGCACCCGATCTGGGACCGCGACGAGGTCCACGAGATCTACGCGGAGTGGCGCAAGGTCTTCGACTCCTACGACCCGCCGCGCACCGCCGTGGCCGAGGCCTGGGTGGAGCGCCACCGGCGCCCGCGCTACGCCAGCGCCGAGGGCCTGGGGCAGGCCTTCGAGTTCGACCTGCTCACCCAGGAGTTCGACGCCGCCGCGTTCAAGGAGGTCGTCGTCGACAGCCTCACCCTCGCCGCGGAGTCCGGCTCCTCCTCCACCTGGGTGCTCTCCAATCACGACGTGGTCCGGCACGCCACCCGCTACGGGCTGCCCCCGCTGGCCGACCAGGTCGGCAGCACGGAGCAGGACCAGAAGCAGGGCGCCGCCTGGGTGCTCGCCGGCGGGCCGGAGGATCAGCTGGACCGGGAGCAGGGTGAGCGGCGTGCGCGTGCCGCGACGCTCTTCGAGCTCGCCCTGCCCGGGTCGGCCTACCTGTACCAGGGTGAGGAGCTGGGCCTGCACGAAGTCGGCGACATCGCCGACGACGCCCGGCAGGACCCGACGTTCTTCCGGAACCCGGGCGTGGACAAGGGCCGTGACGGCTGCCGCGTCCCGCTGCCGTGGGCCCGTACGGGCTCCTCCTTCGGCTTCGGCCCCGGCCCGGCCCACCTGCCGCAGCCGCAGTGGTTCGCCGAGTACTCCGTGGAGGCCCAGGACGGTCAGCAGGACTCTACTCTGGAGCTCTACCGGTCCGCGCTGCGGCTGCGCCGCCAGCTGCAGACCGCGGAGACTCTCGAGTGGGTCGACACCGGGCGCGACGACGTCCTCGCCTTCCGCCGTCCGGGCGGCTGGGTGACCGTCACGAACTTCGGCACCGCCGAGACTCCGCTGCCGGCAGGCGAGGTGCTGCTGGCCAGCGCCCCGCTACGGGACGGCCAGCTGCCCGGCGAGGCCACCGCCTGGATCCGCCAGTAGCTCCCTTCTACGCAGTGACACAGCGCTGACGCAGCAGACGGCGGCGGACCCTGACCGGGTCCGCCGCCGTCTGCTGTGCTGCGATGTGCTGCGGTGCGGGGCGCTCCACTGTGCGGGGCGCTCCGCCCGGTCAGCGGACCGGCTCGAGCACCTCCAGGCCGCCCAGGTAGGGACGCAGCGCCTCGGGCACGCGCACCGAGCCGTCGGCCTGCTGGTGGTTCTCCAGGATGGCGACCAGCCACCGAGTGGTGGCCAGCGTGCCGTTCAGGGTGGCCACCGGGCGGGTGGGCCCCTTGGAGCCGTCCGGGGTGACGGTGCGCTCCCGGATGTTCAGCCGCCGTGCCTGGAAGGTGGTGCAGTCCGAGGTGGAGGTCAGCTCGCGGTAGGTGCCCTGGGTGGGGACCCAGGCCTCGCAGTCGAACTTCCGGGCCGCGGAGAGGCCGAGGTCCCCGGCGGCGATGTCCACCACCCGGTAGGGCAGCTCGAGCGCGGAGAGCATCTCCTCCTCCCAGCCGAGCATGCGGCGGTGCTCGGCCGCCGCGTCCTCCTGGGAGCAGTAGATGAACATCTCCAGCTTGTTGAACTGGTGCACGCGCAGGATCCCGCGGGTGTCCTTGCCGTGCGAGCCGGCCTCCCGGCGGTAGCAGGAGGACCATCCGGCGTAGCGGATCGGGCCGCCGGTGAGGTCCATGATCTCGTCGGCGTGGTACCCGGCGATCGCCACCTCAGAGGTGCCCACCAGGTAGAGGTCGTCCCGCTCGAGCCGGTAGATCTCCTCGTCGTGCTCGACGTCGAAACCGGTGCCCTGCATGGTCTCCGGACGCACCAGGGTGGGGGTGATCATCGGAGTGAAGCCTGCGCCGAGCGCCTTGTCCAGGCCCATCTGCATGATGGCCAGCTCCAGGCGGGCTCCGAAGCCTTTGAGGAAGTAGAACCGCGCACCGGAGACCTTCGCCCCGCGCTCCATGTCGACGGCATCCAGCCCTTCTGCCAGGGCCAGGTGGTCCTTCGGCTCGAAGCCCTCGCCGGCGAAGTCCCGCGGCGTGCCTTCCTCGCGCAGGACCACGAAGTCCTCTTCCCCGCCGGCGGGGACGCCGTCGTGGATGAGGTTCGGAACCCGGCGCTGCAGGTCGCGCAGCTGATCCTCGGCCTCCCCGGAGGCCGCCTCAGCGGCCTTCACCTGGGCGGCCAGGTCCTTCACCTCGGCGAGCAGCCGCTGCTTCTCCTCGCCCTGGGCCTGAGCCACCTTCTTGCCGAAGGCCTTCTGCTCCGCGCGCAGGGACTCGAACCGGGAGATCGCCTCGTTCCGGGCCTGCTGCGCGGAGATCAGCTGATCCACTACGGACTCGTCGGCCTGCCGCGCGCGCTGGCTGGCCCTGTAGGCGTCGGGGTTCTCGATGAGGTCCTTGATGTCGATCACGGGCCCCAGCCTATCGGGTCACGCCGGTTTCAGGCGCTCCCCAGGTCAGCCTGGATAGACTGGCCCGGTGAGCCTGGAGCTGCTGACCACCCTGCTGATCGTCTCCGCCGTCGTGCACGTCATCGCGCTGGCGGTGATCGTCCGCGCCCTGGTCACCACCCGGCGCCTGCAGGGGGAGATCGCGGAGATCGGTCGCCTCCGTGATCAGCAGGAGGCCGCACCGACCGCCCCGGCCCGTGCCGGCCGCCAGGTGGCCCTGGTGGTCAACCCCACCAAGGCAGAAGCCGACGAGGTCGTCCGGCTGGTGCACTCGGCATGCTCCCGGGCCGGAATGCCCGCCCCGCTGCTGCTGGCCACCACCGCGGAGGACCCCGGCCAGCGGATGGCCGCCGAGGCCCTGGAGAAGGGCGCCGACATCGTCGTCGCCGCCGGCGGCGACGGCACCGTCCGGGCGGTGGCCAAGGAGCTGACCGGCACCGACGCCGCTCTGGGCATCATACCCATGGGCACCGGGAACCTCTTCGCCCGCAACATCGGGCTCCCCCACCATGACCTGTCCGCCTGCGTGGACGAGGCCCTGCACGGGCTCGCCCACCGTGTGGACACCCTCGACCTGGCCCTGCATCGCGAGGACGGCTCCACGGAGAAGGAGAACTCGCTGGTGATCGCCGGCGGCGGGCTCGACGCCGAAGTCATGAGCGACACCCGCGAGGCGCTGAAGGCCCGGGCGGGGTGGCTCGCCTACGGCGAGGCCGGCATGCGACACGTGATGGGGCGCCGTCGTGCCATCACCGTGGCCGTGGACGACGCCGAGCCGGAGACCCACCGGGTCCGTTCGGTGCTGCTGGCCAACTGCGGGATGCTCCAGGCCGGGATGGTGCTGGTCCCCTCGGCCCGCTTCGACGACGGCATGCTCGACGCGGTGCTGTTCACCCCGCGGCACGCCTGGGACTGGGCGAAGATCATCGCCAAGACCGTCACCCGGTTCTCCGCCGAGATCCCGGTCATGACCGTGCGTCAGGCCCGGGTGAGCACCTTGACCATGGCCGAGCCGCTGCCCTTCCAGATCGACGGCGACGCCGTCGGGGAGGTGGTCGCGGTCGAGGCCAGGGTGCGGCCGGCGTCGTTGACCGTCAACGGGGTGGCGGCGGTGCCGTGGCTGGAGTCCGGACGTTTCACCGTGGACCCCGCCGAGGACTGGGAGCCCACGCACGAGACGCGCGACTGATCACCGCGAGCGACTGATCACCGGCGGCGCAGCGCCTCGATCCAGGTGCGCGCCGCGGAGAAGGCGGCTTCGCTGACGTCGGCGGTCACCTGCTGGGGACGCTGATCCGCCCGGGGGTAGGAGCCCAGGAAGCGGATCTTCGGCGAGATCCGGTGGACCCCGGCGAGCGCGTCAGCCACCCGGGCCTCGTCGATGTGACCCTCCAGGTCGATGGAGAAGAAGTACTTCCCCAGGCCGTCTCCGGTGGGGCGGGACTCGATGCGGCACAGGTTCACCCCGCGGGTGGAGAAATGCTCCAGCAGCTCCATCAGCGCGCCGGCGCGGTCCTCCGGCAGCGGGATCATGATCGTGGTCTTGTCGGCCCCGGTGGCCTCCGGCACAGGTCCGGGCTTGGAGACCAGCACGAAGCGGGTGACCGCCCCGGCGACGTCCTCCACACCGTGGGCGACGACGTGCAGCCCGAGCTGCTCCGCCACCAAGGGAGCACAGATGGCCGCGTCGGCGGCGTGGTCCTCCTGGAGCAGGGCCCGCGCCCCCGCCGCGGTGGAGGAGGCCGGGATGAACTCGGCATGCGGCACGGACACCTCGGCCCAGCGGCGCACCTGCGCCCACGCGTGGGTGTGGGTGGTCAACGAGCGGATGCGGCTCAGTGTGGTGGGCTCGCGGGAGGCGACCACGAAGGTGATGGGCACCAGCGCCTCGGCGACGATGTGCAGCTGGTGCGCCACCGAGACGGCGTCGAGGGTGGCGGTCACCCCGCCCTCGACCGAGTTCTCGATCGGCACCATGGCGGCGTCGACGGTGCCGTCCTCCACCATGGTCAGCGCGGAGAGCACCGAGGCGGCGGGGACCCGTTCGGCCTCGTGCGCTCCGGGCATCTGCAGCAGGGCGGCCTCGGTGAAGGTCCCGGCGGGCCCCAGGTAGGAGTAGCGGGCGAAGGGCAGGTTCTCAGGCGGCTGGCTCACAGGACCCGGGGCTCCTCTCCGCCGTCGGTCTCCAAGGGCCGGCCGGCCTCCACCCAGCCGTCCATGCCGTCGGCCACGAAGACCGCCGAATACCCCTGGGCGGTGAGCCACTGGGTGATCTGCACCGACCGCCCCCCGGTGCGGCAGATGACGTGGTAGTCCTCATCCGGGTCCAGCTCCGCGTCAAAACGCGCCGGGATCTGGTCCACGGGGATGTGCAGCGCGCCCGGCGCATGGCCGGCGGCGAACTCGTAGTCCTCACGGACGTCCAGCAGGTGGGCGCCCGCGGGCACATCAGCGGCGCGCACGGTCTCGAAGTCCGACATGACTGCCTCCCTGGTGACGGGGACGGGGTCCCGGCATGTGACGATCTGCTCCGCGACGAGACTACCGGCTCCGCCTGTGCGGGCGTGGGCGCGACGCCGTCGGCCCAGCATCCGAGACGGGTGCCGCCCCTGCCGTTTCGGGGCCCGTGGTGCATAGGGTGGCGTCATGAGCCATCGCCCCGATCCGCCCGCCCCTGATCAGGCCCACACCACGGACACCTCCATGACGGACTTCCGCGCCGCGACGGCCGCCCACTGGCGGGCGGCGTTCCTGGCCGGAGACGTGACGGCGGTGGAGCTGGCGACCACCGCACTCACCGCTGCGGCGGCCGGCTCCCGGCTGGGCGCGTTCCTCCACGTGGACGCTGAGGCGGCGCTGGCCCGCGCCGCGGAGATCGATGCGGTGCGCGGCCTCGTGCTGGGCACCGGTCGGGACAGGACGGCGCGGCTGAGCGAGCTCTCCGCCCATCATCCGTTGCTGGGGCTGCCCACGGCCTTCAAGGATCTGGTGGACGTCGCCGGGATGCCCACCACGATGGGCACCACGGCGCTGCCTCCCCGGGTGCCGGGCCGGGACGACCCGCTGGCCCGCCGGGTCCACTTCGCCGGCGCGGTCTCCGTGGGCAAGACCCAGGTGCCGGAGTTCGGCCTGCCCTGCTATTCGGAGAACGCCCTGGCCGCCCCGTCTCGGAACCCGCTGGACCCAGCCCGGATCTCGGGCGGCTCCACCGGCGGTGGGGCCGCCGCAGTGGCGGCCGGAATGCTGCCGCTGGCCCCGGGCAGCGACGGCGGCGGTTCGGTGAGGATCCCTGCGGCGGCCTGCGGGCTGGTGGGGCTGAAGCCGGGGCGGGGTCGCCTCCCCGATGACGCCGCCTCCACCCGGGTGGAGGACCTGGTGGTCTCCGGACCGATCGCCGAGACCGCCGAGGACGCGGCGCTGCTCTTCGACGTCATGGCCGGGCACCGCTTCGAGGTTCCGGACCGGCCGCGCGGTCGGCGGGCCCGACGGCGCGAGGCAGAGGCCGGCGTCGTGCTGGCGCAGGGGCCGGCGATGCGCGCAGTGCGACAGGCCCTGGACTCGGGGCTGAGCCCCCTGCGGGTGGGCGTCACCACGGAGTCGCCGTTCAGCCCGGACCTGGACATCGTGCTCGACGAGGATGCGGTGCGAGCCCTGGAGGTGGGGCTCGGACGACTCGAGGCTCTCGGGCACGCACTGCAGGGTCGTTCGCGAGGGGGTCAGGCCGGCGGCCTCACGGGCGACCTCCGGGACCGCCTCTGGCCTGCCGACTATCACCGACATTTCCAGGCGCTGTGGACCTCCCGCCTGGGGCAGGCCGGGTTCACCGGAGACCAGCTGGAGCAGCTCGCTCCGCTGACCCGGCATTTCGTGGAGCTCTCCGCCGAGCGTCCGGAGGAGGAGACGGCGCAGGCCAGGGCCGCGCTGCAGCAGGCCTCCGACCACGCGGAGGATGTTCTGGGCAACTGGGATGTGCTGGTCACCCCGATGCTCGCCTTCCGGGCACCACCGGTGGGCTGGTTCGCCTCCCTCGACCCCGCCGAGGACTACATTCAGCAGTGCCGGTTCACCCCGTACTCCTCCGTGGTGAACGTGCTGGGCCTGCCCGCGGTCACCGTGCCGGTGCACACCGATGCGGACGGAATGAGCTGGTCGGTGCAGATCATCGGCCGGCACGGGCAGGAGGAGCGGCTGCTCGCCCTGGCGGCGACGATGCAGGCCGGCTGAGCGCTGCGCGGTCTGGAGCATGGCCGGTCTGGAGCATGGCCGGTCAGGAACGTGACGACGCCGGGCCGCCCGGTGGGGCGACCCGGCGTGCCGGATGGTGAGGCATCACAGATGCGGTCAGAACTGGCGGGGGAACGTGAGCACGCGCAGGGCGGCCTGCTCACGGCGCTCCTCGGCCTCCTGGCGCACCATGCGACGACGGTGGACCTCCTGCGGACTCAGCCGCGGGACGCGGCGCACCTGCTCACGCTGGGTGCGCGTCGCCCACTCCACCATGGCGGAACCCACGGAGTGGGCGGCCCGGCGCAGAAGAGACTGATGGAAAGAACTGCTGTGCACGACAGACACTGATGAACTCCAGAGAAGAAAAAGGGCATGAGTAGGCCCAGAAAAAGATGTGTGAGAAGAAAAACTGATCCGGACAGGCGGAATTCAGCTCAAAGTGAGTGAAGACGGCCTGGGCGATGAGGCGTGGAAGTCTCCGCGCACTGCTGCGGAAGAGGACCAAGGACCACGGGGATCAGACGAGCGCAGTCCGTGGAAGCACGGACTTCGCGGGACCGACCGACCGCAGAGGATCTGCGGGAGCCTCAGGCTGGCCGTCCCCGCACACGGGGCCGAACGCGGACGCCGGGGCGCCACGATTCGTGCCGGTGCTGCGGGAAGGCGGCGAGCGTCAGCTCTGCCGTCGCGCGAGAATCACGCGGTGCATCCCTGATAGATGCCGCCGAGGACTCCGCGGGGGTAGGCGATCGCTCGATCGGTCCCGACATCACGCCCGGTCATGCCGGTCGCGCCGGTGCTGTGAGCCAGCTTCTGTGTGATCTTCATGGTGATCGCCCCCTCCTCTCGTCGGACCCTGCGGCACAGGAATGATGCGCTCAACAATAACAGCCCATTCGGCGGTTGTGAACATCTTCGCCGATATTTCCTGGAAATTCTTCGGAAGATTCTTGTGGGTCGCGCGGAAACCTTCCGGACATGACGACGCCGGGACCGCATCTGCGATCCCGGCGCCGCTCAGAGTTCGAGGTTCACACCCCGAAGGACGGACTCACTTCTTGAAGTTGTCGGTGAAGCCCTTGGCGGCATCCTTGAGGTCGCCCGCCGTGTCCTTGACGTTCTCGGCGGTCTCCTTGACCTTGCCCTGGAGGTCCTGGGCCTTGCCTTCGCCTTCGGTGCGCTTGTCACCGGTGGCCTTGCCCGCCGCCTCCTTGGCCTGGCCTGACACCTGGTCCTTCGCGGCGTCGAACTTGTCTCCGAGTCCCATAGTGAACTCCTCTCCGTCGGTGACATGTGGACACGCGTCACGTTACCGGTCAGAAGTTTCGGCGTCATCAGGTGCCGGCAGATTCACAGGAAACGCGCAGACAGCTCCCGACGGCGGCGGAGCCGTGACGCACACGTTCCGGGCACAGGGCGGCCGCGACCCCTCGCCGCCCGGGTCGAGGCGTCAGTACACTCGTCGCACCGCCGCAGACCTCAGGAGCGCCATGAGCCTTCCCGCCGCCCCCGCCGCGCGCCACCGCCGCGTCGCCGAGGACTTCACACGAGTGAGTGCTGCCGTCACGGACTGGGACGCGCCCACTCCTGTGCCCGAGTGGCGAGCGCGGGACGTCCCGCGCCACCTGGTGGAGTGGTCCAGTGAGTTCCTTCGGTCCGTGGACGTCATCCTGACCGCCGGCCCCTCCCCGCTCCATGATCCGCACGGCGCCTGGCGCCACCACCGGGAGCAGATCCAGAGCCTGGTGGACGCCGAGGACGCCGACCGGGATGTCACCCACCCGCAGCTGGGCACGCTGCCGCTGCAGGACATGGTGGATCGCTTCTACACCGCCGACGTCTTCATGCACACCTGGGATCTCGCCGTCGCCACAGGCCAGGACCCGGCCCTGGACGAGGAGCACGCCGAGGCCCTGCTGCAGGGGATGCGCCCGATGGAAGAGGCGATGCGCTCCTCGGGACAGTTCGGCCCGCCGGTCCCCGTCGACGACGACGCCCCCGCCTCCGCGCAGCTCATGGGGTTCATCGGACGTGACCCCCACTGGAGGCCCTGACGACGTCCCGCGGCGCCCCCACCAGATTCTCGATCCTCACCGATCTTCGCGGGGTTCGAGAATCTCGGAGGGGCAGCACGCGACGGGGGCGCCGGGGGCGCCGGAGCATCATCAGGGCTGGAGCGACGTCGGTCGGCCCATGACGATGCGGGGCCACCTGCCCAGCCCGTGCTCCGCTTCTGCGCGCACCCGCGCGACCAGCTCGGCACCCCAGCGCTCGGGGCTCAGCTCCCGGAATCCGAGCCGCCGATAGTAGGGAGCGTTCCAGGGCACATGGACAAACGTGGTCAGCGTCAGGGCGTCCAACCCTTGCTCTGCGGCCCAGGCCGACGCACGGTCCAGCAGCGCGGCCCCGATCCGGCGCCCGGACCATGCCGGGTCCACGGAGACCTGCTCCACGTGGCCGGCGTCGTCGAGCCGTTCGGCCAGCAGATACCCGACGACGATTCCCTCGCAGACATGCACCCAGGCGGCGCCGGTCGCGACGACGGCGGCGAACTCCTCCGCGGTGACGGCCTCGTCGTCGGCGATGTCCTCCATCGGAGTGCCCACGAAGAGCAGCCCGGCACGATGCTCGATCTGCACCACGGCCGCGTGGTCACCGAGCGTGGCCTCTCTGATGCTGCTGTCCATCTCTCCTCCTCAGCGCCTCTTCCACAGGAGCCTCCGCTGTGCCATGCTCGCCCCATGATCACAGAGCACGCCATCCTTCCGGTCTCCCCCGGCCGCGAGTCCGAGTTCGAGGCGGCGTTCGCCCAGGCGCGACCGCTGATCAGCTCGATGCCGGGCTTCCTGGGCCTGGAGCTGCTGCGCTCCCAGGAGACGCCGGAGGAGTATCTGCTGCTCGTGAGGTGGGAGACGGTGGAGCACCACACCGAGGGGTTCCGCGACTCCCCCGAGTATCAGCGCTGGAAGGCGCTGCTGCACCACTTCTATGACCCGTTCCCCCGCGTCGAGCACTTCACCGAGGTGAGATCATGACCGAGCCCCTGCACGTCGTCGCGCTGCTGTTCCCCCACGTCACCCAGCTGGACTTCACCGGCCCGGCTCAGGTCTTCGCGAAGATGCCCGGGGCCGAGCTGCACGTCGCCGCCGATTCCCTGGACCCGGTGCCCACCGATGCCGGGTTCAGCATTCTGCCCACCACCACGCTGGAGGCGGCCCCGCAGGCCGATGTGCTGTTCGTCCCGGGCGGCCGCGGCACCTTCGAACTGCTGGAGGACGAGCCGACGCTGGCGTTCCTCCGCCGCCAGGCCGCCGAGGCCCAATGGGTGACCAGCGTGTGCACCGGCTCATTCCTGCTGGGCGCGGCCGGGCTGCTGCGCGGGCGGCGGGCCACCAGCCACTGGGGCTCCCTGCATCTGCTGGAGCGTCTGGGGGCGATCCCCACCGCGGAGCGGGTGGTCCGCGACGGCCCGGTGATCACGGCTGCAGGCGTCTCGGCCGGCATCGACTTCGCCCTGCGGCTGACCGCGGAGATCCACGGCGACGACGTCGCCAAGCGCCTGCAGCTGCTGCTGGAGTATGACCCCGAGCCGCCGTTCGACGCCGGCGCGCCGTCCCGTCCCGACGCCGATGACGAGCTCGCCCAGGCGCAGATCTCCGCCACCACGGAGCTGCGCGGAGACGTCGTCGAGCGGGCCGCGGCACGGCTGACGGGGGACTGAAGCCCGGAGTTCAGACGAGCGGGATCAGGCGCCTGGTCGCGGGGCTACCTCGTCGGGAACGGGCTCGTCCCGCGCCTCAGGCGGCAGTGCCGTACCGCGCATCCGGGCGACGGCGCTCATCCCATGGTGGATGGCCAGGGCGGCGAAGCTGCCCAGGGCGATGCCTTCGAAGACGATCTGGCCGAACTCCATGGTGAAGTTGGCGATGGCGATGACCAGCGGCACCCCGGCCACGGCCAGGTTGATGGGGTCGGCGAAGTCCACGCGGTTCTGCACCCAGATGCGGACACCGAGGATGCCGATCATCCCGTAGAGAACGGTGCCCGCACCGCCGAGCACCCCGGCGGGGACGGTGGCGATCACGGCCCCGACCTTGGGCAGCAGCCCCAGCGCGATGGCGAAGAGCCCGGCCACCCAGTAGGCGGCGGTCGAGTAGACGCGCGAGGAAGCCATGACGCCGATGTTCTCCGCGTAGGTGGTGGTGCCGGATCCTCCGCCGGAGCCGGCGAGCATGGTGGCCACCCCGTCGGCCATCAGGGCCCGGCCGGTGACCGGGTCCAGGTCACGGCGGGTCATCAGCGCCACGGACTTCACGTGGCCGACGTTCTCGGCCACCAGCACCAGGACCACCGGCAGGAACAGCCCGATGGTGCCCACATGGAAGCTCGGTGCGGTGAAGTCCGGCAGACCGAACCAGGCGGCGTCGCCGACGCCGGAGAAGTCGACCTCCCCGCGCAGCACCGCCACCAGGTAGCCGACGAGCACGCCCACGAGGATGGCCAGCCGGCCCAGCAGCCCACGGAACAGCACCCCGGCGAGCAGCATCGCCACGATCGTCACCGTGGCGGTCACGGGCTCGACGTTGACGTTGTTCCAGGCCGCAGGGGCCAGGTTCAGTCCGATGAGCGCGACAATCGCACCAGTGACCACCGGCGGCATGAGCAGCTGGATCCACCGGGTGCCGGCCACATGGACGATGAGGCCGACCAGGAACAGTCCGGCCCCGGCCATCACGATGCCGCCGAGCGCCCCGGACATTCCGTACTGGCCCATGGAGGCGCCCACCGGGGCCAGGAACGCGAAAGAAGACCCCAGGTAGGAGGGCACGCGTCCAGCGGTGATGATGAGGAAGAGGATGGTGCCCAGCCCGGAGAACAGCAGCGTGGTCGAGGGCGGGAAGCCGGTGATCAGCGGCACCAGGAAGGTGGCGCCGAACATGGCCACCACGTGCTGCATGCCGATGCCGGTGGTGCGGCCCCAGCTGAGCCGCTCGTCGGGGGCGACGACGTCGCCGGGGCGGACGGTGCGCCCGTCGCCGTGCAGGGTCCAGCCGAGGCCAGGGATGAGAGTCTTGGTCACAGACATGCACCTTACCGGGACGGGATGACCCGGAGATCACGGAGGCCGACCCGCCATGCAGCTCGAGATCGCCGTCCAAGACGTGGCAGGAATCCAGGTGGCCCACGACCACGGCGCTGACCGGGCCGAACTGTGCCAGGCGCTGGTCACCGGAGGGCTGACTCCGACGTCGGGCATGATCCGCCAGGCGGTCGAGCTGGGACTGCCGGCCCGCCCGTTGATCCGTCCGCGCGGCGGCGGATACCTCTACTCCTCTGCCGAGGTCGCCGTGATGCGCCAGGATGTGCGGGCGCTGCGGGAAGCTGGTGCGGCAGGAGTGATCGTCGGCGCGCTGGACGATCACGGGCTGGACCATCCCGCCCTGCGCCGGTTGGTCGAGGCGGCCGACGGGCTGCCGGTGGTGGTCCACCGGTGTGTGGATGTGCTGCTCGCCGCCGGGCTCACCACGCCGCCGCAGCTCGTCGAGGAGCTGCTGGACCTCGGCGTCAGCGGGGTGCTCACCTCCGGAGGAGCCGCGACGGCGCCCGAAGGGACCAGCGTCATCGGTCAGCTGGCGGAGGCCGGTGCGGGCCGGCTGGAGATCATCGCCGGCGGCGGGGTCCGCGCCGCGCATGTGGCGGGCCTGGCGGAGGCCGGCGCCGACGTCGTCCATCTCTCGGCCGGCTCCCCGGTCACCCACGGATCCCCGGGGCCGGGAGGAGGGGAAGGATCGTATGTCACCACCGACGCCGCGCTGGTGCAGGCGGCACGGTCCGCCGTCGACGCCGCCTGACAGTTCGATCCGGCATATCGTGCCTCTCCTCACATCCCCTTGACACGGTTTGCCGAAATTCAGATCACAGCACAATCACAGTATTTGATGAGATCTGCGATTCTTGCGTCGTCGTGGCGGATCCCACTCACCGCAAGGATGCCGCGCCACGGGGAAAGCCCGCAGGAAAAGCCAGCAGGGGGTGTTTTCACCCCGATTTCACCGGGGTCAGGGTTGATCTGTCTGTGTGGCTCACTACTGTGGAACCGATGTCGAACTCCGCAGACACCCCTGCCCAGAACGGGGAACGTGTCGAGATCCGCACCCTCGAGGTGACCGACGGCGCCGCCCTGTGGCGGCTGGCCGCCGGCACCGGCGTGCTGGATGTCAACACCCCGTACGCCTACCTCCTGTGGGCCCGCGACTTCGCCGACACCTCCGTGATCGCGCTCGTCGACGGCCAGCCCGCAGGATTCATCTCCGGCTATCACCGGCCGGGGGACCCCGAGACCCTGTTCATCTGGCAGGTCGCGGTGGACTCCGCCTTCCGCGGACGCCGCCTGGCCTCCCGGATGCTCGCCGACGTCGTGGCACGCTCCGGCGCCTCCCGACTGGAGACCACGATCACCGCGGACAACGCCGCATCGATCGCGCTGTTCACCGGGCTCGCCCGCGACCAGGGTGCCGAGATCACCCGATCCGACCTCTTCACGGAGGAGCTGTTCCCGCCGTCCTCCGAGACCGGCGAGGAGCACGCGGCCGAGGACCTCTACACGGTCTCACCGCTGAACACCTCTGACAGCTGAGCCCGGCGCCGTCGACGCGCCGACCCCCGACGTCCACCTGACCCCGAGCGGCGGAGAGACCTCCGCCGCGCCATCAAGGAGACCAGCACCATGGCCACCGACATCTTCGAAACTCGTGAATCCCAGGTCCGCAGCTACTGCAAGAACTGGCCCGCCGTGTTCGAGAAGTCCTCGGGCGCGTACCAGTTCACCGAGGACGGCTCCCGCTATCTGGACTTCTTCTCCGGCGCCGGCGCCCTGAACTACGGGCACAACCACCCGGAGCTGCGGGACCTGGTGGTGGACTACGTCGCCAACGACGGCGTCACCCACTCCCTGGACATGAAGACCCCGGCCAAGCGCCGCTTCCTGGAGACCTTCGAACGGATCATCCTGGAGCCGCGGAACCTCGACTACAAGGTCATGTTCCCCGGCCCCACGGGCACCAACACGGTGGAGGCCGCGCTGAAGCTGGCCCGCAAGGTGACCGGCCGCCAGCACATCCTGTCCTTCACCAACGCGTTCCACGGCATGACGCTGGGTTCGCTGTCGGTGACCGGCAACTCGATGAAGCGCCGCGGCGCCGGCATCCCGCTGACCAACTCCTCGAAGATCCCCTATGACGACTATTTCGACGGCGACATCCCGGACTTCATCTGGCTGGAGAAGGTCCTCGAGGACTCCGGCTCCGGCGTGGACAAGCCCGCCGCCGTCATCGTGGAGACCGTGCAGGGCGAGGGCGGCCTGAACGCCGCCCGCATGGAGTGGCTCAAGGGCCTCTCCGACCTGCTGCGCCGTCACAAGATCCTGCTGATCATCGACGACGTCCAGGCCGGCTGCGGCCGCACCGGCACCTTCTTCTCCTTCGAGAAGGCCGGCATCACCCCGGACATCGTCTGCGTGTCCAAGTCCATCTCCGGCTACGGCCTGCCGATGGCGCTGACCCTGTTCCGCCCGGAGCTCGACGTCTGGGAGGGCGGAGAGCACAACGGCACCTTCCGCGGGAACAACCTCGCCTTCGTCACCGCCGCCCGCGCCCTGGAGCTGTTCTGGGCCGACGATTCCTTCGAGAAGGAGCTGGCCGGCAAGATCGACGAGCTGCGCGAGGGTCTGGAGCAGATCGCCGGGCATGTGAAGGGCGCGACCCTGCGCGGCCGCGGCTTCCTCTCTGGCATCTGCTTCCCGGACCCGGACACCGCCGGCAAGGTGGCCGCCGAGGCCTATAAGCGCAACCTGCTGGTGGAGACCTCCGGCCCGGAGGACGAGGTCGTCAAGGTCATGCCGCCGCTGACCATCGACTCCGAGGACCTGCAGAAGGGCCTGAAGGTCATCGAGGACGCCGTCCTGGCCGCGACCGGCCAGATGGGCGAGCCTTCGCGGGTGCGCCCCCCGCACTGATCGGAGAGCCCGGAGCGGCCCCCGCGGTGCGCGTCCCCGCCGGGGCCGCTTCGGCGCGCTAGACTCCGGGCCAGCACTCGCCCCACCGACCGTCCTCAGCTGACAGGAGACCTGCATGTACACGCTGCACATCGACGACCTCAACGACACCGAGCGCGACATCCGCCACGGCAACTGGCGTTCGCGCCGGATGGTCCTGGGCAAGGAGAAGGTCGGCTTCTCCTTCCACGAGACCACCATCTTCGCCGGCACCACCAGCGAGTTCTGGTACGCCAACCACGTGGAGGCCGTCTACTGCGTCGGCGGCAAGGGCACGCTGACGAACCTGGAGACCGGCGAGAAGCACGACATCACCGACGGCTTCCTGTACCTGCTCGACGGCCACGAGAAGCACCGCGTGGAGGTCGAGGAGGAGCTGCGCATGATCTGCGTGTTCAACCCGCCGGTGACCGGCAAGGAAGTCCACGACGAGAACGGCGTGTACCCGCTGATCATCGAGGACTGACCTCCTCCTTCAGCGCTCTGACCTCGCACGTCTGAGCACCACGACGGCGCCCGTCCCGGCACTTCCGGGGCGGGCGCCGTCGTCAGTGGGGTCGCTGCCCTACCAGGGCGGCGCCGAACGCGGCGGCCAGCGAGCCGGCAGGCAGGGTCTCCACGCGGTCAGCGAGCCGCAGAGAGGCCAGGAAGTGCGAGGCCGTCGCCTCCTGCTCGAGGACCTCAGCAACTGGATCGAGAAGGCGGCCCCCCAAGGCGGCCACGCCTCCCCCCAGGACCACAGTGGAGACATCCAGGGACAGTGTGAGCACCCGCACCGCCGAAGCCACGGCCCAGGCGATCTCTCCACGCATGCGCTGCGCCCAGCGATCGCCGGCCTCTGCCGCGTCAAAGACCTCATGCACGGCCCCTGCGCCAGGACGGCCCCACCGCCTCGCCACGGCTCCACCGCCGGCGTAGGCCTCGATGCAGCCCCGCTGGCCACAGGCACACAGAGGTCCCGTGGGGTCGATGGACAGGTGGCCGATCTCGCCTGCCACGCCGGCAGATCCACGCCACAGCTCACCGTTCAGCACAGCACCCGCGGCCACGCCGGTGCCCAGGTTCAGATACCCCAAGGCCTCATCCACGCCGCCCCGGAGGGCATACGCCCCCAGAGCCGCCGCCTTGACGTCGTTCTCCACACTGACGGGCACCGCGGTCACCCGCTCAAGCAGCTCCCGGAGATCCAAGTCCTGCAGCCCCAGATTGACCGCGTGCCGTACGACTGACCCTCCAGGATCGACCTGCCCGGGCATGCCGATACCGATCGACCGAACGTCGCCGGCCGCACACTGGTCCGTCAGTCCGCGAAGAGCTGTCCGGATCGTCTCCAGCACACCTGCGGCCCCGGGCTGAGTGGGCAGCCGGATACGCGCGACGAGGGAGTCGTGAGCATCGAGCGCGACGGCGTCAGTCTTCGTCCCGCCCACATCGAGTCCGACTCGCACCGTGGAGGCTTGGTCAGTCTGCGGCACTGACAGGGGCGTCATGAGACGCCCAGCTCAGATTCCAGGACCATGACGAGCCCGCCCCGCAGAACGATGTCATCACTGTCGGCCGGCAGGCGCATCCTCACCTGCGTGTGGAATCGACCCAGGATCCGACTGCGCAGCGCCTCCTGCGCGGCGTCGAGGAACGTCCCCTCCAGGAGGCTCCGGGGGCCGGCGACGACCACATCGGAGAGGTTCAGCGCGCCGACGATGGGCGCCAGCAGGATCCCGAGCTTGGTTCCGGCGCCGCTGAGCACGTCCTCGATCGGACGGCCCGCTCGTTCCGCCTCCTGCACCAGCTCACCCAGCCGCGGCACCGAGATCCACGACTCCAAGCATCCGCGCTTGCCGCACACGCATTCCGGACCGCCGCCCTCACCCACCGGCACATGGCCGATCTCACCGGCGGCGTTGTATCGACCGACCACGAGTTCGCCACGGATCATGAGCGCCCCGCCGACACCGCGTCCCACACGGACGAGGAACATGTCAGGGTCACCGCCCCCGAGGGTCTGCTCCGCCAGCGCCGCGGCATTGGCATCATTGCGGACCACCACAGGCACGCTCAGCTCCCGGTGCAGCAGGTCCCTCAGCGGGACGCCGTCCCAGCCGATGTTGGGCGCCGTCAGCACCACGCCTTGGTCCGAGACGACTCCGGGTGTGCCGACACCGACGCCCAAGACTCGACGATCCGCCAGGGCCAGCAGGTTGCGCGCCAATGCGAGGACCGTCACCTGCGCCTGGTCGCTGGTCTCCCGCCCCCGGCGGGGCTCTTCGAGGCAGGCGAGAATCGTGCCGGTCAGGTCCATCACCGCACCGCGGTAGGCCTCGGCGCCCGAGAGATCCAGCGAGATGACCTGCAGACCTTCCCGGTCCAGGTCCACCAGGACTCCCGGCTTCCCCGGTCCGGAACGCGCCCTGGGGCCCTGCTCCACGACGACCTCTCGCGCGATCAGCTCGCCCACGAGTCCGGAGGCGGTCACGCGGGTCAGCCCTGTTGCTCGCGCAAGATCCGCACGGCTCATCGGCCCGGCGTGGAACAGCTCCCGCTGCACGAGGGCCAGGTTATGCACCCTCACGTGCTCCGGCAGAACGGGGCCTGCGGGTCGTGCGCTGCGGGACTGCGGCCCGGAAGGGCGTGCCAGAGAACTCATGTTTGTAAGTATGACTTACAAAGCGGCGCGACCACCAGGGCAGGAGCCAACTCGATTCGAGCACTGTCCCCTGAATCAGAAGGGAGAGTGCCACGTGGCGGACTTCACATGACTTCGGTCCAGCCTCTTCCATTTTGTTAGTAAAGGCTCCATACTTTTTCCTACGACGGCCTGCACCCCTCGACGAGGGGCGCAGCACCCGGCATCTCGCACCGTGAAAGGACCACTCATGCGACGGCTCCCCCACCTGGCACTCGCCTCCACTCTGACGTTGACCCTGGCCGCCTGTGGCGCAGGCGGCGGGAACATCGGCGACGACGCCGAGTCCGCCGACCTCACCATCTGGTTCATGGAGGACTCTGTTCCCGAAACCGCCCAGGAGTGGCTCGTCGACGAGTTCGAGACGAGCTATGAAGGCTCCACACTGACCGTGCAGATGCAGCCGTGGGCAGGCGTCGTGGAGCTCCTGCAGACCTCGCTGCCTGACAGTTCGCAGACCCCGGACCTCGTCGAGATCGGCAACACCCAAGCCTCCACCTTCACCTCCGTCGGGGCCTTCTCCCCGGTCGACGACCTCCTCGAGGAGCTCGGTGGAGACTCGCTGATCGAGTCTGGCCTGGAAGCCGGCACCTGGGAAGGGACGACGTACGCCCCGCCGCTCTACGCAGGCTCGCGCATCATCTTCTACAGGCAGGACCTACTCGACGCCGCCGGAATCGACGTTCCGACCACGTTGGACGAGCTCAACGAAGCGGCGATCGAACTGAACGAGGCCAATCCGGAGGACACCGACGGATTCTCCGGAATCTACCTGGCCTCCTCCGACCCCAAGACGCTGGAGGGCTGGCTGTTCACCTACGGCGGCGACTATGCGACTCAGCACGACGACGGCACCTGGGAAGGCACGCTCTCCTCCCCAGAGTCTCAGGAGGGCCTCCAGGCCGCGCAGGACCTCATGGAGCGCGGATCCGAGTATGTTTCGGATCCGAATGAAGCCGTGCCGGTGGCCTACGAGCTGTTCAACTCCGGGAAGATCGGCTTCTACTCGGGGCTCGCCCTGAAGGAGTACGACATCGACGAGGAGCTCTGGGAGAGCGGTGACGCCCAGGTGATGGCCCTGCCCGGCACCGACGCCGACACTCCCGGCACCACGTTCGCAGGAGGGTCCAATGTCGCCATCTCGGCCGCGTCGGCACACCAGGAGCTCTCCCGCGAGGTACTCAGGCTCATCTACTCCGATGACTTCCAGACGATGCTCGCCGCAGACGCGGGCTGGGTGCCCGGCAACCTGGACCACGCCTCTGCACTGGAGGGGCACAGCGCCGAGGCGTTCCAGGAGGCCGTGGCACATTCCCAGCTGACCCCCAACACACCGTCGTGGGGTGTGGCTGACAGCGCCCAGCTCCCCCTGGAGATCTGGACACGCATCGCAGACGGGGAGGACGTCGAGGACATCGCCGCCGACGTGGACGCTCAGCTCGAAGAGATCCTCAACGACTGATGGCGACCCTGACCCCCACCACCTCTCCCCCCGGGACCGTCCCCCGGGACTCGTCCCCAGGGCGGGGTGACGTCTCCAGAAGAGCGCGCCGTCGGCAGGCCTTCCTCCCTTTCCTGCTGCTCGCGCTCCCCACAGGCCTGGTCATGCTGGCCCTCGGGTACCCCATGGCGCGGCAGCTGGTGATGTCCTTCCAGGAGTTCGGCATCGCCCAACAGTTCGGGCAGCCTGCCGAATGGGTCGGGTTCGCCAACTATCAGGCGATTCTGACAGACACCTACTTCTGGGTCGTCACGGTGCGCACACTCGCGTTCACCGCCGTGGCCGCGGGGCTGACCATGGTGGTCGGCGTCGGCCTGGCCGTGCTGATGCAGCGCGTCGCCACCGGAGTGCGCGTGGCACTGCAGCTGGCGCTGCTCTTCGCCTGGGCCACGCCGGTGATCGCCGCCGTCGCCATCTGGAAGCTCATGGCAGATCACCGGCATGGTGTGGTGAATGCCGTGCTCTCCGGAGCCGGCCTGACCGGCTTCGACGGATTTCATTGGCTGCAGGCTGGAACGACGCCTTTCCTCATCGTCGCAGCGACGGTGGTCATCTGGGCGAGCACGCCGCTGGTCACACTGGCCACCTACGCCGCACTGAGTCAGGTGGACGAGTCCGCGGTGGAGGCCGCCCAGATCGACGGCGCGAGCACGCCACGGATCCTGTGGCACATCGTGCTGCCGATCATCCGCCCCGTGCTGATCCTGATGGCCATCCTCCAGGTGATCTGGGACCTGCGGGTGTTCGCACAGATCTACTCCCTGCAGCAGACGGCGGGGAACACCACGGACACCAACCTGCTGGGGACCTACATCTACCAGACAGGCATCGCCGGCGGCGACTACGGCATGGCCTCCGCTCTGGCCATGGTGATGCTCCTGCTCCTGCTGGCGCTGACCTGGCGCTATGTGAGAATCCTCGGCCGACAAGGAGATCTCCGATGACGTCGACCACACCGCTGCGTCCGCGCCGGACCGCGAGTCGGCAGGCACTGAACATCACAGCACTCGCCGTCGCCCTGCTCTGGATCTTCCCCATCTACTGGATGGTGAACGTGTCCTTGCAGCCGAATGCGCAGATGCGTCTCGAAGGCCCCACCTGGGTGCCGCTCGACTTCACTCCGGACGCCTACCTGGGAGTCTTGTCCGACAGCTCCTTCTGGACGGCGATGCGGATGAGCATGCAGGTCAGCCTGCTCGCCGTGGCTGTCGCGCTGTTCTCCGCCACGTTGGCCGCGGTCGCGCTCAGCCGATTCCGGTTCCGGAGTCGCACCGCAATCATCATCACTGTGCTGGTCGTCCAGATGATTCCCGCCGAGGCCCTGTTCATCTCCCAGTTCCGCATGCTCTCCGGCTGGGGGCTGGTGAACACGACCCTTGGGCTCTCGCTGCTCTACGTCGGCACCGTGATGCCGTTCATCGTCTGGATGCTGAAGGGCTTCGTCGACGGCGTCCCGGTGGACCTGGAGGAGGCTGCCATGATCGACGGCTGCACCAAGGTGGGGGCCTTCTTCCGCGTCACGTTTCCGCTCCTGGGCCCGGGCCTGGTGGCCACAGGAGTCTTCGGCTTCCTGGTCTCGTGGAATGAGTTCACACTGGCCCTGGTGATGCTCTCATCCGGCGGGAGGGTGACCCTGCCGGTCTGGCTGCAAGGGTTCCAGGAAGGGATGAGCGGCACGGACTGGGCCGGCATCATGGCCGGTTCAGCACTCATCGCGATCCCGGTGCTGATCCTGTTCAGCATCGTCCAACGACGCATGGCCTCCGGCATGGTCTCCGGTGCAGTCAAGGGCTGACACAGCCCAGCAGTGCGCCTCGTCTCGTCCCCCACTCACCCGTCCTCACTCGACACCCGGCCCTCGCCACCCCAACAATCCAGGAGCCCTCGTGACGCACGCTTCAGTCTTCCCCCGGCCTCGCCAGCTCACTGAGCTCTCCGGTCCGACCCCTGCCCCTCAGGCAGAGGTCCTCGTCACCCGTGACGCCGACCTACCGCCCCAGGGCTTCCGCCTGGAATACGCTGAGACGGTCCGCATCGCCTATTCCGACGCCGCCGGACTGCGCTATGCCCAACGGGCCCTCGACCAGCTGCGCGGCACCCCGGCGGACCAGCAGCAGGCCGTGCTGATCGAGGACTGGCCCGACATCCGCCGCCGCGGATTCATGCTCGACGTCAGTCGGGACCGTGTCCCGGAACGCTCGACGCTGCTGCGCCTGATCCACATCCTCTCCCTGGCCCGGTACAACCAGCTGGAGCTCTACACCGAGCACAGCTTCACGTACTCGGGACACGAGGAGGTCTGGCAGGACGCCTCACCGCTGACTCCTGAGGATCTCCGCTGGCTCGACGACCTCTGCGCCGCACACGGCATCGAGCTGGTGCCGAACCAGAACACCTTCGGGCACTGGGAGCGTTGGCTGGCCCACGAGCGCTACCTCCCGCGGGCCGAGAACCAGGAACCCCAGGAGTTCGCCGGGCGCCTGCGCCCGCCGTCCACCCTGGCGCCCACAGAGGAGAACGCGGAGTTCGTCACCGAGCTGCTGGAGGAGCTGACGCCTCACTTCAGGTCGGATCGGCTCAACATCGGCGCTGACGAGACCTGGGAACTGGGCACCGGGGTCAGCCGCGAGCAGGCCTCACAGCAGGGGCTGGGCCAGGTCTTCCTGGACTACGTCGCCAGAGTCGCGGCCCCGTGGACCTCGCGGGGCCATCAGGTGGAGTTCTGGTCCGACATCCTGGGCAGCTACCCGGAGCTGATGGACCGGGTTCCGGAGGGCACCGAGCCTGTCGTCTGGCTCTATGACTCTCCGGATCACATCGCCACCGTGATCGACCACATGAGCGAGGCGGAGAGGGGCTTCAACGAGGCGCACGGCGTCGACACGGAGCAGCTGAGGAACTTCACCGCCCGCGCGCAGGCGCTCATCGACGCGGGCGTGCCGTTCTGGGTCGCGCCGGGCACGGGCAGCTGGCTGTCATTCATCGGGCGCCTGGACAATGCAGTGGGCAACATCATCGACGCCGTCGAGACCGCAGGGCGGAACGACGCGCCCGGCTTCCTCCTCACCAGCTGGGGCGACTGCGGCCACTTCGACCCCCTGGTCGTGTCCTATGCGCCCATCCTCTTCGGCGGGGCGGCCAGCTGGCATCTGGAGAGCAACCGCGAGACCTCTGAGCTCCTGGGAGAGATTCTGGATCGGCACGTCTTCCAGGACCAGCAGGGCGTGCTGGGGCCGACCCTGGTCCGACTGGGCCGGGTCGCCGGGGAGCTCGACGCCGCCATCGCCAATTCCAGCCCGTTGTTCCGTGCCGTGCAGCAGCCAGAAGCGCTGGAGGCGCACCAGGTGCCCTCCGCGGAGAGCCTGGATGCCGCGGCAGAGACGATCCACTCGGCGTTGGCCACCCTGAGCTCCTCACGTCCGGCGAGCCTCGAAGGCCCCGTGGTCCTCGAGGAGATCGCCCAGGCAGCTCGTTGGGCGCAGTTCGGCGTCGACGTGCTGCGCAGTGATCTCTTCCGCGGCGGGGCCCTCCAGGACTCGGAGGACACCTCCGCGGCCGCTCGCGACGAAGCTCGCAGACTTCTGGATCGCCTGGAGAAGCTCCTCGCGGAGCAGCGCAGAGTCTGGCTGCTGTCGTCCCGACCGGGCGGTCTGGACGACAGCATCGACCGGTTCTCTCCCCTGCGGCGCCGGCTCGTCCGTCTCGCTCAGCTGCCGCAGCCGGCCCGTTAGGCGCGGACACTGTGACTCACGTAACGTGATACGATTCACAGCGGCGGGCTCCTCCTGGGAGTGGCCGGCCACTTCATAACACTTTTCACAACGGATCGTCGGGCACGTACCTGCCCGTGAAAGGGAAATATCACCATGGCCTCTGTGACCTATGATGCCGCGAGCCGGATCTACACCCCCGGTGCTCGCCCCGCCATCAACCAGCTCCACCTGGAGATCGCCGACGGCGAGTTCCTCGTCCTCGTGGGACCCTCCGGCTGCGGAAAGTCCACCGCACTCCGCATGCTCGCCGGCCTCGAGGAGGTCAACGAGGGCCGCATCCTGATCGGCGGTGAGGACGTCTCCCACGTCTCCCCCAAGGACCGCGACATCGCCATGGTCTTCCAGAACTACGCGCTGTACCCGCACATGTCGGTCGCAGAGAACATGGGCTTCGCCCTGAAGATCGCGGGCGTGTCCAAGGATGAGCGCGCCAAGCGCGTCAAGGATGCCGCGAAGCTGCTGGACCTCGAGCCCTACCTGGACCGCAAGCCGAAGGCCCTCTCCGGTGGTCAGCGTCAGCGTGTGGCCATGGGCCGCGCGATCGTCCGCTCCCCCAAGGTCTTCCTGATGGACGAGCCGCTGTCCAACCTGGACGCCAAGCTCCGCGTGCAGACCCGCACCCAGATCGCTGCCCTGACCCGCAAGCTCGCCGTCACCACCGTCTACGTGACTCACGACCAGGTCGAGGCCATGACCATGGGTGACCGCGTCTGCGTGCTCAAGGACGGCGTGCTCCAGCAGGTCGACTCCCCGCGCAACCTGTATGACACTCCCGCCAACGTGTTTGTCGCCGGGTTCATCGGCTCTCCGGCCATGAACCTCTTCCAGGTGGAGCACGACGGCGAAGCCCTCATCCTCGGCGGTGAGCGCTACGTGATCCCGGACGGGTCGCTGAAGAAGGCCAGCAGCAACAAGGTCACCCTGGGCGTGCGCCCCGAGGACATCCACATCGACCCCGAGCACGGCATCGAGATGGTCGTGGACCTCACCGAGGAGCTCGGCGCAGACGCCCACATCTTCGGCTCGCCGGAGGGCCTCGACACCTTCCAGCCGCTGGTGGTCCGCGTGGACGGCCGTCGTCCTCCGCTCAAGGGCGACCACGTCAAGGTGGTCCCGCAGATGGACCACATCCACCTCTTCGACGCCGAGACGGGCCTGCGCCTCAACGGCGAGATCCCGGAGAACACCCCGCACGCGCAGCTGGCGGACGTCGAGGCACTCCAGGACGAAGAGGGCGAGTGAGCCCAGGCCGCTCCTGACCTGAACCACCGCTGAGGGCGGGTCCCGGATCATCCGGGGCCCGCCCTCTGTGCAGCTCACGGCCTGGTGGCGTCATCCCCTAGGCTGAGGCCATGAAACAGCTGCTCTCCGTGATCGTGACCATCATCCTGGTCATCGTCGCCATCCGTGTGGTCCTCTGGATCCTGGGTGCGGCGATGAGTCTGGCCGCCAACCTCATCTTCATCGCACTGATCGTCGCCGCCGTGATCTGGCTGATCCAAGCGGTGACATCCAAGCGGTGACATCCGCACGCTGACAGACCCTGACCCTCAGCCCACCAGCTTCTCCAGCAGCGCCCTGGCCCCCTGTTCCCGCAGAGTGGTCAGGGCCTCTGCGTAGGGACGGGTGAAGGCCTCCCGCGCCACGAGGTCACCGAAGAGCTCCTCGTCGCGCAGGAAGGCGAGGAGGTCGTCGTCATGCTGGGCGGCGGCGGCCATGACCCGCTCCCGCAGCCGGTCCACCACGGGCCATTCCTCCCCGTTCTCGCCCACCCCTTCGGCATAGCGGGCCCAGGAGGCGACGACGGCGGCGCAGGCGGTCACGTCCCTCCCGGCGGCGAGGTTCTCCCGGATCACCGGCACCATCCAGGTGGGGATGCGGTCCGAGGATTCGGCGGCCAGCCGGGCCAGGGTGTCCCGGACATGTTCGTTGTCGAAGCGGGCGATCAGCTGGTCCTTGTACTGATCCAGGTCGATCCCGGGCACGTCGGGGACGGTCGGCGTCCCTTCGCCGTCCATGTAGTTCTCCCGCGTGAAGCGGACGAGGAGCTCATCGCGGCAGGCCTCGTGGGCGTAGGTGTGGCCCAGCAGGAGCCCGAAGTAGGCGATCACCTGGTGGCTGCAGTTCAGCAGGCGCAGCTTCATCAGCTCATAGGGTTCGACGTCGTCGACCATCTGCACCCCTGCCTCCTCGAAGGCGGGGCGTCCGGCGGGGAAGCGGTCCTCCAGCACCCACTGCAGGAAGTCCTCGCTGACCACAGGCCAGGCGTCGTCGACGCCGAAGTCTTCCGCGACCATGGCGCGGTCCGCCTCCGTGGTCACCGGGGTGATCCGGTCCACCATGCAGTTGGGGAAGGCGACGTGCGCCTCGATCCAGGCGGCCAGGTCGGCGTCGCGCAGCCGGGCGAAGGCCAGGATCATGCGCTGCGCGAGGTCGCCGTTGCCGCGGATGTTGTCACAGCTGAGCACAGTGAACGGCTCCGCTCCTGCCTCCCGACGACGGCGCAGGGCCTCGACGATGAAGCCGAAGAGCGTCTCGGGAGCATCCCCCGGGCTCCGGGCGAGATCCCGGGCCACCGCGGGCGTGTCCGCCAGGAACTCCCCGGTGCTGGGGTTGTAGTTGTAGCCGCCCTCCGTGACGGTCAGCGACACGATGCGGATGTCCCTGTCGGTCATCCGCGCCAGGACCGCCTCGGGGTCGTCGGGGGCGTAGAGGTACTCGGCGAGGGCGCCGATGACCCTGGCGTCGCGGGAGCCGTCAGGCGCGGTGGAGACCAGGGTGTAGAGCCCATCCTGGGAGGTCAGCGCATCACGCATCCGCACGTCGCCGGGCAGCAGCCCCACCCCGCAGATCGCCCAGTCGGCGGCGTGCCCGGCAGTGAAGAGCCGATCCAGGTACAGGGCCTGGTGTGCGCGATGGAATCCCCCGACGCCGAAGTGGACGATCCCGACCCGACGGTCCTGCAGCGGATATCCGGGAGTGTGGAGCACTTCCCCGGAGGGAGTCTCGCGACCCAGGTCGGCGACAGTGCGGGCGGACAGAGGCGTGGCATCGGTCATGACGTTCCTTCAGAGACGGGAGGTCGATGTGACCGCCACCATATCAAATGAGTGATACTGACTGCTCATGTGAGCGCAGGAGCGCACTCACCATGGGGGACAGCGGGCCGGCAGTTTCATGCACACCCCTTGAATGTGCCGAGGAAACAACACGACACTGAGTCTCACAGGAATGGAGAGAAGATCCATGCACAAGCGCACGGCCTTTGCAGCGAGAGTGGGCATTGCATCTCTCGTACTGACCTCCCCTGCTCACGCGACTGACGCAGATTTCGGCCCTCTTCACCAGCCCACCAGCACATGGAGCTCCGAGATCGAACAGCCCGTTCGATGAACCAGAATCCTCGTGTCGTCGCTGCCGCCCTCAACGCTGTCGGCTCGGCGCACCGCTTCTGGCATGGACCTCCTTCGGTCCCACCCAGTATCAGCTCCCCGCTATAGCCTACGGCGCGGTCTGACTGAGCATTCTCGTCATCGCCGGACTGGCTGCGTGGATCTCTCGCCGACCTGAGGATCCGATTCACCCGCCCATCACACCTCTGCCGAAGGCAGTGCGCTCCTCAGCCCCACGTGGTGATCCACGAGCCCCTGGGGCACCGGCACATGAGACATCAGGATCACGCTGCGGGAGCCGTCACTCATCCCCGATCCTGCCGCCGCCCCGAGCAGATCCCGGATGAGCTGGTCCCCCAGCTCCGGGTCCACGTGTGCGGTGGGCTCGTCCAGCACCAGCACCTCCGCCCGGGAGAGCAGCCCGCGGGCCACCGCGATGCGCTGCGCCTGACCGCCGGAGACCAGCGCTCCCTCGCGGCCCACCCGGGTGTCCAGACCGTCACGGGAGCGTGCCCACTCCCCCAGGCCGACGGCCTCCAGAACCTCCCAAAGCTGGCTGTCAGCACACCCCTCCGGCCCCTCGGGATGGGCGAAGCTCAGATTGGCCCGCACCGTCGCGTCGAACAGGTGCGCCCTCTGCTCGATCAGACACACCCGACGCCGCACCGCGGCCGGAGACAGCTCACGGATCTCCACACCGTCCAGCCGGCATGAGCCCTCATGCTCCAGCAGCCGCACCAGCGCCTGCGCGAGCGCCGACTTCCCTGACCCGCTGGGGCCGGTGACCAGCGCCCGCTCCCCGGGCGCCAGCCGCAGATCCACCGGCGCCGCCGTCGCCGCCTGCTGGCCCGGCCAGCGGACCGTCACCCCCTCGAGCTCCAGCAGGACGCCGACGGCGGGGGGCGTACCAGCCACAGCCACCGCGCCGGCGTCGTCGCCATCGTCGTCGCCGTCATCGGCCGGGATCTCCTCCGGCCGGGACTGCTCGGTGAGCTCCGCGATGCGCGCCGCCGAGGCGCGCACCCGCCGTCGGGCGGACCAGGCGGCCGGCACCGCGGCCGCGACCTCGAAGACCGCCAACGGCACCAGAGCCAGCACCGCCAGCACCGGGCCGTCCACCGTTCCGGGACTGAGCACGAACTCCGGCCCCAAAGGAGCGCTGGGCTGCAGCCCCGGGACGGCCAGCAGCAGCATCGCCAGTACGGCGGCGCCGGTCAGCCCCGTCAGCACCGCGGAGACGACGCCGGCACCGGCGGAGGCGCGCAGCTCGGCGGTCCGCAGCGTCGCGTCGGCCCGCTCCACCCGCCGGATATGCTCGTCGGCGGCACCGTAGGCCAGCAGCACCTCCACATCGGTGGCCAGGTCCGCGACCTCATCGGCCAGCTGACCCCGCAGCGCGGCGGTGCGCCGCTCCGCGGACCCGCTGATCCGGGCGTTGAGCCAGGTCCCGGCCACCAGGGCGAGCGCCAGCAGCACTGCGAGCGCCGCCGCGGCCGACGGGGAGAACCACGCCAGCCCGGCCAGGGTCGCCAGGACCACCACGGCGGAGGAGGCCAGCGGCTGGATGACGCGGGTGGGCAGGTCCAGCAGCTGGTCCACATCGCGGACCAGCCGGGAGAGCAGGTCCCCGCGTCCGCGGTCGGCCAGACCGGCCGGGGCCAGCGGCATCAGCCGTTCCACCAGGCCGACTCTCAGCGTGCTCAGCGTGCGGAAGGCGGCGTCGTGGGAGCTCAGCCGCTCCAGGTAGCGGAAGAACGCCCGGGACAGGGCGAAGGCCCGCACGCCCACCACCAGCAGACCCAGGTAGAGGATGGGCGGCTGCTCGGCGGCCCGCGTGATCAGGTACGCCGAGAGCCCCAGCAGCAGCACCGCGCTGAGTCCGGACAGCGCCCCCAGCGCCACACCGGGCGCCAGGCTGCGCCACCTGGGACGGGCCAGGGCGAGAATGCTCATCGCAGCGCCTCCTGCCGCGCGTCGGTGAGCCGATGCACGGCATCGGCGGCCTCCAGCACAGCGGGCCGGTGGCTGATCACCAGGACGATGCGTCCGGCGTCGGCCTCGGCCCGCAGCAGGTCGATCAGCCGCCGCTCCGCATCCTCGTCCAGGGCGGCGGTGGGCTCGTCCAACAGCAGCACCGGGCAGCGCCGGACCCGGGCCCGGTGGACCGCCCGGGCCACCGCCACGCGGTGCGCCTGTCCGCCCGAGAGCCCGCTGCCGTGGACTCCGAGGCGATGGTCCAGGGACAGGCCGTCCAGCCCGAGCATGTCGAGGATCTCTCGAGCCTGGTCACGGTCCGGGCCCCGCTCGCCGAGGGCGATATTCTCCCCCACGGTGCCGGCACGCAGGCCGTGCCGCTGACCGGTCCAGGCGACGTCGTCACGGCTGGGCCGCCGCTCGGCGCAGTCCGCCGCGCGCAGGGTGATCTCCCCGGTGTGGTCCACCAGCCCGACGACGGCGGCTGCCAGCGTGGACTTCCCCACCCCCGACGGTCCGGCGAGCGCGGTGATCCGGCCCGATTCGGCAGTGAGGCTCACGCGGTCGAGGCGGAGAGTCTCACCGCGCCCCACCTGGACGTCCCGGCATGCCAGCGCCGCAGCAGACGGCAGCCCCTCGCCCGAGGCTGGCTCGGCATCGACCCCCGGCTCGGCCCGCCGCTCAGCCTCCAGCAGCGCGAAGACCTCCTCGGCGGCGGCGATGCCGTCGGCGGCCGCGTGATACTGGGCCCCGACCTGCCGCAGCGGCGCGTAGGCCTCCGGGACGATCAGCAGCACGAACAGACCCACGAACAGCCCCAACTCGCCGTCGATCAGCCGCACACCCACCGAGACCGCCACCAGCGCCACCGAGAGGCTGGCGGCGAGCTCCAGCACGAACCCGGAGAGGAAGCTGACCCGCAGCACCCGCATCGTCGCACCGCGATGCTGCTCGGTGAGCCGACGCAGGTTCTGCCGCTGCCGGTGCTGCCGGTTGAAGATCTTCAGCGTGGAGAGCCCCTCCACCAGGTCCAGGTAGGCGGTGCCCAGCCGGTCCAACCGACGGCGCTGCTGCTGCTGCGCGGACTGGGTGGACCAGCCCACCAGCACCATGAACACCGGCACCAGCGGCATGGTCAGCGCCACGATCACCGCCGTGGTCAGATCCTGGGTGGCCAGCACGCCCAGCAGGATCGGCACCGCCAGGACGGTGAGCACCAGCTGCGGAAGGTACCGCGAGAAGTAGGCGTCCAGGGCGTCCAGCCCGGAGACCAGCACGGTGACCGCCTGAGCCGGGCCAGCTGAGCCGCCGCCAGCAGAGCCGCCGCCGTCGTGGCACCCGTGCACCAGCGCCTCTGCGGCCTGACGGCGCAGCTGGGACTTCACCCGTGCCGCCGCCCGTGCCGCCACCGCCTCCATCGCCCAGGAGACCCCCGCGCGAGCGAGCGTCACCACCGCCAAGCCGCCCAGCAGCGGGGCCACCGAGACCAGCAGCGCGGTCCCGGAGGGAGGCTCGGCCACCACCAGCTGCTCGGGCACCCAGTCCCCGGGCAGCACCCCGACGGCGGCGATCACCGTGGTCAGCACCCCCGCCAACAGCCCGGCGAAGGCCAGCACCAGCAGCACCTGGGTCAGCCCCAGCGCCACGGCCAGCACCAGGAACCCGCGGGCGGCGCGGGCGTGACGGAGCAAGCGAGGGTCCAGAGGCTTCATGGCACTCGTCTCCCGGCCCTCAGTGCGCCCCAGCGGGGATGTGGTCGCGCGTCAGGCGCCGGCGGAACACCCAGTAGGTCCAGATCTGATAGCCGATCACCAGCGGGGTGACCACCAGGGCCACCCAGAACATCACGGTGAGCGTGTAGTCGGTGGAGCTGGCGTTGACGATGGTCAGCCCGCCCTCCCCGGAGGTGGACGGCAGCACATGCGGGAACAGGGACAGGAACAGCGTCACCACGGCCAGCCCGACCGTGGCCGCCATCGCGCCGAAGGCCAGGCCCTCACGGCCGACGGCGTTGGCCACCAGGGCGGCCACCATCGCCAGGGCCGCACCGACGGCGGCCATCAGGGCCGGCAGCGACTGCCCCGAGAAGGTCTCCAGGTTCAGCGTCCACGCCAGGAACGCGACGGCGGCCACCGCCGCGGGCACCCCGGCGACCGCCGCGAGCCGACGCGCCCGCCCGCGGATATCGCCGTCGGTCTTCAGCGCGATGAACACTGCTCCGTGGACCAGGCACAGCAGGGTCAGGGTGACCCCGCCCAGCACGGCATACGGGGTGATCAGGTCCAGCAGGGACGCGGTGACGTTGTGGTCGGCGTCCATGGGCAGCCCGCGGACCACGTTGGCGAAGATCAGGCCCCACAGGAAGGCAGGCAGCACCGAGCCGATGATGATCATCCGGTCGAAGGCCCGCGTCCACTGCGGGTGCTTGCGCTGATGCCGGTACTCGAAGCTCACCCCGCGGGCGATCAGCGCCAGCAGGATCAGCAGCAGCGGCAGGTAGAACCCGGAGAACAGGGAGGCGTACCACTCGGGGAAGGCGGCGAAGAGCACCGCCCCGGCCACGATCACCCAGGTCTCGTTGAGGTCCCAGACCGGCCCGATGGTGTTGATCATGACCCGGCGGTCGGTGTCGTCGCGTCCCAGCAGCGGCAGGGACATGCCCACGCCGAAGTCGAAGCCGTCGAGCACGAAGTAGCCGACGAAGAAGAACGCGACCAGCACGAACCAGATCGTGGGGAGGTCGAACTGCGCGGGGTTCAGCAGGGCGAGGTCCATGGCGGGCTCCTGATCAGTACACGACGGCGAGGTCGTCGGAATCGGCGTCGACGTCGTCGTCCAGCTCGGGCGGACCCTCCTGGGCGGCCTTGAGGACGAGCTTGAACTCGACGACGGCGAGAATCCCGTAGATGAGCGTGAAGGCGGCCAGGGAGATCGCCACGTCCAGGCCGGAGACGTTCGGGGACACGGCGGCCTCGGTCTTCATCAGCCCGAAGACGATCCATGGCTGGCGGCCCATCTCGGTGAAGATCCAGCCCACCAGGGAGGCGAGCAGCGGCAGCGGGGCGGCCCAGATGAAGATCCGCCACATCAGCTGCTCCTGACGGGCCGGCAGCTGCCGGGCGTTCTTCCGGGTCAGCCACAGTCCCACCAGGGAGATCAGGGCGGAGACCGCCCCAAGCCCGATCATCCAGCGGAAGGCCCAGTAGGTGACCCAGATCAGCGGGGTGTAGTCGCCGGGGCCGAACTGGGCGACGTACTGGGCCTGCAGATCGTTGATGCCCTCGACCTCGCCGTCGAGCGTGTGGGTGGACAGCAGGGAGAGCAGGTACGGGATGCGGATGGAGAACAGCTCGGAGGCGCCGTCGGGAGTGCCGAGCGTGAAGATCGAGAAGCTCGCCGCGTTCGTGGTCTCGTAGAGCCCCTCCGCGGCGGCCATCTTCATGGGCTGGGCGTCCACCATCGCCAGGGACAGCTGATCCCCGGAGACCCCGACGCCCAGGAAGGCGAGCACATTGGCCCAGAGCCCGGTCTTCAGCGCCGGGCGCATCGTCTCTGTGTGCTGGCCGCGGCGCAGGTGCCAGGCGGCGACGGCGATCATCACCGTGGCGGCGAACATGATGGCCGCGAAGATGGTGTGCGGGAAGGCCGCCAGCACCACCGGGTTGCTGAGCACCTCCCAGAGGCTGGTGAGCTCGGCGCGTCCCCGCTCCATGTTGAAGGTGTAGCCGACCGGGTTCTGCATGAAGGCGTTGGCGGCCAGGATGAAGTAGGCCGAGAGCGTGCTGGCGATGAACACGGTCCAGATGCAGGCCAGATGCGCCAGCCGGGGGATGCGGCCCCAGCCGAAGATCCACAGGCCGATGAAGGTCGCCTCGAAGAAGAACGCGGCCAGACCCTCGATGGCCAGCGGGGCGCCGAAGACGTCTCCGACGAAGCGCGAGTACTCGGACCAGTTCATGCCGAACTGGAACTCCTGGACGATGCCGGTGACCACGCCCATGGCGAAGTTGATCAGGAAGATCTTGCCGAACAGCTTGGTCAGCTTCAGGTACTTGACGTCGTCGGTGCGGTGCCAGGCCGTCTGCATGATGGCGGCCATCAGCGCCATCCCGATGGTCAGCGGGACGAACAGGAAGTGATAGAGCGTGGTCAGTCCGAACTGCCAGCGCGCCAGGGACAGGGGGTCGAAGAGTTCTTCCACGGGGCACTCACCAGGGCTCTTGAGAAGGGCCGCGTCACGCGCAGGCAGTGCCGACGTCGGCGCTCAGCGCCGGGCCGGACCGGCCGTCGTGGCGTGGAGGGGGCCGTCCTCGCGACCCGCCTCCCTGTGAATTCTACAGCGTGTAGAAAACTTTTCTACAACTTGTAGAAGTATGACCTTGGCGGCTCAGGAGCTCAGCCCAGGGCGTCCAGCTGATCAGCCGCCAGCAGGTCCATCAGCTGATCCGCGAGCTCCGCGGAGATCACCAAGTCATCCACGAAGCCGCCGCGTGCCGCGGCCAGCACCGCCTCCGGATACCCGACCGCGGGCGCGACGGCAAGCACCCGCGTGCGGCGCAGCTGGGCCGGCGTCACCCCGATCACCCGCTCCTCCATGCCGGTGCGCGCCACCCGACCCTGGGCGTCCAACAGGATGCCCGAGCACTCGGCGATCGCCCCGGCGTCGCGCGCCCGCTGCTTCTCCTCATCGCTGACTCGGGCCCAGACCGTGGAGATCCCCGCATCCCAGGCACCGATGGCGATCACCGCGACGTCGAGCTCATCAGCCGCATCCAAGGCGGAGCGCACCTCCGAGGAGGCGCGCAGGGCTGCGGCCACTTCGGGGGACTCCACGATCAGCGGAGTCGGCAGCGGCCAGACCTGGCCACCGGCCCGCGCCCCCAGCCGGTGCACCAGGGCGGCCGAGTCCCCCGTGGTGGAGCCCGGCGCGCTGACCGGCCCCACCAGCTGGACGACGTCGACCTTGGGCAGCTCCCCGAGATGCTCGGGCAGGTGCATCAGCGTCCTGGACCAGGCCACACCCAGGCGGGCGTCGTCGTGGAGGCGACGCGGCAGCAGGTCGGCGACCTGGCGAGCCAGCGCCGAGCGCAGAGTCTCATCTGAGCGCTGCGCCACCACGGTGACGGTGGAGACCCCCAGGGCGCGGGCGAGATCGTCATGCTCGGCGCCGGCGTCGGACGGGTTGACGATCGTGATGCGCACGATCCCCTCATCCCGCGCCTGGTCCAGCAGACGGGCGATCTGGAAGCGCGAGAGCTCGTGGCGGCGAGCCATCTCCACCTTCGAGAGCCCCTCCAGGTAGTACTCCGTGGCGAGCTCGGCCAGGAGCCCCAGATGGCTCCGCTCGGACTGCGGATCGGTGGTCATCATGCCTCCCATGCTTGCTCATTCGAGCATATATGACTAGAGTCACGTATCACATGAGCGCTCGATCACACTCATATGAGCGCACCCATCGAATCTCTCGCGAGGAACAGACTCCATGACACCCCACGCGACATCCCCCACCGCCGTCCCGGCTGAACCACGGGGCGGGCCCCGCCCCAGCCGCCGCGCGCTCCTCGGAGCAGGACTCGGCGCCGGCCTCACCGCCGCCACGCTCGGCCTCAGCAGCTGCGCCACCACCCGATCCTCCGCGGGCACCCGGGAGAGCATCGTCGTCGCCATCGTCTCCAACCCGCAGATGCAGGACGCGATGGGGCTGATCGACCACTTCCGTACCGCCCACCCCGACGTCGACGTCCGCTTCGTCTCCCTGCCGGAGAACGAGGCCCGGGCCAAGATCACCGCCTCAGTGGCCTCCGGAGGCGGCGAGTTCGACGTCGTGATGATCTCCAACTACGAGACCCCCATGTGGGCCGCCAACGGCTGGCTCACCGACCTGGACCCCTACATCGCCGAGACCGACCGCTACGACGCCGACGACTTCATCCCCACCATCAAGGAGGCGCTCTCCCACGAGGGCCGCCAGTACTCGGTGCCCTTCTACGGGGAGAGCTCCTTCCTGGTCTACCGCCGAGACCTCTTCGAGCAGGCCGGACTCCAGATGCCCCGGCAGCCCACCTGGGACCAGGTCCGCGAGTTCGCCGCCGCCCTCCATGCCCCCGAGGACGGCGTCTCCGGCATCGCCCTGCGCGGGCTGGCCGGATGGGGCGAGGTCCTGGCCCCGCTGAACACCGTGATCAACACCTTCGGCGGCCGCTGGTTCGACCCGGACTGGCGCCCCATGCTCGACACCCCCGAGGTCGAGGCGGCCGTGAGCACCTACGTGGACACCGTCCGCACCTGGGGACAGCCCGGTGCCGCCACCTCCGGATTCGGCGACTGCCTCACCCGCGTCAGCCAGGGCGACGCCGCCATGTGGTACGACGCCTCCTCCATGGTCTCCGGCATCGAGAACCCGGCCTCCTCCACCGTGGTGGGCGACGTCGACTACGCCCTGGCCCCCGTGGTGGAGACCGACGACGCCGGCTGGCTCTACGCCTGGAGCCTCGCCATTCCGGAGACCAGCCGGCACAAGCAGGCCGCCTGGGACTTCATCGCCTGGATGACCCACCCCGACTACTTCCGGCTCGTGGGCGAGGAGCTCAGCTGGGAGGCCCTGCCGCCCGGTTCACGGCTGTCCACCTATGAGATCCCCGAGTACGCCGAGCTCGCCGAGAACTACGCCGAACCCACCCTGCACTCCATGGACCGCGCCACCCAGGAGAACTGCATGGTCCACGAAGTCCCCTATCCGGGGCTGCAGTTCGTCGGCATCCCCGAGTTCCAGGACCTCGGCACCCGAGTCGGCCAGCAGATCTCCGCGGCCGTGGCCGGACGGCAGAGCGTCGCCGACGCCCTGCGCCAGTCCCAGACCTTCGCCGAATCCGTCGCCCGCACCTACGGATGGGAGGGATGAGCCATGAGCGTCCCCACTGACACCCGCACCGACACCTCCAGCACGTCGCGCCCCGGAGCCTCGTCAGGCCGGGCAGGTCCGGCAGGACACGACCACCGCACCGCCCGCGCCGCCGCACGGGCCGAGGCTCGCCGGCGTCGGCTCCCTCTGCTGCCGGCCCTGCTGTTCGTCATCGTCTGCACTCAGGTGCCGTTCCTGCTGACCATCTGGTACTCGCTGCGCTCCCGGAACCTGCTGCGCCCCGAAGGCGACCAGTTCGTGGGCCTGCAGAACTTCGCCGACCTCTTCATCGACTCCACGTTCCGCACCGCGGCGCTGAACTCGGTGCTCATCACCCTGGGCTGTGTGGCCGTCTCCGTGCTGCTCGGGCTCGGCCTCGCCCTGCTGTTGGACCGCGAGTTCGCCGGACGCGGCGTGGTGCGCACCCTGCTGATCACCCCGTTCCTCATCATGCCGGTGGCCGGAGCCATGCTGTGGAGCATCTCCCTGTTCAACCCCACCTACGGCCTGGTGAACTGGCTGATCGGACTCATCGGGCTCGGTCCGGTGGACTGGACCTCCCAGCACCCGATCTTCTCCATCCTGGTGGCGCTGGTCTGGCAGTGGACCCCGTTCATGATGCTGCTCCTGCTGGCCGGGCTGCAGTCCCAGTCCAAGGACGTCCTCGAAGCCGCCTCCATCGACGGCGCCGGGCCGCTGAAGACCTTCCTGTTCGTCACCCTGCCGCACCTGCGGTTCTACCTGGAGCTCTCCGTACTGCTGGGGGCGATCTACGTGGTCAACACCTTCGACCACATCTACCTGATGACCGCAGGCGGGCCCGGCACCGCGAGCGCGAACCTGCCCTTCTACATCTACCAGCGGGCCTTCCTCGGCTTCGACATCGGCCAGTCCGCCGCCATGGGTGTGGTCACCGTGATCGCCACCATCGTCATCTCCCTGCTGGCCCTGCGGCTGATCTTCCGCAGCATCAACTCCAAGGAGCAGTCATGACCGCCGTCGCCGAGACCACGACCGCAGGCCGGACCCGGGCCGGACGGCACGCCGTCGTCGGGAAGCTGCTGACCGGGCTGGCCTGGTTCGCGGCGTTCATCTTCTTCGCCCCGGTGCTGTGGATGCTGCTGACCAGCATCAAGCAGGAGTCCGACGCCGCCTCCTCACCGCCGAGCTTCCTATTCAGCCCGACCCTGGACCAGTACCGGGCCGTCTTCACCTCCGAGGCCGGGGCGTACTTCCTGAACTCGGTGATCGCCACCGCAGTGTCCACCCTGCTGGTGCTGGCCCTGGCTGTGCCGGCCGCCTATGCGCTGAGCATCCGGCCGGTGAAGCGCACCCAGGACGTGCTGTTCTTCTTCATCTCCACCAAGATGCTGCCGGTGGTCGCGGTGATCATGCCGATCTACGTGATCGCCGGGCAGATCCGGATGCTGGACAACATCGTCACGCTGATCATCCTCTACACGGCCATGAACCTGCCGATCGCGGTGTGGATGATGCGTTCCTTCTTCCTGGAGGTGCCCGGCGAGGTGCTCGAGGCGGCCTCCATGGACGGCGCCTCCCTGATGCTGACGATGCGCCGGGTGCTGATCCCCATGGTGAGCCCCGGCATCGCCGCCACCGCCCTGATCTGCGTGATCTTCGCCTGGAACGAGTTCTTCTTCGCCCTGAACCTCACCGCCGCGAACGCCGCCACCGTGCCGATCTACCTGATGAGCACCATGACCTCGGAGGGGCAGTTCCTCGCCCAGCTCTCCGCGGCCTCGGTGCTGGCCTCGCTGCCGGTGGTGCTGGCCGGCTGGTTCGCCCAGAAGCAGCTGGTCCGCGGCCTGTCGATGGGCGCCGTGAAATGAGCCGACCGCGCTCCGCAGCCCCGACGTCCGCCCCCTCCCCCTCAGGCAGAGAGGACCCCACGATGACCCCCACCATGCGTGCCGCCGTGCTGCAGGCCCCCGGCGAGATCACCGTGGAGGAGCGGCCCGTCCCGCTCCCGAACCCCGGGGACGTGCTGGTGCGGGTCACCGCCGTGGGCATCTGCGGCTCCGACGTCCACTACTACCGGGAGGGGAGGATCGGGCCCTTCGTGGTGGAGGAGCCGCTGGTGCTCGGCCATGAGAGCGCCGGCGTCGTGGCCGCCGTCGGGGACGGCGTGGACGCCTCCCGGATCGGCGAGCGGGTCTCGGTGGAGCCGCAGCGCATCGACTGGTCCTCCACCCAGGCCCGCGCCGGGCGGTACAACCTGGACCCGCAGGTGCAGTTCTTCGCCACCCCGCCCGTGGACGGTGCGTTCGCCGAGTACGTGACGATCCCGGCGATGTTCGCCCACCGGCTGCCGGAGGGGATCTCCGACGAGGCCGGCGCCCTGCTGGAGCCGCTGTCGGTGGCGGTGGCCGCTGCGCGGAAGTCCCGCCTCGGCGTCGGGGATCACGTGCTGGTCACCGGGGCCGGTCCCATCGGGCTGATCCTCACCCAGGTGGCCCGGGCCCTCGGAGCCGCCGAAGTGACGGTGACCGATGTGTCCCCGGAGCGGCTGAGCCTGGCCGAGGCGCACGGGGCGACCGCCGCACTCGACGCCGGCACGGACCTGTCCGGGCTGGGGGCCGACGTGCTGCTGGAGGCCTCCGGGGCGCCGTCGGCGATCCACGCGGGGCTGCGCGCACTGGGCCCGGCCGGGCGCGCGGTGCTGATCGGCATGGGGGCCGATGACGTGACCATCCCGCTGTCCGCGGTGCAGAACCGGGAGCTGGAGGTCACCGGGGTGTTCCGCTACGCCAACACCTGGCCGACCGCGATCGAGCTGGTGCGCTCCGGCCGCGTGGACCTGGACCGGCTCATCACGGGACGCTTCAGCCTGGAACAGACCGCCGAGGCGCTCGAGGCCGCAGCCGACCCGCGCACGCTGAAGGCGATCGTGCACCCGTCCTGATGCGTTGCCTCTGCGGTTTGGGCCCTTTTGAGCCCGCATCACGCCTGAAAAGGGCCCAAACCGCGGAGACAACGCTCACGAGCGAGCCGGATCCGCTCCACCACTCGGACGAACCCCTCTCGGAGATCCTCGGAGTTCGCCAGGATGACGGTCCACCCAGCACGCTCGAACGCATGGTTCCGGCGCTGGTCGCGGGCCTGCTGAGCCGCGCTGAAGTGCGTACCGCCGTCGTACTGGATGACGATCTTCAGCTCTGGGTAGCCGAGGTCGCCCGGGTAGGGGCTCCCCGGCGTGGGGCGCACCTGAAGCATCGGCTCAGGCAGGCCCGTATCCTGGATCGCCAGCCGCAGCAGCGTCTCCGGCCGCGAATCCGCCCCTACTCGGACTCTCTCGACGGCCCGACGCCCCTTCACGATGCCCTTGGTCTTCCTGTGCGCCGCCACGAGATCCGCCAGGGATTCTCGAGTCTCCCACGGCTGATCGCGCCCCTCGAGTTCCGGGTACGGACTCCGGACGAGCTGATCTCCGAGGGCGACCAGTTCGCGCTCCGGGAGACGACCCATCAGGTCGAAGAAGATCCGTGCGGGACGGCTGACCCACAGGGCGCCGTGCCGAACGACTTCACCCTCTTCGGCGACCACCATGTGCGGAACGAGTCCGGCCACTCGCTCCGCCCCCGTCGAATGCCCCCGTCGGCTGAGATGGACGATGTCCGGCTCATCGGCCCAAGACGGCAGGTGAAGTCCGAAGATGCGTGCCGCTGTCGAATGACTGAACCACGTGGATCGGTATTCCTCCTGCACCGTCTTCAGCAGCCGAAACCACTCGGGGCTCCCAGCGTCAGGGATCGGAGCCGTCAGAGGCTCGATGTCGGCAGAGCCGACCCATTCATACAGTCCACGGCCCACGCGTCGCATGTCTCGGGCACGAAGCCGCTTCGGAGGGACCCCCAGCGCTTCGGCCTGACGTCTAGAGAAGACACCGTCTCGCAGCTGCGGGGGCAGAGGACGCGGCGTCTTCATGGCTCTCAGCCTGCCCGATCACGCCGCCCCGTGTCCGCCGCCGTGGGCACCCTGTGGAAAACTGCTTTCCGACCAGATTGCCTCCGCGGTTTGGGCCCTTATGAGCCCGCATGAGACCTGAAAAGGGCCCAAACCGCGGAGGCAACGCAGGCGCAGCAGGGGAGGGCTACTCCTGGGAGAGGCCCGCCGCGGGCTGGGTCCTCCCCAGAGCGCGAGCCGGCAGCGCGGAGGCGACGACGGCGGCGGCCAGCGCCGCTGCGGCGATCAGCCCCAACCGGCCCCAGGGGACCGCGAGCGCGACACCCATGACGTCCTCAGCCACCAGGGAGGTCACCCCGGCCCAGCCGAAGAAGACGCCCAGGCCCCCGCCGAGCAGCAGCGCGACCACAGCCATGAGCACCGCCTCGGTGGACACCAGACGACGCACCCCGCCGCGGCTCAGACCCAGCGCCCGCAGAAGGGCGGCCTCGCGGCGCCGCTCGAACACCGAGAGCGCCAGCGTGTTGGACACCCCGATCACTGCGACCACCACGGAGGCGGCCAGCAGGATCAGCACCACCAGCAGCACCGTGTCGATCACTCCGGAGATCGAAGCCCGGGACAGGGCCGCCTCCACCGTGACCGGCGTCTCCTCCCCCGCCACATCGGTGAGCGTGCCGCTGACCTGCATCACCTCATCCACCGTGGCGGTGTCGCTGAAGCGCATCCAGGTCTGCCCCTCGGCCTCCTGCAGATCCCAGCCGGCGGCGGAGCTGACCACCACGGTGCCGGGAGGCAGCCATCCGGCCATCTCGCCCTGGACCTGCAGCGGCTCCTCGCCGGCGGCCTTCAGCGTCACCGTCGCCGTCTCGCCCCACTGCGCCACCGGCTGCTCGCCTTCGTAGAAGGAGGCCGAGAGCAGGGCCTGTCCCGGCTCGGGCAGCAGGTCGTCGCGCCGCGCGATCTCGGCCACCGTCTCGGTGGAGGCGGCGACCACCTGGGCCGGGGCCTCCGTGCCGTCCTCAGCGGTCACCTCGGCAGGCTCCCCCGGCACCGTGGCGGAGCCGGTCACGGCGTCTTCGGCGTCCACCGCGGCGCCGACGTCCGTGGAGGCCACCGCGGCGTCCACCGGGTAGCGGTCGGCCTGCTCCTCATCCAGGGAACGCTGCGCGGTGGCGGCCCCCACCGTCATGGTGACCACCAGGGTGACACCGATCAGCAGCGCCGAGGTGGTGGTGGTCAGCCGCCCCGGCGTCTGCCGGGCGTTCTGCGCCACCAGCCGGGGCACCTCTCCGCCAGTGATCCGTGCCAGCAGCAGCCCCAGAGCGCGCACCACGGCGGGCACGATCGCCCGAGCCGCGAGCAGCACGCCCAGGAACCCGAGTGTTGCACCGGCCACCCCCAGCAGCGGGCTGGTCAGCGCCGCCGCGGCCGCCACCGATCCCAGGCCCAGCACCGCCAGCACGGCGCCGATCGTGGTCCGCACCCGCGGCACCCCACCCTCGGCGGGGGCGACGTCCGCGGGCCGCAGCGCCTGCATGGGTGAGGTCCGTCCGGCCCGCAGCGCGGGGAACAGGCTGGCCGCAGCCGTCACCACGGTGCCCAGCGCGAGACCCACGACGACGGCGACGGCGGTGAGACGCACCGACGCGAAGTCCTCCAGCCACAGCGCCTGGGCCGCGGTGCCGAGCCCATAGGCGGCCCCGTAGCCCAGCACGACGCCGACGGCGGAGCCGACGATGCCGAGCAGCGCGCCTTCGGTGAGGGTCGCCTGCTTCAGCTGTCGGGCGGTGGCGCCCACGGCGCGCAGCAGCGCCAGCGTGGACATCCGGGAGGCCACCAGGACCCCGAAGGTGTTGGTGATGACCAGACCGGCCACGAAGACGGCGATCGCACCGAAGCCCAGCCCGATGGTCACCAGGATGTCGCTGGTGCCGGAGAGGTCCTCCAGCCAGGCCTCCACGATCTCCTCATGCGTGAGCACCGAGGCCTCAGGGGCGAGCTCCAGGATCTGATCCTGGACGATCCGCTGGGCGCCGGCATCGCCATGCAGCGTGTCGGCCAGCACCACCCGGATGGACTCCGGGAAGGCCTCCTCCGGGAAGGCGTCCATGCCGGCGGACGAGACGAAGGCGGATCCGGCGCGCTGGATGCCGCTGATCAGGCCCACCACGGTGTAGGGATACCCGGCGTCGCCGGTTGCGGGATCCTCAGGTGTCACAGCATCGCCCACCGTGAGGCCATAGGCGTCGGCGAACTGCTCCGTGACGGTGATCTCATCGGCCGCCTCGGCCGCCCGTCCCTCGGTGAACTCCACCGGCAGATGCTCGGGCAGCTCGGAGACGCCCAGGAAGCCGTCCCGGCCCCCGATCTCGGCCGGGGCGAAGGCGCTGCGGATCAGCTGGGCATCCCCGACGTCGTCGAGGTCCTGGACCTGTTCGGCCAGGGACGCGGGCGCCTCCGGGTCGTCCACCAGGCCTGAGACCTCCACCATCAGGTCCGCCCCGGCGGCCTCCGCCTCCGCCTGGGACTCCATCGTGCGGCTGAAGGCGTCGACCATCAGCAGCGAGGTGACCACGAAGGCCACCGCCACGGCGATGGCGGCACCCGCCGCGAACAGCCGGGTGCCGCCGGAGCGCAGGTTCGCGCGCAGCACGGGGTTCATCGGCCCACCTCGATCATCACGGCGGCCAGCTGCTCGGCGGTGGGCGCCTCCAGGGTGTCCACCAGCCGCCCGTCAGCCAGCAGGACGGTCCGGTCGGCGCGTGCGGCGGCGCCGGCGTCGTGGGTGACCATGATGACGGTCTGGCCGAACTCGTCGACGGCGGCGCGCAGCAGGTCCAGCACCTCCGCCCCGGCGGCCTGGTCCAGGTTGCCGGTGGGCTCGTCGGCGAAGATCACGTCCGGGCGGGAGACGAGCGCGCGGGCCACGGCCACGCGCTGCTGCTGGCCGCCGGAGAGCTCGAAGGGCCGGTGGTGGAGTCGCCCGGTCAGACCCAGTCGCTCGACCACCAGCTCCACGAAGGACCGGTCCACACTGGTGCGCCCCAGGCGGGAGGGCAGCAGGATGTTCTCCTCGGCGGTCATCGAGGGAACCAGGTTGTAGGCCTGGAAGATGAATCCGATGCGCTCCCGGCGCACACGGGTCAGTCGCCGGTCGTCCAGCCCGGTGAGCTCCACGTCGCCGACGATCACACTGCCGCCGTCGGGGGCGTCGAGTCCGGCCAGCACGTGCATCAGGGTGGACTTCCCGGATCCTGACGGGCCCATCACGGCGGTGAATCGGGCGGCGGGGATCTCCAGGCTGAGGCGCTTCAGCGGCCGGACGGCGGCGTCCCCCGTGCCGTAGGTCTTGATCAGGTCGGTCGCCTTCACGGCGACGGCAGATGTGTGCGTCATGGGATCCACGGTACGGTCGCCCCAGGTCAGCCCACATCGGAGCAGAGGATGGTCTCGGCCTCATCCTGCAGGATGAGAGATCAGTGGCCCACCAGCCCGGAGTCGTAGGCGAAGACCACCGCCTGCACCCGGTCCCGGACCTCCAGCTTGGTCAGCACATGCCCCACATGGGTCTTCACGGTGGCCTCGGAGAGGAACAGGCGGCGGGCGATCTCCGCATTGGAGTCGCCGGTGGCCATCTCCTGGAGGATCTCGGCCTCCCGGGCGGTCAGCGACTCGAGCTTGGCCTGCTGGGCGGCGGTGGGCTGCCGCCGTCGGGAGCCCAGCAGGGTGGTCTCCAGCAGCCGCCGGGTGGTGGTGGGCGCGATGACCGCTCCCCCGGTGGTCACGGTGCGGATGGAGTCCAGCAGGATCTCCGGCTGGACGTCCTTGAGCAGGAACCCGGAGGCCCCGGCCCGCAGCGCCTCCACGGCGTACTCGTCGGTGTCGAAGGTGGTGAGCACGATGATCTTGGGCGCCTGCTCCCCGGCGGAGGTGAGGCGGCGGGTCGCCTCCAGGCCGTCGAGCACCGGCATGCGGATGTCCATGAGGACGACGTCGGGGGCGTGCGCGGCGACGGCGTCGAGGGCCTGCTGGCCGTCGCCGGCCTGAGCGACCACGTGCATGTCGGGCTGGGAGTCGATGACCATGGCGAACCCGGCGCGGAGCAGCGCCTGGTCGTCGGCCAGCAGGACACCGGTGGTGGACATCAGGACTCCTTCTCGGTGGTGAGCGGGATGCGGGCGACGACGTCGAACCCGCCGGCGTGTGCGCGCGTCTGGACGTCTCCGCCGTGGAGACGGGCCCGTTCGGCCATCCCCAGCAGTCCGGAGCCGGCGCCGTCGCCCTCGGCCCGGGCGCCCCGGCCGGTGTCGCCCACCTCGATGACCAGCCAGCCGTCCTCGGCGGAGAGCGTGACCTCGGCGGTGGCGCCGGGCCCGCCGTGCTTCAGGGTGTTCGTCAGGGCCTCCTGGACGATCCGGTGCACCGCCAGCGCGGCCCCCTCGGCGAGCGGGGGCCCGCCGGGCAGGGCCTCGGCCACGCGGTCGGTGAACGTCACCTCCAGGCCGGCGGCGCGGACGTCAGCGATCATCCGCTCCAGGTCCTCCAGCCCCGGGGCCGGCTGCACCAGCAGGGATTCGCGCTCCTCGCGCAGCACTCCCAGCATGCGGCGCATCTCGGTCAGCGCCTCCCGGCCGGTGCGCCCGATGGTCTCGAAGGCGCCGGCGGCGGCCTGCGGGTCCTGGGCCACCACGTAGCGTCCGCCGTCGGCCTGGGCGATCATCACGGACATCGAGTGGCTGACGACGTCGTGCATCTCCCGGGCGATGCGCATCCGTTCGGCGTCCGCGGCCAGCCGGGTCTCGTGGTCGCGTTCGCGCTCCAGCAGCTCGTTGCGCTCGGTGATGGCGGCGATCTCCCGACGACGGCGCCCCGCCAGGTCGCCCAGCAGCCAGGCCACCATGGCGACGGCGGCGGCGAAGCCGGTCATCAGCAGCACCACGAAGAGGGTCTCCAGGCGGATCGCGTAGGCCGGGAGCACCAGGAGCTGCTGGACGAGCGCGTAGAACCCCAGCAGGACCGCCCCGGCCAGCGCCACTCCCAGGTAGAGCCGTGAGGCCCGGCGGCTGCCGAACTTGGCCACCGAGTACAGCACGAACGGCACGGTGAAGGCGCTGAAGCCGGGGCCCACCAGGGTGAGGATCTGCCCCAGCGCCCCGAGGGCGATCAGCCCGGCGGCCCAGGCAGGCCTCATCCGGCGCACCGTCAGCGGCAGGATGGTCAGCAGGTCCAGCGCGAAGACCAGCCCCCAAGGGGCGGGGCCGCCGAAGAACGTGTACCCCTGGTTCTGGGCCGCCGAGAGCACGGACAGCAGCGTCAGCGGCAGCGCGATGAGGCCGCCGTCGATGATCCACGGGCGCTGGGTCAGCCCCTGACCGAGACGGACGTGCCAGGGGTCGGGCAGCGTGTCGTCACGGGCCGCCGACATCTCCGGCCTCCCCCGCGTCCTCCGCAGCATCCTCAGCGTCCTCCGCGGCGTCCTCTGGCGTCTCCGCCCCGCGCTGGGGCCAGAGCGACCGTTCCCGCATGACGGCGGCCAGCGCCTCGGCGTCGTCAGTCATCAGACCGTCCACGCCCATGTCGAGGAGTCGGCGCATCTCCACCGGGTCGTCCACCACCCACACGTGCACCTGCAGCCCGGCCCGATGGCAGCGACGCAGGAAGCCGGGGGTGACCACGCGGACGGGTCCCTGCTTCACGGGCACCTGGAGGCAGTCGACGTCGGCGGCGCGGCCGGCGAGCGCCCGGGTGAGCCCCAGCGGACCGAGGAAGACGAACAGTGCGGTGGAGGCCCACCCGGCGGAGGAGGCCACCGGGCGGGTGAACCGCTGGACGGTGCGCCGTCGTCGGGCGTCGTGGAAGCTGGCCACCAACACCCGGTCGTGGGCCTGGTGCTCCTCCACGATCCGCACGAACTCGGCGACCGACTCCGCGTCCTTCAGGTCTACGTTGAGGTGGACGTCGTCCCATGCGGTGAGCAGGTCCTCGAAACGGACCAGCCGGGCGTCGGCGTCTCCGGCGCGGCCGGCGGGTCCCACGCGCAGGCGGGAGAGCTCGTCCCAGGTCTTCTCGCGGAGCTTCCCGGTGCCGTCCGTGACGCGGTCGAGGGACTCGTCGTGGAAGACCACCAGGGTGCCGCAGGCGGCGGTGCGGACGTCGATCTCCAGATAGCGGTAGCCGAGCGCCACGGCCCGCCGGAAGGCGCCCATGGTGTTCTCCCGCGTCGGGTCGGCTCCGCGGTGTGCGAAGGCGAGGACGCGTCCCTGCAGGGGGCCGGGTTCGGTGTTCAGGAGGTACCGCACAGGACACCGTCTCCGCCGTCGATCAGGTCCTCCAGCACCTGCGCGACGCCGTCCTCGTCGCAGTCGGCGGTCAGGTGCTGGGCCGCTGAGCGCGCCATGGGGTGGCCCGAGCCGACCGCCCAGGAGGTGCCGGCCCACTGCAGCATCTCGATGTCATTGGGCATGTCCCCGAAGGCGATGACCTGGTCTCGAGTGATGCCTTCGGCGGCGGCGAAGCGCCGCAGCGCGGCCGCCTTGTCCACGCCCTTCGCGGAGAGCTCCAGCAGGCTGACCCCGGGGGCCGAATGGGTGACCGTGACCAGCGCGCCGGCCTTCGCCCGGACCGCCTCCAGGAAGGCGTCGGCGTCCATGACGGTGGTCTTGGCCAGCAGCTTCACCACGCCGGAGCCTTCTCCGGCTTCGGGCCTGTCCGCGGAGAGGGTCTCCTCCAGAGGCCCGAGGCTGAGCATGTCGTCGGTGACGCCGGCGGCCCGCCGACGGTCCTCCTCGAAGAACAGGGAGTCCACCAGGAAGGGCGGTTCGGCGTGGACCTTCTGCAGGGTCTCCGCGGCGAAGCTGGCCTCCGGGTCGATCTGCCGGATCTGCTCCTGCACGGTGAACACGATGTCCTGATCGATGGGGTCCTGGCGCAGCAGCCGGTCCTCGGCGAGGTCATAGACCACCGCCCCGTTCGAGCAGATCACCGGGCCGATGCCGCCGAGCGCGTCGGCCACGGGCTTGAGCCAGCGCACGGGACGGCCGGTCACCAGCACTACACGCACCCCGGCGGCCCGGGCGGCGCGGAAGGCCGCCACGGTGCGTTCGGTGACCACTCCGGTCTGCGCGGAGGCGTAGCTGAGGATGGTGCCGTCGATGTCGCTGGCGATCAGCCGGGTCCGCTCCAGCGTGGTCACCGGCGCGCTACGCAGTCCCGGCACCCTCTTCGAGCGCGGCGGCCAGCTCCACCGCCGTCGGGGGCTGGGCGCCGAACCGCGAGGAGGTGATGGACGCCGCGCGCGCGGCGGTGGACAGCACACGGGTGAGCTGCTCCTGGCTGATGTCCTGCAGGGCGGACCGGCGGGAGGCGCCGAGCAGGCCCAGTCCGCGCAGCGTGGACAGCGTGGCGGCCATGAAGGAGTCCCCGGCGCCGACCGTGTCGGCCACCTCGATGGAGAACGCCGGCTGGTCCACGAACCCGGAGCGGGCCAGGCCCATGGCCCCGGAGGCTCCCCGGGTGATGACGACGACGCCGGGGCCCAGGTCCAGCCAGGCCTGCATCGTCTCCTCGTAGGGGCGCTCCGGATAGAGCAGATCGATGTCATCGGTGGAGGCCTGGACGACGTCGGCCAGGGAGATGAACTCCTCGGCCTGGTCCCGGGCCTCCTCCCGGTTGGGGATGATGGAGGGCCGATAGTTGGGGTCGTAGCTGATGGTGGCGACGTCGCGGGCGCGATGCAGCAGGCCCTTGACGGTCTCCGCACCGGGCTGCATCATCGCGCCGATGGAGCCGGTGTGCAGCAGGTCCAGGGCGGGCTCGGCGTCCGGCTCGGCCTCCCGGGCCAGGGCGCAGAACGCCTCCTCCAGCTGCGCGGCCGAGGGCAGCGTCCAGTCCAGGGTGAATTCGTAGCTGGCCTGCCCGGTGGGGTCCAGGGTGGCCTTCGCCACCGAAGTGGGGCTGGCGTCCGGCTCCAGCAGGGCAGTGATGCCCTGCGCGCGGAGGCTGCGGGCGATCATGCGCCCGTATTCGTCCTCTCCGTGCCGCCCGGCGAACACGACGTCGTGCTCGAGCCGGGCCAGGCCGACGGCGACGTTGAAGGGGCTGCCGCCGACATGGGCCTTCGGTTCCGAGGTCTCCGAATGGACCACATCCACCAAGCACTCGCCGATGACCGCCAGGTATGCACTCATGGACCCTAAACTACCGCAGTTGGGCTGACTTGCGGAGGTCGCCCCCGGCGGGCGGCGGGTACTGCCGGTAGGTGCGGAAGGCCTTGGCCTGGACTGCCCGCTGGTAGAGGATCCGGCGGAGGTCGCCGTCGGCCTCATGGAGGAACGGGTTGACGATGCGTCCCTGCTCCGCCAGCTCCGCGATCCGGCGGCGCTGCTCGGCGTTGGCGTGCTTCTTCACCAGCGGCAGCGGCAGGGTGGTGTGCAGGGCCGGCTGCTTGGCCACCTGGTGGTCGGGGCCGCCCAGCCCGCCGTGGAGATGCTCCTCCACGTAGAGCCGCGCCGGATTCACCCCGGAGGCGGTCAGGTAGTGGTGATTGCGGCCCAGCCGAGGGTTGAGCTCGAAGAACTTCGCGACGCCGTCGCGGGGGTCCACCTTGATGTCGAACATGGCGAAGCCGCGCCAGCCGATGGCACGCAGCAGCGCCGCGCCCTGCTTCTCCACGGCCTCGTCCCGGGAGGTGAGCACCGCCGGGGAGTTGCCTTCGAGCCCGGGAGCGTGGTCCTCGACGACGACCTCCCCGTAGGCGGTGAGCCGCACCCGGCCGTTCTGGTCGCAGAAGTAGGTGGCCAGCCGCAGCTGAGAGTCGGCGCCGGGGATGTGCTCCTGGGCGATGAGCGACCCGGTGTAGCCGGCCTCGGAGGCCCGGACCAGCAGGCTGGTGAGCTCCTCGGCGTCGTCCACGTAGTGGACCTTGCGGCGGCCGGTGAAGCTGATGTCCGCCCAGGCGCCGCCGTCGCCGGCCTTGAGCACCAACGGGTAGGCCACACCGGCGCCCGCCAGCTCCTCGGCGACGAACGCCTCCGCGCGCTCGTCGGTGTGGGCGGCACAGTCGTAGACGGCGGTCTTCGGGTAGGGGACGCCGAGCTCCCGGCACAGGGCGTAGAAGTTCTCCTTCAGCGCCACCCGGTCCAGCAGCTGCGCCGAGGGGTAGGGGATCGTGTAGCCGACCTCTTCCAGCTCGTCCCGGTGGTCGACGGCGAAGCGGACCAGGTGGTCGTAGTTGGCCAGCAGCAGCAGCGGACGCCGATGGGCGCCGTCGTCGGTGAGGAGGGCGGCGACCTCCTTGAGCGTGGCGATGACCGGCTCCGGCGTGGTCATCGGGCCCGCGGGGAAGGCCTCCAGGATGCGGGAGTGCTTGAGGTTGCGGTTGACCGCGGTGGGGATCACCGCCGAGATCGCGCCGTAGGCCTCGTGGAACTCGCGCGCCAGGGAGTAGGTGCCCACGTCGCCGCCGGTGATGACCGGGACGAAGGGCTGCTCCTGAGGAATCCGCATGGCCATGACGCTAGCAAAGAACGGTGGATGGAGCCTGAATACCGGGCACCGGCTCGCTGAGCGCCGCTGTTAGGGTCGAAGCATGGAGGAGACCCTGCCCGATGCCGCCCGGGATGCCCTGCTGGAGGCCTACCGAGGCTATGCGGCGGCGCCGGTCCGATCGGCCGAGCAGAAGCGGCAGGCGGCGTCCCTGGCCCAGCTGGCGGCCGCGGCGAAGGGCGCAGGGTGGCCGATGCGTCTGCTGGCCGAGCCGTGCGGGGTCAGCGCCGAGCGGATGCGGCAGTTCGCCGCCCGCCATGAGGGCGACGTCGACGCCAACGTCGCCGCCCTGTTCCCGGCCTACGCCCGTCCCGCCCCGGCCCGACGGCGGCCGGTGGAGCACCCGCATCTGAGCGCCGGTGAGGCCGCCGAGCTGCGGGACCTGGCGGTGCTGGCCCGGCGACGCACCGGCTCGCACGCCGCGGACTCGGCCGAGGCGCAGGCCAGTGGGCGCTTCACCGCGCTGGTGCGCGAGCATCACGAACGTGGCGTGATCTGGGCGGAGCTCTCGGCGGCGACCACACACTGGACCTCATGGCCGCTGCAGGGAGCCGAGCGTGAGCTGGAGCCGGTGGTACGGGTCAGCGGACTGCGCCAGCGGATCGGCCGCGCGCGGGGATGACCGGCGCGAGCGATCTCAGATCAGCTCCAGCACCGGCCCCTGATGCACTGCCGTGTAGATCGTGTTGCGGATGACATTGGCCTCGTCCGAGGTGAGTGTGCGGTCGAGGGGTCGCAGCACGATCCGCAGCAGGAGATTGACCTGCCCTTCCTGCGTGCCCAGCCGCGAACGCGCAACCTCGGGCAGGTCCTCATGCGCGGTCCGACTGAGCACCTCGAGGGACTCGACGACGCCGGCGTCGTCACCCAGAGCGGTGCGGACGGTGTCGCCGAGCGTCTCCTCGTCCTCGTCGGCCGACAGAACCACGGAGATGTCGCGCCGGACCGCCGGCAGCGGTGAGACATGCCGCCATGGCTCCAGCGTGAGCATCTGCGCGGCGATGCGTGGGTCCTCGGCGCGCAGACAGCGGATGTCGGGGATGCCCTTACGCAGCATCAGCGCCCGCTCCAGACCCATGCCGAGCGCGACGCCTGACCACCGCTCCGGGTCGAGCCCAGACCCTCGCAGCACGTCGGGATGGATGCGCCCACACTCGGCAAGCTCGAGCCACTCCCCCTCGTGGAGCACGTCGATCTGTCGGCCGCCCACCGTGTAGGGGTGCGTGACATCGGTCATCGTCCACTCCGCGCCCGGAAGCACCGTCTCGACCAGGCAGCTGATCATCGTGAGCATGTCCTCGTCGCCGGTCTCCGGAGTGCTGCGGATGCGCCAGAGGTCCACCTGATGCGGCTCGCCCACATGGCTCCGATCGACGGCGTCGCGCCGGTACACGAGGCCGGGGGCGACGATCAGCTCGTCGACGTCGTCTCGCCCCACATAGCGTTCGAGGGCGCTCGGCAGCTCAGCGCTGGTATGGCTGCGGAGCATCACCGTCGGACTGATGTAGCGCGTGTACCGGCGCGCGCGGGTGACGTCGTCGGAGTCATAGCCGAGGCGGTCGTAGTTCTCGCGCACTGCGACGATCGGAGAGTGGCGTACGGTGCGGACGGTACAGTGCCATGCGGAACGCAATCGCCCCACGACGGCATCCAGAAGGACCTGGATGGCGTGTCCGCCCTGGGTGGGATCGGTGAGGTCGCGCAGGTTCAGGGCACGGCAGAGCTGGTCAGAAGTCAGATGGTCGGCAGGCGACATGAGGGGTCTCCAGAGTGTGTGCAGGGTGGTGAGGGATAAGAGACTTCCCCCGGCCGTACCTGCGGAGACCTTCAGCGTGCCAAGCGCGCATCGACTGCCCCGCGGCCATCAACCGGCCGGGGGCTCCGAAATCGCTGCTGCCTGAGCATGGCACCAGGATACCCACCCCACTGCACGGAGGCCCATGATGGACAACGACACTGCACCGCTCATCATCAGCTCGACTGCGGGCGCGCTGTTGAGCGTCTCCGCAGTGCTGAATTTCATGGACGGTGCCGCCGTCATCGTGCCCTCTGGGAGGATGGACTGATGCCTTCGCGAAATGGACCTGCCGTGCCCGTTGTGAGCATTCGGCCCTCGATCGGAGCTGCAGAGTATCCGACGCTCGCTGCGATCTGGCGGGGCGCTGTGGACGCGACCCACGACTTCCTTGCCGAAGCGGATCGGGATGAGATCGAGACCAGACTGCAGTCCGACTACTTTCCGGCAGTCGTGCTCTCAGTCGCAGAACGCGATGGTCGACCGGTGGGATTCTCAGGCGTACTCGACGGAACGCTGGAGATGCTGTTCGTCGATGCGACCCACCGTGACAGTGGAATCGGCACCGCGCTGCTCGCCCATGCGATCAAGGATCACGCCGTCACCACGGTTGATGTGAACGAGCAGAACGCCTCGGCCGCGGGCTTCTATGCTCACCGTGGATTCGAGGTCGTCGGTCGCAGCGAGACCGACGAAGCCGGTCGGCCGTACCCGTTGCTCCACCTGAGGCTCAGCAGGCCTGCCTGATCCCTGATCCTCCAGCCCACGGAACCGCCGCGCCGATCACGGCCACACCTCATACGAGATCACATCACACGACACGATCTGAGCCCGACCAGCGGGTCACCCGCGCAGCACCGCGTCGAGGAGCCCGGGGAAGCGAGCGTCCAGATCTTCACGGCGCAGGGAGCTGCGGATGGCGGTGCCGGCGTAGCGCTGTCGGATGATCCCGGCATCGCGCAGCACCCGGAAGTGATGCGTGGAGGTGGACTTGGACACCGGCAGATCGAAGGCGATGCACGCCTGGTCCTCGTGGCCGACGTCAAGCTGAGCGACGATGGTGCGCCGGACCGGATCGGCCAGCGCGGAGAGGACGGCGTCGAGGGTCAGCTCCTCGACTCCGGGATGTTCCAGCGTGCGCATGGGTGCCCTCCCTCACGTTGATGACGTCATGGTTCCCTCAGCGGCCCTGCAGTTGTATGGTACCTGTCGTAGTACGAGGACTCTCGTACAAATCTGGCTTTGCAGGAAGGACCGCCATGACGCGCGCACTCTTCGACCCCCTCACGCTGCGCGGACTCGAGATCCGCAACCGCATCTGGATTCCGCCGATGTGCCAGTACGCGGTGGACGCCCAGGACGGCGTCCCCACCGACTGGCATCTGATGCACCTGGGCTCCCTGGCCCGCGGCGGCGCCGGCCTGGTCACCGTGGAAGCCACCGGCGTGTCCCCGGAGGGGCGCATCAGCCCGGAGGACCTGGGGCTGTGGAACGACGAGCAGGCCCAGGCCTTCCGGCGTCTGACCGCGATGATCCACTCACAGGGCGCGGCTGCGGCCATCCAGTTGGCCCACGCCGGCCGCAAGGCCTCCACCTGGCGGGCCTGGGGCGACCACCCCGAGGGCAATGTGCCGGCCGAGCGCGGCGGCTGGCAGCCGGTCGGTCCCTCGCCGAGGGCCTATGACGGCCTGGCGGTGCCCACCGAGCTGACGGCGGAGGGGATCGCCGACGTCGTCGTCGCCTTCACCGCGGCCGCCCGCCGCGCCGTGGACGCCGGCTTCGACGTCCTGGAGATCCACGGGGCGCACGGCTACCTGCTCCATGAGTTCCTCTCCCCGCTGTCCAATGAGCGCACCGACGCCTACGGCGGTTCCCTGGAGAACCGGGCGCGGCTGCTGCTGGAGGTGGTGGACGCCGTCCGCGCCGAGGTGGGCGAGCAGGTGCCGATGATCGTGCGGCTCTCTGCCACCGACTGGGTCCAGGGCGGCTGGGACCTCCCGCAGACGGAGGCCGTGTCCTCCTGGCTGGGCGAGCACGGGGTGGACATGATCTCGGTGTCCTCCGGCGGGAACGTCCCGGCCGAGATCCCCGTGGGCCCGGGCTATCAGCTGCCGTTCGCGACGTCGATCAAGGAGGCCACGGGGCTTCCGGTGGCGGCGGTCGGGATGATCGATGACCCGTTCCAGGCCGAGCAGATCGTGGCACTGGGCCAGTCCGACGTGGTGCTGGTGGGCCGCGAGTCCCTGCGCGACCCCAACTTCCCCATCCGGGCGGCCGAGGCGCTGCGCTACGACATGCCGTACAAGCCGGCGCCCTACGAGCGCGCCTACCGCTGAGCGGTGGGCGCCTCGGTGTGCGCGACGATCTCCGGGACGATCCGATGCCACTGGTGGCGCGGGACGATCTCATGACCCATGCCCGGCACTTCGATGAGTCGGGCTCCCGGGATCTCCGCGGCGAGCGCGCGGCCGTGCCCGAGTGGCAGCAGCGGGTCCTCCTCCCCGTGGAGGACCAGAGTGGGCGCGGTGATCTCCGCCAGGCGGTGTCGCCAGGGCTCTCCGACTGAGACGAGGAACGGGTTCGTCATCATGGCCTCGAGGTCGACGGCACGGTCCACGGTCTTCTCGGCGATCTGCCGCGCCTGCGCCTCGTCGAAGGGGCGGGAGGCCGCGGCGAACGGCCGCTCCTCCTCTATCAGGCGGTCGACGGCGGCTTCGCGGTCGGACCAGTCCGGCGGCGGGGCGTCACCGGCGGCGGAGAACCACGCGCGCAGCTCCTCGGTCATCGGGGGCAGATCGGCGGCCTCATGACCCGGGCCGCCGGGGGTCCCCGCCATGAGCGTCAGCGTGGCGACCTGCCCCGGGTGGACCAGGGCCATCAGCTGGGCCACCGCAGCCCCGCCGGAGACTCCGACGAGGTGCGCCCGCGGCGTCTCGAGGGCATCGAGCAGCGCACTGACGTCCTCCACGGCATCGGCCATTCCATAGCCAGGCTCCCCGGCTGGGCTCGTGGTGGACAGGCCGGCGTCGCGGCTGTCCACGCGGACCACGCAGCGGCCCGCGTCGACGAAGCGCCAGACCAGGTCGTCGTGCCACGCCACGAGGCACTGTCCCGCACCGTGCATCAGCAGCAGCGTGGGGTCGTCGGGATCCCCGTGGATCTCGCAGGCGAGCGTCACGCCGTTGGCGACGATCCGCTCCTCACGCATGTCAGGCCGCGCGGACGGAGACGATCTCCCCGGTGTCCACGTCCATCGTGACGATCGTGGGGGAGCCGGAGTTCAGCAGCTCCCGCTCCTGGGCGCTCAGGGTCCCGGGAGCACCGGCGACCTCCGGGACGGTGACGTCGGTGATCTGGCTGGAGGCGAGGTCCACCGTGACGAAGAGATCGTCGTCGGTGTCCAGCAACGCCTGCTTCTCCGGGCTCAGCGAGGCCGTCACGGCATCGGGGCCCTCCTGCTGGGAGACGACGGCGGCAGACCCGCCGAACACGGCGGTCAGGCCCAGGGCGGCGGCGATCGCGGCGAAGCGGCGCGGCATCACGTTCTCAGCATCAGCACTCATCAGTTCCCCCTTCGAACTGACTGTACCGGATCACAGCGGCGTCACATAGGCCCCTGAGATCCCTCCGTCGACGAGGAATTCGCTGGCGGTGATGAAGGAGGCGTCGTCGGAGGCCAGGAAGGCGACGGCGGCCGCCAGCTCCTCCGGCTCGGCGAAGCGCCCCACGGGCACATGCACCAGCCGGCGGGCCGCCCGCTCCGGGTCCTCGGCGAAGAGCTTCTGCAGCAGCGGGGTGTTCACCGGGCCGGGGCACAGCGCGTTGACGCGGATACCCTGCCGGGCGAACTCCACGCCCAGCTCCCGGCTCATGGAGAGCACCCCGCCTTTGGAGGCCGAGTAGCTGATCTGACTGGTGGCCGCCCCCATCACCGCCACGAAGGAGGCGGTGTTGATGATCGATCCCCTCCCCTGGGCCTGCATATGGGGGATCACCTGCTTGCAGCAGTGGAAGATGCTGGTCAGGTTGACCTCCTGGACCTTGCGCCAGGCGTCGATGCCGGTCTCTAGGATGGAGCCGTCCTCCGGCGGTGAGATGCCCACATTGTTGAAGGCGATGTCCACAGCCCCGAAGCGTTCCTGCGCCGTCGCGAACAGCGCGGCGACCTGCTGTTCGTCGGTGACGTCGGTGGGCAGGAACAGCCCGCCCACCTCGTCGGCGATCTGCTCGCCCTGAGCCGGATCGCAGACGTCGGCGATGACGACGGTCGCCCCTTCATGGGCCAGGCGCCGCACCGTGGCGAGCCCGATGCCGGAGGCCCCGCCGGTGACGGTGGCGACCCGGCCCGCGAGCCTGTTGGTGACCAGCCCACCGTAGGGGGCCTGCTTCTGCGTCTGTGTCATGACTGCTCCTCTGTCGCGATGAAGACGTTCTTCACCTCAGTGAAGGACTCCAGGGCGTCCGGGCCGAGCTCACGGCCGATCCCGGAGGCCTTGAACCCTCCGAAGGGGGTGGAGTACCGCACCGAGGCATGGGAGTTCACCGAGAGGTTTCCGGCCTCCACCGCCCGGGACACCCGCAGGGCGCTGCCGACGTCGCGGGTCCAGATGGAGCCGGAGAGTCCGTAGTCGGAGTCGTTGGCGATGCGGATCGCATCGGCCTCGTCCTCGAAAGGCACGACGGCGACCACCGGGCCGAAGACCTCCTCGGTGAGCAGACGGTCGTGTGGGTCCCGGGGCATCACCACCGTGGGCGGGAACCAGTGGCCCGGGCCGGTCGGCGCCTCGCCCTGGACGAGGAGGTCAGCACGGGCAGAGCCGTCGGGGTTCTGCAGGAACCCGGCCACCCGGTCCCGGTGCGCCGCCGAGATGAGCGGGCCCATCACCGTGTCCTCGCGGCGGGGATCCCCCACCCGGACCTCGCGGACCGCAGGCTCCAGCAGCTCCAGGAACCGGTCCAGCACGCGGCGCTGCACCAGGATCCTGGAGCGGGCGCAGCAGTCCTGGCCTGCATTGTCGAAGACCCCGCCCGGTGCGCGGGCGGCCGCCTCCGCGACGTCGGCGTCGGCGAAGACGATGTTCGCGCTCTTGCCGCCCAGCTCCAGGGTCACCCGGGTCAGCTGTTCGGCGCAGCCGGCCATGATCCGCTTCCCCACCGTGGTGGAGCCGGTGAACACCACCTTCTTCACCTGCGGGTGGGTCACGAAGCGCTCCCCGACGACGGCGCCCCGACCCGGCAGCACGGTGAGCACCCCCTCCGGGATGCCCGCCTCCAGGGCGAGCTCGCCGAGCCGGATCGCGGTCAGCGGCGTCAGCTCGGCGGGCTTGAGGACCACGGTGTTCCCGGCCGCCAGGGCGGGGGCGAGACCCCAGCCGGCGATCGGCATGGGGAAGTTCCAGGGCACGATGACCCCCACCACGCCCAGCGGCTCCCGGAAGGTGATGTCCACCCCGCCGGCGACGGGGATCTGGCGTCCGAAGTTCCGCTCCGGGGCGGCCGCGTAGTACTCCAGCACGTCCCGGACGTTGCCGGCCTCCCACCGGGCGTTGGTGAGGGTGTGCCCGCTGTTGGCGACCTCCAGGGCGGCCAGGTTCTCGAGGTCGTCGTCGACGAGCCGCGCGAAGCGGCGCAGCAGCCGAGCCCGGTCCGCCGGGGCGACGTCCCGCCAGGCGGGGTAGGCCGCGGCCGCGGCGGCGATGGCGGCGTCGGTCTGCTCCTGCTCGGCGAGCTCGATCTCGGTCACCACCTCACCGGTGGCGGGATTGATCACAGCATGGACGGTCATACGGCGGCCTCCTGGCGCACGGCGTCGATGAATCCTTCGAAGAGTCGGAGGTCCTGCGGGTTCTCCTCCGGGTGGAACTGGACGCCGAGCACCCAGCCGGGGGCCTGTGGCATCTCCACGATCTCCACGGTCCCGTCGGCGGCCCGGCCGGTGACCCGCAGGCCCCCGCCGAGCTGGTCGACGCTCTGGTGGTGATAGCACGGCGAGCTCGCGGCCCCTCCGAGCAGTTCGGCGGCCAGGGAGCCGGGCTCCACTTGGAACTCGACCTCTCCGTACTGGCCCGGCGCCGGCTGGTACTGCGGCCCGGCCTCCGGAACGAGGTCCGGCAGGTGCTGGTGCAGGGTGCCGCCGAGGGCCACATTGAGCACCTGCAGTCCCCGGCAGATCGCGAACAGCGGCAGCCCTCGCTCCAGGGCGGCCCGGGTGAGGGTGAGGTCGTGCTCGTCGCGGTCCGGTTGGGCGACCGTGGTCGGATGGGGCGGACGCCCGTAGTGGGCCGGGTCCACATCGGTGCCGCCGATGACGATCAGCCCGTCGAGGACGTCGAGGACGCCGACGTCGGTGCCCACCGGCGGCAGCAGCAACGGGGTTCCGCCGGCCTCCACGACCCGGCGCACGTAGTTGCCGGGCACGATGGCCGCGGTGTCCTCCCAGACCCCCCATCGTCCCTGCTGCCAGTAGGTGGTCAGCCCGATGCGTGGACGGTCCGCCCCGGGCCCCAGGCCCGCAGGCCTCTCAGTGCCGTTCGAAGCCACGCCTCACCTCCCAGTCGGTGACCGCCGCCTGGAACTGCTCCAGCTCGACGTCGGCGTAGTGGGTGTAGTGGGTGACGACCTCCTCGCCGAAGAGCTCCCGGACCACCGGGGACCCGGCGAACAGGTCACGGGCCTCGGCCATGGTGGAGGGGACCTGGTCGGCGTCGGCGTCATAGGCGTTGCCCTCGATGGCCTCGGGCAGCGCGAGCTTCTGCTCCACGCCGTGCAGACCTCCGGCGAGCATCGCGGCCATGGCCAGGTAGGGGTTGGCGTCGGCGCCGGGGACCCGGTTCTCCATGCGAGCGGCGAGGCCCTCCCCGACCAGGCGCACCGCGCAGGTGCGGTTGTCCAGGCCCCACCCGATGGTGGTCGGGGCGAAGGACCCCTTCGCGAAGCGCTTGTAGGAGTTGATGTTGGGGGCGTAGAACAGCGTCATCTCCCGCATGGTGGCCAGCACCCCGGCGATGAAGTGGTCGTAGAGCGGAGTGCGCCGCCCGGCCTCGGCGTCCCAGAAGGCCAGGCCGCCGTCGAGGCCGCGCAGGGACATGTGGATGTGGCAGCTGGATCCCTCCCGCGCGTTGGGCTTGGCCATGAAGGTGATCGACTGCCCCCGCTGGGAGGCCATGTGCTTGGCCGAGAGCTTGTAGAAGGTGTGGTTGTCCGCGGTGGTGACGACGTCGTCGTACTTGAAGGCGATCTCATGCTGGCCGAGGTTGCACTCCCCCTTGGCGGATTCCACCGTCATGCCCGCCTGGTACATGGCGTTGCGGATGTCCCGCAGCAGCGGCTCCACCCGCATGGACCCCAGGATGGAGTAGTCCACGTTGTACTGGTTGGCCGGGGTCAGGCCCCGATAGTCCCGCGCCGAGGCGTCCTCATAGGAGTCCTCGTACATCACGAACTCCAGCTCCGTGCCGGCCAGCGCGGTCAGCCCCAGGGCGGCGGCCTTCTCCTGCTGCGCCTTCAGCAGGGATCGCGGGGAGACCGGCACCGGGCGGCCGTCCGTGGTGGCAAGGTCCACCTGCAGGATGGCGGTGCGCTCCAGGTAGGGGACCCGGCGGATGGTGCCGTGGTCGAGGATGAACTCCATGTCCCCGTAGCCGGTCTCCCAGCTGGTGAGGGAATAGCCGTCCACAGTGTTCATGTCGGTGTCGACGGCGAGCAGGTAGTTGCAGGCCTCGGCTCCGTGATCGAGCACGGAGTCCAGGAAGAACTGTCCGTGGATGACCTTGCCCTGGAGGCGGCCCTGCATGTCGGTGAAGGCGAGGATGACGGAGTCGATCTGTCCTGTGGTGATCTCGTGGGCCAGCTGCGATGCACTGAGCATGCGCTCGTTGTGCGGTGCCGGCAGGTGGTCGAGGTCCAGCGGATTCATGGAGCTCCTCGGGTGGTGGGCGGGCAGGCGGGCAGGACGGGGGACGGTGGTCTCAGTGCAGCTGGCTCTCCTCCTTCTCCAGCAGCGCGAACTCCTCCTCCGGGGCGTCGGCCACCAGCCGGTGGCGGCTGTAGAACCAGAAGTACGCCAGGGCCAGCAGGAACACCCCCGCCGTGATGCCGGCGGCCCGGACATCCACCACGAAGGTGGCAATCAGCGCGACGACGGCGAGCACCAGCGCGATGGAGGTGGTGACCACACCGCCCGGGGTGCGGTAGCCGCGCTCCAGCTGCGGCTCCCGGATGCGCAGCACGATGTGGCTCAGATTCAGCAGCACGTAGGACACCGCGGCCCCGAAGACGGCGATGTTGATCAGCAGACCGCCGTCGCCGATGGCGGCGGCCAGGACGAAGCCGATGGTGCCCGGGACGATGAGCGCGACCCAGGGGGTCCGGCGGCCGGAGGTCAGGGAGAGGAATCGTGGCAGGTACCCGGCCCGGGAGAGGGCGAAGAGCTGCCGTGAGTAGGCGTAGACGATGGAGAAGAAGCTGGCGACCAGTCCGGCGAGCCCCGCGTAGTTGACGAACGTGGCCAGCCAGGACCCCTCCCCGTGGACGGCACGCAGCGCCTCGGGCAGCGGCGATTCGGAGTCACCCATGGCCTCGGCGCCGGCGGCCCCGGGGACGAGGACCAGCATCAGGGCGCCGAAGACCAGCAGCACCATCATGGCCACGATGATGCCCCGAGGCAGGTCGCGCTTGGGGTCGGCCGTCTCCTCGGCGGCCAGCGGCACGCCCTCGATGGCCAGGAAGAACCAGATGCCGAAGACCAGGGCGCCCATCACGCCGGTGATGCCGAAGGGCAGGAACGCGCTGGAACCGGCCGAGCCGTCGGCGGCGATGTCGAAGAGGTTGCTGAGCTCCACGTGGGGCAGCAGGCCGAACACAGTGGCCGCGAGCGCGACGACGGCGATCAAGGTGATGCCGAACATGACCTTCAGCGCCTCGCCGACGCCCCAGAGGTGGATGCCGATGAACAGCAGATAGGCGGCCAGGTAGATGGGCCAGGAGTTGGTGAGGCCGAAGAGCCCGAGGGCCTCCACATAGCCTCCGATGAAGGTGGCGATGGCGGCCGGGGCGACGGCGTACTCGATGAGCACGGCCATGCCGGTGGCGAAGCCGCCGAGTGGGCCGAAGGCTCGGCGGGCGAACCCGTATCCGGCACCGGCGGTGGGAATGGTGGAGGACATCTCGGCCAGGCCGAAGACCATGCATGTGTACATCAGCCCCATGAGGACGAAGGCGATGAGCAGCCCGCCCCAGCCTCCCACCGAGAGGCCGATGTTCCACCCGGAGAAGTCTCCGGAGATCACATAGGCCACGCCGAGGCCGGCGAGCAGGATCCATCCGGCCGCCCCTCGACGCAGCTGTCGGTGCTTCATGTAGCTCTCGCCGAGGTGCGTGTAGTCCACGTGGGCCGTGGATCCTGGTGCTCGCGACATGACACCCTCTCCCAATGGACTGCTTTCAGTCCTTTGAACAGCACCACTGTGAGGTGTCGCACGGCAGAGTGTCAAGAGTCAGCGAGAAGATCGCTCGCAAAATTACCGAGAGGAGACCTTTGAGGCTGGCCATATGGCATGCTGATGGCATGCCGGATGCGTCGTCCCCCGCGGAGCCCATGGCCTCGCTCACTCCTGTGCTGGGCTCTGTGCTGGGTCAGGCGCGGCGCGGCAACGTGCTCGAAGAGACCATCGCCCGAGTCCTGCGCGGCATCCGACTGGGCACCTTCGCCCCAGGCGATAAGCTGCCGCCGGAGCGCGAGCTGGCCGAATCCCTGGGGGTCTCTCGCAGCACGCTGCGAGACGCCCTGGCGGAGCTGCAGACCGCCGGCTACCTCTCGGTACGACGGGGCCGCTACGGGGGAACGTTCGTCGCCGAGGAGCTGCCCGCTCCGGCGACCTCCCTCGGCGCAGAGGACGCGGCCGCCGTCGACGATGTGCTGACCTTCCGGGGCGTCGTCGAGCCGGCCGCCGCCGCCCTGGCGGCCTCCGCCACTCTGAGCACCGCCCAGCGCTCCGCCCTGGTGCAGGCCCTGGACGCGGTGGAAGCCGCCGAGGCTTCCCAGTATCGGCCGCTGGATGCCCGCCTGCACTGCCTGATCGCGGAGCTCTCCGGCTCGGCGATGCTCTCCGCCTCAGTGGCCGAGGCCCGCGCCGCCGCCAGCGGACTGCTGGACCGCATCCCGTTCCTGGACACGAACATCGCCCACTCCCAGGAACAGCATCAGGGGATCGTCTCCGCCATCCTGCAGGGCGATCCGGTACGCGCCGAAGAGCTCATGCGGGAGCACCTGGACGGAACCGCCTCGCTGCTGCGCGGCTTCCTCACCGAGAGCGGCTCGGCGCCTCCGTCACAGCCTTGACCTGCTCATAGCCGCCCACCAGGTTCCGCAGCCCGGCGTCGGGATTGCGGTGGCGCAGCACCGCGAGCGCCTGCCGCGAACGGACGCCGATCTTGCAGTACAGCACCACGGGGCGGTCCTCGCTGGCCTCCTCAAGGCCCGGCACCGGCGAGCCGTGCCACAGCTCCCCCAGCGGCACGTTGACCGCACCGTCCACATGTCCGGCGGCATACTCCCAGGGCTCGCGGACGTCTACCACGCCGGCCACGCGTCCAGCCTCGACGGCGGCCTGCAGGTCACGGATCCCGATGTCCTCCGGGCCGAAGGGATGCCCGGTGTAGGGATCGGTCTCGCCCTCCACCGGGTGCAGAGCGGGATCCTCCTCCACCGCGCAGGCGGCTCCTGCGGAGGCCGGGGCGCCACCCGGTCCGCCGCCCAGTCCGGCGACGTCGGCGCCGATGCTGGTGGCCGGTTCCCGGTCCGGGTCCGGCAGCAGCCGCACCTCACGGAAGGAGGCGGTCAGCGCGTCATAGGTCATCACCCGGCCGAGCAGGGTCTCCCCCACGCCGGCGAGGAACTTGATCGTCTCGGTGGCCATGAGCGTGCCGATGACTCCGGGCAGCACACCGAGCACCCCGGCCTCCGCGCAGGTGGGGACCTCCCCGGCGTCGGGGGCCTCCGGGTAGAGGTCCCGGTAGGTGGGGCCGCGCCCGGCCTGGTCCCATTCGGCCCGCCAGTGTGCCTCATCCGGAGCGGACCAGAACAGGCTGACCTGCCCGGCGAAGCGCAGGATGGAGCCGGAGACCAGCGGCTTCCCGGCGATCTCGCAGGCATCGGAGACCACGTAGCGGGTGGCGAAGTTGTCGGAGCCGTCCACCACGATGTCCGCGGTCTCCACCAGCGCCAGGGCGTTGTCCGGCCCGATGGGCTCGCGGTGCTCGTGGACGGTGACCTCCGGGTGCAGCCCGCGCATCACCGCCGCGGCGGATTCGGTCTTGGGCCGGCCGATGGTGGCCTCCGAGTGCAGCACCTGCCGGTGCAGGTTGGAGCGGTCGACCACGTCATGGTCGACGATGTCGATGGTCCCCACCCCGGCGGCGGCCAGGTAGGTGAGGATCGGCGCCCCGAGCCCTCCGGCGCCGATCACCAGCACCCGGGAGTCGAGCAGCCGCAGCTGCGCCTCCGGACCGAAGCCGGTCAGCGAGAGGTGCCGCTGGAAGCGTTCCAGCTGGGTGCGGGAGAGGTCGCTGATCTGGGTCCGGCGTGTCTCAGTCAACGGTGCCGATCCTTCCTTCCATCGCGGAGGAGGCCAGGGCGTGACGACGGCGCGGGATGCGCCCCGCCCCGGCGGAGAGCCACCCGGACTCCACGGCCAGCCGCATCGCGCGGGCCATGTCATAGGGCTTCTGCGCGCGGGTGACCGCGGAGGCGACCAGCACGGCGTCGCAGCCGAGCTCCAGGGCCAGTGCGGCCTCGGAGGCGGCCCCGACGCCGGCGTCGAGCACCACCGGCACGTTCGCCCGGGAGGCAATGAGCTCGATGTTGTGCGGGTTCAGGATCCCCAGGCCGGTGCCGATGGGGGCTCCCAGCGGCATGACGGCGGCGGCCCCGGCCTGCTCCAGGCGCACCGCGGCCGCCGGGTCGTCGGTGGTGTAGACCATGGGAATGAAGCCCCGGTCGGCGAGCTGCTCGGTGGCCTCCAAGGTCTCGATGACATCGGGCAGGAGAGTGTGCTCGTCGGCGATGACCTCGATCTTGATGAGGTTCGTCTCCAGGGCCTCACGGGCCAGCTCGGCGGTGAGCACGGCGTCCTTCACGGTGTAGCAGCCGGCCGTGTTGGGCAGCACGTCGATGCCGAGGCGCTCCAGCATGGCGAACACGCTGGTCTTGGTCTCTGGGCTGTAGCGGCGCATCGCCACCGTGGTCAGCGTGGTGCCGGAGGCGATGAGCGCGCGCTCCAGGGCCTCCAGGTCGGTGATGCCGCCGGTGCCCATGATGAGCCGGTTGGCCAGGGTGTAGTCGCCCACCTGCAGGGGCGGCGGGGTGGTCGGCGCAGTCTGTGCGGTCTGTGCGGTCATGCGTTCACCCGCCCTGCACTGCGGTGACGATCTCGAGCTCCTCGCCGTGGCTCAGCGTGGTGGACGCCCAGGCGCTGCGCGGGACCACGGCGGCGTTGATGGCCACCGCCACGCCCAGCCGGCCGCCGTCGGCGGGGGTGCCGTCCGGGTTCAGCTGACGCCCGGTGGTGTGGGCGACGGCGTCGACGACGGTGGCGCCGTCGTCGAACTTCACGTCTTCCTCGTTGATGGTCACGGTGAGCATGTCTCTCACAATCCTGTGGGGGTCATCTGTGGTGCGGTCAGCGAGCGGGTGGGGCTCATATGGGCCAGCATCCGGCGGTCCTCCTCGCTCAGGGCCGCTTCGCCGTCGTCGCTCAGCAGGGCCGCCGCGAGCCGGGCGGCCAGCGGCGCCAGCAGGATGCCGTGTCGAGAATAGCCGGTGGAGACGACGACGTCGGGCGCCTGCTCGCAGCGGCCCAGGTACGGGATGTCATCCGGGGTGCCCGGCCGGGCCCGGGTGGTGATCTCCACCAGCTCCGTCTCCTTGACGCCCGGCAGCACCGCGACGGCGTCGTCGAGCAGCTCCTGCACGGAGCCGGCGTGGGTGCCGGGCAGGCTGTCTTCCCGGGAGGAGGCCCCGACGACGAGCCCGCCGTCGGCCCGCGGCACCAGGTAGACGCTGCGGCCGGCCACCGTGGCCCGGACCGTGGCGCTCACGATGTGCTGCTCCCCGGGCAATAGCTGCCCGGGGCGGACCTTCAGGCGCAGCACGTCCCCGTGGACGGGCCGCAGATCCAGGGGCGTCTGCTCGGGCAGTCCGGCGATGTCCGCGTAGCCGAGTCCCGGCACCAGGAGGATCTTGTCGTCGGTGAGTTCGGAGCACTCGGAGCGCTCGGTGCCGTCGTCGAGGGTGAGCCGGACCCCGGTGCGCCCCGGCCCGTCGGCGTGGACGGCGGTGACGCGGGCTTGGATGAGATCGGCGGGCGGGCCGGCGTCGGGGAACCGCGCGCCGTCCAGCGGCGCCTGCAGGGCCTGCACCGCACAGTCCGCGAGCAGCCGGGGGTCCACCTGGTGGTCGCTGGGGACGTCCCACCCCTTGGAGATCCCGGGCGCGAGGCCCGGCTCGCGACGCCGCAGCGCCGAGGAGGTCAGCGGCTCCACCTCCATGCCGTGGGCCTGCTGGACGGCCACCAGCCGGGCGACAGCGTCGCGGTCGGACCGATCGGCGGCCAGCAGGATCGTGCCGTTCTCCCGCCACCCGGTGGGGGCGTCGACGGCGGCGGCCAGCGTGGCCAGGAAAGCTGGATACTCCGCCCGAGAGGCGGTCATGAGGGGGTAGAGCCGGTCCTGGCCGTACTGCACCTCGCTGATGGGGGCGAGCATGCCGGCGGCCGCGTAGCTGGCGCCCTGGGCGATGTCCGGCGCGATCACCGTGACCCGGTGCCCCTGCCGGCGCAGCTCCCACGCCGAGAGCAGACCGACGACTCCTGCTCCCACGACGGTGACGCCCACATCTCCTCCTCACGGCGGCATGACCCGCATCGAGTCCGAGTGGTCGGCGGCTTCGCCCTCTCAGCCCGGCCTGCCCGGGCTCCCACGGAATTCCGGTTCCATTCTAGGGGGTCAGCCCTTCACGCCGCCCGCAGCGATGAATCCGGTGCCGAGGCTCCTCCCCACGAACAGATACAGCACGATGACCGGCAGGGAGTAGAACAGCGAGAACGCGGCCAGCTGCCCATAGGCGACCTGGCCGTACTGGGAGGAGAAGGTGTAGAGGGTGACCGCTGCCGGCAGGTTGTCCGGACTGAGCAGCAGCATGAACGGGACGAAGAAGTTTCCCCACATCATCACGAAGGTGAACAGCGTGGCCACTCCGAGCCCTGAACGCATCAGGGGCATCACCACAGCCCACAGGGTCCGATAGACGCCGGCCCCTTCCGTCCACGCGCTTTCTTCGATCTCGAGCGGCACTGAGTCCATGAAGCCCTTGGTCAGAAAGATGGCATAGGGCAGCGACGAGGCGCCCAGGAACAGGATCGCCCCGGCCATCGAGTCGATGAGGTTGATCTGCACGAAGAGCGAGTAGACGGGAATCATGATCGCGGTGATGGGTAGCCCGGTGGAGAAGATGATCGTCAGCAGCAGGGGCCGCTTTCCCCGGAACCGGTACCGAGAGATCGGGTAGGCGCACAGCACCGCCGCCGTCATCGTCACGAGCGTCGCCCCGCCGCAGAGGATGAGCGAGTTCGCGATCGGTCGGAAGGTGGTCTCGGCGTTCCAGATGGCCGAGAAGTTGCCCAGGCTCCAGGTCTCCGGCCAGGCCACCGCCAGCGAGGCATCGGTGTTGAAGGCCGCCAGCACCACCCAGAGCAGCGGGATGAGGAAGACGGCGCCCAGGAAGATCATGACCACCGTGGACACGGCCTCGGCGGTCCGTGCTCGCCGACCTCGCCCAGCCCGGGAGACCGGCACGTCATGCCGCGCGGTGGTGGTCATCGTTTGTCCTCCTCGGGAAGCAGCCGCAGATACAGGATCGAAGCGATCGCCCCGATCATCAGGAGCAGGAGGGCCACCGCGGTCCCGTAGCCGAGCTGGCCGTAGGAGAAGGCCTGCTCGTACATGTACAGCGGCAGGGTCTGGCTCTGTTGGGCTGGTCCTCCACCGGTCATGATGAAGATCAGGCCGAACACCGACAGCGTCTGCAACGTGATGAGCATGAGGTTGGTCGCGACAGCGGGCCGCAGCAGCGGCAGCGTGACGGACCAGAGGCGACGCAGCGGTCCCGCTCCGTCCACGGAGGCAGACTCCTGGATCTCGGCGGAGATGCTGCCCAGAGCCGCGGAGTAGACCAGCATCGAGAATGCCGTGCCACGCCAGATGTTCGCGAAGGCCACGGCCAGGATCGGCAGGCTGAACAGCAGGTCCTGCGGGGGCAGGCCGACCGTCTCGAGGATCGTATTGAGGCTGCCCTCATCGGCGAAGAACGTGTAGAGCAGGTAGCCGGCGACGACTTCCGGGAGGATCCACGCCGCGATCACGATCGCGGTGACGACGAACGTCACCACCCGGTGCGCCTTCTCCATCAGCAGGGCGAGCAGCAGGCCCAGCAGGTTCTGCCCGATCACGGCGGACACCACGGTGAACACCAGCGTCAGTCCGACGGAGTTCCAGAACTGCTCGTCGGAGAATGCCTGCATGAAGTTCTCGAACCCGACGAAGGAGGTCTCGGCCGCCCCCTCGCCCCGTATGGCCGAGTCGGTGAAGGCCAGCCACAGGGAGTAGAGGATCGGGCCGGCCATGAACAGCAGCAGCAGGCCGAGCGCAGGGACCATCGGGACGGCTCGACGCGCGGTGAGGCGATCACCGATGGTCCGGTTCTGCCGCGGCCTCTCCTCCTGCCGATCGACGGTGTCGGGACTCCGGGTCTCGATGGTGGCGGCGGGGGCGCTCATGCGGACTCGTCCTGGACGTTCTCTGAGCCGACGATGTCGGTCACGGCGGAGTCGTAGGCGGCCGCCGCCTGGTCGGGCGTCTGGGAACGGGTCATCACTGCCTCCATGGCCTCCTGGATCGCGTTGGACACCTCGGGATAGGCCGGCAGAGCCGGACGGTAGTGGGCGCCGTCGAGCAACGAGGTGAAGAACTCCGCGGTCGGCGAATAGTCCTGATACCGCTCGTCGGCGGCGACGTCATCGCGCACGGTGATGTAGCTGTTGGCGATCGTGAAGTCGACCATGATGTCCTTCTCGCAGAGTGTCTCCATGAAGGAGAAGGCTGTCGCCGGGTCGTCGGCGTACTGGGGGAGCGTGAGACACCAGCCCCCGCTGAGCGTCACATAGCCCGGGTCCTGGCCGTTCTGCGTCGGCATGCGCGCCAGACCCATGGTCTCGGTCCACTCGGGCCACGGGCTGGTCCCGCCCTCCACCCAGTTCTGTGACACCCAGGAACCGTCGATGACCATTCCGAGCTCCCCCTGAGGCAGCAGCCGGGAGTAGATCGTCTCGCTGATATTGGGGTCCAGGTTCTGGGCGAGGCTGAGGGTGAGGTCCTCCGCGAAGACGGTCTCGAGCATCTGGAGGGAGTCCCGGAATCCCGCGGAGCCGATCACCCAGCGGTGGCTGTCCTCGTCGTACAGGGTGGAGCCGGTGCCGTAGAGAAGCATCTCGAAGCCCTGCATGGAGGCCTTCTCGCCCTGTGACTTGCCGGAGTAGATCACCAGAGGCGAGACGTCGGGAAGCGCGGACTTCAGGATGCGCGCCGCCTCGAGGATCTCCTCCCAGTTCTGAGGCGCCCAGTCCTCCGGGAGTCCGGCTCGGGCGAAGACCTCTTTGTTGAACCAGATCGCTCGGGTGTCGGTATGGGTGGGAATCGCATAGGTGGACCCGTCCTCTGCCGTGACGGCCTCTCGAGACGCCTCGGCGATCTGCTGCCACCCCTCCCAGCCAGCCACAAAATCGTCGATGGGCTGGAGGTAGCCGGCGCCGACGTCGGAGAGCAGGATGAAAGTGTCCGCGTAGGAGATGTCCGGCGATGTCCGCGGTGAGGACATCAGCAGCTCGTTCTTGGTGTAGTAGTCGTTCTCCGCCGCGACGATGGGCACCAGTTCGACCGTATGGTCAGGGTGTCGGCTGGTGTGGCGCTCGGCCGCCCTGTTGATCCAGTCCTCCCACAGGGTCCCCGAGCCGAACTGCTGATAGGCGATACGGATGACGTGCCCGTCCGCGGATGCTGATCCCCCGCAGCCGGTCAGCGCGGTCAGCGGCAGGACCATCCCGACGCCTCCGACGAATCTCAGGAACGACCGACGGCCGACCTCTGACCCTGTCTGCTGCCCGACGTGCATCCTTGCCGCCCTCCCCACCGGCATCCGGTGATGTGCCCTGCGTCACAAGTGGAGCCAGAATCACAGGACAGCGCTGTCATGTCAAGAGGTGTCAGAACTCGACCTGCCGTGCTTCGACCGGCATCGTGACATGCCGGGGGGCGGGATCCTCAGCGGCCGCACGCTCCAGCAGCAGGCGGGCCGCAGTCCGCCCGACTCCGGCTTTGTCATAGGCCAGCAGCGTGACCGGCAGGTCGAAGTAGCGCGCCTCGGGAAGATCGTCGAAGCCGACGACGGCGAGGGTCTCACCCTGGCCGTGAAGCTCCTCCAACACTCCCAACGTCAGGAGATTGTTGGAGGCGAAGACGGCTGTGGGCGGAGCCGGAGAGTCGAGCATCTCCGCCATGGCACGACGGGACTCCGCCGCCGTGCGCACCCCGAAGCGCAGGAGCAGCTCATCGACCGGAACACCGAGCTCCCGATGGGCCTGACGGTACCCCGCGACGCGGCGCCGAATGTTGTAGATGTACTCCAGGTCGCCGATGAAGGCGACCCTCGCATGCCCCTGATGCAGCAGCGCCTTGACAGCGGTACGCGTCGCGCCCCAGTCGTCCGGGGCCACGGAGTCCGCCTCGAGACCCTCGATGACACGATGGGCCAGGACCATGGACAGCCGCCCTGAAGCCGCGACGAGGTGCCGGTGGTCGTCCCCCGAGGGGACGATGACCACACTGTCCACGCCGCGGTCCTGGAAGTTCTCGAGCAGCTGCCGCTCCTGCTCGGCATCCTCATCCGTGGACGCGATGATCAGCGAGTGGCCCGCGGCCCGCAGCACCTGCTCCACTCCATGGGCCAGCGCGACGACGTGGGGGTTCTCGAGCGTCGTCACCAGCAGACCGGCCATCGGCAGCCGACGCCCCCTAGCCAGACTTCGTGCCGCCTGATGCGGACGGAACCCCAGCTCACGGACAGCCGCCCGCACCTTCAGCGCCGTGGCCTCGGCCACGTATCGCTCGCCATTGACCACCCGGGAGGCCGTCTTCAGACTCACCCCTGCGGCCGTGGCGACATCCTGGAGGGTGACCCGGCGCCCCATGACCCACCCCCTCACCATCCGACGATGTGACGTTGACAACATTCGTGACCTCTGATTGTATCGGCCAGACAGCGCTGTCATGCTTTGCTCTCTCCGTCAGGACGGTCTCCCTCATGCACGACGACACCGCACTCACCCTCGGCCGGGCCTCGCGCGTCCTGCGAGAACGCATCATCCCCGCCGTCCACTCCGCCTCGCGTCCACTGGAGGTTGCCGCCCACGAACTTCCTGGCGAGCCGATCCCTCCGGAGGAGGGACTGCGCCTGGAGTTCAGCCCGTACACGGTGGGCACCCCCTGGGGGCCGGCCTGGGGGACCACCTGGTTCCGCGTCCGCGCCACCGTCCCGAAAGACTGGGCCGGCCGCCAGGTGGAGATCGCAGTGGACCTGGGCTTCGACACCTCACGCACAGGCTTCCAGTGCGAAGCTCTGGTCCATCGGCCTGACGGCACCCCGCTCAAGGCCCTCAACCCGCAGAGTCAGCACGCCACAGTGCTCGACGAGGCCCGCGGCGGGGAGAAGATCGAGCTGTTCCTCGAAGCCGCAGCCAACCCGGAGATCCACGGAAGCCGGGGCTTCGTCCCCACGTGGGACGGTGACATCCGCACCTCCAGCACCGACCCCCTCTATGTGACCCGCCGGATGGACCTGGCGGTCTTCGAACCGGAGGTCCACGGCCTGGCGCTGGACGTGCAGGTCCTGCTCGAACTCGCCGAACAGCTGCCGGAGGGCCGGCGTCGACACAGGATCCTGGAGAGCCTCGACCACGCGCTGGACGTCCTGGACCTGCAGGACATCCCGGGCACGGCGGCTGGCGCCCGCACTTGCCTGGTTGAGCCGCTCTCCTCTCCGGCGGAGACCAGCGCGCATACTGTGTCGGCCGTCGGGCATGCCCACATCGACTCCGCCTGGCTGTGGCCGATCCGCGAGACCATCCGGAAGGTCGCCCGGACGACCACCTCGATGGCGGAGCTCATCGATCGCACCGATGACTTCCTCTACGGCATGTCCTCGGCGCAGCAGTATGCCTGGATCAAGGAGCACCGCCCGCGCGTCTGGCAGCGGGTGCGCGCCGCCGTCGCGAAGGGACGCTTCCTTCCCCTGGGGGGCATGTGGGTGGAGTCCGACGTCGTCATGCCCACCGGAGAGTCCATCGTCCGCCAATTCTCCCAGGGTCAGCGATTCTTCGAGCGCGAGTTCGGGATCCGCTGCAAAGGAGTGTGGCTGCCTGACTCGTTCGGCTACTCGCCCTCCCTCCCCCAGCTGATGCGTCGTTCCGGATTCGAGTGGTTCTTCACCCAGAAGATCTCCTGGAACCAGGTCAACGTCTTCCCGCACCACACCTTCGCCTGGGAGGGTATCGACGGCTCCCGCATCCTGAGCCACTTCCCGCCCATGGACACCTACAACGCCCAGCTCTCCGGCGAGGAGCTCGCGAAGGCCACCTCCCAGTTCCGGGAGTCGCGTCGCGCCAGCGGATCGATCGCGCCGGTGGGCTACGGCGACGGCGGCGGCGGCACGACCCGTGAGATGGTCGGCCGCTCGCGGCGTCTCAGCGGCCTGGAAGGCAGCGCGGTCGTGCGGTGGGAGCACCCCGACGACTTCTTCGACCGGGCGCAGGAGGAGCTGCCGGATCCCCCGGTGTGGGTCGGAGAGCTGTACCTGGAGATCCACCGGGCCACGCTCACCTCCCAGCATCGGACCAAGCAGGGCAACCGGCGCAGCGAGCATCTGCTCATCGAGGCCGAACTGTGGGCGGCCACCGCCGCTGTCCGAACTGGTGCCGAGTATCCCTATGCGGAGCTCGACGAGCTCTGGCAGCTCACTCTCCTACATCAGTTCCACGACATCCTGCCGGGGACCTCCATCGCATGGGTGCATCGCGAGGCGCAGGCGGCCTATGAACAGATCCAGGAACGGGCGGAGGCCCTCATCTCTGATTCCCTGGCGAGTCTGGTGGGCCCGGGAGACGTGCCGCTGGAAGCCAACTCCACGCCGTTCAAGCAGCCCGGACTTCCCGCATTGGCTGTCGGGGCGCCACAGCAGCAGGCCACTCCGGTCCAGCTGACCCAGCTCGACGACGGAGCCGTGGAACTGCGCAACGACCAGGTGGCGGTGACGATCACCGGTGCGGGACACATCCGTTCAGCCCGCGATCTGGCCACCGGACGGGAGAGCGTGGCGCCGGGCAAGGAGGCGGGAGTGCTGCAGCTCCACCAAGACTTCCCCAACAAGTGGGACGCCTGGGACGTGGACCGCTTCTACAGGAACAGGGTCACGGAGCTGCGCGACGTCTCCTCCTTCGCCGCGGAGGTCACCGACGACGGCACCGCCGTCGTCAGCGTCGAACGTCGCTTCTCCACCTCCTCGTTGGTGCAGCGACTCATCCTGGAGCCCGGAAGCAGGACGCTCCGCATCGAGCAGAGCACGGACTGGCGGGAGACGGAGAAGTTCCTCAAGGTCGCGTTCCCGTTGGATGTGCGAGCTGAGCACACCGCCGCGGAGACGCAGTACGGGTTCCAGCGCCGGGTCACCCACACGAACACCAGCTGGGAGGCGGCGAAGTTCGAGACGTCCATGCACCGGTTCGTCCTGGCGGAGGAACCGGGCTTCGGCGTGGCGCTGGTCAACGACTCCATCTACGGCTACGACGTGACCCGGGACGTCCACGACGCGGACATCACGACCACAGTGCGGCTGTCGCTGCTGCGAGCTCCCCGCTTCCCCGATCCGGAGACGGATCAGGGCGTCCAGACCCACGTCTATGGGATGGTGATCGGCGCCGACGTCGCCGACGCGACGAAGGCGGGCATCGAGATGAATCTCCCGCGTCGACGGATCTCGGGGCGCTCTGGCGTCTCTCCGCTGGTCCGATGCACCGGGGAAGGGGTGGTGATCTCCTCGGTGAAGCTCGCCGACGACCGCTCCGGAGATCTGATCGTTCGCGTCTATGAGGCGCTTGGCCGCCGCGCGGACGGCACAGTCTTCGTGGACGCACCGGTTCTGTCGGTCCGCGACGTGAGTCTGATCGAGGACGACCTCGATCAGGGGGTCGACGCCGAGGGCTCGGTGGACGTGACGCTCCGGCCCTTCGAAGTCAGGACCCTGAGATTCACCAGAGCCTGATGCTCACCCCGTCGCCTCGGGATTCAGCAGCGCCGCGGCGGCGATCCGGTGCTGCGGATCTCCCGTGGTGAGCGCGAACATCCCGTAGGCCACCGGGGACGCGGCCCACAGCTCATGGCAGTGCTCGGCCAGCTGAGGCCACACGGTGCCACCGGCCTCCTCGTAGGCGTCCACTGTGACCTCGAACGCCTCCTGCCCGGCGATGGAGAACTGGTACGAGAAGTCCCGTCCGGGGTCGTCCACCCGGGCGGTGGTCCAGTCCAGGATGCCGGTGATCTGCCCGGTCTCACCGAGCAGGATGTGCGCCGGGTACAGCTCCCCGTGGGTCATGACAGCACGCTGGGGCCAGAGCTCATCGGCGTCGAGCCAGGTACGCCACCGGGCCAGCAGGTCTGAAGCCACGTCGAACTCGGAGGCGACGACGTCGATCTCCTCCTGCCAACGGGCCCGAGAGTCCTCCGGGCTGCGGACCTCCAGCCCAGCGGCGCGGGCCTCCTCGGGGTCGATGCTGTGCAGCTCGGCCAGGAGTCGGCCGAGCGCGGAGGCGAACTCATGGGACTCAGCATCCATGTGCCACTGCGGCTCCCCGCCACGCAGGGTCAGCCCCGGGTGCCCGGGCAGCGCTCGGTAGGCGATCAGCTCCTCGGAGTGCACCTCCCAGGCCGGGACGGCGACGCTCAGATGAGGGCGCACGAACTCAAGGATGCGGGCCTCCTCGTCCATGCGCGGCAGGACGTCCGGCCGGCGCGGCACCCGGAGGACCCAGCGCTCTCCCGCCGCATCATGGGCGAGCGCCACGCGGAAGTCGAGGCCCGCGTCGACGATCTCGACGCTGTTCTGGTCGAGCGCCAGGCCATGCCAGACGGCCCGCTGGATGACGTCGTCGAGAGCTGAGGAGTCCATCCGTTCACGCTACTGGCGCGCTCTCTCTGCGGCAATGCGCACAGGGGCCGAAACGTGATCAGGGGTGATGCATCGTGTGCATCACCCCTGAGTGGTGGAGCGGATGACGGGAATCGAACCCGCGTCGTCGGCTTGGGAAGCCGAAGCTTTACCATTAAGCTACATCCGCGCAGAACCCGGATCCGCGGACCCGAGGAACTTCTGAGTAGAGATTATCACTCCTGGGCAGGGTGATTTCCAATCGGCCGCTACGGTGACTCTCATGGCCACCTCCCCGAGCACTGACGACGCCGACTGGGCCGCCTACTATCGGCGCACCGCCGACCGACCGCCCCGCTCCCTGCTTCGTGATGCTCTGGCACACCTGTCCACCGCGGCCCGCCGCGCTGGCGATGTCCACCATGCAGTGGACCTGGGCTGCGGCGACGGCACCGAGACCCTTCACCTGCTGAGCGCGGGGTTCCACGTGACCGCGATCGACCGTGAGCAGACTGCGGTGGATACGGTCACCACTCGTGCCGAGGACGCGGAACTCAGTGAAGGCCTCACCACCGTGTGCGCCGACCTGTGCTCAGCCGATCTGCCGCGCGTGGACTTGGTGCTGGCCTGCCTGAGTCTGCCGTTCCTGCGGGAGGACGATCTGGTCGAGGTGTGGCAACGCCTCCTCGCCTCGCTGCATCCTGGCGGGATCCTGGCCGCTCAGCTCTTCGGCGACCGGGACTCCTGGGCCACCGGCGAGACCGCCGTGGAGGGGATGACGTTCCACACCCGCGACGACGTGGAGGCATGGGTGAGTGGACTCACCGTGCTGCAACTCGACGAGCGCGAGTACGACGGTCCCAGCGGCCGGGGCCCCAAGCACTGGCATGTGTACGACGTGATTGCGCGGAAGTGACCCGGCGGTAGTGGTCGCCAGGCCGGGATCAGGCAGCAGAGGTA
>NZ_JAUTWR010000008.1:0-159319 GCF_031705515.1 Nesterenkonia sp. CL21
GGGTCGCGGTTTCCCCCCTTGCGCATGATGCATGGATTCCCCTTGCATGCCTTCCTCTCCAATCAGGTGGTTGGCGAGAGACCTGGTCACCGACGCGCGGTCGGGCCATGTCCCCGTATCAGCCAATCCAACCGCTCGGGCTCTGTCAAGGTTCTCTCAAGGCTTCTACGAGCCGTCCACTGGAGGCTTCTCGCCACACACACCGCCGCCTGTCCGTAACCGGGCAGTGATAGTTGCCGGCACCAACGACCGGGGCCTATAGTTGGTGCCATCTGTGCCGCGAAGGCATGCATCGCGGTTGGCGCCTCGAAACTAAAGCGCTTCTGACCTGGAAAGACGGCGATCCGCCCGTCACGTGACTCTCCCGAAGCGCCCATGAAACCAGTCCTGAAAGCTCTCATTCATGTCCCCGGGCCGTCATCTCCCGGTGACCTCCAGGCGGGTCGTGATCTTCCTGTGAATATTCTGTGATTCAGGAAACTACTCTGCGGAATGGCTGCCCTGGCCACGACGGTCCGACTCCCAGCACCCACAGATGCGAGAAGCCCCCGGACCGGAAATCCGGCCCAGGGGCTTCTCTGTCGGTGGAGGCAAGGGGACTCGAACCCCTAACCCTCTGCTTGCAAAGCAGATGCGCTACCAATTGCGCCATGCCCCCGCGAGATGTGAAGTTGTCGATACCGCATACCCTGACCAGGAACGCAGATCAGAGGAAGTCCGTGGCCTCTCGCCACACCTGACGACCATCTTCTGCCTGCTTCCATCGACGATATCCGAGGATGCCGGCCACGAGCAGGGCCGTCACAGCGAGACGTCGCATAGAACTCTCCTCTCGGAGCATTCCTGCTGCTCCGGAGTCGTTCGGTGATCCAGGATCAGGAGTGGGCGTACGAGGACTTGAACCTCGGACCTCATCGTTATCAGCGATGCGCTCTAACCGCCTGAGCTATACGCCCTGGAACGCCGTCACCGAGGGAATGAACTCTCAACGAGCCTGTCCTCCTCAGGACGACCACTCCACATTACACCAGCTTCAGAAGTGGTTCCAAATCGGAGCCTCAGTCATCCGTCAGCGTCACACCGATGCCACCCACCAGGGAGGCAGAGATGTTGTAGAGGATCGCTGCCAGCATCGCCAGCACGGTCAGCAGCACCACGTTGATCACGGCGATGATCGTGGCGAAGGAGGCGATCTGGCCCAGGGTCACCATCTGCTCGATGGCGAAGCCCTCACCCTCGGTGCCCAGCACCTGAGCCAGCAGGTCGTTGACTCGGTCGAAGATCCCCGTCAGATCCATCACGGACCACAGCATCACCGCGCAGACCACCGTCATGATGCCCAGCGCCACCGACAGCAGGAAGCTCATCTTCAGCACCGACCACGGGTCGACCTTCGAGATCAGCAGGCGTGCCTTGCGGACTTTGGCCTTCGGCGTCGGACGCACCAGACCGGGTTGCCGTGATCCGCCGCGCGGAGCCTGGGGGCGAGCCGCCGCGCCAGAGGACGGCCGAGGGGCCGCCTGCGGGCGGGCCGGCCCCGCCTTGGGCCGCGCCGGCGCGCTGCCAGAGCCGGAGCCCGTACGGGTGGCGGTGATGGTGCCGCTGTCCTCGGCGGCGGTGCTCTGGGCACGGGGACGCGGCGCCGGGAAGCGGCCGGTCTGCCCTGCCGAGGAGGAGCCGGACCGGCCCTCAGGGGTGTTCGCGCTCACTGATGACCTCCATCGCTGTCAGAGTCCAACGCTACTCCATCCTGCTGGGCGGAAGCCTGCACCGCCTCGACGTCAGCTTCAGACGTCTCTGTCGTGCCAGACTCAGCGGAGCTGGGACCCTCCTCCTCGGCGGCCTGGTCCTCGCCCGTGGCCGCCAGTGCGGCACCCGAACTGCGAGCCACCTTGATGATCCGGTCCTTGCCCCGGGGCTTGGCGAAGATCACACCCATGGTGTCCCGACCCTTCGACGGGACACCCTCCACAGCGGAGCGGACCACGTTCCCGGACTCCATGACCACGAGGACCTCATCGTCGTCCTCCACGACCATGGCTCCCACGAGATCCCCACGGTCCTCTACGAGCTTGCCGACCTTGATCCCCAGACCGCCGCGACCCTGCACCCGGTACTCGTCCACATGTGAACGCTTCGCGTAGCCGGCCTCCGTGACGACGAAGACATAGGAGTCCTCGGTGACGACGTCCGCGGTGAGGAGCTCGTCGTCCTCCCGGAATTTCATGCCCGTCACACCCGAGGTGGCACGGCCCATCGGGCGCAGCGCGTCATCCGCGGCGGTGAAGCGCAGCGACTGGCCACGCCGGGAGACGAGCATGAGATCGTCCTCGGCCGAGACGAGCTTCGCAGAGACCAGTTCGTCGTCGTCGCGCAGGTTGATCGCGATGACACCCGCCTGCCGCGGAGAGTCGTAATCCGTCAGCGGGGTCTTCTTCACCAGGCCGTTGCGGGTGGCGAGCACCAGATAGGGCGCGTCCTCGTAGGACTTCAGCGGCAGGACCCCGGCGATCGTCTCATCCGGCTGGAAGGCGACGATGTTGGCCACATGCTGACCCTTCGAATCCCGCCCGGCCTCCATGAGGTCGTAGCACTTGGTCCGATAGACCCGCCCCAGATTCGTGAAGAACAGGATCCAGTGGTGCGTGGTGGTGACGAAGAAATGCTCGACGACGTCGTCTGCTCGGAGCTGTGCACCGCGCACTCCCTTGCCGCCCCGGTTCTGTGCGCGGTAATTGTCGATGCGGGTGCGCTTGACGTAACCGTCGCGCGTGATGGAGACGACCACGTCCTCCTCCGGGATCAGGTCCTCCATCGACATGTCGCCGTCATAGCCACGCACGATGTGGGTGCGTCGATCATCGCCGTGCTTCTCGACGATGCCGTCCAGCTCTTCGCCGATGATCTCGCGCTGACGCACCTCCGAGGCCAGGATCGCCTGGAACTCGGCGATCTGGCGCATCAGTTCGTCGTACTCCTCCTGGAGCCGCTGACGTTCCAGGGCGGCCAGCTTGCGCAGCTGCATGTCCAGGATCGCCTGAGCCTGCTCATCATCGATGTCCAGCAGAGCCTTCAGGTTCTGGCGGGCCACCTCGACGGTGGAGGACTCGCGGATCGTCGAGATGACGCGGTCCAGGTCGTCCAGCGCCTTGAGCAGACCCACCTTGATGTGCGCCTCCCGTTCGGCCTTGGCCAGACGGAACTGGGTGCGGCGCACGATGACGTCGATCTGGTGGGTCACCCAGTGGTGCACGAAGGCGTCCAGGCTCAGGGTGCGGGGCACGCCGTCCACCAGGGCGAGCATGTTCGCCGAGAAGTTCTCCTGCAGCTGGGTATGCTTGTAGAGGTTGTTCAGCACCACCTTCGCGACGGCGTCACGCTTGAGCACGATCACCAGTCGCTGACCGGTGCGGCCGGAGGACTCGTCCCGCAGGTCGGCGATGCCGCTGACCTTGCCGTCCTTGACCAGCTGGGCGATCTTGATCGCGAGGTTGTCCGGGTTGGCATGGTAGGGCAGCTCGGTGACCACCAGGCACGTCCGGCCTTGGATCTCCTCGACGTTGACCACCGCACGCATCGTGATCGAGCCGCGGCCGGTCCGATACGTGTCCTCGATGCCTCGCGTGCCCAGGATCTGTGCCCCGGTGGGGAAGTCCGGGCCCTTGATCCGCTGCAGGAGAGCCTCCAACAGCTCCTCTCGGGACGCCTGGGGGTTCTGCAGGTACCACTTGACGCCGTCGGCGACCTCCCGCAGGTTGTGCGGAGGGATGTTGGTGGCCATGCCGACGGCAATGCCAGACGATCCGTTGACCAGCAGGTTCGGGAAGCGCGAGGGCAGGACCACCGGTTCCTGCTGCTTGCCGTCGTAGTTGTCCTGGAAGTCGACGGTGTTCTCGTTGATGTCCCGGACCATCTCCATGGCCAGCTGGGCCATCTTGGTCTCGGTGTATCGCGGAGCGGCGGGGCCGTCATTGCCCGGGTTGCCGAAGTTCCCCTGACCGGAGGCCAGCGGGTAACGCATCACCCAGTCCTGGATCAGGCGCGCCAGGGCGTCGTAGATGGCCGAGTCGCCGTGCGGGTGGTAGTTGCCCATCACGTCTCCGACCACACGGGCGCACTTGTTGAAGGAGCGCTCCGGTCGGTAGCCGCCGTCGTACATCGCGTAGAGGACCCGACGGTGCACCGGCTTCAGGCCGTCGCGGACGTCCGGCAGCGCACGGCCGACGATCACGGCCATCGCGTAGTCCAGGTACGACCGCTTCATCTCCGTCTGCAGATCCACGGGGCGGATCCGGTCGGTCAGCACGGCCCCCTCGACGCCCTCCTCGGGCTGCGGCTGCTCAGGGTTCTCGGTGGTGTCGCTCACGTGTGGTGCTCTCCCTTGGGAAGGTGACGATCAGACGATCAGATGTCGAGGAAGCGGACGTCCTTGGCGTTCTGCTGGATGAAGCCGCGGCGGGACTCCACGTCCTCTCCCATGAGGATCGAGAAGATCTCGTCAGCGGCGGCGGCGTCCTCCATGGACACCTGCAGCAGCGTGCGGTTCTGCGGGTCCATCGTGGTGTCCCACAGCTCCCCGTAGTCCATCTCGCCCAGACCCTTGTACCGCTGGATGCCCAGCTCCTTGGGCAGCTTGCGCCCCGCGGCCAAGCCCTCCTGCAGGGCGTGATCACGCTCCGCGTCGGTGAACACATAGTCATGCGGAGCATTGGACCACTTCAGCCGGTACAGCGGCGGCTGCGCCAGGAACACATGGCCGTGCTCGATCAGAGGCCGCATGTAGCGGAACAGCAGGGTCAGCATGAGGGTGGTGATGTGCTGGCCGTCGACGTCGGCGTCGGCCATCAGCACGATCTTGTGGTACCGCAGCTTCGCGATGTCGAAGTCCTCGCCGATGCCGGTGCCGAAGGCGGTGATCATCGACTGGATCTCCTGGTTGCCCAGGGCCTTGTCCAGGCGGGCCCGCTCCACGTTGAGGATCTTGCCGCGCAGCGGCAGGATCGCCTGCGTCTCCGGGTCCCGGCCCCGCTTGGCCGACCCACCCGCGGAGTCGCCCTCCACCAGGTAGATCTCGCAGCGCGAGGGATCCTTCGACGAGCAGTCGGACAGCTTGCCCGGCATGCCGAGGGTCTCCAACGGAGACTTCCGGCGGGCGTTCTCCCGGGCCTTACGAGCGGCCATGCGCGCCTGTGCCGCGGACTGCGCCTTGCGCACGATGTCCCGGGCCGGGCCGGGATTCCGCTCCAGCCAGTCCCCCAAGTGCTCGTTGACCACCTTGTGGACGAACGCGCGTGCCTCCGTGTTGCCGAGCTTGGTCTTGGTCTGCCCTTCGAACTGCGGCTCCGAGAGCTTCACGGAGATCACCGCCGTCAGACCCTCGCGGATGTCCTCGCCGGTGAGGTTGTCATCCTTCTCACGCAGGATCTGCTTCTCCCGCGCATAGCGGTTGATCAGGCTCGTCATCGCCGCGCGGAAGCCCTCTTCGTGGGTGCCGCCCTCATGCGTGTTGATCGTGTTCGCATAGGTGTGGACCGACTCCGAGTACGTCATGGTCCACTGCATCGCCAGCTCCGCGGTGATGCCGCGGGCGTCGTCGTCGGCCTCGAAGGCGATGACGTCCTCGTGGACGTTCTCCGCCTTCTTCGCCGAGTTCAGGTGGTTCACATAGTCCAGCAGGCCATGGTCGTACTGGTAGACGACGACGCGGCCCGCCTGGGTCTCGGCCACCGCCTCGGCGCCCTCCCCGGGCTCCGCCGGAGTGGCCTCGGCACCCTCGGACGATGAGCCTTCCCCCTCGACGATCTCATCGACGACGACCTGATTCGCCGCGATATGACGCTCGTCGGAAAGCGTGATGCGCAGTCCCTTGTTCAGGAACGCCATCTGCTGGAAGCGCGCGCGCAGCGTCTCGAAGTCGAACTCAGTGCTCTCGAAGATCTCCGGGTCCGGGTAGAAGACCTGCGTGGTGCCGGTCTCCTCCGTGGGGGCGCCCTGGGAGAGCTCCTTGGACGGTTTGCCGCCGTCGGCGAAGGAGATCGACCACTCGTGGCCCTGCCGCCGCACGGTGGTGTCCACACGGGTCGACAACGCGTTGACCACCGAGATGCCCACGCCGTGCAACCCCCCGGAGACCGCATAGCCGCCCCCGCCGAACTTTCCTCCGGCATGCAGAACCGTCATGACGACCTCGACCGTGGGACGTCCCTCGGTGGGGTGCATGTCCACCGGGATGCCGCGGCCGTCATCGGTGACGCGCACTCCGCCGTCGTCCTGGAGCGTGACCTCGATGTGGGTGCAGTAGCCGGCCAGGGCCTCGTCCACCGAGTTGTCCACCACCTCGTAGACCAGGTGGTGCAGGCCACGTTCACCGGTGGAGCCGATGTACATCCCGGGACGTTTCCGTACGGCCTCGAGGCCCTCCAGGACGGTGATGTCCGAGGCCCCGTACTCGGCCGGGCTGGACGGCGATCCTGCGGATCCGCCGGGCGGTGCAGGGGCCGGCTGCACTGGCTGCTCGGCGTCGGACGGGAGGGAGTTGTCTTCCGAGGTCACGGGCTCTGCCGTCTCCTTTATCACCAGGGGTGCGACCGCGCGGAGCGGCCGGGTCATGACATGGACTGACCCGAGAACCTCTCGCACTCGGGCCAGGCCCTCATTCTACCGCTTCGTGGCCCGAAATCCCGATTTCCCTGCGGTGGACACCGCAGAATCTTTGCCCAGAAGGCCGCAGAGGCCCACTGGGACGCTCTGGCGGGGCCGTCGATGAGGCCCCATTCCACCCTTAGGCCCTCGACGCGGCAGGAGCGCGTCTGCGAGCTCGCAGCATCCGATCACCCGTAGGTGTCCCGCGGACCGGGCCCACGGACCGACCAGCGACCCTTCTTCCAGCTCGGCGCCTGCGGGCCCCGGATGCGCAGACCCGTGACGATTCCGCGGCCCAGCTCCCGGGTGAACATGTCCATCAGCTGCGGCTGCATGAGCTTCAGGTTCGTGGCCCAGGCGGTGGAGTCGCAGGCGACGTCGACCACCCCGTCCTCGAACCTCTCCGGCCGGCAGTGCGCAGCGACCTGCGGCCCCACCAGCTGGTCCCATCGGGCGATGACCGAGCCCACGGCTACCGGGGAGGACCATCCCCGGGTGCTGATGAGTCCGTCCACCACCGACCCCAGCAGACTCGGGTCACGGCGGCTGGCGCCGGGGCCTGTTCCGGCACTGCGTCCGGACATCTGAGCACCTGGGGCCCGCGGATTGCCCGCCAACGAGCTGCCTCGCGGCATGCCCCGCATCCGATGCTCACCGCGCGCCTCAGCCGCCCGGCGCATGCGGGCCAGGATGAGGGATGCCGCGTCCTCAATCTCATGGGCCGGGACCCCGTCCGGGCTGGGCTCCAGCTCGGGGGAGTCGCCGGGATCGGCCTCTGAGCCGCTCATCCGTCGAGCTCCCGGTCAGGATGCTCCGGGGTGTCCGAGGCATCCGGGGCGTCCGAACCGCTCGGATCAGCGGGGGTGTTCAGTTCGCTGACCTGGCTGACCTGGTCCACCGACTCGACCCGCAGGCCGTGCTGGAGCAGGCTCTCGGGGACGTCGTCGTCGACGGCGGCGGTGACGATGAGCTGCTCCGCCTCCCCCACCAGTTCTGCGAGGCGACGACGTCGGCGAGCGTCGAGCTCTGCGAAGACGTCGTCGAGGATCAGCAGCGGGCGTGCCCCGTCGGCAGGGTCGTCGTCGACCATCGTCCGGTAGGCCGCCAAGCGCAGAGACAAGGCGAACGACCAGGTCTCTCCGTGCGAGGCGAATCCCTTCACGGGGACGTCGTCCAGGGTGAAGGCGATGTCATCCCGGTGCGGTCCCACCAGCGTCTGCGCTCGGTCCCGCTCCTCCTTGCGGGCACCTTCGAGACCGTCGCGCAACAGATCCGCGAGCTGCGCCCGGTCAGCCGTCTCGAGCGGCGAGATCTCGGAGCCCGCCTCCGGTGCGACCAGCGACGACTCATAGCGCAGCCGTGCCGTCCGCACACTGCCCGAGAGCTGGCGGTAGGCCTCCGCCACATGGGGTCGCAGAGCCGCCAGGACCTCCAACCGGGCACGCATCAGCCGAGATCCCGCGTCAGCGAGCTGATGGTCCCACACCGCGAGAGTGGACTCGTGGGTGGGGGTGAACCCTTCATGGCGGATCGACTTCAGCAGCGCGTTGCGCTGCCGCAGGACTTTCTCATAGTCCAGCCGCACCCGGCCGAGCGCAGGACGCAGCTGCACCGCGAGGTCATCGAAGAACCGACGACGCACTGCGGGGGCTCCCTTGATCAGCTCCAGATCCTCAGGGGCGAAGAGCACCGTGCGCAGGATGCCGAGGACCTCGGTGGCCCTGACCGGCGCACCGCGATTGATCCGCGCTCGGTTGCTGCGGCCGGGATTGATCTCGACCTCAAGCATTGCTTCCTGGGAGCCCCGATGCGCCTGCGCCCGGATGACCGCCTGTGTGCAGCCGTGGCGCACCAGCGGGACATCCTGGGAGACGCGATGGGAGCCCAGGGTGGAGAGATACCCGATCGCCTCGGCGATGTTCGTCTTGCCCACGCCGTTGTACCCCAGCAGGACGTTCGGGCCCGGGTGGAGCGTCAGCTCGACGTCGGCGTAGCTGCGGTAGTCCTTCAGGTTCAGGGTGGAGAGCCGCATCGGCGCTCGTGGGCTACTGGTTGATCAGCCGGACCGGCATCAACAGATAGCGGAAGTCGGTGGAGTTTTCGCCGTCCGGAGTCTCCTGACCCGTGATCATGGCAGGTTTCGGCGCAGAGACGAAGGAGAAGCGCAGATACTCGGTGTCGATGACGTTGAGACCCTCGTTGAGGTAGCTGGGGTTGAACCCCACGGTGATCGGTTCCCCGGTCAGCTCCGCAGAGATGACCTCGGAGGCGGCTGCCGCGTCGTCAGCGCCAGCGTCCAGGACGACCTGACCCTCCTCGGTGAACTGCAGCCGCACATGGGAGTTCCGCTCGGCGACCAGGGACACGCGCCGGGCCGCCTCGATCAGCTCCGCAGTCCGGACCACGGCATGGATCGGAGTCTCCTCGGGGAACAGCTGGCGGATCTTCGGGTAGTCACCGTCCACCAGGACGCTCGTGGAGCGTCGGCCTCCCGAGCTGAAGCCGACCAGGTCGGTGTCCTGGCTCAACGAGATCGACAGTTCGCCTGAGCCTGCCAGCGACTTCGCGACATCGTTGAGGGTCTTGCCCTTGATGAGCGCGGAGGTGGAGATGTCCGGCTGGGTGGGGGCCCAGGTGATCTCCCGCATGGCCAGCCGGTACCGGTCCGTGGCCAGGAACGTCATCCTGTCACCTTCGAACTCGACCTTGACCCCGGTGAGGATCGGCAGCGTGTCGTCTTTCGAGGCCGCAGTGCTGACCTGGGAGACGGCACGGGCGAATGCCGCGCCGTCGACGGTTCCGGAGAGCTCCGGGAGACCAGGGAGCTCCGGGTACTCGTCGACAGGCATGGTCGCGAGGGTGAATCGGGAGGACCGACAGGTCACCACAGCCTTCGAGTCCTGGAGCTCCACGGTGACCGGAGCGTCCGGGAGAGCCTTGACGATGTCATTGAGCAGACGTCCCGAGACCAGAACGGTGCCCTGCTGCTCGACCTCGGCCTCGATGTGCAGCTGAGCAGAGATCTCGTGATCGAAGCTCGAGATCGTCACGGTCTGGTCCTCAGCTGTGATCAGCAGACCCGAGAGCACAGGGGCCGGAGGCCTGGGGGAGAGGGAACGAGCCGTCCAGGAGACCGCCTCGGTGAGGACGTCGCGCTCCGCAGTGAACTTCACTGATCTCCGCCTTTCGGTGCTGCCGGTCGGGACCAGCCGTCGGGAGCTCGGACCGCTGGATCGACGCATTTAGCGTCTGTGGAGCAGTTGTCAAGCATCACGGCTGCTGTGTCGAGTGTCGAGCTTACCTGCTGGCCCGGGCTTGATGCCACCGCATCCACCACGATATGTGCCGAGTCAAGGCCGCTTCGGCCCCATATCTTGTGCACGGCGTGTCGCCGGCGGCACTGTCGTCGTCACCGTGGGCCGACCCGCCCTGTGATGTTCTCTCTTTTCTGTCTGGTGGAGTGGAGCAGTGTTAACAACTGGTGTGGATTCTGTGGATAACTGCCTCGATCGGCGAATGCGCCGGGATCTCGGTGTGCACAGTTAAGTGAAGTCTCTCCGCTTGTGCTGTGGGCGTGCGGTGGATTCTCGCAGCGGTCGGATTCGCGATCTCCGCAGGACAGGGCGATTCATCCCCAGGGTGGCGTCAGTTCTTCAGTGCTCTCTCCACTGGGTTATCCACAGGTGTGGGAACGGCAGTGGACAAACTCCACCGATACCTGTGGATATGTGAGAAAAACTGTGGATGACGAGATTCGCCGCAGCCGCGGATCGCGCTCATCCTGCGGAACTACATCCATGTGAGCTGTGCACGACGACATTCTCCACAGCAGTGGACCATGGACTTGACAGCAGGTCGATGGAGACCTGCGCGACATGCGCCCTGGAGGGTCCGGGGAAGGGCGGCAGCGTCAGCGCTGCTGCTTGATCTTGTTCGTCAGCTCGGTGACCTGGTTGAACACGGCCCTCCGCTCGGCCATCAGCTCGCGGATCTTCCGCTCCGCATAGATGACGGTGGTGTGGTCGCGGCCGCCCAGCGCCTGGCCGATCTTGGGCAGGGACATCTCCGTGAGCTCACGGAGCAGGTACATGGCGATCTGTCGGGCCGTGACCAGGGTCCGGTTCCGCGACTTCGACATCAGGTCGTCCACGGTGAAGCTGTAGTACTCGGCAGTGGCGTTGATGATCTGCTCCGCCGTGATCTCCTGGACATGGTCGTCCGAGATCAGATCCCGCATCACCTGCTCCGCCAGGGGGAGGTCAACCGGCTGCTTGTTCAGCGAGGCGTAGGCGGTCACGCGGATCAGTGCGCCCTCCAGCTCGCGGATGTTCGTGGAGATCTTCGAGGCGATGTACTCCAGGACGTCGTCCGGGCAGGAGAAGTTCTCGGCCGTGGCCTTCTTCCGCAGGATCGCGATGCGGGTCTCCAGATCGGGCGGCTGGATGTCGGTGATCAGCCCCCACTCGAAACGGGAGCGCAGCCGCTCCTCGAACCCGGAGAGCTGCTTGGGCGGCAGATCCGAGGTGATCACGACCTGCTTGTTGTTGTTGTAGAGCGTGTTGAACGTGTGGAAGAACTCCTCCACAGTCCGTTCCTTGTCCGCCAGGAACTGGATGTCGTCGAGCAGCAGCACGTCCACATTGCGGTAGAGATGCTTGAAGCTGGCGCCTTCGTCGTCGCGGATCGAGTTGATGAAGTCATTGGTGAACTCCTCCGAGTTCACGTATCGGACTCGGATCCCGCTGTAGAGCCGCTGGGCGTAGTGACCGATCGCGTGCAGCAGGTGAGTCTTGCCCAGACCGGAGTCGCCATAGATGAACAGCGGGTTGTAGGCCTTCGCCGGCGCCTCGGCCACCGCGTTGGCCGCGGCGTGGGCGAAGCGGTTGGAGGACCCGATCACGAAGGTGTCGAAGGTGTAGCGCGGGTTCAGCCGGGAAGTCTCGAAGCTCTCGCTGGGTCGCGGGTCCGACGGCGTCGGCGGGATGGTCCCGTTGCCGGCCAGGCCCGACGGCGGCACGGGCATCTGGGGAGCATGTCCTCGCGTCGGAGCGGGAGGATCCTGCCGCAGCTGGGTCCGCGGATCGGCGAAGGACTCGCCGGGCGCGGGGTAGACGTCGTCGACGGCCGTGGACGAGGCCGAGGCGGCCGAGACTGCTGACTCGCCGCGTCCCGAGAGGGGGACGCCGGGGCCCGGCCGCTCCCCGGAGGGCGCCTCGGAGGACTCGGCCTTCTGACGTGCGGCCAGGCCGGGGTCGATGACGTAGGCGCACAGGATGTCCCTGCCGAACACGGCACGCAGCGCTTCGGAGAGCTGCTGCTGGAGCGTGGACTGCATGAGCTCGCGCACCCGCTCGTGCGGAACGGCCAGCAGCAGGGTGTCCCCGATCAGCTGGTCACCCTGGGGGACGGCCCGGCCGACGTCGGTCAGCTTGAGTCCGGTGATGCCGTGGTTCTCGCGGAGTTCCGTGAGCACCTGCTGCCATTTGACCGGCACGTTGACTTCCGAGTCGGCAGACACGCTGCTCCCCTCCTGCGACGACGATGAATGCTGTGGGCCGCGGCGTGGCCGCCGTCCCTGTGCTTGTCGACTGTATCGCGCGCACCTGTGGATTTCTGCCTCCGTGGTGTGCAGAGAATGTGCAGTCGATGTGCACACCGCAGCTGGCACGGACCGTGCAGGACCCGGCCCGGCGGTGCGTCGAGTCTACTGCCCTGGACGCTGAGCCGTCAGTCGGAAGGGTGGGGAGATCCCCGTGATCATGCGGGCGGTGGGGCCACGTGATGGGTGACGGATGATGCGGGGAGACATGTCCCCGCACAGCCTCCGGGGGCCGCTCCTCCGCGCAGGGGACGAGCAGCCCCCGGTCCTGTGGAATGGGCTGTGGAAATGTGGAGAACGGTCAGCGGCTCATACTCGGTTGACCTCGCGTCGACGCCACCCGAGCAGGCCGAGCACCAGGCCGGCCACGCCGAGGGTGCTGAGCCAGAGGACCGGGGCCAGGGTGATGTCCTCCACCGGGTGCTGAGCCAAGTGACCGAACACGTTCAGGTTCAGCACCGCGTCCGGCAGGTCCAGCATCGGACCGAAGTTCGTGGCGATGCCGGAGAAGGCGATGATCACCCAGCCCACGGTGCCCGCGATCCGCGGCACCCAGCCGAACAGGGCGACGACGATGCCCACCACGGCCAGCACCGCGGGGAACTGATGCAGCCCGGCCAGCAGCAGGCTCCCTGTGTGCTCCAGGTCGCCGAGCGAGGCGCCCGCCCCCACAGCAGTCCCCAGACCCACCAGCAGGGTCAGGGCCATCAGCCCGCCGAGGAGGACCGCCAGATGCGCCCCCAGCCACGTGGTGCGGCTCATGGGCAGCGAGAGGGCGAACTCGGCGCGGCCGTGGACCTCCTCGCTGCGCAGGACCTGCAGGCCGCTCACTCCTGCGGCGGCCACGAAGATGGCCAGGAACAGCGACATGTAGGCCAGGTAGCCCAACATGAGGTCGTCCCCCGTCATGATCATCGCGACCTCTTCAGGGAGCCCGTCTGCGGCGTCGACCATCGATTCGGCATAGCTGCCGAACATCAGGGCGGCCAGGACCAGGGCGATGGCCCAGCCACGGAGCATCCCGCGCAGAACCCGCAGGGCCATGCCGACCGGGGTGCCCAACGACGGCCGGGCGGTGGCCCGTCCGAGCCGAGGGGGCACCAGGCTGGCGCCCACGTCACGCCGGGTGCTGAGCCAGAAGCCCAGGGCGACCATCCCGGCCGCCGCGACCAGCGGCAGCAGCAGCGGCCACCAGCGGTCCTCCACGTAGGGGGCTGTCTGCTGGGACCACGCCAGCGGGGAGAACCAGGACAGCGCGCTGCCGCCCTGCTCCACCATGTCACCGCCCATGCGGATCAGATAGGCCAGGCCCAGGAGTCCCCCGGCCATGGCTGAGGCTCCCCGTGAGGACTGGCTCAGCTGGGCGGCCACCGCGGCGGCTCCCATGAAGAAGAGGCCCACGGAGAAGCCCCCTGCGGCGACCAGGGCAGTTCCCGCCGCGTCATAGCCGGCGACTGGACCGGAGGCCACCCAGACGAGGACGGCCGCGGCGGCGTTGGCCCCGCCGGTGAGCAGCAGGGCGGCGGTCAGCGTCGCATGCCGACCCACCACATTGGCCCGCACCAGTTCGGCCCGACCCGTCTGCTCCTCCGTCCGGGTGTGGCGGACCAGCAGGAAGACGCTCATCAGGGCGAAGAGGATGTACAGGAAGAGCACGTACCCGGCGGCGTAGAACCGCTCGAAGGACGGCTCGTCCATGCCGAAGGCGGGACCGGTCATCATGCGGCCGACGGGGTCGCTGAAGAGCACCGCCATCTGCGCGAGCTCCTCGACGCCGTCGGCGATGACCTGGATGGCGTTGGAGAAGTACAGGGCCATCAGGCCGATGCCCAGCACCCAGATGCTGAGCCGAATGCGATCCCGGCGCAGCATGAAGCGCAGCAGCGACCCGGTGCGGGCCAACGGTGCGACATCGGTCGGAGCTGGGGAGACGGAGGTGTGCGGCAGGGTGCCGCTCGTGGTCTCAGGCATGGCGTGTCACCCCTTCTGCGCGCCCTCGGCCACACTGCGGTGGCCGAGGTCCTCGCCGTAGTGACGCATCAGCAGCTGCTCGAGCGTCGGCGGATGGGCCACCAGCGACCGGACCCCGAGCGGTGCGAGCTGATGCATGAGGTCTTCGACGCGTTCGCCGTCGACCTCGAAGATGATCCGCTCCCCTTCGGTGCGGAAGTCATGGACTCCTGACATCCCGGCGATCTCCCCGGCGGGCCGGGCCGTCTCCACCTCGATGGTGGTGCGGGTCATGTGTCGGAGCTCAGAGAGCGTGCCGGATTCGACCACCTGGCCGGCGCGGATGATCGAGATTCGGTCCGAGAGGGCCTCCACCTGAGCCAGGATATGGCTGGAGAGTAGGACGGACCGACCGTTCTGTGTGGCCTCCTTGATGGTCTGCTGGAAGACGACCTCCATCAGAGGGTCGAGACCGGCCGTCGGCTCGTCGAGCAGCAGCAGGTCGACATCGGAGGCCAGGGCGGAGATGAGTGCGACCTTCTGACGGTTGCCCTTCGAGTAGGTACGGGTCTTCTTCCGGGGGTCCAACGCGAAGCGCTCGATGAGCTCGTCCCGGCGGGCGGTGGAGTACGGACCTCGCAGCCGGAGGAACATGTCGATCACTTCACCACCGGTCAGGTTGGGCCACAGCTCGACGTCGCCGGGCACATAGGCCAGCCGTCGGTGAAGGGCGACGGCGTGGCGCCACGGGTCCCGCCCGAACATCTCGACGGTGCCGGAGTCGGCGCGCAGCAGACCGAGCAGCACGCGCATGGTGGTGGACTTCCCGGCCCCGTTGGGGCCGAGGAAGCCATGGACCTCGCCGGTGGCGATGGTCAGATCGAGCTCGTCGAGGGCGCGCACGGCGCCGAAGCGCTTGACGAGCTTCTCGGTGCGGATGACCGGAGGGTTCTCACTCATCACGCCTGGTCCTTTCGTGGGGCCCGCGGGTGGCGGGCGGAGTGTGATTCCCGGACCTGGCGACGACGGCGTCCTGTGGTGGGGAGCCGGCCGGGTCAGGGCTGGTGGTCGATGTCGGAGGGAGTGTGGTCGACGGGGGTGTCGTCGACTGGGGTGTCGTCGGCGGTCGGCTCGGGTTGGGTCTCGCGGAGCTGCCGGGCGAGCTCCCCGTACACCTTGGCGTTGAGCACCGGGCGGGTGTAGAGCTCCAGGACCGCGGACATGTAGGGAGCCAGATCCTCGGGAGAGTCCTCCAGCGGACTGGCGCCCAGCAGGCGCTTCATCTGCTTGTGCAGCATCAGGGCGCCGAAGGACTGCAGGAGCATCACCACGGCTCGGTTCCTTGGATTCGCACTGGGGTGGATCAGGCCGATCCGTTCGGCTTCCGCGGTGTACTCCAGTGAGTCCTCCACCAGACGGTCCATGAGGGCGTCGATCTCGTCGCCGCCGGCCAGGAAGGCCTGCAGCAGGTAGTGGATGATCGGGCCCGAGGCCTGGATGGCCTCCATCACGTAGTTCCGCGGAAGGGCGGGCCGAGACCGGGCGATCGATTCGCTCTTGAACTGGTAGAAGAGCTCCGCGACCCGTTCGTCGCACGCCTTGCGCAGACCGGCCTTGGAACCGAAGTGGTGGATGACCAGGGGCGCGGAGACGTCGGCCCGCTGGGCGATCGCCTTCAGGCTGGTCCCGGAGAAGCCATGCTCGCCGAACAGCTCGATGGCCGCGTCCAGGATGCGATCGGCGCCGGAAGACTCCGCAGCTTCTGTGTCCTGTGCGGGCGGGGAGGTGTTGCCGGTGCCGGTGACGTTGTGACTGGCGGCGGCGGTCCGGGGGTCGAGCCCGTCGCGCTCTGAGTCCGTGCTCGGGGTGACCATGAGGACCTCCTCGGGAGCGGGGCGACGCATGCTGAAGAACGAACGCGGTGCGCCGGGCGGATCATCGACTGAACGTACGTTCAGCCCTGCTGGAACGACGCTAACTTAACGTTCATTCAGTGCACAAGAGCCCGGCGCCAGAAATTGCTGTGACGTCCCTGCCGAAGGTCTTGGATCCGTATGGTGGGGCCTCTCCACGACTGTGGACGACGTGTGGAGAACGCCGAGGTTCTGCACAGGTTTATGCACAGCAGTGGATAAGTGGTGTAGGGTACGCCCTCCTCAGATGCGAGGCCGTCCGCTTGTCGGCAGGGCCCGACTTGACGACGCGCCGATGCGGCGTCTAGTGTTGACAGGTCGCTCTGAATGGCGCATGCCCTCTGGCGTGCCCGGACCGAGGAGACACCGACTCAGGCGTGCGGGGACGAGACTTTCGGCCCGCCGCAGTTGGAGCCGACCAGACGGTTCGGTCTCCACCGAAGACTTCGAACCATCCAGTGGGAGTACACAGTGAGCAAGCGGACTTTCCAGCCGAGCAACCGCCGTCGCAGCCGCAAGCACGGCTTCCGTTCTCGTATGCGCACCCGTGCCGGCCGTTCCATCATCTCGGCACGCCGAAGCCGGGGCCGCAAGACGCTCTCGGCCTGATCCACGTCAGCTGAGCCGCCCGACGGCTCAGGGCGGCGCCTTCGCGTCGCCGCACCCACGGCCCGTCCCGTTCGAGGGTACGGGCCGTTCGTGCATCTGGGGCCTCGGATCCGGATCGCCCGGCCCCGAAGGCCAGCCCCAGCCCGACCGACCGGAGGACATCGCGCATGCTTCCCCGCCGTCATCGTGTCACCGTGGCGTCGGACTTCCGTGCCGTCACACGGGCCGGTGGACGGGCGGGAGGATCATGTGTGGTGATCTCCGCCCGGCTGGCGGACCGGCCGAACCATCCCGGTGATCCAGCGCCGGGGGTCGGCCCCGACGCCGCGGCATGGCGTTGTGGATTCATCGTCTCCAAGGCGGTGGGCAACTCCGTGGTCCGGCACCGTACCCAACGGCGCCTGCGGCACATCATCTGGGACATCATGCGCGAAGGTTCGGTGGAGGTGCCCGAGGGGGCGCGGCTCGACGTCGTCGTCCGTGCCCTGCCGGCGGCCGTGGAGGCGGCCCACGACGAGCTGATCTCGGAAGTGCGGTCGACGCTGCTGCGTGCGGTGCGCAAGGCTCGCCGCCGTCGTCGGGAGGGGGAGCCCGATGCGGGATGAGCGTCTGAGCCGCGATGCGGATCCGGAGTGGGTTCGGCACAGCGACTACTACGTGGCCGTCGGGGAGACCCCTGGTCTCCCCCGGACGCAGCCGAACGCCCACGAGGTCCGTAGCCAGCACTGGGGCAGGCTGCGCCGCCTGCCGTCGCAGCTGCTGGGAGCCCTCCTGAAGGGCTACCGCCGCGTCATCTCTCCGCTGTACGGTCAGGTCTGCAGCTACTACCCCAGCTGTTCGGCCTACGGGCTGGAGGCGGTCACGGTGCATGGGGCGGTCAGGGGCTCGCTGCTCACCGCTTGGCGGATCCTGCGCTGCAATCCCTTCACCGGTGGCGGAGTGGACCACGTGCCGGTGGGCCGGCGGATTTGGCCCCGGGGGTCGGCACCGTCGATCATAGAGACAAACCATCCGCCGATCCCCCTGGACCACGACTGCGCCGACGACGGGCGCGCACCGAGCGATGCGGAGGCGCCCGCATCGCAGGGTGAAGGCGTGCATCCAGCAGACTCCGGGCAGCGCTGACCATGCCCGGGCCGACGACTTGAGAGACATATGGGCTTTTTCGACACACTGATGACGCCGTTCACCTGGGCGGTCTCCTTCATCCTGAGCTTGTTCCACACAGCTCTCACCTTCCTGGGGCTGGACCCCGAGTCCGGCTGGAACTGGGCCATCTCGATCATCCTGCTGGTGATCGTCATCCGTGTGATCCTGATCCCGCTGTTCGTGCGGCAGATCAAGTCCCAGCGCGGGATGCAGATCATCCAGCCGGAGGTGCAGAAGCTCCAGGCGAAGTACAAGGGGAAGAAGGACCCGGTCTCCCGGCAGGCGATGGCCCAGGAGCAGCAGGCGCTGTTCAAGAAGCACAAGGTCAACCCCTTCATGACCTGCCTGCCGCTGCTGGCTCAGATGCCGGTGTTCTTCGCCTTGTTCTGGATGCTCAACCGCATGCGTCAGGAGCAGTACCAGCAGGACGGCTATGGGGCGCTGAGCGCTGGTGAGGTGCAGAGCTTCGACGGCTCGGAGCTGCTCGGCGTCGGCATGTCCGACATCTTCCTGCCCTCCTTCCAGTCGGACCCCACCGAATGGCATGTGGTGATCATGACCTCGATCATGATCGTGGCCATGGTGCTCACCCAGTTCTTCACCCAGAAGCAGCTGATGAGCAAGAACATGTCTGAGGCCGCCCTCCAGGGCCAGTTCGCCCAGACGCAGAAGATGATGCTCTACATGCTGCCGCTCGTCTTCGTCATCGGCGGTGTGAACTTCCCCGTCGGTGTGCTGATCTACTGGACCGCCACGAACTTCTGGACGATGGGACAGCAGTGGTGGGTCATCCGGAACAACCCGACCCCGGGGTCGCTGGCCGAGAAGGAGCTCAACCTGCGCCGCGCGGCCAAGGGTCTGCCGCCCATCAATGAGAAGCCCGAGTCCACGCAGGAGGACAAGCCCAAGCCGACCGGCAAGCACCGCGGTCAGCAGGCGCAGCCTTCGAAGAAGAAGAGGAAGAAGAAGTGATGAGCCAGATGCAGACTGAGCACCCCGTGGAGTCCGAGGACGTGCCGCCGGCAGACGAGGCCGCCGAGCAGACCGTGGAGGTGGCCGACTCCTCCGCAGGGGCCCCTTCGGAGCCACAGGTGGACGCCGACGACGCCGACGACGCCCAGGGTGAGGACGGCGGAGACGAGGCAGACGGCGGAGACATGGACGAAGGTGACATCGCCGCGGACTACCTCGAGGAGCTGCTGGACATTGCGGACCTCGACGGTGACATCGACATCGAGATCCGTGGGGACCGGACGTTCATCTCCATCGTCGCCGAGGAGGGCGGAGATGAGCTCAACGACCTCGTCGGCCCCCAGGGCGAGGTGCTCGACGCGCTGCAGGAGCTGTCCCGGCTGGCCGTGCTGACCGCCACCGGCGAACGCACGCGGCTGGTGCTCGACATCGCAGGCCATCGCGAGCGACGCCAGGTGGAGCTCAAGAAGCAGGCCGACGACGCCATCGCCGAGGTGCGCGAGCACGGTGAGGACGTCCATCTGGAGCCGATGAGCGCCTACGAGCGCAAGATCGTCCACGACTTCGTGGCCGAGGCGGGACTCGTCAGCGAATCCGAAGGTGAGGGCAAGCGTCGTCACGTGGTGGTCTCCGCCTCCTGAGGGAGCGGGCCTCCACCGACGGAAGGCATCGCGCGCATCGATCGATCAGCAGACCGGCAGCCGGCATGACCCGGCGGACACCAGGGGGACGCAGGATGACTCGACCGCAGCATGAGGACCTCGGCGACGTCGAGGCTCGGCGACGTGCCGCTGACGCTGATGCCGCCGCACACGCACACGGGGACGAGCCTGCGCTGTCCGGTGCCCAGGAGGCCCACGGGCCCGCCCAGGAGCCCCCGGAGCTGACCGCGGCGGAGCGTCGTGCCGCGGAGGTGCTGTTCGGGGAACGTCTGCCGCTGGCGGAACGGTACGTGGAGCACCTGTGCGGCACGGGGATCGAGCACGGCCTGCTGGGTCCCCGGGAAGTGCCACGCATGTGGTCCCGGCATGTCCTCAACTGTGCGGTGCTGGGTCCGGAGCTGCCGGCCGGCGGCACCGTGGCCGACGTCGGCTCCGGAGCCGGCCTGCCCGGAATCGCCCTGGCCCTGGCCCGGCCCGATGTGGACTTCCAGCTGATCGAGCCGATGGAACGCCGTGTCCAGTGGATGGACACGGTGGTGAAGGACCTCGGGCTCGACAATGTGGAGCTGATCCGGGCGCGTGCCGAGGAGGTCACCGACGAGGTGATGGCCGACGTCGTCACCGCCCGCGCCGTGTCAGCCCTGAAGAAGCTCATTCCCCTGACAGTTCCGTTGTTGGCGGACGACGGTGAGCTTCTGCTCCTGAAGGGCCGCAGCGTGGACCAGGAGATCACGGCGGCACGCAAGCTGTTCTCCAAGCATCGTCTGGGCCGTCCCGTGGTGGAGCAGCTGGGAGAGGGACTTCTGGAGGAGACGACGACGGTGCTGCGTTGCCCGCGACGTTGACATCGGCGTGTCCGTCACCGGAGCGCACCGTCACCGGAATGCGAGGACGCGCGGGCGGCCGACCTCGACCTCACCTGGAAGTTGCGGATGCCTCCGGTCAGGGGCGTGTCCTAGACTGCTGGAGGTGCTGACCGCTGGGTCGGCGCCGATGATCGTCGGATCCTTGGGAGGGATGACCTGTGGCGAGCCAGGACAGAACACGCGGCACCGGCGCGTCGACGGGCGAAGCGGCGCAGCAGGCCGCCGAGACCGCCCGTGGATCATCGATCCTCGACGGCATGGACGCGTCATCGCCGCTGGCGGCGGAGCTGGCTGACGAACGGCGACGGCGGCAGGTCCTCTCTGCGACCGAGCTCCAGCGCCCCGAGACCACCCGCACCATCACGGTCTCCAATCAGAAGGGTGGGGTGGGGAAGACCACGACCACGGTGAACCTCGCCGCGGCTCTGGCTGACCAGGGATTCCAGGTCTTGGTGATCGACATCGACCCCCAGGGCAATGCCTCTACGGCACTGGGAGTCCCCCATTCGGCAGACACGGACTCGATCTATGACGTCCTGATCGACGACCTCTCCCTGGCCGACGTCGTGGCCGACTGTCCTGACCTGGACCGGCTGCAGGTGGTCCCGGCGACGATCCACCTGGCCGGCGCAGAGATCGAGCTGGTCTCGCTGGTGGCGAGGGAGCAGCGTCTCCAGCGCGCACTGGACCAGTACCACCGGTACCGCGAGGAGCAGGGGCTGGAGCGTCTGGACTATGTGTTCATCGACTGCCCTCCCAGCTTGGGCCTGCTGACCGTCAACGCCTTTGTGGCGGCGCGGGAGGTGCTCATTCCCATCCAGTGTGAGTACTACGCGCTGGAGGGTTTGAGCCAGCTGCTGAACAACATTCAGATGATTCAGAAGCACCTGAATCCCCCACTCACCGTCTCGACGATCGTGTTGACGATGTACGACGGTCGCACACGTCTGGCCTCACAGGTGGCCGAGGAAGTCCGCGAGCATTTCCCGGAGGCCGTGCTGGACACCCTCATCCCTCGCAATGTGCGGATCTCGGAAGCCCCCTCCTACCAGCAGAGCGTGATCTCCTACGATCCCTCCTCGACGGGCGCCCTGGCGTATCTGGAGGCCGCTGCGGAGATCGTGACGCGGGGAGCAGCCTCCCAGCGCTGATGACGGCCCCGTCATGGGTCCCTTCATGGGCGTGGCGCCGAGAGTTCCACGTGAAACGACGGTCGCTGGCGTCGGCTCACATTGTCATGAGTCATCTTCTTTTGGATCCTGTCCCCACGAGCGGCCTGGGCGAGGGGTGACCCAAGAGCTCTGACCGCGTCTCGTGTGCCCGGGCCAGTCCCCGCGAAGGCGCACGCGATCCACGTGGAACAGGACTGGCGGGGTATCAGATCGTCCCATGCGATACCCCGATTCCCAGGACGTCCCCGGAGCTGGTCACCGCGGCGGTGTCGTGTTCTGTGCGCTGGGAGCCTGTGCACTTGGGTGCCTACCGATCTGGCCGGGGGAAAGAGGGAGCGGATCAGAATCGGATGCTGCGGTCCCCTGCACCCCTGCACCCCTGCACCCCGGCAGCTGGACGGTGAGACGTGACGCTTAGTTGGAGGCCCGTTTCACGTGGAACGCCATCGCATCCCCGGCCGTGCGGCCGGATCGACTGCGCTGCCTCTTCCCGAACGCTGCCCGTCGAAGATCAGGGGCCATCACACCAGCGTCCGCTCGCCGTGAACAGTGAGGGGGTGCCGTGCCGGGCGCAGGGCGCCCAGGACGTCGGGTGTTCAGTCGAGGCTGTTTCACGTGGAACGATGCGATTCGGCGCTTCTCATGAGAAGTCCTGAGATGATGGCCGGCTCGTGCGGAGACACTGCCGGAGGGGTACCGCGGGACAGGCGGTGGCGAACGCGGCGCAACGGCGGGCTGATCCGAGGCCGACGGTTCCACGTGAAACCTTGCGATCCATGGCAGAGCGGAGAGGTGCGCGATCCCTCGGGGATGACGCCTGTCGCGGATCTGCATGCGCACCTGGGAGTCGTCTCCGCTGGCGACATGAAGCGCTCTTCCGGGTCGCGCAACCCACACAGGAGGAACTTCGAGAAGGACGCGGGCCTCGGAAGAGGCATCCATCTCTGCTGGTGCGGCCCTCCCATCATGTCAGCCCCGCCGGCTATGAGATCGTTCCACGTGAAACGCTGGGTTGAAGGCTGCAGGAATGATCTCTGCTTCAGGCCGTAGAATAGTCCACGGTCCGGAACGTGGTGAGCCGGCGAGACGAGGAAGGTGGCCTGCAATGGCAGAGCGGAAGAGGCGGGGGCTGGGTCGGGGTCTGGGCGCCCTGATCAACAGCGACTCCCAGGAACAGGAGGCACTGGCCGGTGAGAACCCCGGTGCGGACGACGTTTCACATGAAACCTCCCCCGGTCAGGCGCCATCAGGTGCTGAGCCTGCCGGATCCTCCGTTGAGCGAGGGCATGAGGCGACGGCCCCTCTGGATGGGCGAGTCGACGAGGAGTCGGGCGGCGATCATGACATCGGCGCTGCGCGGCAGAGTGACGGTCCATCCGCTCCGGAGACCCCCGACCGCGTGGATGATGACGCATCTCAGGGGGCGAGTGTCGCTGAGACGCCGGAACGACCCATTGACGTCTTCTTCTCTGCGAAGTCGCACTTGGGCACCCAGCGGGTTTCACGTGGAACACGTCCCGGAACGAAGCCCACGACCACCAGCCGACGATCTGGAGCGCGTCGTGCCCAGATGCCGGACGTGATGAGTGAACGCCAGTCCGGACGCACGGCCGGATCCGCTGACTCTCCCGTGAGTAGCGCCTCCCTGCCGCCCTCAGCGACGGTCCGTCCGGAACCTACAGCTGCTGGCTCTGATGCCAGCACGATCGACCACAACGGCGGACGCCGATCTGGGGCGCCAGAGGCCGAGGAACGGGTCGAGTCGGCGGTGGAGCCCCAGCATGCCTGGACGGAGGCCGTCAGCCAGAATGGCCACGGGGGCAGCGTAGATGGTGCCGAGTTCCGTTCCGTCGCCGTGGGGGCCATCCAGCCCAATCCGCGACAGCCCCGCACGGAGTTCGATGAAGAGGACATGGCGGAGCTGGTGCATTCCGTCCGCGAGATCGGTGTGCTGCAACCGATCGTGGTCCGCGAGGTGGGCCCTGAGCAGTACGAGCTGGTCATGGGAGAGCGTCGCTGGCGCGCGAGCATGGCCGCCGAGCGCACGACCATCCCCGCTATCGTGCGGTCCACTCGGGACGACGACCTCCTCCGTGATGCCTTGTTGGAGAACATCCACAGATCCCAGCTCAATCCCCTCGAAGAGGCTGCCGCCTATCGTCAGCTTCTGGACGACTTCAACTGCACTCAGGATGAACTGGCGGAGAAGATCGGTCGCTCACGTCCGCAGATCAGCAACACCTTGAGGCTCATGAAGCTGCCTCCGGCGGTCCAGCGCCGGGTAGCCGCAGGGGTCCTGAGCTCCGGTCACGCGCGGGCGCTCCTGGGACTCTCAAGTGCTGAGGAGATGGAAGAGCTCGCTAAGCGGATCGTGGCTGAGGGCCTGTCGGTCCGGGCGACGGAGGAAGCTGTGACCATGGCGCAGCAGAACCAGGGGAACGGTGTTTCACGTGGAACCACACGGCTGCCGTCCACCGCGCGCTACCAGCAGCTCGATGAGTACGCCGACGCCCTCACGGATCGTCTGGACACCCAGGTGAAGATCACCCTGGGAGCGAAGAAGGGACGGATCGCCATCGACTTCGGCTCGATCGAAGACCTGCATCGCTTGATGGAGATGATCGGCCAGCGAGAGCAGGTGAGCTGATCCCGCGAGGTGCGTCCCACGAGGGATGAGCTTCGAAGAGCAAGCCCATGACAAAGGGCCCCCAACAACCTTCAAAGGTTGTTGGGGTCCCTCTGTGTGATGCCAGGGAACCCTGGCGGAGGCGGGGTCAGCCGAGGAAGTCGGCGAACTCCGTCTCGAGCGCCTGCTTCGGCTTGGCACCGATCGAGGAGATCACGTGCGCGCCATCCTTGAAGCCGTAGATCGCCGGGATCGATGTGATGCCGAACTTGGCTGCGATGGCCGGGTTCTCATCAACGTTGACCTTCACGACCTCCACGCTGTCCGCGTGCTCAGTTGCGAGCTCCTCGAGCACCGGGCCGACCATGCGGCACGGACCGCACCACTCGGCCCAGAAGTCGACGATCACAGGCTTGTCGGCCTGCAGCACGTCCTGGTCGAAACTTGCATCGGTGACACTCTTCAACTCTGCCATGGTGTCTGTCCTTCCGTTGATCGGTGGATTGTCTTGGGGGTCAGGAGGCGGACTCGGCACCAGCGCCGACCAGCCCTGCGGCATCAGCGGCGTCGGAGTCCGCCGCGTCGGCGAGCCAGTGCTCGACGTCGAGAGCGGCGACGCAGCCGGAGCCCGCCGCGGTGATGGCCTGACGATAGGTGGGGTCCAGGACGTCGCCGGCGGCGAAGACGCCAGGCAGTGAGGTCTTCGAGGAGCGTCCCTGGACCTTCACGGTGCCCTCGGACGTGAGCTCGAGCTGGTCCGTGAACAGCTCAACTCGGGGGTCATGTCCGATAGCTACAAACAGTCCTGTCACCTCGAGGGAGGACTCGGTGCCGTCGACCGTGTTGCGCAGCTGAAGGCCCGTCAGCTTGCCGTCACCCTGCACCTCGGTGACCTCGTGGTTCCAGAGGAACTCGATCTTCTCGTTGGCCTTGGCGCGGTCAGCCATGATCTTGGAGGCCCGCAGCTCATCCCGGCGATGGATGACCGTCACCTTGGAGGCGAACTTCGTGAGGAACAGTGCCTCCTCCATGGCGGAGTCGCCTCCTCCGACGACGGCGATGTTCTGCTCGCGGAAGAAGAAGCCGTCGCAGGTCGCGCACCACGAGACACCGTGGCCTGAGAGCGCCTTCTCGCCGGGGACACCCAGCTCGCGGTAGGCGGAGCCGGTGGCCAGGATGACCGCACGGGCGTGGATGACCTCGCCCGAGCCGATCGTGATCTCCTTGATCGGCTGGTCCAGCTTCAGCTCAGTGGCGTCCTCACGGCGGACGTCGGCACCGAAGCGAGCGGCCTGCTCCTCCATCTTCATCATCAGATCCGGGCCCATGACGCCCTCGGGGAAGCCGGGGTAGTTCTCCACATCAGTGGTGTTCATCAGCTCGCCGCCGGTCGTGACGGAGCCGGCCAGCATCACCGGGTTCAGGTTGGCTCGGGCGGTGTAGACCGCGGCGGTGAAGCCGGCGGGGCCGGAGCCCACGATGACCACATCGTGGACCTGGTCGGGAATCTGTTCAGTCACGTCTGCTGAGTCCTTCGCGTCGAAAGTGCGCCGGGGCAGGGCACCGGTCCGGGATCTGTTCCGAGTGGTGAAACCACCCGGTGGGCATGAAAATTCCAGGCGGTGTCCCGCCCAGCCCTGAGCAGGAGCGCGATGTCAGGGCCCTCGGAAGGTCACTCCACGACGATCTGCGCCACCTGGAGGTTGTACGGCAGTTCCGGGTTGTCCGGCTCGGCACGCTGCGGCAGCTCGGTGGTGTTGATGATGACGTACTGGCCCTCGGCGCCGTCGTCGAGCTCCACTGTGGTCTCGTTCCAGTTCCAGGTGCCCGATCCCACCTGCTGGGCGCCGTCGAGGCTGGCGGAGTCGTTGACGAGCACCTCGAAGGAGCCGCCCTCGGCGTCGCCCTGCTGGGTGATGGTCACCGCGGAGACCTCGGCAGGCTCCTCGAGCTCCAGGACGAGCGCCATCTGGGAGGTGATGCCGCCGAAGCCGGCTGACCCGAAGTTCAGCGTGTTCCAGGAGGTGGAGGTGTCGTCGTCGATGAGGTTCGGCAGCAGCGCGTCGGTCTCATCGTTCAGCCCGGGATCGCTGGTGACTAGGCGGGTCGCCTCGCTCACCGCGATCGGGCCATCGGTGCTCTCGTCTTCCGCGTCCTGACCCTCGTCCGCGCCGTCTCCGCGCTCGGCGGTCTCGTCATCCTCCTCCGCGGGGGCGTCGTCCTCGCCGCTGTCCTCCGGCTCCTGGGCGGCGTCGTCGTCGGCGGTGGTCTGCGGGTCGTCTCCCCCGCGCAGAGCGAGGAAGGCGACGACGGCGGCGACCAGGACCACGGCGACCAGCAGACCCAGCCCGATCCAGCGCCCTGCCCCGGCGCTGTCCTTCGACTCCGTGTCATCGGCCCCGGCGGCCCCGGGAGCTGCGGGAGCGGCGGCGTCCTCCGGGGGGAGCTCCGCAGAGCTGGCGTCCGGCGCAGGCGCGCCCGCGGGCGCGCCAGCTGCGGGGAACGAGGTACGGCGGTCCTCGGAGACTGCTGAGATGAGACCGGTGAAGCTGGGGCTGCCCTCGGTCTGTGCCGGTGCGGCGGCGGTGCCCGCCGGCTGATCCGAGGCCTGCGGGTCAGCAGGGCCATAACCCGGCACCGGCTCCTCCGGCGGGTCGTCGACGACCTCCTCGCCGTCGTCCTCCGCCGGAGCAAGGGAGACAGGTGCTGGGGCAGGGGCCGCCGACGCCTGGGCCGCGTCCTCCTCGAAACCGAAGGGACGCAGGGCGCCGGTGGCGTCAGCGGCGACGCCGAACTGGTCGTGAGCGTCGGCCTCAGGGCTGGGTTCCACGACCTCCATGTCCGCATGGAGGTCCAGCGCGGGCGGCTGCGGAACCTCTGTGGGCTCTGAGGGCCGGGCCGGATCGTCCGCGGCAGAGGCAGTCGGCTCGCTGAGGGAGGACTCGCTGGGGGAGTGCCCGCTGGGAGCCGACCCCTGAGGCGAGGTCGGGCCGCGGAGGGCGGCGGCGCCGGAGTAGACCGGCCCTGGTGGTGCCGGGGCGTCTGGAGACGACTGGGCGGCGTCGGAGGGTGAGGGTTCCTGGGCCGCCTGCCGCCTGTCGGCGTCGCGGTCAGTGCCCAGCCGACGGTTCAGCGACTCGGAGACCTTGTTGAGGAACGCAGGACGACGGCGCGAGCGGGCCCCGGACTCCTCCGGGGCCTCGTCCGCCTCGGGCGCCACGTCCTGCAGGCCGGCGTAGTACTCGGCGTCGTCCTCGAAGGTCTCCGGCTCCATGACGCGGGACTGACCGAAGATCTCCGATCCGAGCGAATCGGTGAAGAAGGGCTCCACATACGGTGCGGCATCCGGAACCACGAGATCCAGCAGGTCATTGGGGTGGGTCTGAGTGGAGATCAGGTAGGTGCGGTCCTCGGTGAGGCCGAGGTCCAGGACCTGCACCTCCGAGCTGCGTTCCCCGGTGGCGAGCTCTCGAGCGGAGGTGGCCACCTGCTTGGCGTTCTGGGTGGAGGCCAGCAGGATGCTGACTCCGCGGTTCAGCACCTGGTCGATGCCCTCGAAGACGATGTCCTGGTCCGCAGAGGTCACCACATGGTGCGTGATGCGGTAGCGACCTCCCACCACATCGCCGATGCCGAACGGCTGGGCCACGAATCCTCCTGCGTCAGTGATGCTCGATGCGAGCGCTCCACGGGGCGGGCGCCGCCGTCTGGAGGCGCCTGGCGGCCGTGGCACGCCGGCGCCCCTCCAGGTGCGCCCTTCTGGGGCCAGCCTACCGGCTCAGACGGCGCAGAGCCGGGATTCTGCGGGACAGCGGCTCGATGACGTCGGCGAACTCCTTGACCCGCATGGTGCGCAGCATGAGCACGAAGACCACGCTCATCACCGCACCCACCACGGCGCAGGTCACCAGGGCGGCCGGGATGGACTGCCAGGCGAAGCCCCAGGAGTATCCGCCCATCGCCCACAGCACTGCGGCGCCCGCCAGCCCCGCGATGACGGCGGCCCACCCGGAGCGGGCGTAGGCCGCCACCACGGTGCGCACGTCATAGTCGCCCCACCGGCGGACCACCCACATGTGGCACAGCACGTACTGGACCACGTGGAACAAGGAGAACAGGCCGATCACCAGGAACGGGAGCACCTCATTGGGCAGGACCAGGGCGCCGCCGTAGGCGCAGCCCAAGCACAGAACGGCGATGATCGTGTGCACCAGCATCGGGGTGCGGGCGTCCTCAGCCGAGTAGAAGACGCGCATCAGGTAGAAGTTCGCCGAGCGGAACGGCATGCCCAGCGCCAGCAGGATCAGCAGCTGACCGATGGCCGCACCGGAGAGGTGGGCGGTCTCGGCGGAGCCTCCGAAGAGCCGTCCCAGCGGGCCCGCGAGGACGATCACCGCCACCATGGAGAACATGACCGGGATCGCGAACAGCCGCAGCCCCTCGTTGATGATCTCCCGGGCGCGGCCATACCGACCCAGATCCATGGAGCGGGCCAGCTGGTTGAACAGCACGGTGGCCAGGGACAGCACGAACACCGAATGCGGCAGCACGGTGATCAGCTGGGCGGTGTTGGCGGCGTACTCGCCGGGGACGGAGGCGCCGCCGTCGAGCATCTGCTCACGGCTGGCCGTGGCGCCGGAGATCAGCCGCATGTAGAGCAGGTTGGCGATGTTGCTGATCAGCATGGTGGCCAACGTCCAGGCGGCGATCTGCCCCGTGGAGCGCAGGCCCATGCCCTTCCACCCGAACTTCGGGCGGATGGGGAAGCCGATCTTCATCAACGGCCAGATGAGGATGACGGCCTGGGCGGCGATGCCGATGGTGTGCCCGGCGGCCAGCCAGACCGTCTGCTGAGTGGTCCACTCGGCTGCCTGATCGGTGCCGGCGGTGAAGCGGCCGAACATCACGATGTAGCTGCCGATGACGCCGATGGCGATCAGGTTGTTCAGCACCGGGGCCCACATGTACCAGCCGAACTTGGCATTCGCGTTGAGGATCTGCCCGATCACCGCATAGAGGCCGTAGAAGAACACCTGGGGCAGGGTCCAGACGGCGAAGGCGGTGCCCAGGGCGAGCATCGGCTCCGTCCAGTCCTTGGTGAGCGCGACCATCAGCGGGTAGGCGGCCAGGGTGAGTAGGATCGTGAACGCCCCCAGGACGATCACCGAGAGGGTCAGCAGGCGGGACGTATAGTCCGCTCCCCGGTCGGGGCGTTTGGCGGCCTTGATCAGCTGTGGGACCAGCACCACGTTGAACATGCCGCCGGCCAGGAGCATGTAGATCACGTTGGGGATCGTGTTGGCCTTCTCGAAGACGTCGGCCACCAGGGCGGTGGAACCGATCGCCACGGCCAGCAGGGCGGTGCGGATGAAGCCCAGGACGCGGGAGATCAGCGTGCCGGAGGCCATCAGAGCGCTGGCGCGCGCCATGCCGCCCTGGGGGATGTGGGTGTCGGCGGGCTTGTCGCCGTCGTGCTGGCGGCGGTCCTGGTCCTCGGAGGTGTGCGGCATCGGCGACGACTATAACGTGTCCGCGATGACCTGCTGGGCAGCGTTGACGATGCGCCGTTCATTGGGGAATGAGAGTGTGCGCTCCAGGTCGTCCAGGTTCACCCAGGCGACGTCTACGGCCTCGTGGTCCGGGTCGTTCTCCGTGGTGAGCTCGCCGCCGACCGCCTCCAGCAGGAAATGGTGCACCGTCTTGTGCACTCGGTGGGTGGGGACGGTGAACCAGTACTCGATGCTGCCCAGCGAGGTCAGGATGGAGCCGGCGATGCCGGTCTCCTCCTCCACCTCGCGCACGGCGGCCTGCTCGAAGTCCTCGTCGTTCTCCGGGTGCCCCTTGGGCAGGCACCATTCGAGCCGGCCTCCCCGGTTGTACCGGGCGATGATGGCCGCCTCGAAGCCCTGTGCGGCCGGGCGGATCACGACGCCGCCGGCGCTGACCTCTTCCACGGTGGGGAGGTGCCCGCCGCCGCGCGGCGGCTTCGGGACCGGCACACGACGGGAGCCCATCGACACCGTCAGCGGCGTCTGGGGTTCGTCGCCGGTCTCCGTTCCGTTCATGGTGACTACTCTAACGGGAAGAGGCTCGAGCTCAGCGCCTCCTGAGGTTCTCCGCGGCGTGCTCTGCACCGGAGCCGAGGAGCGGTCGCGCCTGTGGGAAACTGTCTCTGTCATGCCTTATCTCCCAGCTGGATTTCCCGACGGCGCCTGGCTGCCCGACGTCGTCGTCGCACTCGGTGAACAGTTCGCCTCCCACGGCCATGAGCTCTCCCTGGTGGGCGGGCCCGTGCGTGACCTCTTCCTGGGGCGCACCTCCCCCGATCTGGACTTCACCACGGACGCCACGCCGGATCAGATCATCGCCACCGTCGCCGGCTGGGCGGATGCGCACTGGGACATCGGCCGGGACTTCGGCACGATCGGGATCCGCAAGGGCGACGACACCATCGAGGTGACCACCTACCGGGCGGAGGCCTATGATCCGGCCTCCCGGAAGCCGCAGGTGCAGTTCGGCACGAACCTGGCCGATGACCTGGTCCGTCGCGACTTCACGGTCAATGCGATGGCGCTGCGGCTGCCGTCCTGGGAGCTGGTCGATCCGCACGGCGGGGTGAAGGACCTGGTGGCCCAGCGGCTGCGCACTCCGTCCACGCCGGAGGAGTCCTTCTCCGACGATCCGCTGCGCATGATGCGTGCCGCCCGCTTCGCCTCCCAGCTGGGGCTCGACGTCGCCGACGACGTCCGCGCGGCCATGACCGCGATGGCCGGAAGGCTGGAGATCGTCTCCGCGGAGCGGGTGCGTGAGGAGCTGGTCAAGCTGATCTGCGGGGCGCATCCACGGATCGGAGTGGACCTGCTGGTGGAGACCGGGCTGGCCGAGGCCGTGATCCCCGAGGTTCCGGCTCTGAAGCGCACCGACGACGAGCACCGTCGGCACAAGGACGTCTACCAGCACTCTCTGCAGGTCATGGAGCAGGCCGCCGGCCTGGAGACCGACGACGACGGTCCCGTCCCCGGCCCGGACTTCATCCTGCGCTTCGCGGCCCTGATGCACGACGTCGGCAAGCCGAAGACCCGGCGCTTCGAACCCGGCGGCGGGGTCAGCTTCCGGCACCACGACGTGGTCGGGGCCAAGCTGACGCGGAAGCGGATGCAGGCGCTGCGGTTCGACAAGGACACCATCAAGGCCGTCACCCGGCTGGTGGAGCTGCACATGCGGTTCTACGGCTACGGCGACGCCGGCTGGAGCGACTCGGCGGTGCGGCGCTACGTCACCGACGCCGGCGATCAGCTGGAACGGCTGCACCGGCTGACCCGCTCCGACGTCACCACCCGCAATCGGCGAAAGGCCGAGCGGCTCGCCCACGCCTATGACGACCTCGAAGAGCGCATTGCGGTGCTCGCCGAGCAGGAGGAGCTGGCCAAGATCCGGCCACACCTCAACGGCGAGCAGATCATGGAGGTCCTGGGGATCCCGCCCGGACCGCAGGTGGGGAAGGCGTACTCCTTCCTGTTGGAGCACCGGATGGAGAACGGTCCGGTCGCAGAGGACGAGGCTGTGCGGGTGCTCAAGGAGTGGTGGGCGGAGCAGGAGTGAGAACTTCCCCTGGAAGAGTCACTGAACGTCACTGAACTAGAGTGAGACACAGTGACGTTCAGCGATGGAGACGGGGGTCCGCCATGACCGACGCATCGAGCCCGCTGGCCCGCGTGGATCTCAACCTGCTGGTGGCGCTGGATGCCCTGCTGACTGAGCGCAGCGTCACGCGCGCCGCCGCGCAGCTCCGGCTCAGCCAGCCGGCGCTCTCGGCGTCCTTGGCTCGTCTCCGGGAGCATTTCGACGATGAGCTTCTCATCCGTCGGGGAAGCACCAGCCACCTCACCCCGCTCGCGGCTGAACTGATGGACCACGTCTCGACGGCGGTCCGTGCCGCCCGCCGGGTCTTCGAAGCCAACGTCGACTGGGACCCGCGCAACTCGCAGCGGGAGTTCACGTTGTATGGATCGGACCACGCCTTCACGCAGATCGGTGCCGAACTGTCCCGGATAGTCTCCGCGCAGGCGCCGCGCGTCCGGCTGCGCTTCATGCTGCACGACCACGAGACGGTCCGGGACGCCATGCACTCGCTGCGTGCCGTCGATGCGATGTTCCTCCCCTATGGATACATCGACGGATTCCCGCATCGAGAGCTCTGGCGCGACCGGTGGGTGATCATCGCCGATCCCCAGCATCCCCTGGTGAAGGAGGATGAGGTGACGGCCGACGCGCTCAGCGAGGCGGCGTGGGTGGCCACGCTGGACGGACTCGCCGACTGGACGGTCCCCGGCGGGCAGCTTCGCACCTTCGGGGTGACCCCCCGTGTCGCGATGGTCGTCGAGAGCTTCTCCGCTCTGCCCTACATCGTGTCCGGGACCGATCGGATCGCCGTCATGCAGCGGGGCGTAGCCATGGAGGCCCAGGCCCAGGGGACCGTGTCCGTCCTGGCTGCTCCGCAGTTGGACGCGGAGCTCGTCAACGCCGTCTGGTGGCACCAGGTGCACGAGGCCGACCCTGAACATCAGTGGCTCCGGATCCAGCTCCGCAAGGCCGCTCAGGCCCTCGGTGCACGGCTCGGTGATGCCAGGTATCGCCGATCCTGATGAGAGTGTGATCCAGCCCACAGGATACTGGAACTGAGGCGGAGCACCGCCGCTTCATGTTCCGACGATGGAGGGCTGGACCATGACCACTCACAGGTATCGACGTTGGGGCCGCGTGATCGGAGTCTCCACCGTGGCGGCGCTGGGGCTGTCCGCGTGCGGCGGCGGAGCAGGCGGCGAATCCGGTGGTGACGGCAGCGGTTCGTTCTCCTTCACCTATGCAGCGTCCAACACTCTCGACAGCCCCTGGGAGGCGCTCGCCGAGGCGTATATGGAGGAGAATCCCGACGTCAGCATTACGCTGAACTCTCAGCCCAACGACAGCTACGGGGAGTCCCTCCGGACGCAGCTCCAGGGTGGCAACGCCGCCGATGTGATGCAGACGGTTCCCGGCACGGGGCAGACCCGCGGCGTTGTAGCCCTGGCCGAAGCAGGATTCCTCGCCCCGCTGGACGACGCCGTCGGAGACTTTCTCCCGGAAGGAAGCCACGACCAGTACGTCTACGAGGGTCAGTACTACGGCGCAGCCCCTGGCCTGGCGCTGAACGGACTCGTCACCAATCAGACCGTGGCCGAGGAGCTGGGGTTGGAGACCTTCCCCGAGACGTTCGAGGACCTTGTCGCGACCTGCGAGGACGTGGCTTCCGACGGCGACAATCTCCTGGTTCTGGCGGGCGGGACGCCGCAGAACTCCGGAGTCACGGCGCTGATGGCGGCGTCCACAGCCGTCTATGCGGTGGATCCGGAATGGAACGAGAAGCGCGCCGCAGGCGAAGTCACCTTCGCGGACAGCGAGGAATGGCACCAGGCTCTCGACGACGTGATGGCCATGATCGATGCGGAATGCTTCCAGCCTGGTGCCGAGGGCGCCGGATTCGACGTGCTCACTGATTCGTTGGTCCGAGGGCAGGCCATGGCGATGTTCGGTCCCGGAGGTGCGGCTCCCGAGCTTGAGCAGGCTCATGACGGACTCGAGTTCGTGCTCAACGCCTTCCCTCCCCATGAGGGGCAGCGACCGTCGCTTCAGGTCTCGGCCAATTACCTTGTGTCGCTCAACGCCGACGCAGCGGAGAACGAGGCGGCGAAGGACTTCATCGACTGGCTGCGTGATGACGATGCGTTGGAGATCTACGCAGACGTCTCGGACGCTTTGCCGGCGGATCTGGATGACTACGACTTCGCGGGCAGTTCGTACGCACCGGTGGAGGACCTGCTCCTGGAGGGCGACTACTACGCGCCCTTCGCCAACGACGAGTGGCCCAATCCGGCCATCTACGAGGCGCTGGGCAGCGGCGTCCAGGGCCTGCTCACCGGCCAGAAGACTCCGGAGCAGGTGCTCACCGACATGGACGACGCCTGGGGGGAGTGAGAGATGACCATGGCCCAGGTCCGCGATGGTGAGCCCGCTTCCCGATCAGGCCAGGCCGCCCATGATCCTCATGCCCTCAGCACTGTCCTCCGCGATCAGGAGGGCCCCTCGCCATCGGGTCCAGAGCCTGCCGCGAGGAGCGTCGGTCGAACCCGGGTGCCCCACGGCAGTCGGACGCGCTTCGGGCGGTGGTGGTGGGCGCTTCCTGGCGTCCTGCTGGTCTTCAGCGTCCACTATCTCGCGACCGCGTTCGGCGGGGTCTACGCCTTCACCGACTGGAGCGGAATCGGCGGCTTCGACTGGATCGGGCTTCAGAACTTCGGTGAGATCTTCTCCGACTCCTCGATGCTCCGGGCGCTGTGGAACACGCTGTTTCTGGCCTTCGGGTCAGTACTGGTGGCCAACGTCCTCGGTCTCGCATTGGCTCTCGGGCTCAACCGCGGGCTGAAGACTCGCTACTGGCTCCGGGTGCTGTTCTTCATGCCGGTCGTGCTGTCACCGTTGGCCACGGCCTACGTCTGGAGATACATCTTCGAGTTCAACGGCCCCATCAACACCGCACTGGCTGCTGTCGGGTTGGGTGACTTCGCTCGTGCCTGGGTCGCGGATCCGACGTTCGCGATCTGGGTGGTGCTGTTGGTCATCGCCTGGCAGACCACCGGCATCCCGATGGTCATCTATATGGCCGGACTGGCGGGCGTCCCCCAGGAGATGGAGGAGGCCGCCGCGATCGACGGAGCCTCGACGCTCCAGCGGCTCTGGTTCGTCATCCTGCCGACCCTCCGGCCAGCGATCGCCATCTCCACCATTCTGGGGATCGTCAATGGGCTGCGGATATTCGACCCGATCATGGCGATCACGGGCGGGGGTCCCGCCGGAGTCACGGAGAACTTGGCCACGGTGGTCTACAAAGAGTCGTTCGCTCTCGGGAACTTCGGGTACGGCGCGGCTCTGGCCCTGATCCTGACCGTCATCATCATCTTCTTCGCGGTGATCCAGCAGCGCATCACCCAGGGACCGAAGGACTGACCCATGTTTCGGTACACCGCATCCACTGCTGTCCGTGAAGTCAGCCTCTGGCTGATCGCGATCCTGTACATCCTGCCGTTCTTCTTCGTGATCTCGATGGCGCTGAAGGACGACGCCGAGGTGTTCGGCACCTCACCATTCGCTCTGCCCGAGACTCCCAGCCTCAGCAGCTTTCAGAACGTGCTGACCGCCACGGGAAACTCCGACGTCCTGGCAGGCCTGACGAACAGCATCATCATGACCGGCGGATCCGTGCTGTGCCTGATCCTGCTCGGTTCGCTCGCCGGATACGTCATCTCCCGCAGCGCCTCGCCTCGGTGGAGCCGCTCGACGTACTACCTGTTCCTGGTGGGCATCATCCTTCCGCCGCAGCTCGCGACGGTCCCGCTGTACATCGGCGCCACCACACTGGGGCTGACGGGGTCGGCCTGGGGCATGATCGTGCTCTACACCGGAATGATGCTTCCCCTGGCGACCTTCCTCTATGCCGGCTTCTTCCGAGGTCTCGGCACTGAGTATGAGGAAGCGGCACTGATCGACGGTGCCAGCCGAAGCCAGATCTTCTTCCGAGTGGTGCTGCCCCTGATGTCCCCGGCCACCGGAACGGTGGCGATCTTGGGCGGACTGATCATCTGGAACGACTTCTTCACGGCGCTGGTCTTCCTCGGGGGCTCTGAGGTCCAGACGCTGCCGGTCGCCATGTACTACTACGTCGGGTCGCTGGTCTCGCAATGGAACCAGATCTTCGCCATCGTCATCATCTCGATGGTCCCCATCCTGGCGCTCTACATGTTCGCGCAGAAGAAGTTCATCCAGGGCTTCGCCGGCGGGCTCAAGGGATGAGCGCCGCAGCCAACGACGACAAGCCACCAGTTGGAACCTCAGTGACAGGAGTATGTCCCATGTACCAGCTCGCTCCGAACATCGAGCTGCTCTTCACAGAAGCCGGAGACTATCCGGATCGCGTTCGAGCCGCCGCTGCCGCGGGGTTCGATGCCGTCGAGATGTGGGGTCCGACCGGGGTCGACGCACCAGCGAGGCCGAAGGATGTGCCCGCGTTGAAGGACGCCCTCCAGGAGACCGGGGTGAGCTTGGTCTCCCAGCTCGCGGAGCCCCGAACTCAGTTCATGATCCCTCCCCGAGATCACTCGGAGTTCTTCCGGAAGCTCGATGAAGGGGTGGAGATCGCGCAGACATTGGGCTGTCCGAGGATGGTGGTGGGCAGCGGCACCGGTTTCGGCGGGATGAGTCGCCAGGCGCAGCTGGACGCGCTCATCGAGATCTACCGGAATGCCACCGCACAGATCGCAGGTTCTGGGATCTCTCTGGTCCTGGAAGCAGTGAACATCCGAGTCGATCATCCCGGATCGCTGCTGGACCGGACCTCGGAGGCGGCATACGTCGCACGCGGGGTGGACTCACCGGAGTTCGGCGTCCTCTACGACATCTATCACTCGGCCGTGGAGGGCGAAGACATGGCCGTCGAGCTCGCCGCCGCCGGCGACCTGGTCCAGTATGTGCAGCTCGCTGACGCCCCTGGCCGCGGCGAACCTGGCACCGGCTCCCTTGACGTCGCGGACCGACTGCGAATCCTGCGTGCCTCCGGGTACGAAGGGCCCATCGGGCTCGAGTACTACCCCACGACGGAGAGCGTGGAGTCCACACGTCTGATCGCGGAGCTGGCGGTGGAGGCATGAGTCGCTATCCGGAGGAGACGGACGTCGTCATCGTCGGCAGCGGCCCAACTGGTGCGACCTACGCACGCATCATCGCTGAGACCCGGCCGGGCACCTCGGTGGTGATGCTGGAGGCCGGGCCGACCGTGTCCGCGCCGCCCGGGGCACACGTGAAGAACATCGCTGACCCCGACGAGAGGAGCCAGGCGCAGCGCCGGTCTGCGGGGCCCGATGCGGACGCGGAGACCGTCGCCCACCCGGGCGAGGTCAAGGCCGGGCAGCTGCGGGCCCGACCGGGCACCTTCCTCGTCGGCGACGGCGCAGCCGGCGACGGCGACGACGGACTTCCCGTGGCCGCCCAGTCCTGCAACGTCGGAGGCATGGCCGCCCACTGGACCGGTGCCTGCCCGCGCCCTCGCGAGGGGGAGAGGGTCGGGTTCCTCCCTGACCTGGACGCGCTGCTCCACGAGGCCGAGCGACTCCTGGGTGTGACGTCACAGGCGTTCGAAGACTCTCCCTTCGGGGATCTCATCGTCTCGCGGCTCGCTGCCGAGCTCGACGGCGGTCGTGCGCCAGAGGCCCGGGTTGGCCCGATGCCCCTTGCCGTCCACCGGCGCGAGGATGGGGCCCTCGTGTGGGCAGGATCCGATGTCGTGCTGGGCGATGTCACGCGCGCCGACCCAGGGTTCCGGCTGGTCGACGAATCCCTCGTCACCAGGGTCCTCGTAGAGGACGGACAGGCCGCAGGGGTGGAGGTGACCGATCGTACGAGCGGCACGACTCATATCATCCGGGCCGCCCACGTCGTCGTCGCCGCGGACGCCCTGCGCACCCCGCAGCTGCTCTGGGCCTCCGGCATCCGGCCGACAGCCCTCGGCCGATATCTGAACGACCAGACCCAAGTCGTGTTCGCGGTCCGGCTCCGTGACGTCGTGGACCGCGCTGGGGAGCAGTCGGCCCAGGCTGAGCCCGGCATGGGGCTCAGCTCCACCAGCGGGGTGACCTGGGTGCCGTACACCGACGATGAGCCATTCCATGGCCAGATCATGCAGCTGGACGCCTCACCAGTACCTGTCGCCGAGGACGACCCGGTGCTGCCCGGCTCCGTGGTCGGGCTGGGGCTGTTCTGCGCGAAGGACCTGTCTCCCGAGGACCGCATCGACTTCTCGGACGAGCGCACGGACGCCTTCGGACTGCCTGCCCCCACCATCCGGTACCGCCTGTCCGAGAAGGATCACCGGGAGCTGCGTCGGGCACGGGAGAGGATCGTCCGATGGGGTCGGGCCATCGGCGAGCCGCTCGATGACTCCCCCTTCACGCTCCCGCTGGGATCGTCGCTGCACTATCAGGGGACTACTCGCATGGGTCTGGAGGACGACGGATCCAGCGTCTGTCGACCGGACAGCGAGCTCTGGGACGTGCCGGGGGTCTTCGTGGCGGGGAACGGCGTGATTCCCACCCCGACAGCGTGCAACCCCACGCTCACATCCGTTGCGCTGGCCGTCCGCGGCGCGCGCGAGATCGCCCGGCGGCTCTCGGGAGACGCCGAACGCGGTCGATCACAGACATGGGCGCGAGCGCCGCTCGCCTCGCTGACAGAAGGAGGATCACATGATTCCTGATCGGATCATCGAACAGGGGACGCTGCAGAGCAGCGGCCCACGGGTATCTGTGGAGGTGCGGATTCCGTGGTACCGGTCGCTCCCGGCCTCCTGCATCGCCGGAGCGGACCTGAGCATCGACGGACATGCCGTGCCCGAAGACTCGCTGCGATGGGAGATGAACGGACGGACCTTCACCTTCGACGAGATGGCCGAGGTGACCGACGAGTGGTGGTTCCCCGTCGACTCCGCGGTGCTCTCTGGTGCTGCGGACATCGCGGACGGAACAGAGCACTCGGTTGCCGTCGACCTCTCGCTCTACATCCCGTACATCATCATCGGCGACGGCGAGGTCCTCCGCATCCATGAGCATGACGAGAAGACGATGAAGGTGGTGTCCGCATGAGCGGCCAGCTCGGCACGCCCGTCCAGGGCGTCACTCTCTACAGCTTCACCCGTCCGTTCCACGGGCGCGAGTATGATCTCGAGGCGCTGATCAGGAAGGTCGCGGCTGAGGGCTACGGACCCGGTCTGGAGCTCATCGGCTTTTCGAGCATCAAGGGCTTCCCCGCCGTCGACGACCGGTTCGCCGGGTGGTTCCGCGAGCTGCTCCAGGAGGTCGACCTCATACCGACGTCCTTGGCGATCAACGCCGACATCGGCATCCATCGGGACCGTCTTCTCGATCAGGACGAGCTGGTCGACTACATGCGGCCGCAGATCGAAGCCGCGGCCGCACTCGGCTTCCCGGTGGCCCGGGTGCAGATCTCCATCACGCCGGACTCCATGGAGCGACTCGTACCGATCGCCGAAGAGAACGAGGTGACGCTGGCTCTCGAGGTCCATGCCGATCAGTACGCGTCCCACCCTCGCATCCTGGCGCTGCGGGATCGCTACGAGAAGGTCGGATCGCCGCTGCTGGGATTCACGATGGACTGGGGCGCCACTGTGACAGGCTTCGCCCCCTCACGGGTGGAGGCCTACCGGCGCCGAGGCGCTCGCGAGGAGTACCTGCAGGCCTTGGTGGACCTTTGGGACCAGTATCACCGGCAGGGCCCGCCCGCCGACCAGCAGGAGCACAACGAGCGCTTCGGCCGGTTCATCGGTCTCGCCGCAGAGCATGGGCATCCGGAGTTCGGCATCGACAGCGCCATCGCGGCCACCGGCCTGTTCGGTCCCGCACCCGTCGCCGACTGGCTCGAGATCATGCCCTGGATCCGGCATGTGCACGGCAAGTTCTTCGGCATCGACGACCACGGCGAGGAGCCCTCCGTGCCGGTGCGAGACCTCATCTCGCAGCTGGTGGAGAACGGATACTCCGGAGCAGTCTCCAGCGAGTACGAGGGCTGGCATTGGAACGATTGGCAGAGCCCGTTCGACATCATCCGTGATGAACAGGCCCTGCAGCGGACGGCTGCGGAGTCCTGCGGCTCTCGGATGATCACCAACGCCGAAGAGGCCCGCACCGTGCTGGCCGGGCACCACTCACACGCACGACAGACGGAGGCATCACGATGACAGTTCGCGACGGCATCGCTGGCACCGGCATCAGCTTGGGCACGACCCTGTACTCCCTCACGAGCGAATTCGCCGCGGGGCAGTACACCCCGGAGACCCTGATCCGGTCTGTGGCCGAACAGGGGATCGGGCCCGGCGTCGAGTTCAACATCGCCCAACTGCTGCGCACCTACCCGGACGTCGACCGCGACTTCGTCGATCTGTGGTTCCGGCTCCTCGAGGAATGCGGTCTCGAGGCGAGCGCAATCGGGACGAACCTGGATATGGGGCGACGCAAGCACCGTGACATGACGCCCGACGAGGAGTACGAGTTCTTCGCCCGCCAGCTCAAGACGGCCCACACCCTCGGGTTCCGACGTGTGGTGATCCGTTCCGCCGGGAAGCGGCTGCTGAGCAGTCTCCTGCCGCTGGCGGAGAAGTACGACCAGCTCCTGGGCTACGAGATCCATGCGCCCCAGGGGCCGAACTCCCCGGCGATCCTGGAGATCCGGGAGATGTATGAGGAGCTCGACTCGGAGCGGCTCGGCTTCACCGCAGATTTCTCGTCGACTATGCACAGTCTCTCGCCCATGCTGCTGGACCAGCTGCGCAGGATGGGGCTCGACGACGGTCACTTCGCGGTGATGGAAGAGATCTGGAGGCGCCCGGCATCCATGCACGAGCGCAATGAGCAGTTCGAAGAGCACCTGCGAGCCGACGGGATCGACCCGCTGCGCTTCGGGCCGTTCACCCGCCTGGCGTTCAACATGCACGGGCTCGTGCCGGCCGAGGACTGGTTGGACATCATGCCGCAGATCTTCCACGTCCACGCGAAGTTCTACGACATCGGAGCCGACGGTCAGGAGCCTGCCATGGACATCCCTCGCATCGTCCGGCAGTTCGTGGTCGGGGGATTCCAAGGGTACCTCTCGAGCGAATGGGAGGGGCACGCCTTCGCCGACCTTGGCGAGGCGGACCCGATCGATCTGGTCAAGAAGCAGCATGCGCTCATGCGCAGCGCCATCGAAGAGACCGTCCCGGCGCAGGTCTGACGAAAGGACATCCCGTGGCTACACATGACTCTCTGTTCTCTGCTGAGGACGTCCGGCGCACCGAGGACGGTCTTGCCGTCTCTGTGCAGCTGCCGTGGTACCGGAGCCTGTGGCTCTCCGCCGTCGACGACGTGGAGGTGCGCGTCGACGGCTTCGAGGTCCCCCGCGACCGCGTGCGCTTCCTGCTGCAGGGCCGCTCCTATCGCATCGAGGAGCTGCCCGAGCAGTGGGACACGCTCTGGTTCGTCGCCGACCGACCCGACGTCGTGATCACCCTCGATGACGTGCCGGCATTGGGCGACTCCGTGAACGTTGAGGTGGTGCTGACGATGAGGCTCCTCTACATGCAGATCTCACCGGGATCCGACGGCGGACCAGGTCGCTATGTCACGAACCGCGTACCCGTGGCGCAGGACGTGGTGCTCGCATGAGCAGGCGACTGCGCGTGGCGATGATCGGCCACGGATTCATGGGCGCGGCGCACTCCGTCGGGTGGAGGCAGGCCCCGGCCATGTTCGACCTGCCTGCAGAGGTGGAGATGGCAGTCCTGGTGGGCCGGGACGCCGCCGCCGTGGAGTCCTCTGCCCGTCACTGGGGTTGGGTGAGCTCCGCGACCGACTGGCGAGACGTCGTCGCGCGCGACGACATCGACATCGTGGACATCGTCACTCCAGGAGGCACCCACGCCGAGATCGCCCAGGCGGCGCTCGCCTCCGGCAAGCACGTGCTGTGTGAGAAGCCGTTGGCCAACACCCTCCCAGAGGCGGAGGCGATGGCGGCCGCTGCGGAGACCTCCGGCGCTTGTGCGCTCGCCGGTTTCACCTACCGGCGTCTCCCCGCCACTGCCCTCATCAGACGCATGATCGGAGAGGGTCGGATAGGTCGTGTGCGGCAGGTGCGCGCGGCCTACCGTCAGGACTGGCTGGTCGATGCCCAGGCGCCGTTGGTATGGCGGCTGCAGAAGGAGCACGCCGGCTCGGGTGCCCTGGGCGACATCGGGGCGCACATCATCGACATGGTCCATTTCGTCACCGGTCAGCGAGTTGAGTCGGTGTCCGGCACGCTCGAGACGGTCGTCGAGCGTCGACCGGTGCTGCACGAGGGCCGGGGTCTCTCCGGCACCGCCGGCGACGGATGGGGCGAGGTCACCGTGGATGATCTGGCGATCTTCTCCGGGCGCCTCTCGGACGGGGCCCTCGCCTCGTTCGAGGCGACACGTTTCGCCACTGGCCGCAAGAACTCCCTGACGATCGAGGTCTCGGGAAGCTCCGGGGCACTCGTCTGGGATCTGGAGCGGCTCAACGAGGTCCAGTTCTATGACCGGACGGCGACCTCCACCGCTCAGGGGTTTACGACCATCTTGGTCACGGAGCCGGAGCACCCCTACGCGGCGGCGTGGTGGCCTCCGGGGCACGGTCTCGGATATGAGCACGGCTTCGTGCACCAGGCCAGGGACTTCGTGGCTGCGATCGCCGGGGACGAGCCTCTGCACTCGACGTTCGCTGAGGGCCTCGACGTGCAGCGAGTGCTGGCCGCCGTCGAGGACAGCGCGCAGCACGGGTCCGTGTGGACTCCGGTCCGCAGCTGAGTACCGGCAGGAATTCATGAGAAGGGGACCACGTCATGGGACGACCGATCACGCTGTTCACCGGCCAATGGGCCGATCTGCCGTTCGAGGAGGTCTGTCGACTCGCCGGAGAATGGGGATACGACGGGCTGGAGATCGCCTGCTGGGGTGACCACCTCGACCCCTCACGGTGGGACGACGACGCCTACGTCACCGGACGCCTGGAGCTGCTCGAGGAGCAGGGCCTGAAGGTCTGGGCCATCGCTGGGCACCTGACCGGTCAGGCGGTCTGCGATGATCCGATCGATCAGCGGCACCGGGACATCCTTCCGGACAGGGTCTGGGGCGATGGTGAACCGGAGGGGGTGCGGGAACGTGCCGCGGCGGAGATCCAGGACACCGCGCGTCTGGCCGCCCGGCTGGGAGCCGGTACCGTGACCGGATTCACCGGCTCGGCCATCTGGAAGTACGTCGCCATGTTCCCACCCGTCACGGAGGACATGATCGCCGCGGGGTATCAGGACTTCGCCGATCGGTGGAACCCGATCATCGACGTCTTCGAGGAGGTCGGCGTCCGCTTCGCGCTCGAAGTGCACCCGTCCGAGATCGCCTATGACTATTGGACGGCGCGTCGCACACTGGAGGCGATCGGGCACCGGCCGGGCTTCGGAATCAACTTCGACCCCTCACACTTCATGTGGCAGCAGCTGGATCCCGTGGCGTTCGTCCTCGACTTCGCCGACCACATCTTCCACGTCCATGTGAAGGAGTCCGTGACTGCGCTGGACGGTCGCAACGGCGTGCTCGGATCGCACCTGCCGTGGGACAGCCCCCGCCGTGGGTGGACCTTCGTCTCCACCGGACATGGACAGGTGCCGTGGGAGCGGATGTTCCGCGCGTTGAACGCGATCGGGTATCGGGGCCCGACGAGTGTGGAGTGGGAGGACGCGGGGATGGAACGCCGTCAGGGTGCCCCGGAGGCGCTGGAGTTCGTCCGCCGGCTCAACGCGGTGAGGCCGCCCGATGCGGCCTTCGATGCGGCGTTCTCCCGGACGGCCTCGGCAAGCCCGTCTCCATAAATCTCCGTGATCCCGCGTATACGGGATCACCCCTCCTCGACGTGACCTGGGTCACCGATAGTGGAAGAAGAAGCGAACCGAAAGGAACGACCATGATCAGTCTTCTCTCCCACCTCTCGTACGTGGCCATCACCTCTCCCGACGTGGAAGCCTCTGTCTCCTTCTATGAGAATCAGGTCGGGCTCCAGGTGGTCGACCGGATCGACGGCGCCGTCTACCTGCGCTGCTGGGGGGACTACTACCGCTACAGCGTGGTGGTGGTCCCCGGTGAGGAGCCGGGCCTCCACACGGCGGCCTGGCGCACCACGAGCCTCGAGGCGCTCGAGGAGGCGGTGCGCCGCCTGGAGGCCGAAGGTGTCGAGGGTGAGTGGTTCGAGGGTCACACCATCGGCCGGGCCTACCACTTCACGGGGCCCCAGGGGCACCCCATGACTCTGCACTGGGACGTGGAGCACCACACGAGCGGGGGCGACCTCGCCTCCCTCTATCCCGACCGTCCGCAGCGTCGCTCCTCGCATGCAGGCGCCCCTCGCCAACTGGACCATGTGACGATCGCGGCCCGGGACGTCGACGCCTTCTGCGAGTGGTACACCCGCGTCCTCGGGTTCCGGCACATGGCCCGCACCGTGCTCGACGAAGCCCCCGTCTCGGTGTTCTCTGTGCTGACGACGAACGAGAAGTCGCACGACCTGGGTGTCGTGCTGGACGGCTCCACCCGAGCCGGCCGGGTCAACCACTACGCGTTCTGGGTGGATACCCGCGAAGAGCTGCTGATCGCCGCCGACGTCCTCATGGAGAACGGCACCGACATCGAGTACGGCCCCTCCATCCACGGCATCGGCGAGCAGAACTTCCTGTACTACCGGGAGCCCTCGTCGCTGCGCATCGAGCTCAACACCGGCGGCTACCGGAACTACGTGCCCGACTGGGAGCCCAACACCTGGACGCCGTCCCAGGGGTCGAACAACTTCTACCGCAACGGCGCGATGCCGATGTCGATGACGGAGTCATTTCCGCCCGCGGATGGGCCCAGCGCGACGGAAGAGGGAGTCCCTGAGGAGATCAGGGACTCCCTGATCAACCCCTACGCGGTGCAGGGTCGCGGCTGAGCCGCCGGCCGACGCTGTGATGCCATGGCTGAAAGACTGGAGGCGGCGATGACCCCTGAAGCGTGGACGTTGGACGTCCCTTTCGCGCTCGCACGTGTGGACGACGGTCGCACCGGCGTCGTCCGGAATGACGAGATCCGACTGCTCAGCGACGACGAGCTCGGGGCGAAAAGTCTCAACGCATTCCTCGCGGCACCTGATTGGGGCCGACTCGAAGCGGTGGCGGAGAGCGCAGATGCATGGCGCCCGGTCGATTCCGTGCGGCTGGCCGCTCCGGTGGAACCTCGCCAGGTGCTCCAGACCGGGGCCAACTACCGCGAGCATGTCATCGAACTGGTGGCCGCAGGTCTGACTCAGGACGGCGACCGCAGCCCCGAGGAGGCGCGAGCCTTCGCCGCTGACCTCATGGACAGGAGGAAGGCTGAAGGTGAGCCCTACTTCTTCATCGGGCTGCCGGCCTGCGTGGTCGGCGTCGATGAGGCCCTGACCCTGCCGAGCTATAGCGAGCAGCATGACTGGGAGCTTGAGCTGGCCGTGGTCATCGGTCGGGAGACGTATCGGATCTCGGCCGCCGAAGCCGAGGCCCACATCGCCGGATACACGATCGTCAACGACATCACGACCCGTGACCTGGTGTTCCGGAAGGACATGAAGGAGATCGGAACAGACTGGTATCGGTCGAAGAACGCCCCAGGCTTCCTGCCGACCGGTCCGTACCTTGTCCCGGCGCCCTTCGTGGACCCTGGGGATCTGGGCATCCGGCTGAGCCTCAACGGCACCGTCATGCAGGACTCCCGCACGTCTGACCTCCTCTTCGACATCCCCACGTTGGTGGCCCAGGCCTCCCAGACGATGCCGCTGCGGCCGGGGGACCTCCTGCTCACCGGCAGCCCCGCCGGGAACGGTATGCATTGGGGACGGATGCTGCAGGATGACGACGTGATGGTCGGGTCGATCGAACGGCTCGGCAGTCAGACCGTCCGGTGCACCACCGAGGAGGACACATGAGAGAGACGACACGGAGCAGGCCCCTCCACAGCGGCGATCTCGACCGCAGCGCCGCCGAGAGGCATATCGCGGAGGCCGCACGGGCCTGCAGCAACTGGGGGCGGTGGGGCGCGGACGACGTCCTGGGCACCCTGAACTTCATCAACACCGAGAAACGGATCCAAGCTGCCGGCCTGATCCGCGAGGGACGTACGGTCTCTCTCGCGCTGCGCTTCGACATGGACGGGCCGCAGAAGGGCTGGCGACGCCGCACGAACCCCGTGCACACCATGCTGGACACCGGGACGGACGCTGAGCGAGGCATGCAGGGCTTCCCCCACGGCATCGGCGGCGCGGACGATGTCGTCGCCATGCCCCTGCAGTGCTCCACCCAATGGGACGGCCTGGGGCACATCTTCGACCACGGCTGGGCGTGGAACGGGAGGAGGGCCGGCGAGGTGGTCACGAGCGACGGGGACCTCGTCACCGGCATCGAACATGCTGCCGACACCCTCGTCTCCCGCGGAGTGCTCCTGGATCTGGGACGCCATCTGCACCCGGAGACCGGGGAGCTTCCGGATGGTCACGCCATCACAGAGGGGGAGATCGAGGGCTGCATCGAGGCCCAGGGGGTCTCCAGCCAGGTCGGACGCGGCGACATCCTGCTGGTCCGGACCGGGCAGCTGTCCCGAGTGGGTCCGGGCGCCTGGGGCGACTATGCCGGAGGGCCGGCCCCAGGGCTCTCCTTCACCACGGCGAGTTGGCTCCACCGTTCCGAGGTCGCCGCGGTGGCCACAGACACCTGGGGTTTCGAAGTGCGCCCCAACGAATTCGACCAGGCGTTCCAGCCGCTCCATCAGGTCTGCATCCCCAACATGGGCCTGACCATCGGTGAGATGTGGAATCTGGAGGAGCTGGCCCGGATCTGTGCGGACACCGGTCGTTATGAGTTCTTCCTGGCGGCCCCGCCGCTGCCCATCACAGGGGCCGTCGGCTCACCCATCAATCCCATCGCCGTGCTCTGACCGGCCTGTTTCTGAGGAGAATCCCATGTCAGCAGTCGCCATCGTGGCCATCGTCGGCGCAGGAGTGACCGGCCTCGCCGCCGCCAGAGGACTCGCCCAGGCCGGCGTGAGGGTCGAGGTCTTCGAATCAGCGTCAGAGATCAGCGCGAAAGGTTCTGGGATCACCTTGCAGGGCAACGCACTGCGTGCTCTGCGCGGGCTCGGCCTGTGGGAGGAGGTGCGGGACAGTGGGTACCCCTTCGAAGGTCTGCGCCTGCGGGCGCCGGGACCCGACGCGGCTGTCGTCGCGGAGCTCCCCGATGTGAAGACCGGGGGCGATGACCTCCCCGCGGCAATGGGCATGCCGCGTCGTGAGCTGGCCCGCATCATGTACCAGGGTGCCCTCAACGCGGGCGCCCAGGTGGAGATGGGGGCACGGGTCACGCACATCGACGATCGCGGCACCGAGATCGGCCTCTTCGTGGACGGGCAGGACAGGGGCCCCTACGACCTGATCATCGGGGCCGACGGTCTCAACTCGACCATCCGCGACGGACTGGGCATCGGTGAACGGCCAGAACCGACCGGGATGGGCATCTGGCGCACCTTCGTCTCTCGTCCGGACGAGGTCACCGAGACCCAGCTGTTCTACGGCGGGCCGGCCTACATCGCCGGATACACCCCCACCGGAGACGACTCCATGTACGCCTTCCTGGTCGAGGCGGCCCAGGACCGGACCGGAGTCGACGACGCTGAGGCAGTGCGCATCATGGATGACCTCTCGGCCAGCTACGGCGGCCCGTGGGAGTCCATCCGCCGGGACCTCCGCCAGGGCGCCGCCGTCAACTACACCTGGTTCACTTCGCACCTGGTGCCTGCCCCGTGGAACAGGGGCAGAGCCGTCATCATCGGAGACGCGGCGCACAGCTGCCCTCCGACCATCGCGCAGGGCGCGGCCCAAGGGCTCGAGGATGCCGCGGTGCTCACGGAGCTCCTCCTCTCCTCCGACCGTCTGGACGATGACCTGTGGTCCGCATTCCACGCTCGGCGCGTGCCTCGCGCCTCTGCCGTCGTCGACGCATCAGTGCAGCTCGGACAGTGGCAGCTCGACGGCGACCGGGAGGCCGATGCTCCGGGGCTGATCGTCGCGACGGCCAAACAGATGGCGGTGCCGGCATGATCACCGACGTCCATGCCCATCTCCTGATGCCGGATCTCCAGGCCGAGGTCGAACGGCGGGACCCCGCCGGGGTTGCGGCGGCCGCCGAACTGGAGATGGTCCGCCAGGGCGAGGAGAGCCTGCGAGCCTCTGCGGCCATGATCGGTTCCCGATTCGCCGCCCTGACCGACCTGGAGACGCGGCTGAGCAGGATGGACAGCCAGGGCGTCGACCGGCAATGGGTCAGCCCGTCGCCGAATCACTACTACCCTTGGGCCGATGAGGAGCTCGCCGTGTGGGCAGCCTGCGAGGCGAACCGGCACATCGCGGAGCACGTCGCGGACGCGCCGGACCGGTTGACCGGTCTCGGTCTCGTGCCGCTGCAGCAGCCGCAGGCCCTGGTCCACTGCCTCGAGGATGCTGTCAGCACACGGAGCCTGGCGGGGGTGGAGGTGTCCTCCTTCGCCGGCGATGTGGAGCTCTCCGATGAGCGGCTGGAGCCCTTCTGGAGCCGGGCCGAGGAGCTCGGCGCCGTCGTGTTCCTCCACCCCTTCGGCTGCAGCCTCGATGAACGTCTGGATCGCTACTACCTGTCCAACACCGTGGGCCAGCCCGTGGAGAACGCGGTGGCCCTGTCCCACATGATCTTCGCCGGAGTGCTGGACCGGCATCCGCGTCTGAAGCTGATCGTCGCCCACGGGGGCGGCTATCTGCCCGCCGCTGTCGGCCGCTCGGACCGGGCGTGGCGGGTGCGTCCGGAAGCGCAGGTCTGTGCGCATCCTCCGTCGACGTACCTGCGTCGGATCTGGTTCGACACCGTCGTCCACGACGCGGCTGCGCTTCGTGGGCTCGTCGGGGCGGTCGGAGCCGACAGGGTGCTGATGGGCAGCGACTATCCGTTCGACATGGGCACGGACGATCCGGTCTCCCTCGTGACCGAGGCCGGTCTCGACGACGACGTGCGGGAGGGGATCCTGGCCGGCAACGCGGCTGCCCTGATGCGCGACGGCGGGGATCGCACCGGCGCGGTCAGACCGACCCGGGAGGTGGGCGCATGAAGGTCGGACGGTGGCGGTACGACGGACGCGTCCAGGAGGGATTCATCCGCACCGAAGGCGTCGTGGCGTTCCCTGAGGACCTGACCATGAGCCAGGTCATCGCCGGCGGCGTCGCCGCCGCGCGGGAGGCCTGCGAGCGGACTGACCCGCAGCTGATCCCGTGGCACCTGGTCACTCTCGTCGCGCCGCTCGAGCCTGCTTCGATCCGTGACTTCGTCGCCTTCGAAGAGCACGTCGAAGGGGTCAGTGCGGCGGTTGACGGCCGCAGCCAGGTCGTGCCGGAGTGGTACGAGGCACCGACGTTCTACTTCACGAATCCCCACACGGTCCTGGGTACGGGCGAGCTCATGAGTCCGCCGGTCACGGAGCGGCTGGACTTCGAGTTGGAGCTCGCGGCCGTCGTCGGCGGAGTTGAGGGCTCTGAGGGGACGTCGTTGACGCCGGATGAGGCCGAAGACCACATCTTCGGCTACACGGTCATGAACGACTGGTCCGCCCGAGACCTCCAGAGCAGAGAGATGCGCGTGCGCCTGGGGCCCTGCAAGGGCAAAGACTTCGGCACCACGCTCGGCCCGTGGATCGTCACGGCGGATGAGCTGAACCGGCGCTGCGGCCCGGACGGGCGGATGGGGCTGCGGGCGGAGGTCTATGTCAACGGTGAGCTGGTCGGCCAGGATCTGACGTCCCATATGGGATGGACATTCCCGGAGCTGGTCGCCTATGCCTCCCGGAACTCGGTGGTGCGCCCCGGCGACGTCCTGGGCTCCGGAACCGTCGGCAACGGCGGATGTCTGGCCGAGCTGTGGGGCCGCCGCGGCGTGACCGACCCGCCGCCCCTGGTCCAGGGGGACACCGTGACCATGTGGATCGAAGGCGTCGGTGAGATCACCAATGTGGTCGGGGCCGCCCGACCGGCACCACCCATCCGATCCGCACGATCTGCGGCATCGGTCTGAGACACCAAGGAACGACCTGACACGGAGGAGACACGGCCATGGCCACTCATGACGTCCTGATCAACGACTCTGCGCTCCGGAGCCACCCGGAGGGGGTGGCGATCGCCCTGCAGCTGCCCTGGTACCGCAGCCTGTGGCTCTCCGCCGTGCAGTCCGTCGACGTCAGCGTGGACGGAGACCGCGTCGCCCCGGAGAGGCTCAGCCTCGAGCTGGCGGGAGGGCGGCATCCGGTCGCTGAGCTGCCCGACCGGTGGGACGTCCTGTGGTTCGTGGGTGATCACCCGCTGCTGGTGATCGAGCAGGAGGAGGCCTCCCCTGTGGGGGCCAGTCACAGGATCGAGCTCTCCGTGGTCCTGCGCCTGCCCTACATGCAGATCGCGCCGGGAACGCCCGAGGGCCCTGGTACCTACGTGCCGAATCACGTGACGGTCGATCAGGAGCTGATCGTGCGTGACTCGGCCTCGACCGGCACGCCGAGTGACGGGACGTTCTCTGTCACGGATCGTGCGGGCGCCGAGCAGTCAGGTCCTGCGGAGCCTGCCGCGACGGGCGAGCTCCCGTTCGGACTGGGACTGACCCTGTACTCCGCAACCGCGGAGCTCGTCGCCGGCCAGCTGGACCTGGACTCCACTCTGCAGCGGGTGGCGGACCTGGGGATCGGGCCGGGCATCGAGATCGTCGCCTCCCAGACCCTGCGCAGCTACCCCGATGTCACGGAGAGCTTCGTCGAGCGCTGGCGCAGAAGCTTCGATCGCTACGGGTTCACGGCGACCTCGTTCGGCGCGAACCTGGACATGGGACGCCGAAACGATCGAGACATGACTCTCGACGAGGAGTATGACTTCACCCGACGGCTGTTCGACGGCGCGCACCGGCTGGGATTCCCGCTGGTGCGCATCCAGTCCGCCAAGCCGGAGCTGCTCAGGCGGCTGCTGCCCCTCGCGGAGGAGCTCGAGCTGAAGATGGCCTACGAGATCCATGCCCCGCATGGACCTGATTCTGAGCCGATCCTGCGGGTGCGTGAGGTGTACGAGGAGCTCGACTCGCCGCTGCTGGGCTTCGTCGCGGACTTCTCGTCCACGATGCGCCGGATGGCGCCGACGCTGCTGGGCACGATGGGCAGGATGGGGCTGGACTCCGCGGCGCTCGATCGCCTGCAGGAGATCTGGGCCACCGACGAGCCGATTCAGGTCAGGCAGGAGGAGTTTCTCGGCTACCTGCGTTCCCGGGGCATCGACCCCGCCACTCTGGGCCCCTTCGCCCGACTCGCCTTCAACATGCAGGGGCACGTCGACGTCGAGGCCTGGCAGGAGATCATGCCGCAGATCATGCATGTCCACGCCAAGTTCTATGACATCGACGAGGACGGACAGGAGCCCGCGATCGACTATCCGCGGCTGGTGCGGATCTTCGCCGACGGCGGCTTCCGCGGGTGGTTCTCCTCCGAGTGGGAGGGTCATGCCTTTGCAGATCTCGGGCAGGTCGACTCCCTGGAGCTCGTCCGTCGGCAGCATGACCTGATTCGCAGGAGCGTCCATGCGCGGTGACGCCGCCGAAGCGCGCGTCGGGCATCTGACGTCCTGGAGGCTCCGCGCTGTGCTCGCGACGCTTCTGGGAGCCGCGTTCCTGGGGGCGATCGATCACACGATCGTCTCGACGGCACTGTCCACGATCGCCGGCGAACTGGGGGCCGTTCAGCATCTCAGCTGGATCGTGGTCTCGTACACGATGGCAGCCGCGGTGCTGCTGCCCTTCCTGGGCAGGGTCGGAGATCGGCTCGGCGTGCGCCGGGTCTTCATCGCAGGGCTCGTCGTGTTCATCCTGGCCTCCCTGCTCTGCGGCTACGCTCAGAGCCTTCCGCAGATCGTGGCGGCCCGTCTCGTGCAGGGGTGTGGCGCCGCAGCGATGCAGCTGATGTCCCAGACGATCATCGCCTCCGTCGCTCCCCCGAGGCAGCGCGCCAAACACCTGAGCATCGTGGGTCTGGCCTTTCCCGTGGCCATCGTGGTGGGTCCCGTGCTCGGCGGACTGATCACTGAGACCTGGGGTTGGCCGTGGATCTTCTGGATCAACGTGCCGCTGGGGGCGCTCGCCGTCGCCGGTGCCTGGGCCTTCATCCCACGGATCAGCGGTGACCGCACAGTGCGGATCGATCCGTGGAGCGTGCTTCTCTTCGTGATGTCCTCGGTCTCCCTGATCCTGCTGATCACCTGGTGGGGCGAGGACGTCTGGCAGCCCCAGATGGCTGTGGCCGCGACGATCATGGTGCTCGGCGGCGCGGCGTGGGTGCTCCGGGAGCGGCGCCTGGAACACCCGCTGGTCCCGCTCTCGATCCTCACCGATCGTGGTGTCCTGCTCACCGGCGGCCTCGCGGCCGTCATCGGCGTGGGCCTCTTCGCGGTGGTCGCCTATGTGCCGACGTACATCCAGATGGCCTACCTGGTCTCGCCGACGACATCGGGCCTGGTGCCCATGGCGACCGTCTTCGGCATGCTGGTGGCCTCTTTGGGGACAGGCTGGCTTGTGGCCCGGTCGGGCCGCTATCGCCGATACCCTCTCGTGGGCTCGGCGCTCGCCGCGTCCGGCCTACTGGCCATGGCGTTCATCCCGACGTCCGCGCCGTTGGCGGCCCCCATGATCGCCATGGCAGCGGTCGGGGTGGGCACTGGCTGCATCATGAACCTCCTCGTGGCCGTCGCACAGTCCGTCGTGCCTGCGCAGGATGTGGGAGCCTCGACGGCCATGGTCAACCTGGTCCGCCAGCTTTGCGCAGCGGCAGGGGGAGGCTTCGTCGGCAGCATGATCGGTTCCGGGGTGGTGTCGCGTCTGCCGGACCGGATCACGCAACAGGGCCTCTCGCCGGAACGCGTCGCCTCCGCAACCGGGGCTGACCAGGCCTTGGTCGCCCAGGCCTATGACGAGGTGCTCTCGTCGGTGTTTCTCTCCCTGGCCGGGGTCTACCTCCTCGGCATCGTCATCGCCGCGGCGCTTCCCCGGGACGCCCTGAGTGCCTCCGGCGACACCATCGACAACTCGTCATCACAGGAGGCGGAGTCATCATCATGAAGACCATCTGTATCGTCGGCAGCGGCCCCATCGGGTCCGCCTACGCGCGGACCCTGCTCGAGAGTGGCCCGGATGTCCGGGTGATCATGCTCGAAGCCGGACCTCAGCTCACCGAAGTGCCGGGAGAGAGTGTGCGGAACCTCCTCGATCCGGAGACCAAGGCGGAGGCCCGGACGAAGTCACAGGGTCCGCTCGCCGGGGACCACCGTGCGGCCCTCGGCATCCCCGAGGACACTGTGGTGGAGGGAAGCTTCACCGCCCGGCAGGGCACCTTCCTGCTGGACTACGGCGGAGAGGGAAGCGCGGAGGCGGCACAGTTCCCTGCCGCGGCGGCCTCCTCCAACGTCGGAGGCCAGGGTGCTCACTGGACCTGTGCCACACCGCGCCCGGCGGACAGCGAGAAGGTGACCTTCATCGACGACGCCGAATGGGAGGACCTCCTGGCAGCGGCTGAGGAGCTGCTGCATGTGCACGAGGACCCGTTCGACGACTCCCCCATCGCCGCGGCCCTCCAGACCATCCTGGAGGGTGAGTTCGCCGATGAGCTTCCCGAGGGGCGCGGCGTCGGCAAGCTCCCGGTCGCGGGAGACCCCCAGGAGGACGGCACCATGCGATGGGCCGGTGCCGACGTCGTCCTGGGTCCCCTCACCGATGCGTCGGACCCGCTCGCGGAGAGGTTCCAGCTCCGGGACCTCACGCTCGTGCGGGAGATCCTTCACGGTGACGGTCGCGCTCGCGGCGTGGTAGCCCAGGACCTGCGCACCGGCGAGGTCGAGGAGATCCCGGCCGACGCCGTCGTCGTCGCGGCCGATGCCTTCCGCACTCCGCAGCTCCTGTGGCGCTCCGGCGTCCGACCCCAGGCGCTCGGACGCTACCTCACCGAGCACCCCGTGGTGGTGTGCACCGTGGCGCTGGACGGCGAGACCATGCGCCGGTACGTCCCTGAGGAGGACCGAGACGCGGAGCTGGCCCGCCGGGCCCGCCATGCAGATCCGGTGGCTGCGGCACTGCGCATCCCGTTCTCCGAGCCTGACCATCCGTACTCCGCCCAGGTCATGTATTCGGAGCAGCCGCCGTTCCCGTTGCCAGAGGACTCCCCTCACCGTGACAGTCCCTGGGGTTTCGTCAACATGGGATTCGGACTTCGCAAGCACCCGCGTCCTGAGGACGGAGTGAGCTTCGACGATGAGCGCGAGGATTATCTCGGCTTCCCGCGCATGACGATCCGATACGAGCTCACTGCGACGGAGGAGGCGGAGATCAGCGCTGCGACAGAGCGCCTCCGCAGAGCCGGGACGGCTCTCGGACACCTGGTCGCCGCTCCGCGGCTCATGCCTGCGGGGTCGAGCCTCCACTATCAGGGCACGACGCGGCTCGGGACCACGGATGACGGGACCAGCGTCGCCGACCCGTGGTCGGTTGTCTGGGGCTACGACAACCTGGTGGTCGGAGGCAACGGAGTCATCCCGACGGCGACGACCATGAACCCCACGCTGATGAGCGTGGCCTTGGCAGTCCGGGGGGCGCGCCGTCTGGCGGACTCGCTCAGAGGATGACGGACGAGAGGGCCCCCGTCACCGCGCGGAGCCGGCGGGGATGCGGATCTCCGCTGCAACCTCGCAGAGCAGCTCCCGGAACCAGCGGTGCTCGCGGTCATTGTCATGGACCGGATGCCACCACAGGGCGGTGCGCACCGTTGGCACGTCGAACGGCACGGAGTGCAGGCGGAGCCCCTGAAGAGGCAGGCGTTGCGCGATGCCACGGTGCAGGACGGCAAGCCGTCGGGTCCTGCGGACGAAGTTGGGCAGGGCCAGGAAGCTCTCCACCACGGCCTCGATCCTGGGCTCCAGACCCAGATGACGCATCTGGCGATCCGCGGCCGTGAATGCGGAGCGGGTCAGGTACGTGACGACCCACGGGCAGGCCGCCAGCATGTCCATCGTCAGTGGCTCGGACAGGTGAGGGTTGTCCTCTGCGGCGAGGATCACCCACTCGTCCTGCCACAGGTCAGCGTGGGAGAGCTCTGTGAGAAAGCCGTGGGGCAGGATCATCCCGTCCGCCGTGCGCAGATGGTGTGCCGCATCTTCGACCACGGTCGGATTGTGAAGCCGCATGCGCACTGTCGCTCGGGGAGCCGTCTCCGCCATGCGTTTCGACAGCAGGGCGCCCATCATGGCCAGGCCGTAGTCGGACCCGAAGATGGTGAACTCGCGCGTTGACTGCTCTGGCCGCCAATGCGGTGTGAGGTCGAAGACGCGATGTGCGGATTCGAGTGCCGTGGTGGTGTGTTCGGTGAGACGCTCTCCCAGAGGAGTTAGTCGGTAGGTGTTTCCCTGGCGCGCCAGGATGTCGTCTCCGAAGTGTCGCCGGAGGCGGGCGAGTGAGGCGCTCAGAGCTGGCTGACTGAGATGAAGCCTCCGCGCCGCATGGGTGACGCTCTTCTCCGTCAAGAGGGCGTCGAGAGCGATCAGCAGGTTCAGGTCCAGGCGGGCGACCTGCTGGTAGTCGCTCATGGTCGGTCACCTCTCCCCGCTGTGTGCTGTTCGATGGTAACAGTGGTACGTGTCACGGATGAGCTGGTCGGAGGCGTCTCGGGCCTTCCTCGCGGAGGATGCCTGTGAGAACCTGAGAACGGACTTGGTATACCGCACGAGGGGAGTCGACTCATGAAGAAGACACTGGCTGGCCTGGGGGCCTTCGCACTGCTGGCGACCACGGCCTGTGCTGACGGGGAGGACGGTGCGGACGTCGACGAGGACGTCAACGACGCCGCTGAGGCCGCTGACACCGACGACGACGGCGCGACGTCGGACGACGCGGCTGCCGAGGATGCGGAGACGGATGAGGACTGCGCGGTCCTCGAACATGCCATGGGTCTGCGCTGGCAGCAGCAGAGCGCGGAGGCCAAGGCCCTGCAGGCGCAGACCTACCGCCTGGCGGAGCAGCGCCTGGAGGAGCTCGTCGACGAGGCCGACGGCGAGGATCTGGCGCTCATCACCGACCTGGACGAGACGGCAGTGGACAACTCCGAGCTGCTCGCTCGGGACATGGCCCAGTGCCACGACTACACCGACTGGGAGACCTGGGACCACTGGGAGCGCGAAGGCACGGCCCGCGTCATCCCCGGCGCCCTGGAGTTCTTCGAGCGTGCCGATGAGCTGGGCGTGACGATCGTCTACCTCTCCGACCGCACGGAGGAGAACCTCGATGACACCCTCGCCATGCTGGAGGAGCTGGAGTTCCCGCAGGTGGAGGAGGACCAGGTCCTGCTGCTGGGTCCGCCCAAGCAGGAGCGCCGGGAGTCCGTGGAGGCCGAGTACGAGCTGATCATGCAGCTCGGCGACACTCTGCATGACTTCCATGAGGGCTACGCCGGCGCCGACCTGGAGGAGCAGCACGACCTCATCGAGGAGCATGCCGACCGGTGGGGCGACGACTGGTTCGTCCTGCCCAACCCTACCTACGGCTCCTGGCAGGAGGCCGAGCTCGACGAATGGGACGCCGAGATGGAGTTCGGCACCTACGACGAAGAGGGCAACCACTGAGGGGCTGACGTCGCTGGTCTCCGGCCGGGGCATCTCTCGGCCGGAGACCGGATCGCCCCGTGGGTTGTGGCCGGGCCGCGACGTGACGTCCGTCAGCGCCGCTGATCCAGCACCGGCGGGTTCCGCACGACGTCGCGCTCCGGCCGGTACATGTCCCGCACCACCACGGCCATGATCCACAGGGTCGCGGCCATGTGGCCCAGCACGGCCAGCACATAGACGCCGTCGGCCATGCTGTGCTGCGGCTGGTGGTCCCCGACGACGCCGGCCAGGTACATCCACACCGCCCAGAAGTGCAGGAACTCCGCGGCCTGCCAGATCAGCACGTCCCGCCACCGAGGCGCGGCCAGGGCGATCAGCGGGATCAGCCAGATCATGAACTGCGGCGAGTAGACCTTGTTGACCAGCGCGAAGGCCGCGACGATCAGCAGGAGCAGCTGGACGGTCCGCGGCGGGACGGGAGCCTTCGCGCCGAGGATCAGCACGCCGAGGCAGCAAGCCACGAACAGCGCCAGGCTCAGAGTGGAGATCAGCTCCGGTGCCGGCCCGCTGCCGCCCTGACCCTCGGCGAGCACCTGCCAGATGTGCCAGATGGAGGAGTACCCAGCGCCGCGCTCGGCGGAGAACGCCCAGAACTGGGACCAGTTCTCCGGGCTGACGAGCATGGCCGGGAGGTTCAGGGTCACCCAGGCGAGGACGGCGGCGCCCAGTGTGCGCCCGAACGCGCTCCACGGCAGGCCGTCGCGGCGCACGGCGAGCACGAACACCGCCCCCAGCAGGAACAGGGGGAACAGCTTGAAGGAGACTCCCACTCCGATCAGGGCGCCGGCGGTCAGGTGCTGTCCGCGCTGGTGCGCCAGCAGCGCCAGCACCAGCGCGGCCGTGGCCCAGAGGTCCCAGTTGATGCCCGCTCCGTAGATGATCGCCGGGGAGGTGGCCACGATCGCCGCGTCCCAGGGGCGTCGCCCGGCCGCGCGCATCACGGCCAGCACCAGCACGAACCAGGCCAGGGCGGCACCCAGGAAGGTCACGTCCCAGTACAGCAGGGACAGGCGGCCCTCCCAATACACCAGCGACGGCGCCAGCGTGCTCGTCACGGCGTCCACCCCGTGGGTGACCAAGGCGGCCAGCGAGGCCAGCAGGGAGGTCAGCACCGGGTACTCGAACCAGGCGCCGTCGACGAACGGCGCCCACGGGTCCTGCGCGAGCCCACGCTGCACATACAGGGCAGAGACGTCCGAGTAGCAGCCATGGTGGTACACGGCTACGCCCACCCAACCCTCGGCGCGGCAGTGCTGCATGGTCAGCACCGAGAGCAGCACGGCCACAGCGGTCATCACCAACAGCGCGCGCGTCACGCTCCGACGACGGGAGGGCCGGAGCCGGGCACCGGCCGGGCCGCCCAGCCGGTCGGAGAGCAGCCGCAGCAGCGGGTCGGACCGGGTGGGGGCGACGACGGCATCCCGGCAGGATGCGTGGGTGTCAGGCCTCCCGCGGCGTCGGGTCGAAGGCTCGTCAGACATCAGCCCCACTCTACGACCGTTCCCAACGCCTCACGCTCCGGGATCGGCGGGTTCGGCAAGACCGACGGATTCGGCGCAAACCTCACGTGACGTTCGAGTTGTCCCGGCGGCGGATGGCGCCGGCTCCTCTGTCTCGACGACTGTTCTCCTCGGGGCCGGATCCATCTGCCGCTGTCCCGGTGTCGAATGATCCGGAGGAGGAGCGGGGCGATGGCAGAGATCACAGCGGCTGACGAGGCCCAGGAGCGCGCACGCCTGCAGGAGGTCCTGCAGAAGCTCCGGACGCAGCGGGATCGTCTGACCTCCTCGATCGATCGCTCGGCGGAGGAGATCCAGGAGAACAAGGAGCTCATCTGGAAGAACCAGCGGGACATGGACCATGCCGAGAAGGCGAACATCCGCATCCAGGTGGATGAGACCGTCGGCGTGACGATGAATGCCGACGAGGCGCGGCGTCGCCTGGAGAAGCTGCTCCTCTCCCCCCTATTTCGGGCGGGTGGACTTCCACCGCGAGGAGACCACCTCGACCGCTGCGCATTACATCGGCCTGCACAGCTTCCGGGATCCCGACACCCGCGAGGTGCTCGTCCACGATTGGCGGGCCCCGGTGTCCTCCCTCTTCTACGACTTCGAGACAGGACCGGCCGAATACGCCGCGCCCAGCGGCGTTGAACGCGGAGAGATCACCGGCAAGCGTCAGTACAAGATCGACGACGGCCAGATGCGGTTCATGCTGGAGAGCACCCTGAGCATCGGTGACGATGTGCTGCAGGAGGAGCTCAGCCGCGGCGCGGACGACAAGATGCGCAACATCGTGGCCACCATCCAGCGTGAGCAGAATGCGGTGATCCGCAACGAGGACGCCGAGGTGCTGATCCTCCAAGGGGTCGCAGGTTCAAATCCTGTCAGCCCGACCAGAAAGTCGCGGAAACTCACGGGTTTCCGCGACTTTTTCCGGCTCTTCGCAGATGAGGGTGTAGAGGCAGCCCCTAGTGGTCGGGGCGTGGCGGTGTCCGGATAGAGGTCGAGGCCTTCCGAAGATGGAAGTTCCTACGCTCGCCATCTGAAAGACCTCGACGTGCCCCAGCCTACTTTCACCGCCCCAGATCTCGATTCCTTCTGCCTGCTCGATGACCTCGGCCTGAGGGTCACCGGCCAGCAGATCCACCACGACCGCGCCATCCTGGAATGCCGCCTCACCCAGGATGATCCGTGGTGTCGAGACTGCGGCGGTGAAGGAGCTGCTCGGGGCACGGTGGTGCGGAAGTTGGCTCATCTGCCACTGGGGTGGTGGCCCACCACCCTCTGGGTCAGAGTCCGCCGATACCGATGCGCTGACTGTGCCAGGGTCTGGCGGCAGGACACCAGTACGGCTGCGGCCCCGCGGGCGAAGCTGAGCAGGCATGCGGTGCTGTGGGCGCTGAAGTCGGTAGTGATCGACAGGATGAGCATTGCCCGAGTTGCTGCCGCCCTGGCCAGTTCGTGGCACACCGTCAACGATGCCGTGCTCGCCGCCGGCCATCAGCTGCTGATCGCGGACCCCCACCGATTCGACGGGGTCGCGGTGATCGGGGTCGATGAGCACTGCTGGCGCCACACCGGCCGCGGATCCCGCTACGTGACCGTGATCATCGATCTGACCCCGATCCGTGAGGGCACCGGTCCAGCGCGGTTGCTGGACATGGTCGAAGGACGCTCGAAGAAAGTCTTCACCACCTGGCTCGCCGCCTGCAGCACAGCATTCCGCACCGGCATCGAGGTGGTGGCCATGGACGGGTTCACCGGGTTCAAGACCGCCGCGGCAGAACAACTGCCAGAGGCCACGGCGGTGATGGATCCCTTCCATGTGGTCGCACTGGCCGGGGATGCGTTGGATCAGGCCCGGCAACGGGTCCAGCGTGAGACCACCGGGCACCGGGGACGTTCAGGGGACCCGCTCTACGGGGTGCGGAAGACACTGCGCACCGGAGTCGATCTGCTCACCCTCGGCCAGGGGGCCAAGCTCGATCGAGTCTTCGGTTCTGATGAGCATGTCGAGGTCGAGGCCACCTGGAGCGCGTATCAGAAGGTCGTCGCCGCCTACCGGTGCGCCTCCAAGCCCACGGGCAAGCAAATGCTCAACGAGGTGATCAACTCGCTGCGCCACGGGGTCCCGGCCAGGCTGGTCGAACTGAAGAAGCTCGGCCGGACGCTGAACCGCCGGGCGGCCGACATCCTGGCCTACTTCGACCGCCCCGGCACTTCCAACGGGCCCACGGAGGCGATCAACGGCCGGCTGGAGCACCTGCGCGGCACTGCTCTGGGCTTCCGGAATCTGACCAACTACATCACCCGAGCGTTGCTGGACACCGGAGGATTCAGACCCCTGCTACACCCTCATCTGCGATGAGCCGGTTAAGCCACGGCCGTCGGTTTCGATGGGGAAGAACAGAATAAGTCATCGGCCAGCGGCCACCGCGGCGTTCGAAGATCGGGGTGCCACGGGACCACTCCTCGAACGCGGTGCCGTCACAGACGGGTATCGCGGGCACGGGCCAGGCTACAGTCGACGGCACCGACGATGCAGATGTGCAGGTCGGGCGACGCTCCGCCCATAAATGGGCCAGCGCTTCCGCGTAGGGCACTAGAGCAGAGCACACGGTGACCGGACGCTTCGGCCATGCGCACGAGGAAGCCGGTCGCTGCTTCGTTCGAGCGCCTCATACGTCGAGGCGCGCCCGACGTTGGCGTGGAGCGCACGCACCGCCAGACCAGAAAGTAGGCTTAGACCCGAACGCTCTGAGCCTCGGGGCGAAGCGTCAGATGACCTATTGCGAACACCCCTTGGAGGAAGCTAGAGATGATGGCTGAGGACTCACCACGCGCATGGCGTGCTGCCGAGTTCTTCGCCGGTATCGGTCTCGCCCGGCTAGGGATGTCCAAAGCGGGGATCGACGTCGTGTGGTCTAACGACATAGCGCCCACGAAGCATGCGATGTTCGAGCGAAACTTCGGAACTTCCGAAGACCATACGTTCCTTGTTGAGGACCTGGGCAAGCTGTCTCGTGAGCAACTTCCAGAAAACACAGATATAGCCTGGGCGTCGTTCCCCTGCACAGACCTGTCGGTCGCTGGCGGGCGTGCTGGACTTCACCGTGGAATCGCAAGCTCCACTTTCTGGCACTTCATCAAGGCGTTGAGCAAACTAGGTTCCGCACGTCCACCGGTCATAGCGTTGGAGAACGTCACAGCATTCGCGACGAGCCACTCGGGTCAGGACATCGCGAGCGCGATCCGATCGCTCAATGGGCTTGGGTACTCGGTGGACGTCCTAAGCATCGACGCCCGCCGTTTCGTTCCTCAATCGCGGCCGCGGCTGTTCCTCATCGGCACCAGTGCACCCGTCGCGACTATGACTGAGCCAAGTCCGTTGCGTCCGGACTGGTTGGTTCCGATCTTCGATGACCCCGCCCTCGTGACCCATAAGATGCACGTGCCAGAGCCGCCGCCGCTCCTCACAGACGGGCTCGTCGCATACCTAGAGACACTGAGCGAGGATGACCCCCGTTGGTGGTCGACCGAGCGTGTCGACGCCTTTGTCGGCTCGTTGTCTGACCTGCAGTCCGAGAGGTTCAATACGCTTCGGGACGGGAAGACGGGCACCGCGCGCACCGCATACCGCCGAATGCGCCAAGGAACGCCACGATGGGAACTGCGCTCCGACGGCATTGCCGGTTGTCTGCGCACGTCGAGCGGCGGCTCGTCGAAGCAGGCGGTCGTCTTCCTCGGGCAGGGCGACGTCCGCATCCGGTGGATGACTCCACGCGAGTACGCATCACTTATGGGCGCCCCGGAATACCCGATCGATGGCGTGAAAGAACATCACGCGTACTCCGGGTTCGGCGATGCGGTCTGCGCGCCCGTCGTGGAGTGGCTTTCGGTGAACTATCTCGTTCCATTACTGGCCAGCATGGAAATCGACGTAATTCCTGACGAAGCTCGACAGCTCGAATTCGTCGCCAGCTAGCTGTAGCGCTGGCTGAGGCGGTGTCAGGGAGCCGGTTGATTCTTCAGTAGCGCGCGCAGCTGCGTGTTCTCGACCTCAAGTTCTTTGATCCGCTTGGTTTCGTCCGAGGGGGCGAAGTACTGCTCCAGGTAGCCCGCAAGCTCTCCCTGGACTACGGCCTCCCAATGCTCAACGATGGCGGGATCGTAGTAGTCCCGCGGCGTCTTGCTCTCCTTGGCCATCTCCACGGCGGTCGGGAAGTCCGCGCTGGTGAAAGAGGGGATGGACTGCTCGCCTGCGATGTCTCGCCCGCGATTCAGGTGGGCGATCATTGGGTTGAGAACTCCGTCGACTAGGTAGTTATGAAGCTCTGGCGTCAGATCGATCGTGTTGTTCGGGCCGAGGAGGACCGCCTCGCCCCTCCCGTTGGTCAGCCATCCCGGGATGGTGCCGTACTCGACGTTCAGCTTCAGGTACTCACTGACAGAGCGGGTGGCCCATCCCGCTCCTCCCTCGAAGAGACAGAACTGGCTCGCGAGGAAGTTCTTGCTCGTCATGTAGAAGATCAGCGTGTTGTCGTCTGTGATGTTGCGCTTGACCACTTCACTCAACGCCAGTGCGTCGAGCAATACATCGGTGGCCCCTTTCCGCGAAGTGAAGAAGATCTCTTCCTGCTTCGCACCGCGTGCCCGAAGGAGGTCATCGATGAACAAAGCGAACGCCCGATCCGTCCTGGCATGGGAAATGAATACCCGGTACGACTGCTTCGGCGTCACGTCGCCCTGGATCTTGTTCGTGATCACCATCTGGAGTTCGTCCCTGGTGCTCTGCGGTATCTCCTTGTGCTGCTCCAGATCGGCATGAAGCTGTTCGGCGAAGTGCCGCTTGCCCGCCGTCTCGCGGCGTTCCTTCTCTTTGCCGACCTCTGTGGATATCAGGCTCGCCAGCTTGTTGCGTTCCTGGATCAAGTAGCGAACCAGCGGCCGAACGAGTGCGCGGAGCAATGTCACACGTTTGTCTGTCTCATCGAAGTCCTGCCGGTTTGAAGTCGCGATGTCGGGGAGGGAATCCTCGTCGAGGAGATCGAACGTGATCTCGCCTTCGATGTAGTTGACGTAGGTTCCGGTGAGCCCGAGCTGGGAGAGCAGGCGATCGCTTGCCAGCTTTCCGCGCACGTAGACGCGGAGCTGAGCCGGATTGTAGTATCTGTTCTTCGTAAAGCGCGCATCGTTGTTCTGGGCAGACTTGTTGTCGATGGTCGCGTGAACACCGATCCAACCGGTCAGTCTGTAGTGAACGCCGAGGTAGGTGCGATTCTCAGGGTCGACGTCGTCCACGATCTCAGCCCAGGCCTCGTCCTGTTCGGGCTCTGCTGGCATCGGAGAACGTCGAGGCGTGTGCGTGTAGATGTCCCCGGGCAGGCCCTTCGCAGGGATCTTCAAGTCCTGCGCCGAGGACGCGAGCTCCACCGGCTGGAGAGACGTGTCGGGAAAGTTCATCACGACCTCGGCAAGATTGCCGAACGCGATGCTCTTCTCAACTGGCTCGTACGCGGGCATTGACTGAGCGCTGGACGTCTGGACCCAAAGCAAAATTCTGGGCGTCGCGCTGACTGGGAGAAGAAACTGATTTGCGAGGCGAGTCCCGAGCGCGTTGACAGCCTGGGTTCCATACCCAGTGAGATCAACGCTGAGCATCGTGAGCCGTGTACCCGTCTCGAACCCAGCCCACATCGTGTCATTTGGGGTCGAGTACGTACCATCTACCGCTGCAAGGTTGGGGTGCGCGTCGAGGTCTACCTCGGCCTCACGGGCGTCCAGCTCCCACGACGAAGCTCCTTCCACATGTCTGGTCGACAGATAGAAGTGTGGTGAGAGGAACAGGGCGGCAAGCTTGCCGATCCCCTTGCGGCCCTTGGGGCTGGCGTCGGCGATGCTGTTGCGGCTCTCGGCCTTGCGCTTGTCGTAGCCGACCTTCACATACGTGTCGATGTCATCGCGGGACATGCCGCCGCCGTTGTCGATGACCTCGACAACGGCGTTCGACTTGTCTCGGGCATCCACGTAGACATAGACCTCAGTGGCGCCCGCGTCGAGCCCATTTGCGACGAGCTCTGACAGCGCGCTCCATGGGTTCGAGTACAGCCCCCGGCCGAGCAGCTTCAAAGCGAGCCAGCTGAACGTGAACGACGCTTCGTCATTGACTGCCGCCACCTGGCACCCCTCCTCACCGTCTACTGGGTACGGATCGCCCGTGTTTCCAAGATACACGCGTCCTGGCCAGGAGCTGAGGTGACTCGGCGTGGTCAGGGACTACAGGACGAGGTGCTTCCCTTGCAGCCCCTTGCCACGGACGAGTGGGACAGCTGGGCACGGGAAAGGTGAAGACGTCTTCGAGCTGAGGGGCTGCCGCTCCGGCGCAGCGAGCAGGGTAGCGGGCTCGGCGCGGAGGAGGACCAAAAGGAGACCAGAACATGAGATCTATGCATCGCATGGCGTGAAATGAGCCTCAGACCAACTTAGAAACCCGCGGAATGCCAGGGATCCTGGCCTCTTCGGCCGCCTGGGGGTCAAGTGCGCTGGGCGATCAGCTGCGCCTGTTCAGGTGACCAGAAACCCCCGGATTAGTCGGTACCAGCCGGTGGTTGCCGGTAGTGTGGCTGTTATGAGAACCGCAGAATCACGCGGTTTCTCGCCCGATCGCCGCTCAGGCACGAAGGACTCTGGACCCCGTCAGTTGTTCTGGGCGTGAGTCCGAAGCTCGACCCATCAAGCACCCATCTCAATTACCCGCCAAGACCCGCCACCGACAGGCTACACTCGTACCAAGCGAACCGCCCGGTTCCCTGTAAGCACAAGGGAATCTGCGAGTTCCCGAGACGATCGGCGGAGACCGGAAATCGACCGGTTCCTCCAGGGGGTGGCCGGCTCGGGGAAGACCTCGATCGCGCTCCACCGGGTCGCCTTTCTGCTCTACCGGTTCAAGGACACGGTCTCCGCCGACGATGTGCTCATCCTCTCCCCCAACAAGGTCTTCGGTGACTACATCAGCAACGTGCTCCCCGAACTCGGCGAGGACGAGGTCCCCGAGACCGACGTCGAAGGTCTGGCCCGGCGCCTGCTCGACGGGCTCGTCGACTTCGAGACCTTCGGCGAACAGGTCACGTCACTGCTGGACGGCACCGATCCGCAGGCCGCCGAGAGGATCCGGTACAAGTCCACCCCTGAGTTCGTGGCCGAGCTCGAGGGCTGGATCTCCGACCGGGCCGAGTGGGGCTTCACCCCCGAGTCCATCCGCCAGCAGGGCGAGGAGCTCAGCGCCGACTGGGCGGCAGAACGGTACGCCGCCCTGGAGTCCTGGCCCCTGTTCACCAGACTCGAACGTCTCGCCGAGGGCGCCGTGCAGCGGCTGAAGAACGCGATCCCTCGGCGTCGGACGTGGACGGCCGCGGACACGCGCAGCGTGCGCAAACAGGTCGCCGCCATGTTCCCGGACAAGGACCCCTGGGCGCTGTACCAGTCCTTCTACCGGGAGGGCGGTCGCGAGTCGATGTTCCGTCGGATGGGACGCAAGAAGATCGAGTACGCCGACGTCTTCCCGCTGATCCACACGATCCTGCTCACCACCCGCACCGCCTCCCCGTATGCGGAGGTCCGCCACCTGCTGGTGGATGAGATGCAGGACTACACCCCCGTGCAGTATGCGGTGCTGAAGCAGCTGTTCCCGTGCCGAATGACCATCCTGGGTGACGCGAACCAGTCGGTGAACCCCTACAGCTCCTCGTCGGCGCAGGCCATCCGCAGCATCTTCCCGCAGGCAGACTGCCTGGGGCTCAATCGCAGCTACCGCTCCACCCTGGAGATCACGGACTTCGCTCAGCACATCTCCCGGAATGAGAAGCTCACTCCGGTGGAGCGCCACGGCCCGGCACCTGAGGTCGTGCCCTGCAGCGACCGGGAGGAGGAGCAGGCGAAGATCCTGGAGCTGATCTCGGACTTCGAACGCAGCGAGCATCAGTCGATGGGCATCATCTGCCGGACCATCGACCAGGCGCGCGAGCTGGATGAGGTGCTGCGAACCCACGGGGTGGACGCCACCCTGCTGGACTATGACAGCGAGGAGCTCTCGGGGCAGATCGTGCTCACCTCCGCTCACGTGGCCAAGGGGCTCGAATTCGACACCGTGGTGGTGCCCGGTGTGGACGAGGAGAACTACCGGCAGGACATCGACCGCGGAATGCTCTACATCGCATGCACCCGTGCCATGCATGAACTCACGCTGACGCACCACGGTCGGCACTGCGCCTTCCTCGACTTCGCGGTGGAACCCGCCGTCGCCTGAGCGTCCGGCGCCGGTGCTGATGAGGAATAATGGCGGCTCGACGGGCGTCCGTCTATGACGCCTTGAGACCTGAGCCGAGTTTCCTGAGGAGCATACCTGTGGCCACCAACCCCATCCGCGTCGCCGTCGTCGGCGTCGGCAACTGCGCCGCCTCCCTGATCCAGGGTGTGGAGTACTACAAGGACGCCCCGGCCGACCAGCAGGTGCCGGGCCTCATGCACGTCCAGTTCGGCGACTATCACATCTCGGATGTGCAGTTCGTGGCGGCCTTCGATGTCGATGAGGCGAAGGTGGGGCTGGACCTCTCCAAGGCGATCGGTGCGAGCGAGAACAACACCATCACCATCGCCGACGTCCCGCCCACGGGTGTGACGGTCCAGCGCGGACCCACCCTGGACGGGCTGGGCCGCTACTACCGGGAGACCATCACCGAGTCCTCCGCCGCGCCGGTGGACGTGGCCGAGGCGCTGAAGGCCGCCGAGGTCGACGTCGTCGTCTGCTACCTGCCGGTGGGCTCCGAGGAGGCCGCCCGGCACTACGCGCAGGCCGCCATCGACGCCGGCGCCGCCTTCGTCAACGCGCTGCCGGTGTTCATCGCCGGCACCGAGGAATGGGCACAGAGGTTCACCGACGCCGGCGTGCCGATCGTCGGTGACGACATCAAGTCCCAGATCGGCGCGACGATCACCCACCGTGAGCTGGCCGCGCTGTTCGAGTCCCGCGGGGTCATCCTGGACCGCACCTATCAGCTCAACGTGGGCGGCAACATGGACTTCAAGAACATGCTGGAACGCGACCGGCTCGAGTCCAAGAAGGTCTCCAAGACCCAGGCGGTCACCTCCAACACCAGCGCGGACCTGCAGGCCGAGGATGTGCACATCGGACCCTCCGACTACGTGCAGTGGCTGGACGACCGCAAGTGGGCCTATGTGCGCCTGGAGGGTCGCAACTTCGGTGACGCCCCCGTGGCGCTCGAGTACAAGCTGGAGGTCTGGGACTCGCCGAACTCCGCGGGCGTGATCATCGATGCGCTGCGGGCGGCCAAGATCGGCCTGGACCGTGGCATCGGCGGCCCCCTGGTCTCGGCGTCGAGCTACTTCATGAAGTCTCCGCCCGAGCAGCTGCACGACACGGTCGCCCGGGAGCGCGTGGAGGCCTTCATCCGTGGAGAGGTGGAGCGCTGAGGATCATCCTTCGGAGGGATGAGCCGCGGTGGCAGCCTGCCTAGGCTGAGTGCCATGAGCGGACAGCAGCCGGACGGCCCCCTCGGCACGCAGCCCCACACCCCCGACGACGGCGGCGCGCCGCGGGCCGCCGGTGAGCCCGCCCAGCCGGCACGGCCGCCGCGGCTCGTCGCCGTCGACGCCCTGCGAGCCGTGGCGCTGCTGGGCATCCTGGCGGTCAACATCTGGTTCTTCGCGGAGCCCGGGCAGCTGACCACCGGCGAGTTCCACCGGGAGATCCAGGGCCCCGGCGACCAGCTGGCGGCCTTCACCGCCACACTGCTCTTCGAGGCGAAGTCCTATGTGGTCTTCTCCTTCCTCTTCGGGCTGTCCTTCGTGATGCAGTGGGCCTCGGCCCACCGGGCCGGGGTCTCCGAAGTGGGCCGCTCGGTGCGCCGTTTCGTCACGCTGGCCGTGCTCGGTGTCCTGCACGGCATCTTCCTCTTCGTCGGCGACATCCTGCTGGCCTACGCGCTGCTGGGCTTCGCGCTGCTGGGCATGCGGCGGGTGCGCACCCGCACCGCGCTGATCGTCGCCGGCGTGCTCTACGGGGCGGTCACCCTGTTCCTGTTCGGCATCGCGGCGCTGGTGCTGCTGGCCGAAGGGACCCCCGGCTTCGACGAGGCTATGACGCTGCCCGGTGACGCCGACGCCGCCGTCGCCGCCTACACCGGGACCATCGGCTCGTATCTGGGCTTCCAGCTGGAGGCCTACGCCACCATGGCTCCCATGATCATCTTCGGGCAGGGGCTGATGGCCTTCGCCGCGTTCCTCATCGGACTGGTGGTGGGGCGCACGCAGCTGCTGGAGCGCATCGTCGGCCGGGACGTGCCGACCGGCCGCCTGGTGGCGATCATGCTGCCTGCACTGGTGGTGGGCCTGCTGATCTCCGGGGCTGCGGCCTGGATCGATTGGGGTGCCCCGGGGTCGGTGCCCACGGAAGAACCCGGCATGGGAGTGATGCTCCTGGCCCAGGCCCTCACCCTGGCCGGCGGGCCGGTCCAGTCCTTGGGCTACGTGATCCTCGCGCTGCTGGTCTTCCGCAGCCCGGCCTTCGGCTGGCTCACCGCCGCCCTGGCTCCCGCCGGACGCATGTCGCTGACCAACTACCTCGGCCAGTCCCTGGTGCTCGCCGTGGTGTTCTCCGCGCTGGGCCTCGGCCTGGCCGGTGAGCTCACCGCGCTGCAGATCGGCGTGATCGTGCTCGGGCTGTGGGCCGTCCAGCTGCTGCTCTCCCGGCTCTGGATGGCCGGCTTCCTCACCGGGCCGCTCGAGGCCCCGCTGCGGGCGATCACCTACGGCCGGGCTCCCCGCTGGCGGTGAGGCGACGCGGCCCACGGAGGTCCCCTCAGCCGGAAGGATGACCCGCCCGCCGTCGTCGCGGACCGGAGACGCAGAAGATCACCCCACAGGCTGAAGCCTGCCAGCCCACCGGCCCGTAGCGTGAGGGACACCATCACCACCATCAGGGAGGGTCCCGATGATCACCGCCGAGGCGCTGACCAAGGTGTATCGGGCCGGACGGTCCGGACCTCACCGGGCTGTGGACGGCATCAGCTTCACCGCCGAGCCCGGCCGGGTCACGGGATTCCTGGGCCCCAACGGTGCGGGGAAGACCACCACCATGCGCCTGGCCATGGGGTTGGACCGTCCCACCTCGGGCAGCATCACCGTCAACGGCCTCCCCGTCGGACGGCATGCCGCCCCGCTGCGTCAGGTCGGCGCGGTGCTCGACGCCGGCGCCACCCACCCCGGTCGCACGGGTCGCCAGCATCTGCGAGTGCTGGCCAGCACCCACGGGATCGCCCGACGCCGTGTGGACGAGGTCATCGAGATGACCGGACTGGGCTCGGTGGCCGACCGTCGGGTGAAGGGCTACTCCCTGGGGATGAATCAGCGTCTCGGCATCGGTGCCGCGCTGCTGGGTGACCCCGCCACCCTGATCTTCGACGAGCCCGTCAACGGGCTCGACCCCGAAGGGGTGCGCTGGGTCCGGCAGCTCGCCCGGCAGCTCGCCGCCGAGGGCCGCACTGTGCTGCTGTCCTCCCACCTGATGTCGGAGATGTCGCAGACCGCCGACCACCTGATCGTGCTCGGCCGGGGCCGCATTCTGGCCGACATGCCCCTGGCGGACTTCATCGACGCCGCCGGCGGGACCAGGGTGCTGGTGCGCAGCGAAGACGCCACTGAGCTGATGACGGCGCTCTCGGCGGAGGATGTCACCGTCACCGCCCATGACGCCGAGACCTTCGAGGTCGTCGGGCTCGACGCGCGGACCATCGGCCGGCGCGCCCGCGAGATCGGCGCGGCGCTGCATGAGCTCACCCCGCTGCGCACCTCCCTGGAGGAGTCCTACCTCCGGCTGACCCACGACGCCGTGGAGCACCGCAGCGGCGGCCTCACCCCCTCCAAGCCGGCCGCCGCAAGCCCGGGCGCCACGAATGCGGCCGGCACAGTCCCGGCCCTCACAAGCCCGGCCCTCACCGGTCCCGCGACGGCGGACCGAACCGCCGAGCAGGACGGAGAGCACTGACATGACCCCGGAGACCTCCGCCGCCGCCCAGAACCCACGTCTCAACACCGCCAACGGCACGGCCCCGCGGCCCACCCGACGCCAGCACGACGTCGACCCCACCCTGAAGGGCCTCAGCCTCCTCCGGGTGCTGAGCTCCGAGCTGCAGAAGATCCTCACGATGCGGGCGGCCTGGTGGCTCGGCGTCGGGGCCCTGCTCCTGGTGCTGCTCTTCGCCTGGATCTCCGCCATCAGCCTCAGCAGCATGCTCCGCTGGCAGCAGGAGGACCCGCTCTCCGCCCCTCCCGAGCGGGTCATGCGCGACATGGCCCTCGAGACTCCGCTGACCGGCCTGGCCTTCGCCGCCATCCTGGTCGGCTGCATCGGAGTCATCGCGATCACCTCGGAGCACGCCACCGGATCCCTGCGCTCCTCACTGGCCGCCGTGCCGCGGCGGACCCTGCTGTACACGGCCAAGGGTCTCGCCGTGGCGCTCGTGCTCGGTGCCCTCACCGCGGTGCTGATCCTCGGGATCCTGCTGATCGCGGTGCCCACCGCCGCCACCCACGGGCTGGCGCCGGATCTCACCGCCGGCGAGACCTGGCATCGGCTCATCACCCACTGGGCCGGCGTCGTGCTGGCCGGTCTCATCGGTTTCGGGCTCGGTGCGGTGCTGCGCAGCACGGCCGGAGGGATCGTCACCCTGGCGATCCTGCTGTTCGTGCTCCCGATGTCCCTGGAGATCCTCCTGGCGATGGCCGGGGACTCCGCGCTGATCGAGACCCTGCACCGGTGGCAGTTCGCGAACCTGATGACCAGCTTCACCGTGCCCGACCCGCAGCTCTCCGACCAGATGAGCACCCTGACCGCGGGCCTGGGGATGGTGGCCTGGACGGCGGCGGCGACGGTCGCCGGCGGCCTGCTGTTCCGGCGTCGTGATGCTTGAGGCACAGGCACCCTGTGCCGACTGCATGGACGCGTAGGCTCGAGACCATGAGCACGACGCCGCCGGAGACGCCCGCCGAGCAGCCCCCCGGGTGGCAGGACCTCGGCCTGGTCCGCCGCCGGGGGATGCGCGGCTGGTTCCGACGTCACCCCCGGACGATGAACGTCGTCGTCTCCGCGATCTACCTGCTGTTCTCGGCCTGGACCCTGCCCAGCGCGTTCATCGACATGGGCGCGCACGGCTGGTGGGTGGGTGTGGTCCAGGTGATCATCGCCGTCGTCCTGCTGTTCCGCCACCGGTGGCCGCTGGGGACCGCCGCGGTGGTGATGCTCGGCGAGGCGGCCGGGGTCTTCATCTACCCCTGGCAGGGCTCCCAGATGCTGGGCCTGTGCTTCGTCGTGTACTGCATCGGTCTGCACCGGGGTCTGACCTGGGGTCTCGGTGTCGGGCTGCCCGCCACCCTGGCGGCCTACCTCCCTCTGCTGCGGGTGGACACCTGGCTGGACCGCTATGAGTTCAACTACTGGGAGGAGGTCTTCGGCGTCTACTCCTCCCCGCAGGAGTCTCTCGTGCCGCTGGTGATCATCATGGTGCTCTCCGCGGGGATCGCCGCGGGCATCGGAGCCGCGGTGCGTCGCGGACGCAGCCATGAGCGGGAGATCCTCGAGTGGGCCGGTCACACCCGTCAGCTGGCGCAGGTCGCCGAGCGCAACCGGATCGCCCGGGAGATGCATGACGTGGTGGCCCATTCGTTGTCGGTGATGATCTCCCTGGCCGACGGCGCCCGGGTGGTGGTCCGCCGGGACCCCGAGCGGGCCGCCGAGGTCCTCCACGAGGTGTCCAGCACCGGCCGCACCGCCCTGGCGGACATGCGCCGGGTCATCGGGGTCCTCAAGCAGGGCGACGGCGTGGATCAGGCGCTGCGTCCGGCGCAGGAGTCCCTGGAAGAGCTCTACGAGGGCTTCCGGCAGGCGGGACTCCCCCTGATGGTCACCATGCAGGGCCCGCCGCTGCCCGACGATGCCGCCTTCGGACTCACGGTGCACCGGATCATCCAGGAGTCGCTGACCAACGTGCTGCGCTATGGTCGGCAGGTCAGCGCGGTGGAGGTCCGGATCGAGCACCAGCCGGGCCGCACCGCCGAGGAGGTCGAGGAGCTGCGCGCCCAGGGTCTGGACGAGCAGGAGCAGGCGGCGTTGGGGATGAGCAGCGCCGGGCAGGTGGTCCTCACCATCACCGACGACGGCCTCTCCCCGGAGGTGGGCCACCGAGCCCCCTCGGTGGGTTCGGGCCAGGGGGTGCGAGGGATGAACGAACGGGCGGCCTTCTACAACGGGTCCGTCTATGCCGGGCCCGGCCGGCATCGTGGATGGATGGTCCGCGCGGTGCTGGAGCCGCCGCCGAGCTCCTCGACGCCGTCATGGGCGTCCGGCGAGTCCGGCTGAGGAGACTGGACGGACGGGCCGTCGCCGTGGGGGAATGACCGTGATGAGGGGCGCCGCGGACGAGCGGCGCGGAGAATGAGGGGCACCGAGGATGAGGAGCAGGATGGACCAGCAGACTGACGCGCTCGAGCAGGCCGCCGAGCGGACCGGGCCGGTGCGGGTGATGCTGGTGGACGACCAGCACCTGCTGCGCATGGGGTTCCGCCTCATCCTGGAGGGCGAGGAGGACCTGGAGGTGGTCGCGGAGGCCGCCGACGGCGTCGAGGCCTTGGAGCTGATGCGCACCCTGCCGGAGGAGCAGCTCCCGCAGGTGGTCCTGATGGATGTGCGCATGCCGCGCATGGACGGCATCGAGGCCACCGGACGGATCGTCTCCGACCACCCCTGCGCCCGAGTGATCATCCTGACCACCTTCGACCTGGATGAGTACGCCTTCTCCGGGCTGCAGGCCGGCGCCAGCGCCTTCCTGCTCAAGGACGTCGCCCCGGAGGACCTGGTGGGCGCCGTGCGGGTGGTGGCCGAAGGCGACGCCGTCGTCGCGCCCCGCATCACCCAGCGGCTGCTGGAGACCTACGTGCGCCGGCCTGCTGGGTCCGACGACGGCTCACCGGCCGCGTCCCAGCAGGGGCCGGCTTCCCCGCCCGTCGCCTCGTCGAGCGCGGCTCCCCAGCAGTCCGGCACCCAGCAGTCCGCCACTCAGCAGTCCGGGGGTGGGCAGTCCGGCGGTGAGCGACCCACCGGCGAGCAGATCGCCGCGGCCCTCGACGACGGCGTGGTGCGCGAGCCGCTCACCCAGCGCGAGACCGAGGTGCTCTTCGCCGTCGCGGAAGGGCTGTCCAACGCGGAGATCGCCGGTCGGTTCTTCCTCTCCGAGGCCACGGTGAAGACCCACGTGCGCCGCATCCTCACCAAGCTGCAGCTGCGCGACCGGGTCCAGGCCGTGGTCTACGCGTACCAGACCGGCCTGGTGGGCTGAGTCCGGCTCAGGGCAGCGAGGAGGTGACGAGCCGGCCGGCCTGCACCACCGCTCGCAGGTGACGGTCCGGGTCGGCGAGCACGCCCGGGTCCTGCAGGGGGTCCCCGTCGACCACCAGCAGGTCGGCGGCCGCACCGGGAGCCAGGACGCCCAGGCGCCCTTCGGCGCCCAGCAGGCGGGCCGCCGTCTCGGTGGCGGAGAGCAGCACGTCCCGGGCCGGCATCACCTCCCCACGGATGCGGAACTCCGCGCACTGATGCGGATGCATCGCCCCCAGCAGGTCCGTGCCGAAGACGACGTCCACACCGCCGCGCCACGCCCTCTCCAGGGCACGCAGACCCGCCTCGAGGACGACGTCGACCTTCTCCTGGCTCGCCGGGGGAAGCCCTGCCGCGGCGCCTTCGGCCTTCAGCCGGTCGTAGGTCACCAGCGTGGGCACCAGGAAGGCGGAATGGGCTCGGAAGAGCTCCACGGAGTCGTCGTCGATGAGGTTGCCGTGTTCGATGCTGCGCACGCCCAGCCGCAGCCCGCGGTTCACGGCGCGCGCGGTGTAGGCGTGCCCGGCCACATAGCGGTTCGCGGCCTCGGCCTCCTCCACCACGGCCGTGATCTCGGAGTCGCTGAACTGCAGGGAGTCCACCCGGTCGGTGGGGGAGGCCACGCCTCCGGAGAGCATGATCTTCACGTGGTGGGCTCCGGTGCGGAGCTGGTGGCGGGCCGCACGGCGGACCTCCGACTCGCCGTCGCAGACCAGCCCGATGTCGCAGCAGGTGTCGTCCGAGGCGAAACGGCTGGGAGCGCGTCCGTCGCCGTGTCCCCCGGTGGGTGACAGCGCCCGGCCGCCGAACACCACCCGGGGACCTTCCCAGAGCCCTTCGGCCACGGCACGGCTGACGCCGTGGTCGGCCCCGCCGACGTCGCGGACCGTGGTGAAGCCGCGCCGCAGCATGGAGCGCATGATCTGCGACCCTCGGGCGCCCACGTAGAACGGCGACTCCTCCGCCTGGCGGAACAGGTCGGCGGTGCCGGCCAGCACGTGCACGTGGGCGTCGATGAGGCCGGGGATGACGATGCGGCCCCCGGCGGAGACCTCCCGAGCGTCGGAGGGCAGGTCCGGGGCGGAGCCGATGTCCTGGATGAGTCCCTCGGCCAGCACCAGCGTCTGGTTCTCCGTGAGGGACCCGGCCGCGACGTCGGCCACGGTGGCGTCACGGATGACCAGCGGGGTCGATCCGGGAGCGGCGGCGGGAAGATCGGTCATCGGTCAGGGCTCCTTGCGGGTGGACGGGTCGGTGGTGCCGGAGTCAGGGGCGTCGGGGCCGGAGCCGCCGGGTTCGGCGTCGGCCAGCTCATCCGGCAGGGCCTCCGCGCGCGGCGTGGTCACGAGGCTGACAACCACCAGGGCGACGACGGCGGCCGGCAGCGAGACGATGACGGCGTTGAGCTCGCTGTCGGCCAGCTGCTCCCAGCCGATGGTGACCAGCACCCCGAGACCCATGGAGGTCAGCACCGCGGGTGTGGTGGCCCGCCGCCAGAAGAAGGCCGCCATCAGTGGGGGCACCAGAGCCACGCCGTAGACGGTGTAGGAGTACATCTGCAGCTCCAGCACGGTGGGGAAGAACGTCCCCAGCACATAGGCCAGCACGGCGATCACCAAGATGGTGAGCCGGTGGGTCACGATCCGACGCCGGTCCGAGAGCTCGCCGCGGGAGAAGCGGGCGAAGCCGTCGTAGACGATGTTGCTGCCCACGGAGAGCAGGAAGCTGGATCCGGTGGTGATGATGAACGCCAGCGCGCTGGCGAGGATGAGCCCGCCCAGCACGGTCGGCATGAGCCCCGCCGAGGCGAGCCCGAGGACCGCGTCGCCCGGGTCGCCGTCGGGCAGCAGCGTGATCGCCGCGGTGGCCAGGACGATCACGGGGAAGTAGATCAGGAAGGAGGCGAAGAACATGCCCGCCATGGCGTGCCGGGCCGCGGCCGGATCCTTGGAGGCACCCAGCCGCTGATACATGTTCTGATCGGCGATGATGAGCAGGAAGGTCGGCAGGAAGTAGCCCAGCAGCGCCAGGGCACTCAGCCCGCCGGAGAACGTGGTGGCGTCCTCGGGCAGGTTCTCCCACCAGCCGGTGAAGCCGTCGGTGTGCCCCAGCACCAGGGGCACGGCGATGAGCAGCCCGGTGACGATGATCGCCGCGGAGAAGAAGTCGGACCAGGCCACGGACTTCAGCCCGCCGCCGAGCGCCAGGAAGGTGATGATCAACGTGGCGATGATCGCGCCCTGGCCGGGCGTCAGCCCGGTCACCAGAGCGATGATGCTGCCGCCGCCGGTGAACTGATAGGCCACGATCCCGATGTAGGCGAGGATGGTGATCGCCGCGGCGAGCATCCGCACCGAGATCCCGAAGCGCATCTCCAGGATCTGCGGCACCGTGTAGGACCCGGAGACCCTGATCCGGCGGGCCAGCACGTAGAGCACCAGGATGCCCAGCGGGGTGCCCGCGAAGAAGATCAGGGAGGCCAGCGGGCCGTAGCTGTAGACGAAGCTGGCGCCGCCGATGATGGTTCCGGAGCCGACCCAGGTGGCCACCAGCGTCCCCACCATGACCACCGTCGGCAGCTGGCGTCCCGCGAAGATGAAGTCATCCCCGGTGGAGATCTTCTTGGATCGGCTGAACCAGATGCCGGTGGCGATGAGGCCCAGCAGGTACAGGATCAGGATGCTCACGTGGACCAGGTTCACGGCCCCTCCTCAGCAGTGGTCGTCGTCACTGCCGACTGTAGGCGAGCATTCCTGGCGAAGGGCACAGCACACGCCCCGGTGGTCGGACAGGTTTCCCGACCGAACAGTAGGATGAGGTCATGCCTGAGACCTCCTCCACCCCGCAGACCACGGCCCTCACCGGCGACGCGCTCCTCGACGACCTCGCCGGCTACGTGACCGCCTCGCCGTCGTCGTATCACGCCGCCGTGACGGCGGCCCGGCGCCTGGTGCAGGCGGGATTCACCCAGCTCGGCGAGCACCAGGACTGGCCCGCCGCCCCCGGCCGGTACGCGGTGGTCCGCGACGGCGCGGTGCTGGCCTGGGTGGTCCCGGAGGGGGCGGACGCCACCACGCCGCTGCGCATCCTCGGTGCGCACACCGACTCCCCGGGGTTCAAGCTGAAGCCGAAGTCCACCGTGGTCAGCCACGGCTGGGTGCAGGCAGGCATGGAGGTCTACGGGGGGCCCCTGCTGAACTCCTGGCTGGACCGGGAGCTGCGCCTGGCAGGCCGGCTCGTCACCCGCGACGGCGCCACCCATCTGGCCGCCACGGGCCCGGTGGCGCGCATCCCGCAGCTGGCCATCCACCTGGATCGGAAGGTCAATGACGGGCTCACGCTCGGCAGGCAGGAGCACACGGCTCCGATCCTGGGCCTGGCCGGCTCGCCGGAGGGTGCCGCGGCGGCGGACGTGCTGGCCGTGGTGGCCGAGGCCGCAGGCGTCGCGGCGGATGAGGTCGACGGCTACGACGTCGTCGTCGCCGACTCCCAGGCACCGGCGCGTTTCGGCGCCGGGCGTGACGGCGCCGGGGAGTTCTTCGCCTCCGGCCGGCTGGACAACCTCTCCTCCGTCCACGCGGGGCTCGTCGCGCTGGAGCAGGTGGCGTCCTCCGCCGACGGCGGCGCGGTGATCCCGATGCTCGCGGCCTTCGACCATGAGGAGCTGGGATCCGCCTCCCGCTCCGGCGCCGCGGGTCCGTTCCTGGAGGAGGTCCTGGACCGCGTCTACGAAGGGCTGGGCGCGAGCGCGGGCCAGCGGGCCCGAGCCTTCGCCGCCTCTTGGCACCTATCCTCGGATGCCGGCCATGCGGTGCACCCGAACTATGCGGAGCGTCACGACCCGGCCAACCGCCCGCTGCCCAATGCCGGTCCGTTGCTGAAGATCAACGCCAACCAGCGCTACACCACCGACGCCCCGGGGGCGGCCATGTGGGCGCAGGTGTGCCGGGCCGCGGACATCCCCAGTCAGGAGTTCGTCTCCCACAACGACGTCCCCTGCGGCTCGACGATCGGCCCCATCACCGCCACGCGGCTGGGGATCCGCACCGTCGACGTCGGGATCCCGCTGCTGTCCATGCACTCGGCCCGGGAGATGTGCGGGGTCGACGACGTCGCTCATCTGCGTGACGCCGCGGCGGCCTTCTTCACGGCCGAGCTGACGGTGTGAACGCGGCCGTTCCTCCTGTCGGAGGGGTCGGTTAGTGTCGGAGACGCAAAGCCGGTAGCATAGGGCAGGTTGTCTGACGCTGGTTCAGTGTGCCCGCCTGCGGGTCGACGCCGAGACTCCCGGTCGTCGGAACTGGGCCGCGCAGATACGCACGATGCAATGAACCTCCTGTTACGGAAAGCCCGTGACCGCAAGACCGAAGGAGGTGGGTTCACACATGCGTCACTACGAACTGATGGTGCTCGTCGACCCCGAGGTTGATGAGCGCACTGTGGAGCCGACTCTCGGCAAGTACATGGAGATCGTCAAGAAGGACGGCGGCTCCGTGGAGGAGATCGACGTCTGGGGACGTCGTCGCCTGGCCTACGAGATCAAGAAGAAGAACGAGGCGATCTACGCCGTCGTGAACTTCCACTCCACGCCCGACTCGGCTGCCGAGCTCGACCGACTGCTGCGCCTGAACGAGACGATCATGCGCACCAAGATCATCCGCCCCGAGGACCAGCGCATCGCCTGATCCTCCGGTGGACGGGCCGTCAGGCCCGAACCCTGTCAGGCATGAACCCAGGAGGAGCTGTACATGGCCGGCGAGACCATCATCACTGTTGTCGGGAACCTGACCGCTGACCCGGAGCTGCGCTTCACCCCCTCGGGTGCGGCCGTGTCGAACTTCGTCATCGCGTCCACGCCCCGGTTCTTCGACCGTCAGGCGAACGAGTGGAAGGACGGAGAGACTCTCTTCGTCCGCTGCTCGCTGTGGCGTGAGGCGGCCGAGAATGCGGCCGAGTCGCTGACCAAGGGCACCCGGGTGATCGCCCAGGGTCGCCTGAAGGCACGCTCCTTCGAGACCAAGGAGGGCGAGCGTCGCACCTCCTGGGAGCTCGACGTCGACGAGATCGGTCCGTCGCTGCGCTTCGCCACGGCGAGCGTGCAGCGTCAGGGCCGCGGTGGCGGCGGCGGAGGATTCAACGGCGGCGGCGGCGGTGGCGGCTTCGGCGGCGGTGCTGCGGCAGGTGCCGGCTTCGGCGGAGGGGGAGACTCCTTCGGCGGTGGCGGCGGCCAGCAGAGCTCCGGCGGCTGGGGCGGCGACTCCGGCGGCGGCTCCTCCGACCCGTGGGGCGGACAGCCCTCCGGCGGCGGCTGGGACACTCCTGACACCAACGAGCCTCCCTTCTGAGGAAGGCCCACCACATAATCCTGTTCACCATCCCGCAGGAAGCACCTGCGGGCTCCGATCTAGAGAAGGAGCACCACGATGGCAAAGGCTGAACTCAAGAAGCCCAAGCCCAAGGCGAACCCGCTGAAGGCTGCTGACATCAAGGTCATCGACTACAAGGACACCGCCCTGCTGCGGAAGTTCATCTCCGACCGAGGCAAGATCCGTGCTCGCCGCGTGACCGGCGTGTCCGTCCAGGAGCAGCGCAAGATCGCCCAGGCGATCAAGAATGCTCGTGAGATGGCTCTGCTGCCGTACTCCGGCGCGGGTCGCGGCTGATCCAGGCTGTCTGGGAAGGAAAGGAACACACCAATGGCAAAGCTCATCCTGACGCAGGAAGTGTCCGGTCTGGGTGCCGCGGGCGACATCGTCGAGGTCAAGGACGGCTACGCGCGCAACTACCTGCTGCCGCGTGGCTACGCGCTGACGTGGACCAAGGGCGGCGAGAAGGACGTGGAGCGTATCCGCGCCGCTCGCAAGGCTCGCGAGATCGCCACCGTCGAGGAGGCGCAGGCGATCGCTGAGAAGCTGCAGTCGCAGCCGGTGAAGATCGGCGTGAAGACCGGGGAGTCCGGTCGCCTGTTCGGCACCGTGGGTGCCGCGCAGATCGCGGAGGCCGTCGAGGCCGCCGGTCTGGGCTCCATCGACAAGCGCACCGTCGAGATCCCCGAGCGGATCAAGGCCGTGGGCAGCTACTCCGCCACGGTGAAGCTGCACGCTGACGTCACCGCCGCGCTCGACCTGCAGGTCGTCGCCGCCAAGTGACCCGCGCAGTCCGCATCGTGCCTCGCTGAGGCTCGAGCCACGGACACCGCATCACCACAGGGCCCCGGGAGAACATCCTCCCGGGGCCCTGTCGTGTGTCCGGGGCCTGTGGTGTGTCTGGGGTGGGGTCACGCGAGCCTGGGGGCGCGCCGATCACAGGGTGTTCGGATCGAGGGGTCATTCTCCGGCACATCTCGCAGCGCTTGCGCGCGTCACCCAGGGTGACATGCACGGGAAAGTGACTCCTGGATGGGGAGCACGCGGGATGTGGGCCGGCTGGACGCGCAGAGCATGCGGGATGTGGGCCGGCTGGACGCGCAGAGCAACCGGGGATGCGAGGAGTGGGGGCGGGGCGCCTGGTGTGATGACGCGCTCACGGGGGGCGAGCTGATCGGATCGCCGGGTCCGGCAGAATCACGACGACGGCGAGGTCGACCTCCGGTGCCGCCCGGCCGCCTGTGGCGGGCCGTGGGGCAGGTCCGGTCGCCTCCGCGCCGTGATTCCCTTCCCTGCGCCGGTCTCCCGGCGATCCGATGCAGTTCTCGCCCGATCCCTGGACGGTGCGACATGGATCCGGCGGACGTCGCCGTCGTCGTCGCCCGCGTGCGGTCCGCGCAGGGCCGTCATGCGGCAGGCCGCCCGTGGGCGGCCTCCGTCGTCCACTCGCATGATGACATTGCTGCCGTCATCACCGGACCCGCTCGACAGAGGAGTCCATGCTGGTCGGTCGGGCTGTGGTGAACCCGAGCCGGCCGCGAAGCTGTTCCCGGCCCGATGCTCGAATCCGATCAGGTCGGCCGATCAGCAGGTGGGCGGATGCGCGCCGACGGAGCCAGCCAATACCCGCCCTGCGAGTGGGGGACGCCTCACACCATATGGCGACTTCTCGTCAGTAGCAATACCCCGATCGGACAAGCCTGTGGATAAAGTGTGGAGTGTGCGGCGTGTCTTGTGAACAACCTGGGGGGAACTCTGTGGATACTTTTCCACAGATGGTGCCAGTCGCGCTTTGACCTGCGGTGATGTAGCGACACACCTGTGAATTCAACTTTTTTTGAGAGCGGTCTTACCGCCGCTTCCAGGGCTTGTGGTGCGGCCGCATCACGGTGTATAAGCCTCTCTGCGTCGGGTTTTCCACAAGGATTCCACAGCATGGCGGGCCTTCGCGGGATGGTGGGTGAGATACCTGCACGTCAGGGGCATCTGGTGTTCAGACCCTCCTGATCTGTCGCCTGGGGGAGGTGTCCTGGAATAGCGTGGGAGGCGGAGGCGTTGCCGCCCGTGAACAGATTCAATTTTGAAATAACGGCGGACGGGCTCCTTCCACCCGTGGCCTTCCAGACCCCCTAGGAGCGGACATGCAGTTCGGCGTCTTCAGCATCGGCGATGTCACCCCCGACCCCACCACCGGACGCGCGCCCACCGAGCATGAGCGGATCAAGGCCACGGTCGCCATCGCGCGGAAGGCCGAGGAGGTCGGGCTCGACGTCTTCGCCATCGGCCAGCACCACAATCCGCCCTTCGTGGCCCCGGCGAACCCGCCGATCTTCATGGCGCACGTCGCCGCGCAGACCGAACGCATCCTGCTCTCCACGGCCACCACGCTGATCACCACCACGGACCCGGTGCGGATCGCCGAGGACTACGCGTACGTCCAGCATCTGGCCGACGGGAGAATCGACCTCACGTTGGGCCGGGGCAACACCGGCCCCGTCTACCCCTGGTTCGGCAAGGACATCCGCGCCGGCATCCCGCTGGCTGTGGAGAACTACGCGCTGCTGCACCGCCTCTGGCGGGAGGCCGCCGTCGACTGGCAGGGCCGCTACCGCACCCCGTTGGAGGGCTTCACGGCCACGCCTCGCCCGCTCGACGACGTCGCACCCTTCGTGTGGCACGGCTCCATCCGGAGCCCGGAGATCGCTGAGCAGGCCGCCTACTACGGCGACGGCTTCTTCCACAACAACATCTTCTGGAACAAGGAGCACACCGGGCGGATGGTGGACCTCTACCGGGAGCGGTACGAGCACTACGGCCACGGATCTGCCGAGCAGGCCATCGTGGGCCTGGGCGGCCAGGTGTTCATGCGCCGGAACTCCCAGGATGCCGTCCGGGAGTTCCGGCCCTACTTCGACAACGCGCCGGTCTACGGCGGCGGACCCTCGCTGGAGGAGTTCACCGAGATGACCCCGTTGACCGTGGGCACCCCGGAGCAGGTCATCGAGAAGACCCTGAGCTTCCGAGAGTATGCAGGCGACTACCAGCGTCAGCTGTTCCTCATCGACCACGCGGGACTGCCGCTGGAGACCGTGCTGGAGCAGGTCGAGATGCTCGGTGAGGAGGTCGTGCCCGTGCTGCGTCGCGAGGTGGCGGCCCGGACTCCCCAGGGCACGCCCGAGCCGCCCACGCATGCCTCGCTGGTCCGGCGTCGGGAGGAGGGGCGAGACCCCATCCCCGGAGGGAAGAAGGACGACGTCGAGGCCTCGGGACGCTGACGCAGCAGCACGCCGGGCGACCACCCCGGTGACCGCGCTGCCGGCTCGGCTCGTCCCGGCACGATGTCCGATCCCCATGATGGATCGTGGGGCTCAGAGACGTGGGGCTCAGAGACGTGGGGCTCAGAGACATGAGGCTCAGAGATCTGGACGGGGAGGGAACGGCTGGAGAGGAGACGGGCTGGCCTCAGGCGGCCTCGCGCAGTCGGGTCTCGAGCGCGTCCAGCCAGGCCGGCATGCTCGCCCGGGCCTGGGGAGTGTCCGGGTATCGGCATCGCAGGTGCAGGCCGGTCTCGTTGATCACGAACCAGATCATCACCCCGTCGGTGCTGATCACTGCGCTCACATGCTGGGGACGCAGAGCCTCGTCGACGGCGATCGGCAGTCTGCGGTGGTCCAGCCAGGACATGGCGAACATCCCCGGCTCGGCCGGCATGCCGCCGTAGGGCCGCATGATCGGGGCCAGCGGCTGGCTGCCCAGCCTGATGGCCTCCTTCACGGCCCGGTGGCTCGCCTCCAGAGAGGGGTCGTCGTTCTCCAGCACGGCATTGGTGATGAACCAGCCCACGGAGTCGAACCAGCGCCGCTGATCCCGGGAGTGCACCGGGAACACGGTGCGCAGCGGCTGGTCGCCCAGCTCGGCGAACAGCGCGGTCATCACCGAGACCGCCACGGAGATCAGCCGCACCCCGTGGGTGACGGCGTGGGCCTCCAGGCGGGCCAGCTGGTCGGGGTCCAGGACGTCGCGGACCTCCACCACCTCGGGCTGGGGGAGGGACAGGTCGCCCAGCGGCAGGGGGAAGCGGGGCATGACGCCTCCCCCGGCGTCGAGGATCTCCCGCCACCGTTCCACCAGCGGCTCCGGTGGCGCGGGCCGAGCCTCCAGGGCTGCGGTGTGGGCGGCGAAGGGCTCCGCCGTCGGCAGCGTCTCCCCGGGTGGCCGGCCCGCCTGCAGGTCCGCCAGGCAGGCGGTGACGTCCCGGATGATGACCAGCAGCGACCAGGCGTCCACATGGGAGTGGTCGGCGCCGATGATCACCTGAGGCGCTGAGCCGTCGGTGGGCTCGACCAGGCACAGCCGGTGCGACGGTGCGGCGAACGGGTCGCAGACGGCGTCGAAATGGGCGCGCAGGGCCTGGCGCACCTCCTCGGCGCTGAGCACGCCGTCGTCAGGGGCCGTCGGGCCGGCCGGGGCGACGTCGGCGCTCCCGGCACGCAGGCTGATCTCGGCGACCGGGCGTGCGTGGGCCGGGGCCAGCTGCTCCCAGCCACCAGGGCCGATGCGCACCGGGTCCAGCCGCAGCTCGGCGTCCGCCCAGCTGAACGTGGTGCGCAGGGTGCCATGACGTTCGATGACGGCATGCCATGCCGCCGCGACCTCGTCCCGGCTCGCCGGATGCTCCAAGGAGAACGCCGCGGCCATCCAGGAGCCGGGCCGGGAGCCGAAGCTGACATGGCGGTTCTGATCGAAGGAGACCGGCAGGGGTGAGCCCTCGGGGGCGGAGACCGTCACCGAGTAGCTGGAGAGCCTCCCCGGACGGGTGTCCATCCGGGCGACGTTGGTCAGCCGCATAGGCGTAGTCTAGAGGGACATCCCTCCGCCCGGGACCCCTTGACGGGGGCCGAGCGGGGACGCATGCCGGCAGGCGAGGACAGCGAGGTGAGGCAGGAGCAGTGGGCACATTCCGGACCGACGGTGCGTCCCTCAGCTACGACCTCAGCGTCCCCGAGCCCACAGAGGCGGGGACCTTCGTCCAGCTCCACGGCCTGACCTCCTGCGGCTCCCGCGAGCAGCGGGCCGGCCTCGACATGGCCGGCCGTCTCCAGGGAATGCGCGTGCTGCGCTACGACGCCCGGGGCCACGGCTCCTCCACCGGCCGCGACCGCGCGGAGGACTACCGGTGGCCGCGTCTGGCCGAGGATCTGCTGGCCCTGCTGGACGCTCTGGCCCCCGGGGAGCAGGTCCACGCCGCCGGCCCCTCGATGGGAGCGGCCACGCTGCTCCACGCCGCGCTGGCCGACCCGGACCGCTTCGCGACCCTGACCCTGCTGGTCCCGCCCACCGCCTGGCAGACCCGTGCTGCCCAAGCGGAGAACTACCGGCGCTCCGCCCAGCTGGTGGAGGACCACGGGATCGGTGCCTTCGTGCGGATCGGTGCCCAGGTGCTGCCCCCGCCGGCTCTGGCCGACCGTCCTCGCGAACAGGTGCCCGCGGTCAGCCAGGAGCTGCTGCCCGCGATCTTCCGCGGCGCCGCGCTCACAGATCTTCCGGCGGCCGATCAGATCGCCCGGCTGCAGATTCCCACCCAGATCCTCGCCTGGGAGGACGACCCCTCCCACCCGGTCTCCACCGCAGAGGAGCTGCACCGGCTCATCGGCGGCTCCACCCTGGGCGTCGCCGCCACCCCGGAGGATCTGGCCACGTGGCCGGGGCGCACGGCCGCCCATGTGGAGGCCCATCCGGCCCGTCCTGCCCCTCCGGACTGCGGTCACCGGGGCCGTGAGCAGGGGCGCTCGGAGCTGTCAGCTCGGGGTGAGAAGATGGTCTCTGCCGAGCCACGCTGACCCGCGTCGCCCGACCCCGGCACGGCCCGCCACCGCGGAGTCCGCGCCACCCGAGAACCACCCCCACGGAGGAGCACGGTGAGCCTGGAAGCCTATGACGCCCCACCGGCCGCGGAGTCCCGCACTCCGCCGCAGGACCTCGTCGCCGAACAGTCGGTGCTGGGCGGCATGATGCTCTCGAAGGACGCGATCGCCGACGTCGTCGAGATCCTCAAAGGCCCGGACTTCTACCGTCCGGCCCATGAGCTCATCTATGACGCGATCGTGGACCTCTACGGACGCGGGGAGCCTGCCGACGTCGTCACCATCTCCGACCACCTCACCAAACGCCAGGAGCTGCAGCGAGTGGGTGGGCCGGCCTACCTGCACAACCTGGCGCAGTCGGTCCCGACGGCGGCGAATGCGGCCTTCTATGCGGAGATCGTCCATGAGCGGGCGATCCTGCGTCGCCTGGTGGAGGCCGGCACCAAGATCGCCCAGATGGGACACACCGCCGACGGCGAGGTCGAGGCCATCGTCAATGCGGCCCAGTCGGAGATCTACAACGTCGCGGAGAACCGGCAGAGCGAGGACTACGTGGCCCTGGCCGACGTGCTGGTGCCGACCATCGATGAGATCGAGACCAACGCCAGCCACGACGGCGGCCTGACCGGCATCCCCACGGGGTTCCGGGATCTGGATGACCTCACCCATGGGTTCCACGGCGGGCAGATGATCATCGTCGCCGCACGTCCCGCCATGGGTAAGTCCACCCTGGCCCTGGACTTCGCCCGCGCCGCCTCGGTGGGGCACGGGATGACCTCGGCGTTCTTCTCCCTGGAGATGGGGCGCAATGAGATCGCCATGCGTCTGCTCTCCGCCGAGGCGAAGATCCAGTTCCAGGACCTGCGCAAGGGCGACATCCGGGAGGACGACTGGGACAAGATGTCCCTGGCGGTGGACAAGCTCAACGAGGTGCCGCTGTTCATCGACGACTCCCCGAACATGTCCCTGATGGAGATCCGCGCCAAGGCGCGGCGGCTGAAGCAGCGGCACAACCTGAAGCTGATCGTGCTGGACTATCTGCAGCTGCTCAGCTCGGGCAAGCGGGTGGAGTCCCGCCAGCAGGAGGTCAGCGAGTTCTCCCGAACCCTGAAGCTGCTGGCCAAGGAGCTCGACGTGCCGATCATCGCGCTCTCCCAGCTGAACCGAGGCTCCGAGCAGCGCACGGACAAGCGCCCCCAGGTCTCCGACCTGCGTGAGTCCGGCTCCATCGAGCAGGACGCGGACATGGTGCTGCTGCTGCACCGTGAAGAGGTCTATGACAAGGAGTCCCCGCGCGCCGGCGAGGCGGACATCATCGTCGCGAAGAACCGTAACGGCCCCACCCGGGACATCGTGGTCGCCTTCCAGGGTCACTATGCCCGCTTCCAGGACATGGCGCAGGACATCTGAGGTCACTGAGCATCTGAGGTCACTGACCAGTGGGAAGGAGTGTCACGGGCGGCTCCGGCGCTCCAGCAGCGGGGCGACCAGCTGGGCCACGGTGATGCCTCGACGCTGGGCCTCGGCCTGCAGGGCGGCCGCCGTCTCCGGGTCGATGCCGATCGGCGGTGCAGGTGCCTGCGGGGGCGCCGTCGAGGGCGCAGACGCCCCTGGTGCGGCCCGGCGGCGCAGCGCCGAGAGCAGAGGTGTGACCACTCCGGTCAGCACCGCCAGGATCAGCATGATGCCGTAGAACCGACCGAAGGCCTCGCTCTCCCAGCCGACCTCCCAGATGAGGAGCAGCGTGAGTGCGGCCGCCACGGTCAGCAGCGCCAGCGCCGCGCGGAGCAGCCAGCGGATGAGGGCGTCGCGGTGGGCGGTCAGGGCCAGCAACAGACTGGTGAAGCTGAAGGCCACGGTCAGCGTGACCCCGGAGAGCAGGAGCTGGAACGGGTCCCAGGACCAGCTGGCCTCCCGCCAGATCAGCACGACTGACCACGCCAGGCTGAGCAGGGCCACAGCGACGCCGAGGAATCCCACCCAGCGTGAGGGGCGGGTGAACACCGCTGCGCAGCAGAGCATCGCCAGGCTGTAGAGCCCGACCACCACGGTGGTCAGCAGCACCTGGGACCCGGTGCCGTCGAGGTCGGCGCCGAGCAGCACCAGGATGCCGGCTGCGGCGGCGAGGCTGAACGAGACGATCATCGCCCAGAGGAAGACCCGTCGGGCGATCTGGCCGGGATCCTTCGTGGTCGACATGGCGGCCCCTCTCTCGTCGCGGCGAGTCGTTCCTGGAGCATAGCGGGGGTGCCTACGGCCTGCCCCTGCTTGAGGGCCGAGCCGCTGCGAGGGAAGGCCCCGATCGGGTCTAGGATCACAGATGATGAGACCGTTCCAGGAACTTGTGCGCGAAGCCTGCGAGGCCGAAGTCGGCGGGTGGGGATTCCGCTGGCTCGACGGCAGAGCCACCGAGGAGCGACCCCCGTGGGGCTACGCCCGACTGATGGCGGGCAGACTCGCCGCGGCGACCAGCGCCTTGGACCTTGACACCGGCGGCGGTGAGGTCCTGGACGAGGCCCCTGTCCTGCCGCCTACCATGCGGGCCACCGAGGCCTGGCCGCCGAATCTCGCCGTGGCCCGCCACCGCCTCGGGCCCCGGGGGGTCGAGGTGGCCGACACCTCTGCCGTCCAGGGTCTCCCGTTCGCCGACGAGACCTTCGACCTGGTGACCTCCCGGCATCCGGTGTCCCCCGACTGGCCCGAGATCCACCGGGTGCTCCGACCGGAGGGAACCTATCTCGCCCAGCATGTGGGGCCCGCGTCGGCCTTCGAGCTGATCGAGCACTTCCTGGGCCCGCAGCCGGAGGCCCGGAGACACCGCCACCCTGACCGGGAGGCGGAGCAGGCCCGGGACGCCGGTCTGGAGATCCGCGACCTGCGGACCGCGCGGTGCCGGATGGAGTTCCACGACGTCGGCGCGGTGATCTGGATCCTGCGCAAGTGCCCCTGGTGGGTGCCCGGATTCCAGGCGGAGGACCACATGGACCGGCTGCGGGCGCTGGACCGCCAGATGCGGGCGGGTCGGCCCGTCGTCGCGCATTCCACCCGGCACCTGATCGAGGCCGTGCGTCCCGCTCAGCGGTAGGAGTCGACGTCGAGCTCCTCCACCGGGGTGTCCTCCATGGCGGTGATGAAGCTCCAGGCGTCGGGCCGAGAGCCGTCCACATCGGTGAGGTCATAGTGCGCCGCCAGCTCGAAGGAGCTGGTGGAGCGGGTGTTCCACCGGGCCCGGTCGGGATCGGCCGCCAGGGCGGTGATGCCGCGGGCGAGCATGGCGGGGGTCTCGGAGATCACGAACTCATAGGGCGGGACCACGCCGCTCGTGCCACGGTTCGCCTCCGCGACGGAGCGCCAGGTCTCCTCGGTGACGTCGAAGTGGTCCAGCATCATCTCCGAACGCAGCCACCCGGGCGATACCGAGACCGCGGTGCCGCCGTGGGCGGCCAGCTCGTGGCCCTGCGCGTAGGCGAGCCGGTCCACGCCGGTCTTGGCCAGGTCCAGGAACACCGTCTCCCGGTAGTGGGCGGCGTTGTACGCACGGGTCCCGTCGGTCACCTCCACGACCAGCCCGCCGGGGTTTCGGATGAGCAGCTCCAGGGCGCAGGCGCTGGTGTTCAGATGGGTCAGCAGCGCGGTGTCGAGCAGGCGCCGGCCGGCGTCGAGGTCGTACTCCCACAGCGGGGTGCCGAACTGCACGTAGGCCTCCCCGCCGATGTCATTGATCAGGATGTCCAGCCGGCCCTGCTCCGCGTCGATCCGCGCCACCAGGGCCTCGACGGCGTCCACGTCGAGATGGTCGACGACGACGGGGTGGGCCGTCCCACCCTCGGCGGTGATCAGCTGCGCGGTCTCCTCGATGGTCTCGGGGCGCCCGTAGTCCGATGGCACTCCCGCTGTGGAGCGTCCTGTGCAATACACCACGGCGCCGGCTCGCCCGAGCTCGCGGGCGATGGCCCGGCCGGCCCCGCGGGTGGCGCCGGCGACCAGGGCGATGCGTCGGGTCAGGTCTGGAGCGGTCTGCGATGCGGTCATGGAGTCCTCCTGAGTGTGCTGTACTGCGGCGGGGTGCGCCACCGCCCGCGGATGGGGCGTCAGCATGATCATCTCCTCCATTGACGACACCTGATGTCGCCAATGAGCAGGGTCACTGCGTAGGCTGAGCCCATGCGCACCTCCCGACTGGTGGCCCTGCTGTTGGAGCTGACCCGCCTGCGGCGCACCACGGTGACAGAGCTGGCCGAGCGCCACGGCGTCTCCGCCCGCACCATCCAACGGGACCTCGCCGCCCTGCAGGAGATGGGCGTACCGGTATGGACCCGCACCGGGCCCGCCGGGGGAGTGGGGCTCGTGGAGGGCTGGCGCTCCCCGCTGACCGGGATGCTCGCCGCCGAGCTGCAGGCCCTGCTGCTCGGAGAGACAGGATCCCGGGAGCTGGGCCTGGAGGCCGATTACCAGGCCGCCCGGATGAAGATGCTCGCAGCCCCCGGGGCCGAGGCCCGGCAGCACGCCGCAGTGGCCGAGCGCTTCCACGTGGACCACGGCCGGTGGTTCCACGAGCCCGAACGCCCCGCCGCGCTCGCCGAGGTGGCTCAGGCGGTCTGGTCCGGTCAGCGGATCAGCATCCGGTACACCCGCTCCGATCCGTCGGCGGCGCCTGTGAGCCGGCTCCTGGACCCCCTGGGCCTGGTGCTCAAGAGCGACCGCTGGTACCTGGTGGCCGCGCACCGGCGCTCCGTGCGGACCTACCGACTCTCCAGGATCGAATCGGTGACCCGGCATCAGGAGTCCGCCTGGCGCCCACCGGACTTCTCTCTGGCCGAGCATTGGCGACAGAGCCGTGCCCAGTTCGAAGCCTCCGTGGTGAGCCTGCCGGTCCGGCTGCGAATCCCCGTCGCCTCGGCCGACGCCCTGCGGGCCGCTCTGCCCGGCACCGGGATCGACGCCGCCATCGATGCGGCCATCGACGCCGCATCCGCAGCGGCGCGACAGCTCAGTCAGGAGGCGGCGCCGCAGCCTGACCACCTCGACATCTCGCTGCTCACCGAATCCCTGGGCATCGTGAGCACCCAGCTGCTGGCTGTGCCGGGCATCGAGGTCATCGAACCACCCGAGCTGCGGCAGGCGCTGGCCGCACGGGGCCGAGATCTGGCGGCCCGCAACGCCCCGCACGAGCGCTGAAGGGTCCACGATAGGATCTCGCCTGTGACCACCCCACCCCGCTCCGCCGCCCAGCCAGCCGCCCAGCCCGGTGTCCGGCCCGCCGGCGAGGTGCCCCGCCTGGTGGCCTTCGACATCGACGGAACCCTGCTGGACTCCACCAAGACGCCGCAGCCAGGGACGCTGCGGGCGCTCGAAGGGCTGCGCTCCGCCGGGGCGCGCATCATGCTCGCCTCCGGCCGGCCCATTCCCGGCCTGCGGGCGCTCGCGGAGCGGCACGGCCTCGGCGAGGACCTGATCCTCGCCGGGCTCAACGGTTCGGTGATCGTCGACCAGGCCACCGGGGCCACCCTGGCCCGGCGTCCCGTCCCGACCCAGCTGGCCGCTGAACTCATCGCCACCGGGAGCCGGCACGGCGTGCTGCTGATGCTCCCGCATGACGACGAGCTGATCGTGGCCGACGACGGCCACCCGCAGGCCGCCCATGAGGCCGGCGGCAACGGACTGAGCCTGAGGGTCGTCGACGACATCACCTCCCCGGGCATCGAGCCCACCAAGATCCTCTACTGCGCGGAACGTCCGGTCCTCGAATCCCTGGAGGCGGAGCTGCGGTCCGGCTACGGGAAGCAGATCGAGCTGACCTACTCCTCACCGATCTACATGGAGGCCACCGCGGCCGGCGTCGACAAGTCCACGGCCATCCTCGACTGGTGCCGAGCCGAAGGGATCGACGCCGCGGCAACCGTCGCCTTTGGGGACAACGGCAACGATGTCACCATGCTGCGCGCGGCCGGGCTCGGTGTGGCCATGGGCAACGCGATCCCCGAGGCGCAGGAGGCCGCCGACGTCGTGACCTCCAGCAACGACGACGAAGGCATCGCCCGGGTGCTCTCCCGGTGGGTGGACGTGGGGGAGCTGGAGCCGGCCACATCCTGAGACACGGGTCCGTCTGCTGAGACGGAGCGTGAGCTGTTGTCAGACGCATTCTGCAGTCTGCATGGTGTGCGGGTGGAGTGTGATCCACCTCACCTATCTCGCCCATCAGGAGTTCCACCATGAGTTCGAACAGAGTCGTCGTGTACAAGTCCCCCGGAGAGGTCGCCGTCGAGTCCATCGACTTCCCCTCCCTGGAGGTCCCTCAGGAGGTGGCGGACCACTTCGGGATCACGAAGAAGGCGCCCCACGCCGCCATCCTGAAGATCGTCACCACCAACATCTGCGGATCCGACCAGCACATGGTCCGCGGACGCACCACCGCACCCCAGGGTCAGACCCTGGGGCACGAGATCACCGGAGAAGTCGTGGAGACCGGGGAGGATGTGCTCTTCCTCCGTGAGGGAGACATCTGCTCGGTGCCCTTCAACATCGCCTGCGGGCGGTGTCGCATGTGCGACGAGGGCAAGACCGGCATCTGCCTCAACGTGAACCCCGCCCGCGCCGGCGCCGCCTACGGCTATGTGGACATGGGCGGCTGGATCGGCGGGCAGGCGGAGTACGTCATGATCCCCTATGCGGACTTCAACCTGCTGAAGTTCCCGGACCGTGACCAGGCGCTGGAGAAGATCCTGGACCTCACCATGCTCTCTGACATCTTCCCCACCGGCTATCACGGTGCCTACACGGCCGGTGTCACCACCGGATCCACCGTCTATGTGGCCGGGGCCGGACCCGTGGGGCTGGCCGCCGCGCACTCGGCCCAGCTGCTGGGCGCCTCCGTGGTCATGGTCGGGGACATGAACAAGGACCGCCTCGCCCAGGCCGAGAGCTTCGGCTGCGTGGGCATCGACCTGACCGCCGAGGGGGAGCTGACGGAGATGATCGCCGAGATCGTCGGCGACCCGGAGGTCGACGCCGCCGTGGATGCCGTCGGCTTCGAAGCCCGTGGTCACGGGGAAGGCGCCGGGGAGGCTCCGGCCACCGTGCTCAACGACTGCATGACCGTCGCCCGCGCCGGGGCCGGGATCGGGATCCCCGGACTGTATGTCACCGGTGATCCTGGGGCCGTGGACGACGCCGCCAAGGAGGGCACCCTCGGTGTCCGCCTGGGGCTCGGCTGGGCGAAGTCGCACTCCTTCGCCACCGGTCAGTGCCCGGTGAAGCAGTACAACCGGAAGCTGATGAACCTGATCCTCCACGATCGGGCGCAGATCGCGCAGGCGGTGAGCGCCACCACCATCAGTCTGGATGACGCACCACGCGGCTACCAGGAGTTCGACGACGGCGCGGCCCGCAAGTTCGTCATCGATCCCCACGGGATGGTGCCAGCCTGAGTCTGCGACGACCCGTGAAGCGCTGGGGCGGCCTGTCGAGGAGGACGGGCCGCCCCAGCCCGGACCTGACGGAGGCCTCCCCGATGCTGCCGAGGCGCGCAGCGGGGTGTCGGCCGACCGCGGCCGACCGGATCAGAGGGCTCCGAGGATCTTGTCCAGGAAGAGGAAGCCGACCAGGCCGTAGACCGCACCGATCCACAGGGTGTGGGTGAGGCTGCGCCAGAACTGGCCGGTGGCGATCAGTAGGCCGAAGGCCCAGGGGACGCAGGCCAGCGCATAGCCGCCCACCAGGAACCACAGGCCGGTGAACTCCCGCAGCGCGAGCATGTACACCCCGACGCCGATGGTCCAGAGCATCGTGAACTCGAACAGCAGCGCGGCGATCACCACGGCGGTCACCACGGCCCACAGGTAGCGGCCCCAGGGTCGCCGCGGGCGTCGGGCGGATGCAGGCGGCCGAGAGGGTCCCGCGGCCCGCCCCGCCGTGCGCGCGGAGCTCCGGGACGGCGGCGGGCTCGGACGCTTCTTTCGGGTGCTCACGGCAGTCCACTGTAGCGCGCAGGGGTGACAGCGGAGCCCAGGGGACAGGCCGGTGTGGCCGGTCCCTCATCGCCCGCGCGTGCATCGACCGGGCTCACATGGCCTGGGCTCAACCCTGGTCACTGCACCTCGGCGTCGGGAGGGCTGATCCGGTGCTCCTGTTCGCGGTCCACCGAGACCACCCCGTCCACGGAGCGCAGAGCCTCCAGCTGCTCCTCCGTGGCGCGGCCATGGACCATCCCCAGCGACGTCAGCACACGGTTGACCCGCAGGCCGGCGGCCTGCAGCTCCGCGACGACCTCGTCGAGCCGCGCGGTCCGTTCCTCGTCCACCGTGACGATCCAGCCGACAGGGCGCTCTCCGGGGGAGGTCATGCCGCCAGGGTAACGTCGCGCCGAAGTCGGCGGACAGCCCTGCCCTCCGGCGGCACCAGCAGGCGGGCCCTCCCGGGACGTCTCACTGCTGCTCCTCAGCGGGCGGGGCCAGCGAGAGCCCCGAGCCCACATCCACCGAGGGCAGCTCCAGGCGGGCCGCCTCCTGGACGATCTCCGCCCACAGCTCGCGGGCCCGGAAGCCGGTGGCCTCCGCCAGCAGGGCCGCCACCCCGGAGACGTGCGGTGTGGCCATGGAGGTGCCGCTGATGACCCGGTGCCGCTGGTCGCCGGTCCAGGCGGAGAGCACGTCCACTCCCGGGCCTGCCACATCCACCTGACCGCCCCGACCCGGCAGAGTCCTTGCGGAGAAGTCAGCGATGCCCAGCTGCGGGTCCAGGGCCCCCACCGCCATCACGTACGGGCTGTTCGCGGGGGCGCCCACGAAGCCGTTCTCCCCGGAGCTGCGCCGGGCGTTGTTGCCCGCAGCCGCGATGATCAGCGACCCCTGCTCCAGGGCCCGGCGTCCGGCGGCCACATACGGAGGGTGAACCTCCGGCACGTCGGCCCCCAGCGACATGGAGATCACGGCGCACTCCTGCTGCAGGGCCCAATCGATGCCGGAGAGGATGGAGGTGTCCGAGCCGGAGCCGTCGTCGCCGAGCACCTTGCCCGCGAAGAGCTCCGCCTCCGGCGCCACCCCGTAGCCAGGGCCGTCCTCGCGGCTGCGCGGACCGCCCACCGTCCCCAGGCAGTGGGTCCCATGACCATGACCGTCCTGGGCGGTCTCCCCGTCGATGAAGGACTCGGCGACGATCCCGCGCCCGGCGAGCTCCGGATGCTCCAGGTCCACCCCGGTGTCCAGGACTGCGACGCGCACCCCGGCGCCGGTGTACCCGGACTCCAGAGAGCGGACGGCCTGCAGGCCCCACGTGAGCTCCTCGGTGTCCGTGAAGGAGTCCGGCAGCTCCGCCGGTCGGGCGGCCGGGGCGGCGTCCAGCACGCGGTAGATCCGCTCCGGCAGGACATGGACCGGGCGGCGCTCGGCCTGGCAGCGGCTGCGCAGCGCGTTCAGGTGGTCGGAGTCGGCGTCCACCACGGCGACGCCGAGCCGAGAGAAGTAGGTCTCGGTGGAGAATCCCTCGGTGCTCAGCAGCCCCGGGGCAGAGTCCTCTCGGACCTGGGGATCGGCGGAGTCGAAGACGACGACGAAGCGGCCGGGCCGCGTGGTGGTGGTCAGCGTGTGCTCGGGAGTATGCATGGGGGTGCCTCCTGCCTGATCAGCGCCGGGTCTCGACGCCTGTTCCCAGGGTAGGGGCCACGACTGACACGCACCGAGAGGGCGTGGCTGTGTCGCTCAGTGCAGGGCGCCGCCCGGGACACTGGAATCGGCGCCGCCGCGCAACGTCTCCGCCAGCAGAAGCTCCACAGCCTCCACGGCCTGGGCCAAGCTCACCGGTGACTGCGGATCACGCAGGTCCGGCACATGGACGAAGCCCCCGGGCACGTCGAGGCCGCGGGCGGAGAGGTCATGCAGCAGGGCGTAGAGCACGTCGTTGCACACGAAGCTTCCGGCGCTCAGGGACAGGTGCACGGGGATCCCGGCCTCGCGGATCCGGGCCAGGGCGGCCTTGAGCCGCAGGGTGGAGAACAGCGCTCCCTCGCCGGAGGCGACCACGGGCTCGTCGGCCGGCTGGGCGCCGTCGTTGTCCGGGATGCGGGCGTCGCGCAGGTTCAGGCCCACCCGCTCCAGCCGGACCGCCTCCGTGCCGGCGGCCAGCCCCAGGGCGACGACGGCGGCAGGGGTGCGCCCCTCGGCGACGGCGGCGTCCACGGCGTCGGCGAGCAGGCCCGCGGCCCGGCCGAAGGCCACCGGCAGGCGCAGTGCGCGGACCTCCAGGCCGGGGACGTCAGTCGGGCCGGTCGGGCTGGCGGGGCCGGTGGGGTCGAGGGAGCCGGCGGCCCGTTCGGCCACGGCCGTCGCCACATCCCAGGAGGGGTTGTGCGCCATTCCGCCGAAGGGCTCGAAGCCGGTGAGGAGCACCAGGGGTGCGGCAGAGCTCATGAGGAGCGGATCCTGCGGGTCAGGCGGATTCGCGCGCGACGACGTGGGCGCGGCCCAGCATCCAGACCTCATCGACCGAGGCCTGCTCCGCGGCGGGGGTGCGACGGCGCGGGTCGTCGTCGACGGCGGCGATGACGGCGTCGGCGATCAGTGTGGCGATCACGGACTGGTCCCACTGGACCGTGGTCAGCCGGGGACGGGACCACTCCGCCAGGGAGACATCGTCGTAGCCGACGACCGCGATCTCCTCCGGGCAGGCGATGCCCTCGTCCATCAGGGTGGCCAGCAGCATGAACGCGACCGTGTCCGAGAAGGCGCACAGTGCGGTCACCCCGGCCTCCCGGGCCTGACGCACCACCTCGCCCACGTCGGAACCGTCGGCGGCGACCTCGGCCGACAGGGTCAGCTCGACCCCGGCGTCCTGGGCGACCTTCTGTGCGGTGGCGGCCCGGAACTCGGAGATCTCGTGAGCCACCGGATTTGCGGTGCCCACGTATCCGATGCGCGTGTGCCCGGCGGCGGCGAGATGCTCCACCTGGGCCGCCACGCCGGCGTCGCGCGCGTTCTCCGGCAGCTGGGTGGCGGGCATCAGTGCGGTGCCGTAGGCGACGTCGTCGTCGATCCACTCCGGCAGGGCCCCGAAGAGCGGGAAGATCATCTGCGGGGCGAGGTCCTGGACCAGCGCGGTCAGCGAGGCGTGGTCGGTGGACTCGAAGTGCACGGCCATGGAATAGCCGCGGCGGCTCAGCTCGGCGGTGAGCATGCCGATCAGTGCGGTGGCCGGCTCGCCGAGCTGGGTCTTCGGCACCACGCAGACCAGGTTGGTGGACTTCCCCGAGGCCAGCGACTTGGCGTTCCGGTTGGGGTGGTACCCGAGCTCCTCAGCGGCGTTGAGCACTGCCCGCCGGGTCTCCTCGGAGATCGTCTGGCCCGGGGTGTTGTTGAGCACGAAGCTCACGGTCGCGCGGGACACGTTGGCGCGCGCGGCCACATCGGCGCCGGTGGGCCGACGGCGGCGGGTCGGGCTGGCAGCTCCGGCGGTGCTGGAGCCGCCGGGGGCGCGGAGAGAGTCTGAGGCAGGCATCGTGATCAACGTAGCAGAGCGGGGGCCGGTTCCCGAGGAGCATCGACGCCATGGGAAACATGCATTGTTCTGGGTGAGCGGGCGCAGGTCATCCGAGCACCAGGATCAGTACGCCGATGGCCAGCACTGTGAAGGTCGCGCCGGTCCACAGCCCGTGCAGCAGCCCCCGGCGCACGCTGCCGGTGCCTGCCGCGACCGCCGCAGCAGCTGGCAGGCAGGCCAGCACGAAGCCGCTCAGCAGCCATCCCACCCAGGGAAGGGCGACGCCGTAGCTCGCCAGGGCCATGAACAGCAGCTGGAAGACCGGCCAGCCGACGAGCAGAGTCAGCACCACGCCCACGACGACCGCGAAGGCTCGTCGGCGTCGCGCGATCCGGGCCGCGTCGCCGTCGAGCTCCGCGGCCGTGGGGCGGTGCCGCCGGTGCTCAGGGGAGGTGGTCATGGGGCGAAGGGTAGACGTGCGGCGGTGACGAGCACCAGGCCACACGCCCACGGAGGCCACGACGAGGCGACTCGGGAGTCCACCTGATGGGACGGATGTCACGGGGAGGCGCATCGGTGCCGTACCCTGGCCTGCACGGTCTAAAGAAAGTACTGACCACTGCGACGGTGCGAGCGCCGATGACCTCGGCGTGCACGGCAGCGCACGGCCGGAGCGCACGATCCACCCGACGACGTGTGGAGCTCCCGCGGGATCCGCGATGCGCCGTGCCGACCTGATCAGACACTTTCCAGGAGTCATCACTGATGTCCACCATCGACACGACCGCGCCCATCACCGACGATGAGGTCTTCGCCTCCCATGCCGGCGGCAAGCTCACCGTCGAGTCCACCATGCCGCTGGACTCGAAGCGGGCGCTGTCCATCGCCTACACCCCCGGGGTCGCCCAGGTCTCCCGCGCGATCCGGGATGACCCCGCCAGGCACGCCACCCACACCTGGGCCTCCCGGTTGGTGGTGGTGCTCTCCGACGGCACTGCGGTGCTCGGCCTCGGAGACATCGGCGCGGCGGCCTCCCTGCCTGTCATGGAGGGCAAGTCTGCGCTGTTCCGTGAGTTCGGCGGACTGAACTCGATCCCTCTGGTCATCGACACCACCGACGTGGACGAGATCGTCGAGACCATGGTGCGGCTGCGGCCCAGCTTCGGAGCGGTGAACCTCGAGGACGTGGTCGCCCCGCGCTGCTTCGAGCTGGAGCAGCGCCTCATCGAGGCTCTCGACTGCCCTGTCATGCATGACGACCAGCACGGCACCGCCGTGGTGGTGCTCGCCGCGCTGACCAATGCCACCCGGCTGACCGGGCGCCGCTTCGCCGACACGCGTGTGGTGATCGCCGGCGCGGGCGCGGCCGGCATCGCCGTGGCGGACATCCTGCTGGAGGCCGGCGTCGGGGACATCATCCTCACCGACTCCCAGGGGACCATCCACCGGGACCGGGACGATCTCAACGTGGTCAAGGCGCGGGTGGCGGCGCAGACCAACCGGGAGAACATCATCGGCGGGGTGACCGAGGCGCTGGAGGGTGCTGACGTGTTCATCGGCGTGTCCTCCTCCCAGGTGCCGGAGGAGGCGGTCGCCGCCATGAACGACGACGCGATCGTCTTCGCCCTGTCCAACCCCGACCCGGAGATCATGCCGGAGGTCGCGGCCCGCCACGCCGCCGTCGTCGCGACAGGGCGTTCCGACTTCCCGAACCAGATCAACAACGTCCTGGCATTCCCCGGCATCTTCCGCGGGGCCCTCGACGCCGGGGCCCGCCGGATCACCCCGGCGATGAAGGTCGCCGCGGCCACCGCGATCGCCGACATCGTGGGGGAGGACCTCAGCGCGGAGTACATCGTGCCCTCACCGCTGGACGAGCGCGTCGCCGCCGGAGTGGCGGCCGCCGTGATCGCCGCGGCGCACCAGGACGGGGTCACGGACGGGGTCGCGGACGGGGTCGCGGACGGGGCTGTGTGATCGGGGACGTGTGACCGGGGCGCGCTGGTCAGCCCTGGACGGGGCGGCCGGTGCTCCGCTCCCAGGCGGCCACCGAGCGGCCTGCCTCCACTGCGGCGCGTCGCAGGGGAGGCAGGACGCGGTCGCGCGTCTGCTCCGGTGTCTCGAGCCCTGCGGAGACGGAGACGTTGATCGCGGCGACCACGCCGCGGTCGGGATGCTCCACCGGTGCTGAGACTGACCGCAGCCCTGTCTCCAGCTCCTGGTCCACCAGTGTCCAGCCCTGATCGGCGGCGGACTCGATGATCGCCAGGAGCTCGTCGACCCCGGTCCGGGTGACCGGGGTCAGCGCGGGTCGGTCCGCCGTCTCCAGGAGCCGACGGCGCTCCGCGGGGTCGAGGCCGCCCAGCAGCACCCTGCCCATGGAGGTGGCGAAGGCCGGGAGGCGGGTGCCGATGTCGAGGTCCATGCGCATGATGCGCCGGGTGTGGGCCCGGGCGATGTAGACGACCTCGTCGCCCACCAGCACCGAGGCGGAGCAGGATTCGTTGAGCTCCGCGGCCAGGGAGCGCAGCAGCGGCTGGAGCACCTCGTGCAGCCCGTTGCCCGACCAGAAACCGACGCCCAGGCTGAGCACCTTCGGCGTGAGCACGAAGAGCCGCCCGTCGGTGCTCGCGTAGTCCAGGTGGACCAGCGTCTTGAGCATGCGCCGGGCCGCGGCCCGGGAGAGCCCGGTGCGCCGGGCGACGTCGGAGAGCGTCATCGGGTCCTCGGCCTCGGCGAAGGACTCGAGCACCTTGAGCCCGTTGGCCAGTGACCTGACGAACTCCTCCTTGTCCGGGGCTTCCGAGGAAGGCGGGGTCTCCTGCGGCGCATCGGTGCGCTGGGTGGACGCGCCGTTCGCTGTGCGGTGGTCTTCCATGCGACGAGCCTATACCGCCCCGTCAGCGACGTGACGGCACATGCCCCTCTTGACGTGATCCGCATCACAGCGGTGTAATGTGCCTATAGCGAACTGTTGTTCGCTCTGGGCACGCCCTGAGGGGCCCTCACGGGCCAGGGGGTCCAGCCGTTCACCGCGAGGAGTCCCCATGCGACGCACCCTGACTGCCGGAGGAGCCGTCACCGCCCTGGCTCTGATGACCGCATGCGGCGGGGGTGACGCCGCAGACGATGACGGCCCGGGCTCCGAGGGCGAACTCACCGAGATCACGGTGGGCGTGATGTCGATCGTGGACACCGCCGCCATCTGGCTGGGCGTCGAGGAGGGCATCTTCGAGGACCACGGCCTCGACGTCACGCTGGAGGTGGCCCAGGGCGGTGCGGCCATCGCCCCCGCCGTCGTCAGCGGCGACTACGACTTCGGCTTCTCCAACACCGTCTCCCTGTTCATCGCCGCCGACCGCGACCTGCCGCTGACACTGCCCACCCCCGGAGCGGCCACCACCGGGGACACCGGCGAGGACATCGGCGCTGTGCTCACCATGCCGGAGTCTGGGATCGAGACACCGGCCGACCTCGAGGGCCGCTCCGTGGCCGTCAACACGCTGAACAACATCGGCGACGTCACCATCAGCGAGGTCGTGGCCCAGGACGGCGGCGATCCCACGGACATCAGCTTCGTGGAGATGGGCTTCCCGGACATGCCTGCCGCCGTGGCCTCCGGAGAGGTCGACGCCGCCTGGATCCTCGAACCGTTCTCCAGCATCGCCCAGGAGCAGGGCGCTGAGGTGGTGACCTACAACTTCGCCGAGACCGACGAGAACCTGCTCATCGCCGGATACTTCACCGATGAGCCCTTCGCCCAGCAGGATCCCGAGATCGTCGACGCGTTCACCGCGGCCATGACGGAGTCCCTCGAACACGCCCAGCAGAACCCCGACGAGGCTCGCGCCATCCTGAGCACCTACACCGAGATCGACGACGAGATCCTCGAGCGCATGGTCATGCCGGAGTTCCCCGCGGAGATCGACCGCGAGTCGCTCCAGCATCTGGCCGACCTCGCTCATGAGCACGGGCTCATCGGAGACGAGCTCGACGTCGCCGAGATCATCCGCTGACACCTGCCGCTGACATCCGCCGCTGACGTCCACGACCGGAGGACCACCACCATGACGATTCGGACGGCCGCGCCGCCGTCGACGACGACGCCTGCCGCACGCCGGCCACGGGGAGGGACCAACCGGGCGCTGTGGGGCACCGCCGGGGTGCTGTCCCTGATCCTCGTGCTCGAACTGCTGCCCCGCAGCGGCGCCGTCGACGCCCGATTCCTGCCGCCCTTCTCTGAGATCGCCGCCGCGCTCGCCGACAGGATCACCACCGGGGAGTTCTGGACCGCCCTGGGCGACACCCTGGTGACCTGGGCGATCGGATTCTCCATCGCGCTGGTGGCCGGGATCGTGCTGGGCATGGTCATCGGCTCCGTAGGGATCCTGCGGGACGCCACGGCGTCGACCATCGAGTTCCTGCGGCCCATCCCCTCGGTGGCGCTCATCCCCTTGGCGGTGCTGATGCTGGGGACCGGTCGCCCCGGGACCCTGCTGCTGGTGGTCTATGCGACCTTCTGGCAGGTCCTGGTGCAGGTGCTCTACGGGGTCCAGGACGTCGATCCGGTCGCCCGCGATACGGCCCGCTCCTACCGCTTCCGCTTCCTGACCACCGCGCGGACCGTGGTCTGGCCGACCACCCTGCCCTTCGCGATGACCGGATTCCGGCTCGGGGCCACTGTGGCGCTGATCCTCACCATCACCGGGGAGCTCATCATCGGCACCCCCGGGCTCGGACGTCTGCTGGCCGTGGCCCAGCAGTCCGGCCAGGTCTCCTCCATGTACGCCCTGGTCATCGTCACCGGACTGATCGGGGTCCTGGTCAACCTCGGCGCCCGCGCCGTGGAGCGCCGCGTCCTGCACTGGCACTCCTCCGTCCGACGGGAGACCGCGTCATGACCACCACACAGCCTGCGACCGCCCCCGCCCGCGCGAGCGGCCTCGCCGCCCTGCGGCGGCTTCCGGTGTGGCGTCGCCTCCTGACGCTGCTGGCGCTGCCGCTGATCCTGGTGGTGATCTGGTGGGTCACCTCGGACCGGGCGGACAGCTTCTTCTACCCGCCGCTGCGGGACATCCTGGCGACCTTCGGGCCGACCTGGTTCGAAGGGCGGCTGACCGCCGACGTCGTGCCCTCGCTGGGCCGGCTGCTGGCCGGCTACGCGCTGGCCATGGTGATCGGCGTCGGGCTCGGGACCGCCATCGGTCTCAGCTCCCGGCTGCGGGCCTTCCTGGAGCCGGTGCTGGAGTTCTTCCGCGCCATCCCGCCGCCGGTGATGGTCCCGATCCTCATGCTGTTCCTGGGCATCGGCACCGGCATGAAGATCTTCGTCATCGCCGCAGGCGCCGTCTGGCCCATCCTGCTGAACACCGTCGAGGGTGTCCGCGGCGTCGACGAGGTGCTGCGGGACACCGCACGGACCTATCGGCTCGGGCGGCTGACCCAGCTGCGCACGCTCGTGCTGCGCGGGGCGACCCCGCAGATCGTCACCGGGGCCCGCCAAGCCCTGTCCATCGCGATCATCCTGATGGTCATCTCCGAGATGTTCGCCGCCCACAACGGCCTGGGCTTCACCATCGTGCAGTTCCAGCGGTCCTTCGCCATGCCGGAGATGTGGACCGGCATCATCCTGCTCGGCCTGGTCGGCGTCGTCCTGTCCGTGCTCTTCCGCATCATCGAACGGCCCGTGCTCTTCTGGTACCACGGCCAGCGCCAGTCCCACAGGGGAGGAAACTGATGTCCCACTCAGCTCATCGACCGCCGACGGGATCCCCCATGCTTGAGGTCCGGGGCCTCCGGAAGGTCTATCGGTCCGCGTCCGGGGACACCGAGGCGATACGCGACCTGACCTTCGACGCCACCGCGGGAGAGATCGTGTGCATCGTGGGGCCCTCGGGCGCTGGGAAGACCACGCTGCTGCGATGCATCTCCGGACTGCTGGCCCCCACCTCCGGGACAGTGACGCTGGAGGGCCACGACGTCTCCGGCCCCCCGCGCGGCATGGCGGTGGTGTTCCAGGAGTACGCCCGCTCCCTGTTCCCGTGGCTGACCGTCGCGCAGAACGTGGAGCTGCCGCTGAAGGAGAAGGGGCTGAAGAAGTCTGATCGGGCCCGGCTGGTCCAGGACTCACTGGAGGCGGTGGGGTTGGGTGACGTCCCGGACTCCTACCCGTGGCAGCTCTCCGGCGGCATGCAGCAGCGCGTGGCCATCGCCCGTGCCGCCGCCTATGAGCCGCACATCCTGCTGATGGACGAGCCCTTCGCAGCCGTGGACGCCCAGACGCGCGCCGATCTGGAGGATCTGGTGCGGGACCTGTGGCAGCGGCTCGGGATCACGCTGCTGTTCGTCACCCATGACATCGATGAGTCCATCTATCTGGGTCAGCGGGTGCTGGTGCTCTCCGCCCGGCCCACGGTGATCCTCGAGGACGTGGCGGTGGACCTCCCCGATGAGCGGGATCAGCTGACCACGCGCAACGATCCCGAGTTCGGCCGTCTGCGCACGCATATCTATGACCTCGTCCAGCGGGCCAAGCAGGGCTATCGTCCCGACGAGGAGGCGGCGGAGAGCGCGGTGTGATGACCTCCGCGCCCCGTGGTGCCTCCGGCGGTCCGGCGGGCCCCGAGCGCCTGGGGCTGCTGGTGCTGGCGGTCATCCTGGTGGGGCTGACCCTGCGATCGCCGATCGTTGGAGTGCCCCCGGTGCTGGGCGCCATCAGCGCCGAGCTGGCCTTCAGCTCGACGACGGCGGCGCTGCTGACGTCGCTGCCCCTGCTGGCCTTCGCCCTGCTCTCCCCGGCGGTGCCGCAGCTGATGCGCCGCCTGGGAGTGGACCTGACTCTGCTGCTGTGCCTGATGCTGCTGGGTGCGGCGATCCTGCTGCGGCCCTGGGTCGGTGCTGCGGGGCTGCTGCTCGGCACGCTGGCCGTCGGGGCGGCGATCACCATGGGCAACGTGGTGATCCCGGTGCTGGTGCGGCGCGACGCCGGGGAGAAGGTGCCGCAGGTGATGGCCGCATCCACCAGTGCCTACGGGCTGGGGCAGGCGGTGGCCGCCGGTGTCGCCGTCCCGGTGGCGGTGCTCGCCGGCTGGCGCTGGGCGATCAGCCTCCCCGGCGTCTTCGTGGTGCTCGCGCTGGTGGTCTGGGTGCTGCGGATGCGGGTCGTCGGCGGGGCGGGCTCGAGCGGGCTGACGACGGGACGGCGTGCGTCCGGGGCGGCTGGGTCGTCCGGGGCGTCGCCGGCTCCAGGGCCGATTCCGGGGCCGGGTGCTGGTGCTCGGGCGGAGGCGGGCGGCGCCGTCTGGCGGGAGCCGGGGGCCTGGTGGCTGGCAGTCTTCTTCGGGATGCAGTCCCTGCTGTTCTACACCGGCGCCACCTGGATGCCCGCGCAGCTGGTGGAGTCGGGCGGGCTCAGCGAGGCCACGGCCGGCACGGCCCTGTCGATCTTCCACCTGATCGGCATCGCCGGGACGCTGCTGGTGCCCTCGATGCTGCGCATCTCCGGGGACGCGCGGATCGTCGGAGCGGGAATCGGGGCCGGCTGGTTCCTCTTCTTCGCCGGGCTGCAGACGGTCCCGGAGCTCTGGCCTCTCCTCAGGGTGCTGGGAGGTCTCGTGCAGGGGGCGGGCATCGGGCTGTCTCTGACGCTGATCGCCATGCGTCCGGTGGACCTGACCTTCGGCAGGCAGCTCTCCGGCATGGTGCAGGGGGTCGGCTATGCGATCTCCGCGACCGGGCCCGTGCTGGTGGGGGTGATCCACGAGGCCACCCGGTCCTGGTGGTGGGGGACGGGGATGCTGCTGCTGTGCTCGTCAGTGATGGCGGCGGCCGCCTGGCAGGCCGGCAGGAGCACCCCGCTCGGGCCCGAGCCCTGCCCTGATGCATGACCCTGACGTTTGACCCTGTGACATATCGACTGGGGGATCTGGACACGGTTCTGCGGGTCGGCGGGCTATGAGGGCGGGGTGTCAGGACGGGGAGTGAGGGGCGGGGGAGGGGTTGGCGCGGCGCAGCAGGCGGTCTACACTGGGTGCGACAAGCGAACACACGTACGCATAGCGAACATCACCGATGGGGTGGACGCGGGCAGGAGCTCTCATGCAGGACGTCACGCAGGATGTCTTCGTCTACGACGGCGTGCGCACGCCCTTCGGCAAGGTCGGCGGTGCCTTGGCCGGGCAGCGCCCGGACGATCTGGCGCAGCTGGTCATCAGTGCGCTGGTGGACCGCGCCCCGGAGCTCGATCCTGCCGCGGCCGGAGAGGTCGTAGGCGAGGTCATCCTGGGCAATGCCAACGGCGCGGGGGAGGAGAACCGCAATGTGGCCCGCATGGCGTGGCTGTTGGCGGGTTTCCCTGTGGAGGTGCCGGCCAGCACCGTCAATCGGCTGTGCGGCTCCTCGCTGGACGCGGCGATCGCCGGTGCCCGGCAGGTCGCCCTGGGGGAGGCCGACGTCGTGCTCACCGGAGGCGTGGAGTCCATGTCTCGGGCACCCTGGGTGCTGCCCAAGACGGACCGGCCCTTTCCGCTGAAGAATCTCGAAGCCGTCAACACCACGCTGGGCTGGCGGCTGGTCAACGACCGGATGCCCGCCGAGTGGACCGTCTCCCTCGGGGAGGCGACCGAGCAGCTGCGCGAGCGCCACGGCATCAGCCGGGACCGGCAGGACGCCTTCGCTGCAGACTCCCACGCCCGTGCGGGCCAGGCCTGGTCCGAGGGCCGCTATGCGGAACTGGTCGTCGAGGTCCCTGGCGTGGACGTTCCCCGGGACGAGACCATCCGCGACGGCGTGACGCCCGAGTCGCTGGCCGGGCTGAAGACGGTCTTTCGGCGCGACGACGGCACAGTGACCGCCGGCAACGCCTCACCCATGAACGACGGCGCCTCGGCCGCCTGGCTGGGCTCGGCCCGCGGCGGGGAGCTGCTGGGGCTCACCCCGCAGGCGCGTATGGCCGGATGGGGCACCGCCGCGAATGAACCGCAGTTCTTCGGCTATGCCCCGGTGGAGGCGGCAGACCGCGCGCTGGCGCGGGCCGGGATCGGCTGGGCCGACGTCGGCGCCGTGGAGCTCAACGAGGCCTTCGCCGCCCAGTCCCTGGCCTGCCTGGATGCTTGGGGCTTCGGAACGGCGCATGATCCGGCGATCGTCAATGCCTGGGGCGGCGCCATCGCCATCGGGCATCCGCTCGGCGCCTCCGGCACTCGGGTGCTGGCCACGTTGGCCCGGCGAATGCAGGCCGAGGGCGTCCGGTGGGGCGTTGCGGCGCTGTGCATCGGAGTGGGCCAGGGGATTGCTGTCGTGCTGGAGCGCGCGGACTGAGTTGTGCTGGAGCGCGCGGACTGAGCTGTGCTGGAGAACGCTGACGGAGGAGGACGAGGATGATCATGATCGCGGAGGATGCCGCCGAGGCGGTGGGCCAGGTGCAGGACGGATCCACGGTGCTGCTGGGAGGGTTCGGCAATCCGGGGCAGCCGATGGAGCTGATCGACGCGCTGCTGGACTCCGGCGCACGCGACTTGACCGTGGTGAACAACAACGCCGGCCAGGCCGACGCTGGACTGGCGCTGCTCATCAAGGAGCGGCGTGTGGCGAAGATGATCTGCTCCTTCCCCCGGCAGTCGGACTCGTGGCACTTCGATGAGGCCTACCGGGCCGGGGAGATCCAGCTGGAGCTGGTCCCCCAGGGGAATCTGGCGGAACGGCTGCGGGCCGCCGGGGCCGGCATCGGGGGGTTCTTCACCCCCACCGGGTACGGCACCGTGCTGGCTGAGGGTAAGGAGACCCGCGTCATCGAGGGGCGCGGCTATGTGCTGGAGCAGCCGTTGCCCGGGGACATCGCGCTGATCAAGGCGCTGCGCGCCGACGAGGCCGGAAACCTGGTCTACCGGAAGACGGCCCGGAACTTCGGGCCGGTCATGGCCGCGGCGGCCGCCCGCACTGTCGTCCAAGTGGATGAGCTCGTGCCGGTGGGCGGCATCGATCCCGAGCATGTGGTCACCCCCGGCATCCATGTGGACACCGTCACCGTCATCCCGACCGCCTCCGGAGAGGCCGCCCTGAAGGAGATCGCATGACCGCGCAGCAGAGCACCGGCACCCAGCCCTCAGCCCGTCTGGGCCGGGACGACCTCGCCCGGCTCATCGCCTCCGACATCGCCCCGGGGTCCTATGTGAATCTCGGCATCGGGCAGCCCACTCTGGTCGCGGACCACCTGACCCCGGAGAGCGGGGTCACCCTGCACACCGAGAACGGCATGCTCGGCATGGGGGCGCAAGCTCACGGCGAGGATGTGGACCCCGATCTCATCAACGCCGGAAAGATCCCTGTCACTGAGCTGCCTGGGGCCAGCTACTTCCACCACGCCGACTCCTTCGCCATGATGCGTGGCGGGCACCTGGACGTCTGTGTGCTCGGCGCCTTCCAGGTCTCCGCCGCCGGCGACCTGGCCAACTGGTCCACCGGGGCCCCGGAGGCGATCCCCGCCGTCGGCGGCGCCATGGACCTGGCCGCGGGCGCGAAGCAGGTCTTCGTGATGATGACGCTCTTCGCCAAGGACGGCTCGCCCAAGCTGGTGCCGGAGTGCACCTATCCGGTGACGGGGCTGGGCTGCGTGACCCGGGTGTACACGGACCACGGGGTGTTCCTGCTGGACCGCCGCTCGGACGGGAGCGTCCGGCTGGTCCTGCGCGAAGCGCGCGGTCTCAGCGTGGAGGAGCTGCGCGAGCGGCTCGAGGTGCCCTTCGACGTCGCCGAATGAACCTGGGCGGCATCGAGTGGCGGGCGTCATCCACTGGCCACGAACCCCGGCATCTCGACCCGATCTGCGGCGTGCCATCCGGCAGATGGCGGGATTCGTGGCCAGTCGATGCTCAGTCCTCGGTCTCCAGTGAGTCGATGAGCTCCAGGCCGCGCCGCGCCCAGGCCACTTCGGCCTCGCCGCGGGCGATGAGCCCCTCATAGGCGAAGGCCTTGTACGCCACGATCCGCTCGTGGCTCTCAGGAGGGAACTTCTCCAGCCGGGCCGCAATGGTGCGCTGGCTGTGGTCCAGGATCTCCTCGCGGGCTGCGCGCCAGCGGTCCAGCATGCCGCTGTAGAACGCGATGTGCCGGCGCAGGTGGTCGCGGGTCCGTTCGGCGTCCGCCCACTCGAAGTAGGCCGCCTGCATATGGGCGGCGTCGCGCAGCGGCCCATAGTCCAGGGGTGTGTCCATCCAGTCGCGGAAGGCCCGCTCCCCGTCCTCGGTGATGTAGTACCGCGTCTTGGTGCTGTTGGGCCCCCAGGGCACCTGCACTCCGTCGACCAGCCCTTCTTTCTCCATGCGTCGCAGTTCGGGGTAGATCTGCGAGTCCGGTGCGTTCCACACGTGCCCCACGGAGCTGTCGAAGCGTTTGGCGGCCTCGTAGCCGGTCAGCGGCTCGGCGGTCAGCAGCGCGAGCAGGGCGGCGCGCAGGCTCATCGATCCGCTCTCCTTCCTCCTCAGATGCGGGGTCTTGACGACGACTATATCGCTGGCTACTGTGTGTCTCAGATCACAGAATAACTATCCCCATAGTCAATGGATGAAGTGAGTCACGCCGATCAGTCGCGTGGCGGACACCAGGAGGCAGTGATGACGGATCTCGGACCCACGGGCGCGACCGCGAAGAACATGGACTACCCCCTCAACGGCTGGTACGTGGCCGGATGGGACCACGAGATCGGACGGAAGGAGATCACCGCCCGCACGGTGGCCGGTCGCCCCATGGCGCTCTACCGCACGGAGGAGGGGCGCCCCGTCGCGCTCGCTGACGCCTGCTGGCACCGTCTCGCACCGCTGTCCATGGGGCAGCTCGTCGGCGCGGACGGCATCCAGTGCCCGTACCACGGGCTGCGGTACAACTCGGCCGGACGGTGTACCCATATGCCCGCCCAGGAGACCATCAATCCCTCAGCGATGGTGGCCTCCTACCCGGTGGTGGAGCGGCACCGCTTCATCTGGGTCTGGCCGGGCGATCCCACGCTGGCGGACCCCTCGCTCATCCCGGACATGCACCAGATGGACTCCCCAGACTGGGCCGGTGACGGCCGCACCATCGATGTGGCCGCCAACTATCAGCTCGTGCTGGACAACCTCATGGACCTCACCCATGAGGAGTTCCTGCACTCCTCCTCCATCGGGCAGAAGGAGCTCAGCTCCTCCGACATCGACGTCACCCACGACGAGCGCACCGTCACCGTCACCCGGTACATGGAGGACATCGAGGCGCCCCCGTTCTGGCGGAAGAACATGCGGGACCGCTTCCCGGACTTCGAGGGCCGCGTGGACCGGTGGCAGATCATCACCTTCGAGATGCCTTCGACCATCTGCATCGACGTCGGCGTGGCCGAAGCGGGCACCGGTGCGCTGGAGGGTGACCGCAGCCGCGGGGTCAACGGCTTCGTGATGAACACCATCACGCCCGTGGACCGACGCCGCTCGCTCTACTTCTGGGCGTTCATGCGCAATTACTGCCTGGACCAGCAGCGCATCACCACACAGCTGCGCGACGGCGTCCACGGCGTCTTCGCCGAGGACGAGGAGATGCTGATGGCCCAGCAGGAGGCCATCGAGGCCAACCCCGACCACGAGTTCTACAATCTCAACATCGACGCCGGCGGCATGTGGGTCCGCCGCCTCATCCAGGCCGCCGTCGAAGCCGAGCGGATGATGGAACAGGGAGCATCCTCGGGCGATCCGGTGGCGACACCCGCCGAGGGTGCGAGGGCGGTGCGCTGAGATGGCCGGTTCCGTCCAGGCCCGGTGGCAGACCGGGCGTGTCCACGCCGCCGCCCCCGCTGCAGAGGGCATCCGGAGGATCGAGATCGAGCTCGAGCAGCCGGTCCGAGTCGAGCCCGGCGCGCATGTGGACCTGCGCATCGATTCCGGGGACGTCCGCTCGTATTCGCTGGTCGGGGGATCCCAGGACGGGCGTCGGATCACCCTCGGAGTGAATCTCTCGCCCACCTCCCGCGGCGGCTCGCGCTACATGCACTCCCTGGAGCCCGGCGACATCCTGCCGGTGACCTTCCCGCTGCAGAACTTCCCACTGCGGGTGGGTGCACCCCGGTATATGCTGCTCGCCGGCGGAATCGGGATCACCGCCCTGGTCGGCATGGCCTCAGTCCTGCGCCGGCTCGGCGCCGACTACACGCTGGTCTTCGTCGGCCGCACGCGGGAACGGATGGCCTTCCTGGAGGAGCTGCGCGAGGCCCACGGGGAGAACCTGCGCCTGCACATCGACGATGAGGGCGCGCCGCTGTCCGTGCCCCAGCTCCTCGATCAGGTCGACCCCGCCACGGAGCTCTACATGTGCGGCCCCATCCGGCTCATGGACGCCGTGCGTCGGGAGTGGCTGCAACGCGAGCTCCCGCTGCCGAACCTGCGCTACGAGACCTTCGGCAGCAGCGGCTGGTTCCAGGCGGAGGAGTTCCTCGTCCGCGCCCCCTCCTGGGGTGTGGAGACCGTGGTGGGCACCGGCGAGTCCCTGCTGGACGCCCTGGAGCGTTCCGGGGTGGAGGCCATGTCGGACTGCCGCAAAGGCGAATGCGGGCTCTGTGTGCTCCCCGTCGAGAGCCTCGACGGCGCGATCGACCACCGTGACGTCTTCTTCTCCGAGCGGCAGAAGCAGGATGACACCACGCTCTGCGCCTGCGTCTCCCGTGTCGCGCGACGGAAGGACCCCGCGGCACAGGCTGACCAAGGAGCTCCGCCGTCATCCTCGATGCCTACCATCACCCTCGACGTCCACTGACGTTCCCTGACGCCCGTCGCCCCGGAAGGAAGACCCCATGGATCTGCGCGCCCGCATCGACGCGGCCCCGATGACGTCCTATCAGTGGCTCATCGTGGGGCTGTGCGTCGTGCTCAACATCCTTGACGGCTTCGACGTCATGGCCCTGGCCTTCACCGCCGCCGCCGTCGGTGAGGAGTTCCAGCTGAGCGGCTCCGTGCTGGGCCTGCTGCTCAGTGCCGCCCTGGTCGGCATGGCGGTCGGAGCGCTCGTGCTGGGTCCGGTGGCGGACAAGGTGGGACGTCGTCCCACGGTGCTGGTCTCCGTGGCACTGGCTGCGATAGGCCCCGCCCTGGTGGCCGTCTCGGGCTCCGCTCTGGAGGTGGGCATCTGGCGGTTCGTCACCGGGCTCGGCGTCGGCGGCGTGCTGGTGTGCACCACCGTGATCGTCAGTGAGTACTCGTCCGCCCGGTGGCGAGGGCTCGCGGTGAGCATCTACGCGGCGGGCTTCGGGGTCGGCGCCACCTTGGGCGGTCTGGCCGCCGTGTCCCTCCAGGAGGGATTCGGCTGGCGGGGCGTGTTCGTGGCCGGGGCGTTGCTCTCGGCGATCGTGCTGGTGGCGCTGATCGCCGTCCTGCCTGAATCCATCGACTTCCTCCGTGTCAGGGCCCGGCAGAAGGACCGCGCGCGGATCAGTCAGCTGGCCCGCCGGATGGGGCACGACCTCGACGCCGTGGACGCCGAGCTGGCTCGCAATCCGCACGCCGCCCGGGACGGCATGGAGGCTGCCGGGCGCATCGGGGACCTGTTCCGCGGCGCCCGGCGGCGCCGGACGCTGCTGCTCTGGGCGGCCTTCTTCTGCACCATGTTCGGCTTCTACTTCGCGAACTCCTGGACCCCCACTCTGCTGGAGACCTCCGGGCTGAGCCGGGAGCAGAGCGCCAACCTGGGCATGATGGTGGCCCTCGGTGGCGCCGTGGGGTCGGTGCTCTTCGGGCTGTGCGCCAGCCGCTGGGCGGCCCGGACGGTGCTGGTCTGCTTCCTGCTGTTCTCCGCAGCGACCATGACGGTGCTCATCGCCGCCACGGCGCTCATGCCGGTGGCCTTCGTGATCGGAATCCTCATCGGCGCGCTCATCAACGGCTGCATCGCCGGGCTGTACACGCTCGCTCCCGCCCAGTACGGGCCGCGTCTGCGCAGCACCGGGGTCGGCTGGGCGATCGGCGTCGGGCGTGCCGGAGCGATCCTTGCACCCCTGGCGGCCGGCGCCCTGCTGGACCTGGCCTGGACGCCCGCGCAGCTCTACGGGGCGGTGGCCGGAGTCGTCGTCCTCGGTGCGGCGGCGGTGTTCCTGCTGCCGCGTCCTGCGCCGGAACCTGCCCCCGAGTCTCCGGTGGAACCTGCCGGGGGCGCGGGCACGCCGCTGCGCACCGGCGCCGCCGGGTAGCACCCCGTGACCGTGCAGCACCCCGAGTCTGTGCAGGACCCCTCGACGCGGGTCTGACCGGCGGCTCCCTCAGGAGCCGGCCCGGTCGGCGGCGAAGACCACGGCAGAGAGCAGGCGCAGGACCTCCTGACGCTCCTGCTCGGTGAGGCAGGCGAAGAGCTCCTCGTGGGCCAGTTGTGTCTGCTCGGCGGCCTGCTCAAGGAGCCGGTGTCCCTCCGGCGTGCCCACCAAGATCTTGGAGCGGCGGTCCCGAGGGTCCACCTCCCGGCGCAGCGCACCGCGGCGCTCCAGCCGGTCCACCAGCGCGACCACCTGGCTGGGGTCCAGGTCCAGGAACCGGCCGAGCTCGCGCTGGGAGGGCCGCGCCTCGGAGCAGGCCATGGACAGCACGGCGAAGTCCCGCACTTTGAGCCCCAATGGGGCCAGCCGACGGTTCGCCGAGGCATTGCCGAGCCCCCGCACCCGAGCGATGAGGAACGCCGCCTCCTGGGCCAGGGGCGTGTCATGGAACCGAGTGATGTCGTCGCGTCGGCGGCCGGACTCTGCGGCGGAGACGGCAGGCCCGGGGGCCTTCTCCGAGTCGGTCCTCTCGGGTCCGGTCGTCATCGGGCTGGTGTTCTCCGGGCTGGGCTGCTCGGGGCTGGTGTTCTCCGGGGTCATCGGGCCTCTCTGGGGCGAATCGGACATGTGGTGATCGACAACCATTGACTTTCTCAATGGTATCGGTTGTGATGTACCACACATGACAGGGGAGCCTACCTGTCGAAGGATACGAGAGGAGCCGATGTGCTGCTTGAGGGAAAGACGGCCATCGTCACCGGATCCGGCGCCGGACTGGGCCTGGCCTATGCGCAGGAGCTCGCGCGGCATGGCGCCGCCGTCGTGGTCAACGACGTCGACGCCGAAGCCGCGGCGTCCGCGGTGGCGAGCATCCGGTCCGAGGGCGGCCGGGCGGCCGCCTGTGTGGCGCCGGTGGGCAGCGCCGAGGCGGCCGAGCAGCTGGTCTCCACCGCCGTGGAGGAGTTCGGCGGCCTGGACATCCTGGTCACCAACGCCGGCATCCTGCGGGACCGCTCCCTGCTGAAGATGAGTGACGAGGACTTCGACGCCGTCATCGACGTCCACCTGCGCGGCACCTTCACCACCGTCCGTGCCGCCTACGCGCACTTCAAGGCCCAGCAGGTCCGAGGGCGGATCATCTGCATCGGCTCGCCCACCGGTCAGCGCGGCACCTTCGGGCAGACCAACTACGCCGCCGCCAAGGCCGGCATCGTCGGGATGGTGCGCACCTGGGCGCTGGAGATGCGGCGCAGCGAGGTCTGCGTCAATGCGGTCATCCCGGTGGCCGCCACCGCGATGACCAAGACCGTCCCCTACTTCCAGAAGGCGGTCGAGGCCGATGAGCGTGGCGAGCCGATGCCGGACTTCTTCCGGAAGACCCTCGGTTTCGGCACCGCCGACGACGTCGCCGGACTCATCGCCTTCCTGGCCTCCGACCAGGCCCAGGGGATCTCCGGGCAGGCCATCGGGATCGGCGGCGACAGGCTGCAGCTCTGGAGCCATCCGGAGCCGGTGGTCGAGGAGCTCCACGACGGCGGTTGGACCGTGGAGGCGCTGCAGGACGCCGGCCGACGTCTCATCGAAGCCGATCTGCAAACCGTGGGCGAGTCGATGCCCGAGCTGCCCGACGAGCTCCGGCCGGATCCGGCCTGAGGGACTCGGGAGGAGCTGGCCATGCGATACGACTGCGGAATCGATCCCGATGCGGTGACCGCCATCGACATGCACGTGCACCTGGAGGTGGACGAGTGTGGACACCGCGCCCTGCCCGATGAGTTCTTCGACGCCTCCGCGGCCTACTTCAGGACCACCGACCGCACGCCGTCGATCGATCGGATCGCCGAGCTCTACCGGGAGGCTGCCATGGCCGCGGTGGTCTTCACCGTGGACGCCACCACGGCCCTCGGGCATCGTCCCAACTCCATCGACGACCTGGTGGCCGGCTGTCAGCGCCACCGGGAGGTGCTGATGCCCTTCGGCTCCGTCGACCCACGCCAGGGCCGAGCCGCCGTCGTCGAGGCCCGCCGGCAGGCCGAGGAGCTCGGGGTCCGAGGATTCAAGTTCCACCCCTCCGTCCAGGGCTTCGACCCCTCCGAGGAGACCTTCCGCCCGCTCTGGGCGGAGCTGGAGGACATCGGGCTGCCCACGGTCTTCCACACCGGACAGAACGGGATGGGCGCGGGGCTCCCCGGCGGCGGGGGGATCAAGCTGAAACACTCCAACCCGCTGCTGCTGGACGAGGTCGCCGCCGACCACCCGGGGCTGACCATCATCATGGCCCATCCCTCGGTGCCCTGGCAGGAGGAGGCCAACTCGATCGCCACCCATAAGGCCAACGTGTTCATCGACCTCTCCGGCTGGTCCCCCCGCTACTTCCCCGAATCCCTGGTGCGGCTGGCCAGCACCGTGCTGGCCGAGAAGCTGCTCTTCGGCACCGACTTCCCGCTCATCACCCCGGAGAAGTGGCTGCGGAACTTCGCGGAGCTGCCCATCAAGGACGAGGTCCGCCCGCTGATCCTCAAGGAGAACGCGGTGACGCTGTTGGGGCTCGGGGCCGCCGGAGCTGCCGCAGGGAGCCGGTCATGAGTCTCGAGGGCCAGCCCGGCGCCGCGCCCGGAGGCTACGCCGCAGGCCTCGACGCCGACCTGTATGGTTTCGCCGAGCGGCTCACCTCCACCGAGCAGTCCGTCCTGGAGGAGCTGCACGCGGTGCTTCAGGCCGAGGTCCGCCCCCGGCTGGCCGAGGCCTGGGACTCCGCCCGCCTGCCAGAGGCGCTCACTGCGCCGCTGACTCGTCTGCGCCTCATGGACCCGCCGGCCCTGGCCCGGGCCGGTGAGCCCCTGCGGGAGATCATGCGGGGATTCATCAGCTTCGAGATCGCCCGCTGCGACCTCTCCGTGGCCACCTGGTTCAATGCCCAGGCCAGCCTGTTCCGCACGCTCTGCCGGATCGGCGGTGATCCAGAGACCGCCGCCGAGCTGGATCAGCGGATCCGCAGCTATGAGCTCACCGGCGTCTTCGCCCTCACCGAGCCGGGGCACGGCTCCGATGTGGCCCGTGGACTGAGCACCACGGCTGCCCGTTCCCCCGACGGCACGGGCTGGATCCTCGACGGCGCCAAGCGCTGGATCGGCGGAGCCGACCGGGCCGACGTGCTGGCCACCTTTGCCCGGGACGCCGAGGGCGGTCGGATCCGCTGCTTCCTGGTGCCGCGTGAGGCACCAGGGGTCGATGTCCGGGTGATCAGGCATAAGGCCTCTCTGCGCATCATGCAGAATGCGGAGATCCGGTACGAGAGGGTCGAAGTCCCCGACGACGCCCGGCTCCCCGGCATCGACGGTTTCGCTGACGTCTCCCGGTGCCTGCGCCGGATGCGCTCCGACGTCGCCTGGATGGCAGTCGGCGCCATGGCCGGGGCCTATGAGGCGGCGCTGCGGCAGGTCGGAGGCCGCGAGCAGTTCGGTCGGCCCCTGGCGGGATTCCAGCTCATCCAGGAGAAGATCGCGCGGATGCTCGGTCAGCTCACCGGCTCCCTGGCGTTGGTGGTCCGGCTGACCGAGCAGCAGCAGGACGGCATCTACCGGGAGGAGACCTCCGCCCTGGCGAAGATGCAGACCGCCCTGGCGCTCCGGGACGTGGTCGCCCTGGCCCGGGAGGTCTGCGGGGGCGACGGCATCACCCTGGAGTCCGACGTCGCCCGCTTCCATGCCGATGCGGAGGCCGTCTACTCCTATGAAGGCACCCATGAGATCAACGCACTGCTGGTGGGGCGTGCGGTCACCGGACACAGCGCCTTCGTCTGACCTGACCGCAGCGCATCCTGCCCAGCACCTCGCATGACCCCCACAGCACGCCCACAGCACGCCGACAGCAAGGAGAGCATATGACCACCACCGCATCGCAGACCGTGGTGACCTTCGAGGAGGCCGCAGACCTGGCAGGCACTGACCTCGGCACCACCGCGTGGCGCACGGTCACCCAAGAGATGGTCGACACCTTCGCCGACGCCACCGAGGACCACCAGTGGATCCACGTGGACCCCGAGCGGGCCGCCGAGGGGCCTTTCGGCGGAACCATCGCCCACGGGTTCCTCACCCTGGCGCTGATCATCCCGTGCTGGGGGGAGCTGCTCGACGTCACCGGGGTGACCACCAAGGTCAACTACGGGCTGGACAAGGTCCGGTTCACCGCCCCTGTGCGGGTCGGCACCCGGGTGCGGATGCACGGCACTGTCGCCGACGTCGCGATCCTCCCCGGCGGTGGGCTGCACCTGACCGTGGACGCCACCTTCGAGATCGAGGGGCAGGAGCGCCCGGCGCTGGTCGCCCGATTCCTGGCCCGCTTCTATGCCTGAGCACGGCCGTTCCCGTGAGCACATCTGAGGAGAAGACATGACCACCGCCCGCACCACCACCACTCGCCGCCCCCGTCCCCGCGCTCTGGGTGCTGCCGCCGTCGGCCTGCTCGCACTCAGCGCCTGCGGAGCAGACGACGGCACCGCCTCGGAGGAGGGGATCCCCGAGGGGGAGCTCGTCGAGGTCACCGTCGGCGTGCTGCCGATCGCCCCGTCGGTGGGGATCTACTACGGCATCGAGCACGGCATCTTCGAGGAGCACGGGCTCGACGTCGAGCTCGAGTACGCCGACGCCGGCGCCGCGATGCTCCCGGCGGTGAGCACCCAGCAGTACCAGTTCGGCATCGGCAACCCGAACTCCGTGCTCAATGCCGCGGACCAGGGTCTGGACATCCGCATCGTCTCCGGCTACACGAACTCCTGGGCCGAGGGCGACGACGTCGCCGGCGTCATCGCCAAGGCCGACAGCGGCATCGAGGACTGGACCGACCTGGAGGGCGCCTCCGTGGCGATTAACGCGCTGCAGACCCAGGGAGACCTGACCATCATGGATTCGGTGGAGAACGCCGGCGGCGACCCGGAGGCCGTCTCCTTCACGGAGATGCCCTTCCCGGACATGCCTGCGCAGCTGGAGCTGGACAACGTCGACGCCATCTGGGTGCCGGAGCCGTTCATGTCCCAGACGCTCAGCGATGACGCCAACCATCTGGTGGGTCACTCCTTCCAGGACGCCGTCCCGGGGATGCCCACCATGGTGGCGTTCAGCTCCGGAGACTACGTGGACCAGAACCCGGAGGTCGCCCAGGCCTTCCATGACGCCATGCGCGAGGCGCTCTCGGCGGCCCAGGCCGATGAAGAGGGCGCCCGTGAGCTGCTCGTGGACTTCATCGACATGCCCGAAGAGGCCGCGATGAGTATCGCCATGGAGGAGTTCGAGGCGGAGATCCGTACCGAGGAGATCGACGAGGTCGCCGCACTGATGGTCAAGTACGGATTCATCAGCGAGGTGCCGGAGATGTCGGAGATCTACTTCGTCGACTGAGGAGGAGCCACACATGATCAACCACGGTCTGGGGGACTGGATCCACCGACGTCGGGTCCGGATGGCTGATCGGCCCGCCCTGTTCAGCACCGCCGGCGACCTCACCTATGGGGAGCTGGCCTCCCGCATCGACCGGCTGGCTCAGGCCCTGGCCGAGCGCGGAGTGCGGCCGGGAGACCGGGTGGCATACCTGGGGGAGAACGCCCCCTCGGTGCTCGAATGCCTCTTCGCCGCGGGCAGCCTGGGGGCGGTGTTCGTGCCGTTGAACACCCGGCTGGCGCCCCCGGAGCTGGCCTTCCAGCTGCAGGACTCCGGGGCGCGGACGCTGGTCTGCTCCGCCGAGCTCGGCCGGCAGGGTCTGGTCAGCTGCCCAGACACCCCGGTGGAGCGGGTGCTGATCGTCGGCGGGGAGACCGTGCCCGCCGAGCTGGAGGACCTGGCCGTCGAGCATCTGGGTGCCGAGGACTCCGCGCGGCCGGTGCTGGAGGCCTATGAGCCGGTCCTGACCTCGGGAGCCGATGAGCGGCCCCAGGTGCCGGTGGCCCAGGAGGACCTTGCGGTCATCCTATACACCTCGGGCACCACGGGGCGGCCCAAGGGTGCGATGCTCAGCCACGGGAACCTGCACTGGAACGCGCTGAACGTCATCACCGACTACGACATCACCAGTCGGGACGTGGCGCTGATGATCTCCCCGCTGTTCCATGTGGCCGCCCTGAGCCAGGGAACACTGCCGGTGCTGCTCAAGGGCGGCGCCGTCATCCTGGAGACCCGGTTCGATCCGGGACGGGCCCTGCGGCTGATCCGGGAGCACGGGGTGACGAACATGTCCGGGGTGCCCACCACCTATCAGATGCTCTGCGAGCACCCGGACTGGGAGTCCACCGACCTGTCGTCGCTGCGCACGCTGACCTGCGGCGGGTCGGCGGTGCCGGCGCGGGTGCTCGACGCTTACGAGGACCGCGGCATGGCGTTCACCATGGGGTACGGGCTCACCGAGACGGCGCCCGGTGCCACGATGCTGCCGCCCTCCCATTCACGGGCCAAGCAGGGCTCCGCGGGACTGCCGCACTTCCACACCGACGTCCGCGTGGTCCGCCCCGACGGCGGGCGGTGCGCCCCTGGGGAGGTCGGGGAGATCCTTGTCCAGGGCCCGAATGTGGTCTCCGGCTACTGGAACCGGCCCGACGCCACTGCGGCCGCCCTGGACGAGACCGACGAGGGCACCTGGCTGCACACCGGGGACATGGGGCACCTGGACGAGGAGGGGTTCTTGTACGTCACCGATCGGCTGAAGGACATGATCATCTCCGGCGGGGAGAACATCTACCCGGCCCAGGTGGAGCAGGAGCTCGCCCAGCTCGACGCCGTCGCCGCGGTGGCGGTCATCGGCGTCGAGGACGATCGCTGGGGCGAGGTGCCCCGCGCCGTCGTCGTGGTCCGCGAAGGCCACGAGATCACGGCGGAGGAGATCATCGAGCACCTGCAGGGAAGGCTCGCCCGCTACAAGATCCCCAAGTCAGTGGTGTTCGTCGAGGACATGCCGCGCACCGCCTCCGGGAAGATCCGCAAGCCCGCCCTGCGCGAGCTGCACGCCTGACCCCATCCACTGATCAAGGGCCTGTGTAGCGGCCTTGGGGACGCAGCCGCAGGGGCCTCTCCGTCTGTTCTGCGAGCCCATGCGCGATCCACCCGACGGACCGACCCAGCCCGAAGAGCAGAGGTCCGTCGCCCTCGTGCATGCCTGCAGCGAGGACCAGCGCGGCCAGCGCCAGATCGATGTTGGGGTGCTGGCTGCTGCGCCTGTTCACGACCTCCGTCAGGTCGGTGACGGCGGCTGTCACCTCGGTTCCGTGGGGCAGATCCGGGATGAGCTCCAGCAGGGTGGTGGCTCGTGAGTCGCCGTCGGCATAGAGGAAGTGGCCGAATCCCGGCAGTCGGGCGGCCGAGCTGCGGACGGCCGTCCGGAGGGCATCCTCCGGAGCGGCTCCGTCGAGAACCGATCGGAGCAGCTGAACGGTCGTCACGCTGATGCTGCCGTGCAGGGGTGAGGCGAAGGCGCCCAGTGCTGCGGAGAGCACTGCGTAGCCTGAGGCACGGCCTGAGGCGGCGATCCGTCCCGCGAAAGTCGAAATGGCCAGATCGTGGTCGATGGTGAGGATCAGCGCGGCATCCACGGCCCGCACGTGCTCCGGGCGCGGGGGATGGGGCGTCAGGGCCAGCCACAGTGTCTCAGCCACCGACCGCGTCTCCACGCCCGGCGTGAAGGGGTCGCCGAGAAGTCGGGGAACGCCGTGCAGGAATCGGGCGCCTGCCCGCTGCAGCGCCCCCTGGGAGATCTCGTCGCGTCCCGGGTCGGTGGTGCCCAGTCCGATCGCCGCGGCCTGGAGTTGGTCGATGCGATCTGCCCCGGCAGGCAGCGATGCCAGCAGCGTCGCCACTTGTGCGAGGTCTGTCGTCGGAGGCGACGACAGAGGGGCTTCCCAGTCACCGTGCCAGATCCATGCGGCGACCCGCTCCACTGTGCTGGTCCGGGCCAGATCGCTGGCGGACTGACCTCGCAGGTACAGCTCGTCGTCCTCGACCAGCGCGAGGTCCGTGTCCAGGACCATCAGCGGCCTGGCGGTCGATGCTCCGTGGCGGCGCAGGGGGCGGGGTCGGTTCCTGGCGGCGAACGCCTCCACCTCGAGGGGGTCGAACAGTGAACCTTCCTGGGTGCGAGTGCAGCTGATCCGGCCCCGGGAGACATAGGCGTAGAGCGTCTCCACCTTGATGCCGAGGCGTCCGGCGACCTCGACGGAGGTCAGTCTGCGGGGCCCATCCTGAGGGGTCATGTTGATCCGATCAACGTTGATTCGGCCATCGTCACGCCAGACCATGATCCCGCATCCATCAGTCGGAGGAGAAGGAGCGTGCCATGAGTGGTGACCGGATGGACGAGACACTGATCGACGTCCCTCGCGGCCTGACGAATGTCGCTGTCACCGAGACGCGCATCAGCCGGGTCCGGGGGCATGAAGGGTATTACCAGTATCGCGATCGGTCGGCGGTCGAGATGGCCCGAACCGCCACATTCGAAGAGGCTTGGGCGTTGCTGGTCTGCGGGACCGCGTCGGAGGGGGCGACGCTGCGCGATGTCGCCTCGCGCACGCAGCGGCAGCATCGTGGACTGGTGGACCGTGTGAGCCGCGCCGTCGGTTCCGCGTCCGCCCCGCGGAGGCTCGACGTCGTGTCGGGGCTGAAGGCCGCGCTCCCGCTGGTGTCGCAGGAGCTGGAGATGCGGCCGCTGTATGACCTGGACGAGGCGCAGCGGATGGAGGATGTCGTGGTGCTCGTCTCGTTGGTTCCGGAACTGCTCGCGGCATTCCACCGGCTCAAGGACGGACGGGGCGAGGGCCGAGAGGCTGATGGGCCCGCTGCCGCCCCCGGGCTGGTGAGACGGTATCTCCAGCAGGTCACCGACGTCGTCCCGGATCCGGCGTGTGAGCGCGCTCTGAGCGCCTACCTCGTCGCCGCGATGGAGCACGGATTCAACGCTTCCACCTTCACCGCGCGGGTGATCGCCTCCACGGGTGCCGACGTCGCCTCCTGTCTCGCCGGAGCGCTGGGTTCTCTGACGGGTCCTCTCCATGGGGGTGCGCCGTCTCGGGCGCTCGACGCTCTGGACACGGCCGACGCAGCAGGCGGGAGCAGTGAGCAGTGGTTGCGCGGAGAGGTGGCGGCCGGTCGGAGGATCATGGGCTTCGGCCATCCCGTGTACCGCACGGTCGACCCACGCTCACAGATGCTGAAGCAGTTCGTGCGTGACCTCGGCGGCTCGCGTGTCCAGGCGGCCCTGGACTTCGAGCAGGCCGCCGAGAGGGTGCTGGCGGAGCTCAAGCCCGGCAGGGCGCTGCACGCCAATCTTGAGTTCTACGCCTCGGTCCTGATGGAGCGATGTGGAATCCCCCGCGAGATGTTCACGGCGACGTTCGCCGTGGGTCGTGTCGTGGGGTGGTCGGCGCACATTCTGGAGCAGGCGCAGGATTCCAAGATCATCCGGCCTTCGGCCCGATTCACCGGCCCGGAGATCGCCTGACCGTCATCGAGTGGTCATGAACCCCGGCATCTTGACCCGATCTGCGGCGTGGCATCGGGCAGATGGCGGGATTCGTGGCCACTCGATGCTCAGTCCCCGCCGAGCTCCTCGGCAATGACCCGCTGGCCGATGCCGAAGGCGACGTTCGCCGCCGGCACGGAGCAGTAGATGGCCGCCTGGAGGAAGACCTCCTTGATCTCGTCGGCAGTCATGCCGTTGCGCAGGGCGGCGCGGATGTGCATCTCCAGCTCCTCCCAGTAGCCGCCGGCGATCATGGCGGTCAGCGTGATGGCTGAGCGCGTGGTGCGCGGCAGGCCTGGGCGGGTCCAGATGCTGCCCCAGGCGTAGCGAGTGATCAGCTCCTGGAAGTCCTCGGTGAAGGCGTCCTTCTTCGCCTCGGCGCGGTCCACATGCGCATCCGAGAGCACCTCGCGGCGCACCTCCATGCCGGCGGCGTAGGGGTCTTCAGCGGGTGTGGGGCGGGGGTCAGTCATCGAGCAGCTCCTCCAGGAGTCGGGCCGTGGCCTCGGGGGCCTCGGCGGGGGCCAGGTGTGCGACGTCGGGCAGCGTCACCGCCCGCACCGGTACGGAGCCTGCCGCCGCGCCGTCGGCGATCACCGCGGCATCCGCCGGCGGACACACGGTGTCCTCGGCGCCGTTGACCACCAGCAGAGGGCGGGTGAACCGGTCCAGACGGCCGGTGAGGTCATGGGTGCCCAGGGCGTGGCAGGCGTGGGCGTAGCTGTGGCGGTCGGCGTGCTGCAGGGACTGCAGCAGGGACGTGGCCACCCGGGGGTGCTCGGCCATGAACCCGGGGGCGAACCACCGCTGGGCCGAGCCCTCCACCATCGTGGGGGTCCCCGCCTGGGCCACGAGCTCGGCCCGCTCGGCCCAACCCTCCGGGGTGCCGATCCGGGCGGCGGTGCAGATCGCGGCCAGCCGGTCGATGCGGGTCCCCGGCCGCTGGGCCAGGGTCAGCGTGGTGGCTCCGCCGATGGAGACCCCGGCGGCCAGCACCGGGGTCGACGACGGCACTCCGTGTTCGGCAGCCACTCCCGCCAGGATCTCCTCCACGCCGTCGGCCAGGTCCTGGAGGGTGTACGGACCGTCGGAGGGCCGGCTCGCCCCGTGACCCGGCAGATCCCAGCCGATGACGACGAACCGTTCCTGCAGGTGAGGCACCGCGGGCCCCCAGAGCGCCGAGACGCTCGTGCCCAACGACGGGCCCACCAGCAGCAGCGGGCGCTCGCCGGAGGTCAGGTCCTCGATGCGGCCGGCAAGCAGGGTCGGGGTGAGGGTGAGGGATCCCTGGGTCTGCGTCATCGACTCTTCCTGTGATGGCTGGTTGGTCAGTGGGGTGTGGCGGGTGATGCGACGCCGAGGCGTCAGTGGGCGAGCCCCGCTCGCAGCTCGGCGAACCGAGCCCGTGCGGCGTCGATCAGCTGCGCCGAGCGGCCCAGGTACCGGTGAGGGTCCAGCGTCTCGGCCAGCTCGCCGTCGCTGATCGTCTCGGCCGGGAGCTCCTCCCGCAGCCGGACGGCCAGGTCGACCTCCTCACGCGCAGCCTCCGCAAGCAGCGCCTTCAGTCCGGCCGGTCCGCCCGGGTGGGCCTCACCGAGTCGGGCCAGCAGCCGTTCGCCGAGCACTCCCGGGCCCGCGGCGTCCAGGTTCTGACTCATCGCGGTGGGGAACACCTGAAGGCCCTCGCACAGCTCCGCGGCTCGGGCGGCCGCGCCCCCGGTGAGGCGCAGCAGTTCGGTCAGGGCTGGCCATTCGGCGTGCCAGGCGCCGTCGGGCCGTTCGTCCACGGCGGCGCCGGCGGCATGGTGGAGCGTGGCCAGATGTCCGGGTCCGGCCAGGGCGGCGGAGCGGATCAGCACCGAGAGCACCGGATTCTGCTTCTGCGGCATCGCGGAGGAGCCTCCGCGGCCTGGGGCGGAGGGCTCGCGCAGCTCTCCGATCTCCGGGCGCTGCAGGGTCAGCACGTCGGAGGCCAGAGTGCCCAGCGCGGCGAGGGCCTCGGCGGCGGCGGAGGCCGCCTGCAGCACCGGGCCACGGCGGGTGTGCCAGGGCATGGCCGGGAGCGCCAGGCCCAGCTTCTCTGCCAGCCGGGCGGTCAGCTCCTCGGCGCGGGCGGGGGAGCCGGCGAGCTCCACCAGCGCGGCCTGGGTGCCGACGGCCCCGCCCCACTGCAGGGGGGCGGCACCGGCGGCGACATGCAGGTTCTCGGCGGCGTCGCTGAGCGCGGCCAGCCATTGGGCGGCGCGGAGCCCGAAGGCGGTGGGCAGCGCGGGCTGGGTCAGCGACCGGGCGACGGCGAGCGTCTCCCGGTGGGCGTCCGCCGTCCGGCTCAGCACCTCCCCGGTGCGCAGCAGATCCGTCACGACCTGGTCGATCACCCGACGCACCACCAGCATCAGGGCGGTGTCCAGCACGTCCTGGCTGGTGGCTCCGCGGTGCAGCGCGGCATCCGTGGCTCCGCGCTCGGCCAGAAGCCGGCGCACCTCGGCGAGCAGTGGGATCACCGGGTTGCCGCCGCCGGTGGCGGCCTCGGCCAGCACCGCCGGGTCCGGATGGGCTGCCATGTCCCGGCTCAGTTCCCGCAGTGCGTCCGCGCTCTGCGCCGGAGCGAGTTCCGCCTCGGCCAGCACCTCGCCCCAGGTCGCCTCCACCTCCAGCAGCGCGGCGACGACGGCGGCGTCGGAGGTCATCGACGCCGCGGCGGTCCCGGCCCAGGCTGGGTTCAGCAGGCCGTGCTGCCCGGTCGCGGGCCCAGCAGAGTGTTGGTGCAGGGGAGATGTCATGGACACCATCGTGTCAGTCCACCGGGCCGGTGACCTGTGGGGTGTTCGGGTAGCTCAGGAAGACCGTCTCGTCCTGGCCTTGGAACCGGATGTCGAAACGCAGGCCGCCGTCGTCGTCGCGGGCGGCGATCAGCGTGTGGCGTCGGTCCTCCGGCACGGAGGCCAGCAGGGGGTCGGCGGCCAAGGCGTCGGTGTGCTCCGGCAGGTACGCGCGGGTGAAGAGTCGGTCCATCAGTCCGCGGGCGAAGACCGTGACCAGGATGAACGGTGCCGCACCGGCCGACGTCGGGCCCGGCTCCACGGTGGTGAAGCTGTAGTGGCCCACTGCGTCCACGGCGGCCCGGCCCCACCCGGTGAAGGTGTGGCCGTCACGGTGCAGGGAGCCCGGCTCGGCAGGGATGCGGCCCTCGCCGTCGGGCTGCCAGATCTCGATCAGCGCGTCCGGGACGGGGGCGCCGTCGCCGTCGTAGACGGTGCCGTGCAGCCGCACCGCCTGCGGGTGGGAGCGGTCCACCAGATCCGGCCCGCCCTCGTAGGGCAGCGCGAAGCCGAAGAAGGGGCCCACCGTCTGGGCGGGGATGGGGGTCAGGTCGCCGGGGGTGCGGGCCATGATCAGTGCTCCTCCTGCTCGGACCAGGTGCGGTTGCTGCCGGAGAGGACGATGTCCCAGCGGTAGCCGGTGTTCCATTCGTGCTGGGACACCGAGTGGTCGTACTCGGCCACCAGGCGGTCGCGCGCCTTGGGGTCCGTGATGGACTGGTAGATGGGGTCCAGGTCGAAGATCGGGTCCCCGGGGAAGTACATCTGCGTGACGATCCGCTGGGTGAAGTCGGTGCCGAACATCGAGAAGTGCAGATGCGCCGAGCGCCAGGCGTTGTGGTGGTTCTTCCACGGGTAGGGCGCCGGCTTGATGGTGGTGAACGTGTATTCCCCGTTCGGGCCCGTCAGTGCGCGGCCGACGCCGGTGAAGTTGGGGTCCAGCGGGGCGGGGTGCTGGTCCCGCTTGTGCATGTACCGGCCGGCGGCGTTGGCCTGCCACATCTCGATCAGCTGATTCGCCACGGGGCGGCCGTCGCCGTCGAGCACCCGCCCGGTGACGACGATGCGCTCTCCGATGGGCTCACCGTGGTGCTGGATGGTCAGGTCCGCCTCCAGCGGGGAGACGTCCTGGTGGCCGAAGGCCGGGCTGTGGAGCTCGATCTCCTCGGGGTCGGCGTGGTGCAGCGACTTGGTGGGGTGGCGCAGCAGCGAGCTGCGGTAGGGCGGGAAGTTCAGCCGGGCGCTGGTCTCCTCCCCGTCGGCGGCCTTGCGCGACTCGTAGTCGCGGTGGATCTGGGCGATCTCGGCGTCGATCTCCTCCTGGGAGGCCGCCGCCGCATCCGGATCGGTGGGCTTCTCCGCCATGGTTCCGCTCCTTCGCAGGTGAGACCGGGCGCTCCCTGAGGACGCCGGTGGGGACGGGTGCGTCCTCAGTCTGCGGGGCTCTCCGGGGCCCGCACCACGGATGTCTCATTCAATGGCACGGTCGGCTGGGGCATGGCGCGGCTGATGCCGCGGGCGGCGGTCTGCAAGGCCATGAGGAACTGCGGGATCTCGGGCGAGTCCCGCGGTACGACGACGGTCAGCGCGGCCAGTGCGCGTCCGCGAGGGTCCAGCACCGGCACGGAGAGCCCTGCGGTCTCGGTGTTGATGACGCCCACCAGCAGGGCGTGGCCCCGCCGGCGGGCCTCGGCGAGCTCCCGGCGCAGCTCCGGCCGGGCCGCCTCCGCGCGGTCTCCGTGCTCGGCCCACCAGCGCTCGGCGGTGCGCTGAGGTGCGAAGGCCAGCAGCACATGTCCCATGGAAGTCAGATGCGCCGGCATGGTGGTCGCCACCTCCGCCGGGTTGGCGACGGCGCCGTGCCGGGAGAGCCGCTCCACGATCAGTGCGCCGTCGTCGGCGAGCACCGAGAGCTGGGTGGTCTGCCGGACCACCGCATTGACGTCCTGCATGTACGGCAGCGCCGCGCTGCGCAGCTCCCGGTGGATGGGGGCGTGTTGGGCGATCTCCCACACCCGGCGCCCGACGACGATCTCCCCGCCGTCGGTCAGCGCCAGCAGCCCCCGTGTGCGCAGCTCCCGGATGAGCCGGTATCCGGTGGTCCGGGGCAGGCGTGCGGCGGCGACGAGGTCGCCCGGGGTCTGGGCCGGCTGCTCCTCCAGGGCGGCGAACAGCCGCATCAGGCGATCCAGGACGGCATCGCCGCTGGGAGAGTTGGCCATGGGATCAGGGTATCGCCCATGCCGTGGGCGAGTCCTGTTCAATGGGATTCTCCTGGTGTCTCGCCCCTGCCGTCGCCACACTGATCGTGTCCCAGAACACATCAGCAGGACCAGATCAGCAGGGAGAACCAGTGAGCGCACACACCAGCCGAGTCGACGTCGGCATCGTGGGCGGCGGGCCGGCCGGCCTGATGACGGCGCTGCTGCTCACGCGCCGCGGGATCAGCGTCGCCGTCGTCGAACGCCGCAGCCAGGAGACCATCCGGGCCACTCAGCGGGCGGGTATCCTCGAGGCTCCGACGGTGGACATGCTGGTCGACGCCGAGATCGGCTCCCGGGTGCTCACCGAGGGTCACGAGCACGAGGGCACGGTGCTCAGCTTCGACGGGGTCCAGCACCGCATCGACTTCCAGGCCCTGGTGGGCCGCTCGGTGTGGCTCTACCCGCAGAACGAAGTCTTCCATGATTTGGCGACCGCCTGGCAGGCCGAGGGCGGCGAGATCCACTGGGAGGTGGACGACGCCGCCGTCGAAGGGCTCGAGGGCGCCGCCCCGGCGATCACCTTCACGGATGCCGCCGGCGAGGCGCGGCGGATCGAGGCGGAGCTGATCGTCGGCGCCGACGGGTCCCGGTCCATGTGCCGGAAGCTCATCCCTGATGACGTCCGCACCGACTACCGCACCACCTACCCCTTCGCCTGGTTCGGGATCCTCTGCGAGGCCCCGCCTACTGCCCCGGAGCTGATCTATGCGAACTCCGAGGTCGGCTTCGCGCTGATCTCCCAGCGCAACGAGGACATCACCCGCATGTACTTCCAGTGCGATCCGGACACCGACCCCGAGGACTGGAGCGACGACGCCATCTTCGACCACATCCAGCGGGTGCTCGGCGGCGAGGACGTGGTGGCGCTGAAACGCGGGCGGATCATCGACAAGACGGTGCTGCCTTTCCGCTCCTACGTCTGCGACCCGCTGACCCACGGGCGGCTCGTCCTGGCCGGCGACGCCGGGCACACCGTGCCGCCCACCGGTGCCAAGGGGCTCAACCTCGCCTTCTCCGACGTCCGCGCCCTGGTGCCGCGCATCGAGGAGTTCCTCACCGGCCTGAGGCAGGGCGTCGAGGGCGCGGCCGACGTCGACCCGGAGACTGTCACCGAACCCCTGCGCCGCTATTCGAAGACCGCATTGGACCGGGTGTGGAAGGCCCAGAACTTCTCATGGTGGGCCACCAACCTGCTGCACCGCCGGCCCGGGGAGGATCCCTTCGCCCACCAGCGACGCCGCGGTGAGTTCGACGCCATCACCGGATCAGTCCACGGGCAGGCCTACTTCGCGGACTCGTACACCGGCTGGGCCGACGCCTGACGACCTGAGAACCTGACGACCTGACCACCTGAGAACCCACCACGGGACAGACCACCGGGCAGACCACCACGAGAGAGAGGCATCGATGACGCTGCTGGACTCCACCACCTGGACGGGAAAGATCCACTCCACGCGCTGGACGGAGGGCTCTGACGGCACGATCACCGTCCGGGAGCCCGCCACCGGCGAGACCCTCGGGGCCGTGGGCGCCGCCTCCCGGGAGGACGTGCTCGCCGCCTCCCGCGCGGCCGCCGCCGCGCAGAAGGACTGGGCCGCCCGACCCCCGCGGGAGCGGGCTGCCGTGCTGCGCCGGGCCGGACGGCTCTTCGAGGAGCACGCCGAGGAGATCCGCTCCTGGATCGTCTCCGAGACCGGCGCCATCCCGCCCAAGGGCGGGCTGGAGGCCAAGATCGCCGCTGACGAGTGCCACGGGGCGGCCGCGCTGCCCACCCACCCGCACGGTGAGGTGCTGGCCACCGATGAGGATCGCTGGTCCCAGGCGCGGCGCCGGCCCGCCGGAGTGGTCTCCGTGATCGCCCCGTTCAACTTCCCGCTGATCCTCTCCATCCGCTCCGTGGCGCCCGCGTTGGCGCTGGGCAATGCCGTGCTGCTCAAGCCCGACCCGCGCACCTCCGTCTCCGGGGGTGTGGTGCTGGCCCGCATCTTCGAGGAGGCCGGCCTGCCCGAGGGGCTGCTGCATCTGCTGCCCGGCGGCCGAGAGACCGGCGCCGCCGTCGTCGAGGCCCCGGAGGTGCGCGTGGTGGCCTTCACCGGTTCCACGGAGGCCGGCCGCAGCATCGGGGAGACCTGCGCCCGGCTGCTGAAGCGGCCGCATCTGGAACTCGGCGGAAACAACGCGATGATCGTGCTCCCCGAGGCTGACCTGGACCGGGCGGTCGCCGCGGCGGCCTTCGGCTCCTTCATGCACCAGGGACAGATCTGCATGACCACGGGGCGGCACCTCGTCCACGAGGACATCCATGACGACTACCTGGAGCGACTCGCCGCGAAGGCCGACGGCCTGCCGGTGGGTGACCCGGCCCGGGAGCAGGTGGCCCTGGGGCCGATCATCGATGAGAACCAGCTCAAGCGGGTGGACTCCATCGTCCAGGAGACCGTGCTCCACGGCGGCCGCGTGGTGGCCGGCGGCACCCATGACGGACCGTTCTACCGGCCTACGGTGCTCACCGACCTGACCGAGGAGAGCCCCGCCTGGGCGAAGGAGATCTTCGGGCCGGTGGCCCCGGTGATGCGGTTCCGCACCGAGGAGGAGGCCATCGCCCTGGCCAATGGCAGCGCCTACGGGCTCTCCGCCTCCATCCTGGGCGACGTCGGCGCGGCCATGCGAATCGCCGACCAGCTCGCCTCTGGGAAGATCCACATCAATGAGCAGACCGTCTCCGATGAGGCCTATGCCCCCTTCGGCGGCGTCGGCGACTCCGGCAACGGGAGCCGGGTAGGAGGCGCGGCCGCCAATATCGAGTCCTTCACCGAGCTGCAGTGGCTGACCCTGCGTCCGGAGATCGCCCAGTACCCGTTCTGACGCCGTCTCTCCGTCCCGACGCCGTTGGTCCCGACGCCGGCCAGGCCGCCGTCGTCGTCGGCTCCGGCGTACTCTGAGCAGGGGCAAGGAGACGTCAGGAGGCGCGGGTGAGCAGAGGCGAGCCGTCACAGGTGGGCGCATCGGGCCGCGAGGGTCCGGGGATCGGGCTGCTGGCCGCGCTGCTCGGTGCGGTCGGGATCGGCCCGGTGCTGCTCTACGGGCTCAGCGCCACCAGTGAGCTGGTGATCGCCGACCTCGGCATCACCGAAGCCCAGTTCGGACTCTTCGCCACCGTCTGCTTCGCCTGCGCCGCCGTGGGCAACGCGTCTCTGGCCCGACTCTCGGACCGGCTCTCCGACCGTGTCCTGATGAGCCTGATCTTCGTGCTTGCCGCGCTCGCCCTCGGCCTGGCCGCCGTGCCAGGAGGCTACGTCCTAGTGCTCGTGGCCGCCGGGGTCTCCGGGCTGGCCCAGTCCTTCCCCAACGGGGTCACCAACAGGATCCTGCTGCAGCGCGTGCCCGCCCGCCGGCGCATCGGCTGGGCCGGAATCAAGCAGTCCGGGGTGCAGGCCAGCCAGCTCACCGCCAGCCTCGCCTTCCCCGCCCTGGCGGTGTGGATCGGCTGGCGCGGCGCGTCCCTGCTCTCTGTACTGCTGGCCCTGGGCCTGATGGCGCTGACCTTCCGCGCCCTGCGAGCGGCACCGCCGCTGAGCGCCCCCGATCCTGGTCGCTCCAGGCCGACCTCGGCCTCCCCGGGTGCGACGCCGGAGGCGCCCGGCGCGTCACCGGCCACAGGCCGGGGACCGGAAGGGGCGCCGTCGAGATCGCGCCTGCCGAGTGCGGTGTGGGCGCTGACGCTCTTCGGCTTCCTCAACGGGCTGGGCGTCCAGGCGACCAACGTGTACCTGCCGCTGTTCGCGGTGCGGGAGCTGGAGTTCAGTCTGCTCGCTGGCGGCATGACCGCCGCGGCCGCCGGCGCGATCGGGGTGGCCGCCCGCGTGGGATGGGGCCGGGTGATGTCGCGCGGCGCCTCTGCACCGAGGCTGCTGCTCGCCCTGGCGCTGATGGCGCTCGCCGGGGCCGGGACGTTCCTGCTGGCTGGGGCGACCGGATGGGCAGCGCTGCTGTGGCTGGCCGTGGCGCTGCACGGGGCCTCGGCGCTGGGGGTCTCCGTGGTGATCATGGGGGCGCTGCTGCGCCGCATCCCCGCGGAGAAGATGGCCTCGGCCACCGGGATCGCCACGGCGGGGATGTTCGCCGGATTCACCCTGGGCCCGCTCGTGATGGGGCTGCTGATCGGCGCCACGGGAGGATTTCGAGCCGGGTGGCTGGCCGCGGCCGGGACCTATGCCGGCTGCGCAGTGCTCGCCGCCGCGCTGGTGGCCCGGGGCCGGTGACTTCTGCCGCGTTGCCACCGGAGCAATTGTCCCTAAACGTCGCTTCAGTGCCTGGATTCCGACCACCGCTCCGGAGCCAAGGGGTGGGGCGCCAAGGGTTCGAGTGCCGACGTGGCAGACTCGTGGTGGCGCAGCCGACGGGTGAGGCCTTCGCAGAAGCGGCATCGACGCGGTGCTGAGGCAGGGAGGAGCGCATGGCAGAGTCCACGGATCGCGGATGGTTGGAGTCCAAGCTGCTCGCCGACGGCGAGGAGCCGGACCCCCGGTTCACCCTCGCCAATGAGCGCACCTTCCTGGCCTGGATCCGCACCGCCCTGGCCTTCCTGGCCGGCGGCATCGCCCTGGAGGCGTTCGCCGCCGACGTCTTCGCCGACCCCTACCGGACCATCATCTCCGTGCTCACCATCGGGGTCGGGCTGCTCATCAGCCTTGGGGCGGCGGCCCGCTGGCTGCATGTGGAGCGCAGCCTGCGCCGTCGTCGTCCGCTGCCCATGCCGCTGATCATCCCGGTGCTCAGCTTCGCCTCCGGGGTGGCGATGGCGGTGGTGATCCTGCTGGTGGTCATCAGCTGATGCCGTCCACCCCGGCCGCACTGCACGGCGACCCCGGACTCCAGCCGGAGCGCACAGTGCTCTCCTGGGGCCGCACCATGCTGCTGTTCGCCCTCATCGGAGCGGTGTTCCTGCGCTGGATGCCGCACTACGGGCTGTGGACCCTGCTGCTGACACTGGTCTGCGCCGGTGTCGCGGCCGGCATCTACCTCACCCAGCGGGTCCGCTACCGGCGCCAGGCCCGCGGGGTCCAGCAGGAGAAGGTGGAGGCCGACGTCGTGGCGGTCCTCTGCACTACCGGTGCCGTCGTCGCCCTGGGCGTGTTGGGTCTGTTCGCGGTGCTGTGGGCCTGAACGCCCCCTGAACGTCCGGCGTCGAGTCTGGTGGCAGGCTGGATGGGGCCTGGCTTGCGTGTTGTGTCCCGTGTGCTACGTTGCCCGCTCATCCACGATCAGGAGGTGCTTGTCATGTCCAAGAAGCTGTTGACAAGCTGTGCCCTGGCCGGCGTGCTCCTCGGAGTCGCGGCCTGCGGCGATGCCCCCGAGGAGGGGGCCGACGCGGACACCACCGCCGAGGCGGAGCAGGGCGCCGAAGAGCAGGGTGCCGAACAGGGCGCTGAAGAGCAGGGTGCCGAGGGTGAGGCCGGTGCTGAGGGCGAGATGCCCGAGCCGGACACCTCGGACATCCCCGACGTGGTCGCCGAGGTCAACGGGGAGGAGATCTCCGGGGAGGACTTCGCGGCCTTCTACGAGAGCCAGTTCCAGCAGGCCGTCATGCAGTCCCAGATGAGCGGTGAAGAGCCGGACGAGGACGCCATCAAGGAGCAGTCCCTGGAGTCCATGATCGGCAACGAGCTGCTCATCCAGGACGCGGAGGACTCCGGCTACGAGGCCAGCGAGGACGACGTCGAGGCGCTGTTGGAGGATACCGCGGAGCAGTCCGGCATGGAGTCGGTGGACGACCTCATCGCCGCCTACGAGGAGCAGGGCATGGACGAGGAGCAGCTCCGCGAGGACGCCCAGAACCAGGTGCTCATCGACCAGGTGATCGAGGACATCGACGTCGAGGAGCCCTCCGAGGAGGAGCTTCGGGACTACTACGACCAGTCCGTGGGTCAGCAGGCCCCGCCCGAGGAGGGCGCTGAGGAGGGTGCCGAGGGCGAGGCCCCCGAGACCCCGGAGTTCGAGGACGTCAAGGACGAGCTCGAGGACCAGCTGACCAGCCAGAAGCAGGGTGAGGCCGCCCAGGCCCACGTGGACGAGCTCCGCGAGGACGCCGACGTGGAGACTCACCTCTGAGTCGCTGACTCACCCCGCGTCACAGACTCACCCACATCGCCGACCCGCCTCGGGTGCGGCTGACACACATCGATCGGTCGATCCGGCGAGATCACCGGGCCTGTGAGGCTCAGATCCCGTCGGATCGACCGATCGGTGCGTCGTGGCGCGCCATGCGCCTGCGCCGGTCAGCCGGCTGGAAGGGCGAACTGCGCGACGACGGCTGCCGCCAGATACGCAGATCCCAGGGTGAGGAACCCGATGAGCACGACCTTCCAGCTCATCTTCTTCAGCCCATCGATGTCGCGGCCGAGGCTCAGCCCGAGCAGTGCGATCTGCGGAAGGCCGACCAGCAGCACGTTGAGGTCCTGGGTCATGGCCACGAGGAACTCGGAGCCGGGGAAGAACGGCGCCGAGGCCAGGGTCGCCATGCCGAGCACCCAGATGCTCGCCGGCACCCCTCGGGTGTAGCGGGCCAGCAGGAAGGCCAGCACGGAGAGCCCGGTGACCATGGTGATGCCGATGATGCCGGTCAGGTTCAGCTCGCCGGTGCCCTGCCAGTTGATCAGCAGCCCGGCGACGCCGGTGAAGATGAAGGCGGCCACCCAGGCGGCGATGGTCGTCGGCGGCGGCGGGTCCTGCGGCTTCTTCGCCCGCGCCGGGCTCTCCTCCGGGGCGGGGACAGGCTCGGCGGCGATGCTGCGCGCGTCGGCCTCCTGCTTGCCGAGGACCTTCACCCAGACCCGGTAGAACCAGCGGGCGAAGGGCAGCACCACGTAGACGCCCATGTAGAAGCCCACGATGTTGGTGACCAGGTTGGAGATCGCGGCCAGGGCCATGATCTCGCCAGCCATCTCCGGGTAGAGCACGGTCAGCGAGCCGACGCCGCCGAGCATCATGGAGGCCGAGCCGAGACCGCAGGCCAGGGCGAGGGCGCGGGGGTCGAAGATCTCCAGGCCGCCGGTGATGCCGGCGATCAGCGAGATGAAGGCCGCACCGAAGACGGTGCCGAGCAGCCAGACGCCGAACACGCCCTGGTACTCGGGTGCCCGGACGCCCCACTTGTCGATGGCGTAGGCGAGGTAGGACTCACGGTTGGCCGACCAGGTCGCGCCGATGGCCACGCGTCCCATGCCCATGGCCACGGCCACCGGGATGCCGATGATGACGGTGCCGAAGGCGTTGCCCAGCTCCTGCAGGGCGATGGCGGGTCCGATGTCCACCAGATCCGGCAGGGACGGGCCGATGCCGGTGCCCAGCAGGGCGAGGAAGACGACGATGCCGACCCGGATCAGCAGTTCGCTGACGGCTCGCGTGGGCCCGGTGACGGGGCGCCAGGGCTGGAGTCCGACGACGGCGCCGATCAGCACTGCCCACAGCAGCGGGAACAGCACGATGGCGGCGAGGCCGATGGTGAGCTCATAGGTGCCGATGAGGACGGCGGCCGCGGAGACGCCGACGCCGAGTCCCATGGCCCACATCCAGGAGCGGCGCGAGTGCCTCTGGTGCGGAGGGTCGACGGCGGCGGCCTCCGATGCCGCCTCGGTGTGGTGTCCGGTGGTCTGCATTCAAGCCTCCCGCGTGAATTGGTATACCAAAACCATAGGGAGCGGTGTGACGTCCGTCAATAGCTGCTGTGAGGCGTTTCACAGAGTGAGAAGGTTCTGTCGCTCAACAGCAGGCGCGGCGTCGCGACGCGGACGAGCCGGCCCGGGAGCAGGGGGAGACTCCCGGGCCGACCCGTACGGCGGCGCCGGTCCACGGCGCCGATCAGGGGAGCAGCGCCCTCTCAGGCGCGGCGTTCAGCGGATCGGGAAGCTCGGCGGCTGCAGCTCCTCCAGGCTCCGTCCGGCATGGTCGCTGACCGTGTGGGAAGCGATGTACTCGTCCAGGAACTCCTGGGCGCGCGGGAGGTAGTCGCCGTCGTCGACGGTGAGGATCTCCCGGTCCTCGACGATGGTCCGTCCTGCCACCACCACGCGGGTGATGTCCCGGCCGTCGCCGTTCATCACCAGAGTGCGCACCGGGTCCGCATGAGGGCCCACATGGGTGCCGGTCAGGTCCATCACGAAGTAGTCCGCCTGCGCGCCCGGCGCAAGCCGCCCGAGGTCCTCCCTGCCCAGGGCGCGGGCGGGGTCCAGGGTGGCCGAGCGGAACAGGTCATGCGGCTGGGCCGCCGGGCCCCGGCCGGTCAGCGTCTTGGTCATGGCCATCGCCAGATCCAGGGCGCGGACCATGTTCGGCGGGGCGGAATCGGTGCCGATCACCACCCGCACCCCGCGCTGCCGGTAGGACTCGTAGCTGTCCATCGCGGAGCCGTAGTGCCCGCTGGGGATCGGGCAGAAGATCACCGAGGTCCCGGACTCGGCCAGCAGCGCCAGGTCATCGATGCTGTCCCCGCCCGCCCCATGCTCGGGGCGGCACAGGTCCTCGGGCATGTGCAGGTGTCCCGGGAGGGTCCAGGCATGCGGAATGAACGTGCGCTCGCCCAGGAAGCCGATCTCCGCCAGATGCGGCAGCGAGCGGCGCGAGGTGCGGGCGATCATCTCCCGGTTCTCCTGGATCCCCTGGGCGGCGTGCAGACGGATCGGCACGTCCAGGTCGTCGGCCGCCTGCCGGGTGAGCCGCAGCGTCTGCTCGGTCTGCGTCTCGATGCGTGCCGGCAGCAGCGCCCCGCGGATGAGTCCGCCCGCGGCGCCGTCGTAGTCCTGGATGAACCGCACGGCGTCGTCCAGCCCGTCCAGACCCTTCTGCTCGTTGCGGTGCAGCAGCATCTGCGTGCCGTCGGTGTAGGGCACATGGGTCCGATAGCTGGGCCCCAAGTAGGCCCGGATGCCCAGCGCCTCCACCGCCTCGGCGGTGTCGGCCATGTCCTGGTAGTCCTCGCACCATTCCTTGTAGGTCTCGGCGGCGATCGGCATCATCGTGGTGATGCCGTTGCGGACCAGCTGGCTGATCGCGAACTCGCGCCGGAACTTCTCCTGGGACCGCGTGAAGCGCGGACCGTGATCGTGCAGGTACTCCTCGGACCAGGCCAGGCCCAGCAGCCGGGAGGCGTCGGGCCAGCAGTCGAACAGGGCGTGGTCGATGTCGGCCAGCGCGTTGAGGTCGATGAAGCCGGGGGAGATGACGGCGTGGCCGGCGTCGATCTCCCGGTCGGGGGTGCCCGGCCAATCACGGCCCACGAAGAGGATCTCGGCGTCGTCGTGGACGAGCTCGCTGTCGGGGATCAGGCAGTGGTCGCCGTCGGCGTAGCCGATGACGAACCGGGCGTGGATGCGGGTGATCATCAGCGGACACCTCCGATCAGCTCGCCGCCAGAGGCCACCAGCCGGCCGGCGGAATAGACATCACGTGCGGCAGGGCTGTCCATGACCGCCGCGGTGACCGTGTCGGCCTGCAGCAGGATGAAGTGCGCGGGAGCGCCGACGGCGAGGCCGAACTCGGCGTCGTCGAGAAGGCTCACGCCCTCGGGGCGGGCTCCGGCCATGACCATCGCCCCGCCGCGGGAGGCGATGTCCACGCAGGCCTCGACGTCGGCGTCGCGGCGGAACCCGTTGGTGAAGGCCAGCTGCCAGGTCCGGCGCAGCAGGTCGCCGTCGCCGTAGGGACTCCAGTGGTCACGCTGCCCGTCCTCGCCCAGGCCGAGCGCGACCCCGTGCTCACGCAGCAGGCTCTGAGGCAGGGAGCCGATGGAGGGGGCCACCGTGGTCAGCGAGACGCCGGCCTCGGCGAGCTGCTCCACCACGCGGGCCACCTCCTTGTCCGGATTGGTGTGCAGGGCGAAGGCGTGGGAGATCGTCACCTTGCCCTGCAGACCCAGCTCCCGGGTGCGGTGGGCGATCTCCTCCATCGAGAAGATGCCGGCGGTGCCGGACTCGTGCAGGTGGATGTCGGCGCCCGCACCGTGCTTCTCGCACAGCCCGAACACCACGTTGAGGTGGGAGACCGGGTCGCGGTCATAGAGGACGGGGTCCAGGCCGCCCACCAAGTCCGCGCCCTCGGCCAGCGCCTGGTCGAGCAGGTCGACGACGCCGGCCTCCCGCTGGATGCCGGCCTGGGGGAAGGCCACGATCTGATGGTCGATGATGTCGGTGTACCGGGAGAGCCCCTCCTGCACGCCGTGGAACCGCTCCAGGCCGCAGTCGGAGTCCACCTGGGCGTGGGAGCGGACACGCACTCCGCCGGAGGCGATGATCTGCGCCAGCGCGTAGGAGGCCTGGTCGGCCACGCTGCGCTCGCCGTCGCGCCATTTGCGACGGTCGTTCATGATGTAGCCGTGCAGCGTGCCGTCTGCGGTGTGGGGCAGGAAGGTCTGCCCGAGGCGGTTCGAGTCCAGGTGGGAGTGGACGTCGCCCAGGGCTGGAAGCAGGACGCGGCCGCCGCCGTCGACGATCTCCGCGCCGTCGGGGGCGGGAGTGGTCCCGGCCGGGATGATCTCCGCGATGCGGCCGTCCTGGACCGTGAGGTCGACGGCAGGTTCGTCGGGGGTGCGCGGGAAGAGTCTGACGTCGGTGAATCGGGTGGTCATCCGCTGTCTCCTGGATGGTCGGTGATGTCGGGCGTCGACGGCGTCGGTGGAGCTGACAGGGTCAGTCTCGGGCGACCTGCCGAGGGAGTGGGAGAAATCACGTCCACGTATTATGGTATACCAAACAGGAGTGGCACGATATTGAGGTGACAGGATCAGGAGGCGGGCATGAGAACTGACGCGCAACCCGGACGGGGCGCGACGGCCCTGGCTGTCCTGGCCCTGGCGCTGCTGGCCGTGTGCCTGCGTCCCGCCGCGACGTCGCTGGGCCCCGTGCTGGCCGAGGTCGAAGCTGCCTTCGCGCTGCAGGGGTGGCAGTCCGGACTGCTCACCGCGCTGCCCGGAGCCGCCTTCGTGGTCTTCGGGGCGATCTCCTTCCTGCTGCTGCGTCGGCTGGGTCTGTTCTGGTCCCTGGCCATCTGTGCGGCGGCCATCGGCACCGGGCTGGGCCTGCGGGTGCTGGTGGACAGCTGGTGGGGCTTCGCGGCGTTCACCACGCTCTCGCTCGCCGGCATGGCGATGGGCAACGTGGTGCTGCCCGTCTTCGCCAAAGCGCGTTTCCCCGAACGCCAGGCCGTCTCGGTGACCGTCTTCATGGTGGGACTGGGGCTCGGCGCCTCCGTCCCAGCCCTGCTCACCGCACCCCTGGCCGAGCACGTCGGCGGGTGGCGCCTGGGTCTGGGGGTGTGGGCCGGACTGCCGCTGGTCGCCCTCATCGCCTGGGCCGCCCTGCGGCGCCTGGGCGGCGTCCCGGCCGCCTCCACCCAGAACCGCGGCGCCTCCGGGGCCGTGGGTCGCATCACGGCCTCGTCCGGGGCCTGGATCCTGCTGCTCTACTTCGGGCTGCAGTCCCTCCACGCCTATACGCACTTCGGCTGGCTGGCCCGGATCTACCGCGACGCCGGCCTGGACCCTGTCGCCGCCGGCGCCATGGTCGCGATCATCGTCGCCGGAGGCATCCCGGGCGGCTTCATCGCCCCCCAGATCGTGGTGCGCCGCTGGCATGTGCGCAGCGTGCTCGTCGGCTACGGCCTGATCTCCGCCGTCGGCTACACCGGTCTGCTGGTCGCCCCCACCACCACCCCATGGCTGTGGGCGATCTGCCTGGCCATCGGCGGGTTCTCCTTCCCCTCGGCGCTGGCGCTGATCACCGCCCGCACCCGGGATCCGGAGGTCACCGCGCGGGCCTCCGGATTCATTCAGTCCGGCGGCTACGTCTTCGCCGCCCTCGGCCCTCTGGCCATCGGCGTGGTCCTGGAGCGCACCGGCACCTGGACCGTGCCGCTGGTGGGGCTCATCGTGCTGGCCCTGGCCATGGCCGTCGTCGCCTGGTGGGCCTCCTCGCCCGACTCTCTGGATGATGAGGTGGCGCCTGACGGGCCGCCGCCGGGCGAGTCGCAGGAGGCGGCCGATGCGAAGACGGGCGGCGCGGAGACGAGCATTCCCGAGGCGGACCCAGCAGACGCGGAGTGGAACAATGAGATCCATGGCCGAGCCCGAGAACAGAGAGTCCGAGACGACGCGCGTGGCCACCCGGCTGCGCGAGCAGATCATCGACGGTGAGCGCCCGCCCGGCAGCAGGCTCGTCGAGCGCGAGCTGGCCGCCGAGCTCGGCGTGAGCCGCGTGCCCGTCCGCGAGGGCCTGCGCCTGCTGGCCGCCGAGGGTCTCATCACGCCCCGGCCCCGGACCTGGGCCATCGTGCGTGAGTTCACGGAACGTGATGTGCGCGAGCTCGAGGAGGTGCGCACCTCGCTGGACACGCTGGCCTTCACCTCGGCCGCCCGGCGCCACGACGATGCCGGACTGGCGCGCCTCGAGCGTGTCCTGGTCAACGGGGAGGCCGCGGCCCAGGCCGGCGACGCCGTCACCGCCCACCGTGCCGCAGCCGCCTTTCACTCCACCGTGGTGGAACTGGCTGACAACACCCACCTCCAAGAGCTGTGGGGCACCATCCAGAGCCGGGTCCGCTGGATGCTCAGCCAGCATGATGACCTGCTGGTGGTCACCCAGGAGCACCGCGGCCTGTTCGAGGCGCTCGCCTCCCGGGACGAGGAGCTGCTGGAGCGGCTGGTGGTCGAGCACGCCCAGACCAGCCGGGATCAGCACCGCGAACGTCAGGCCCGCCGCAGCTGAGCGGCGACGGCACGAACAGGAGCCGCGGATCTGGCGGGGATCGAGCTCCTAAACATAAGGATCTGTGGGGTCATTCATAATCAACTTATCGTTTTGTGATGTTCCATCCACTGTCATTATGAAGTGCACCACACTTCTGCACCGATGACCCATGGAGGACAAGATGAGGACCCGCAGCGCACTCTTCGCCCCCTGGGCGGTTCTGACCATGCTGGTCGTGACGGCCTGCGGGCCGCAGGGCGGAGACGGCTCTGACTTCCCCTCCCAGAACGTGGAGCTTCTCGTCGGCTTCGCGGCGGGGGGCCACAACGACGCCACTGCTCGCAAGTTCGCCGAGGGGCTTGAGGCCGAGCTCGATGCGAACGTGCTGGTGGTCAACCGGGAAGGCGGAGGCGGCGCCATCGCCGCGACGGAGGCTGCGAATGCTGCCGCCGACGGTCACACGCTGCTCTTCGCCCCGACCGGTGCCTTCACGTCGGTGCTGCTTCAGCAGGACGTCTCCTACGGCATCGAGGACTTCCGATCCGTGGAGGCCGTCGCTGAGAACGCGTTCGTGATCGTGGTCCCCGATGACTCGCCGATCGAGAGTTTCGAGGACCTTGAAGACGTCGACGACCGGATGACGTACTCGGCCTTCGGTGAGGGCCACCAGACTCACCTGATCGGAGAGGGCATCGTCCAGGGTTACGGCCTGGACGCGGAGGTGGCGACCTTCCCAGGCGGCGCCCCTGCCTTGCCCGCGCTCGTCAATGGTGATGTCGACTGGGGCGTCCAGGACATCACCAGCGCCCTGCCACGAGTCCGGTCCGGGGAGCTTCGCATCCTGGCCATCAGCACCGACTACCTCCCCGACGCTCTCGATGAGGAGGTCCCGACACTCGGCGAGTTGGGGTTCGAAGAGCTTCAGACGGCCGGTTCCCAGGCCCTCGTGGTGCCGGCCGATACGCCCCAGGAGGTCTACGACGTGCTGGCCGCGGCGTCGACCGCTGTCGTCGAATCCGACGAGTTCGTGGAGTTCGTGGAGCAGTCCGGCGGTGCGGTCCCAGATGTGGAGGGAGAAGCCTGGTTCAGCGAGTACATGCCGACTGAGCTGGAACGGTTCCGGTCGCTGTTCGAGGATCTGGGCCTTGAGGTTCCGTGAGTCCGATGGCGATGCGGAACTCTCAGCCCGCACGGGAGCAGGAGCCCCTGCGCGAGCACCTCGATGACTTTGAGGGGACTCCTCAGCTGGATGAACCCGGACCCGTCGACTGGTGGTCGCCGGTGGTTCTGGCTGCCCTGGCCGCCGTCGTCATCATCCCCGCGGTCCAACTGGGCCTTGGCTCCATCGCCAGGCCGGGTCCGGGCCTCTGGCCCTTCCTCAACGCGATGCTGGTGGTGGCGGCCATTCCGCTGCTGCTGGCGACCCGGCACCGGTTCCATCCGCCGAATCGGTCTGAGCTGACCCGGGTCGCCCTCGTGGCCGGCCCGCTCCTGCTCTTCGTCCCCGCCTATGACTGGCTGGGCCTGATTGGGGCGGGGGCTCCCGTGATGTTGATCGTGGCGCGCTTCGTGGCACGCATGAGGTGGCGGACGTCGATCCTGATCGCTGTGATCGCACCCGCCGCCGTCTACGCGCTCTTCGCCCTGGCCCTCGGGGTCAACCTCCGTCCGTTCTGATCCACCTGAGAGAAGCGACTTTTCCCATGACCGACATCCTCGCGGGGCTGGGGCACGGATTCAGCGTGGCGTTCCAGCCCGAGAATCTGCTCTTCGTCCTCATCGGCGTCACGGTGGGCACACTGATCGGCCTGATCCCGGGGCTTGGGCCGGTGGCGACCATCGCACTGCTGCTCCCTCTGACCTTCTCGCTCGACCCCGCGGGTGCCGTGATGATGCTCGCCGGGATCTACTACGGATCCATGTACGGGGGTCGGATCCCCGCTATCCTGCTGCGCCTGCCGGGTGACGCCTCTGCGGTGGTGACCACGTTCGACGGATATCCGCTGGCTCAGCAAGGCCGTGCCGGACCTGCACTGGGGATCACGGCGATCGGTTCGTTCCTCGGGGGCACGGTGGCCATCATCGGGTTGTCCTTCCTTGCTCCGACGTTGGCCGGGGTGGCCAAGTCGGTCGGAAGCCCGGACATGTTTGTCCTGGCCGCGATGGGGTTGCTCATGATCGTGTTCCTCGGCTCGGGGTCGAAGGTCAAGGCGATCGTCTCGGCCGCGCTGGGGGTGATCGTCGCCACTGTCGGGTTGGATCCCACCACGGCTGATCCACGGCTGACCTATGGCAGTTTCGAGCTGACGGCCGGTGTCAGCATCGTCGCCGTAGCAGTGGGGCTGTTCGGGATCGGCGAGATCCTGTACAACGCACAGCAGGGCTTCTACGGCGGTCTGGCCCGATCGGCGATCGGTAGGGTCCTCCCAACGCGCGCGGACTGGCTGATGACCCGGATGGCGATCCTGCGGTCCTCGATCATCGGATTCTTCATCGGCATCATCCCAGGAGGAGGGGGCACGATCTCCGCGGTGGTGGCCTATGGGGCCGAGCGGCGGTTCTCCCGCCATCCGGAGAAGTTCGGCAAAGGTGCCATGGACGGCCTGGCCGCCACGGAGACCGCCGACAACTCTTCGTCGAACTCTTCCTTCCTCCCGCTCCTGACCTTGGGCGTGCCCCCGAATCCGGTCCTCGCCCTGATCTTCGGTGCGCTGCTGCTGCACAACATCACGCCGGGCCCGCAGCTCATCGATGAGTACCCGGACGTCTTCTGGGGCGTCATCGCCTCCATGTACGTCGGCAACATCCTGCTGCTGATCCTCAACCTGCCGCTGATCGGCCTCTTTGTGAGACTCCTGCGCATCCCGGGCGGAATCATGGCTCCGATCATCCTGATGGTCGCCGTGGCCGGCGTGTACTCGGTCCGGAACTCGATGTTTGACGTGCTGCTTGCGGTGATCTTCGGCATCGTCGGTTACGTGCTGCGCACTTTCAACTTCGGGCTGGGACCCTTCGTCCTGGGGTTCATCCTGGGACCGCTGCTGGAGGAGCATTTCCGGCGCTCAATGGTGCTCTCGGACGGATCGTTCATGATCTTCCTGACCCGCCCGATCCCCCTGGTGCTGATGTCGCTGCTTCTTGCGGTGATCATCTGGACCGTGGTGGACTCCCGCCGGAAGAACATGCGCCCCACCATCGACCAGTTTCGGGAGGCCGAGCGTGCGGAGGGTGTGGTTGCTGAGTCCGACTCAGGAGCCCGCCCGGGGTCAGAGGGCGAGCCAGTTGCAGAGGGTGACACGCCGCGTCATCCGGGAACCGATCCTCGACACGACGCCTGACGTCAGACCATCTGGTCCTGAAGGTGCCGCAGCGCCTCTCGCACGCGTGCAGGCAGCTCTTCGGAGGGAGCGGTGAGCGCGATGATGGGATTCGCTGGGATGTCGTCGAGGATCGGCACGTAGGACACCTTCAGGCCGTCATAGGTGATGTCCGTCTGAGGAGTCACATTCACGAACGCCCAGCCGAGTCCGTGCCCCACGAGAGACCGGACCGTCTCGAAGTTCGACGACGACCACTGGACGCGGGGCTGCAGCCCAAGGTCCATGATGATCTGGGTGACGCGTTCGACGCTCGGCGGAATGTCCACCATGATCATCGGCTCCTGGATGAGTTCGCGAAGCTGAATGCCGGGACGATCGGCGAGCGGGTGCTCCGCAGGGAGCATCACGTGATGCTGATTCGTGCCGATCCGCGTCTCGTCGAGATCCTCTGCTGACTGGCGTGCATAGGCGAACCCCAAGTCGGCCTGTCCGCTCCGCAGCATCTGATGGATCTCGGGAACGGTGGCCTCCGCGATGGTCACGTCCACCGCGGGATGCTCCGCAGCGAAATGTGACACGAGTCGAGGAAGCACGTGCGGTGACACAGTCATTGAACTGACGACGCGCAGCGTGCCGCGAATCTCGGAATGGTCGTTGCTGACAGCCTCTGATGCATCAGAGATGGCTGTGGCGGCCCGCCGGGCATGGGGCAGCAGGGCCTGGCCGGCAGGTGTGGGTTGGGCGCGACGTGCCGGAGCTCGGTTCAGCAGCTCTGCGTCCAGGCCCTTCTCCAGCTGCCGGATCGCCACAGAAATGGCCGCCTGGCTGATGTGCAGCTGCCGGGCTGCGGCGCTGATCGAGCCGTGGTCAACCACGGCGAGGAAGTACTCCAGTTGACGAAGGGTGATCTCCGGCATCGTGTCTCCTCGAGGCGTGGCGAGTCGAGCATGAACTTAATCTGAGTCGAAGTCTGCCATGACTTAAATTCGCTTTCCACTATGGGGCAGCCCGAGCAGACTGGATCCACGAGACGGGCGTGAGCAGGCGCCAAGCGGACAGTGAGGAGCGGAGACCCGTGAGCGGACTGACGAAGCAGAGTGGACACCACGTGATCACACTGGGCACGGCCGGCGGGCCGCGGTTCTGGCGGGACTCTTCGCGCACCGGCATTGCCACGGCCATCGTGGTCGACGACGGCTTCTATCTGGTGGACTGCGGCCACGGTGTCGGCCGCCAGATCGAGAGGGCAGGGCTCGAGATGAGCAGACTCAAGGGCATCTTCCTCACGCATCTGCACTCAGATCACACGGTGGACCTCAACACACTGGCCCTGTTCGGGCTCTTTGAGCTCCAGGACAGGATCGGCCGACCTGTGCCGATCATCGGTCCCGGTGACCGGGGCGCCCTGCCGCCGGTGTCTCCACTGGCCGCCGTCGCGCCCAGTCCGGTGGCTCCGTACAGTCCCACCCCGGGGACTGCGGAGATGTTCCTGCGGCTGATGGAGGCCGCTGCGACAGACCTCAACGACCGGGTCATCGATGCCCTCAGGCCGTCGCCGCTCGACATCTTTGCTGCGCAGGACATCGAGATCCCCAGCTCCTTGGAGTTTCACCCCAATGAGAATCCGGTGCCGGCGACGAACGGCTTCGAGATCTTCCGGGACGAGTCAGTGGTCGTCACGGCCACCCTTGTGCAGCACCCGCCTGTCGCCCCGGCCTTCGCTTTCCGCTTCGACACGGCCCAGGGCTCGGTGTGCGTCTCGGGGGACACGACGTACACACCGAATATGGTTCGACTGAGCCGGGACGCCGGACTGGTACTGCACGAGGCCATCGATTTCGACTTCATGGAGTCGATGTACCGGGGCAAGGACGACGAGATGTCGCGTGCCTCCTTGGCGCATCACTACAAGTCCCACACCTCGGTGGCCGATGCGGTTCGCGTGGCCCGTGAGGCGGGGGCGCGGCGTCTGGCGCTGCATCACCTCGTCCCCGGCTTCAGCTCGACGGCCTGGGAGTGGGTTGCTGCCGACGGATATACGGGCGAGTTTCTCGTGCCGAATGACCTTGCCGCCATCCCCTTCAGGACCTGATGTCGCTCCTGTCCGCTGACCCGGAGGAGACTCCCTGCATGGCAGGCTTGTGTCCACGGGCCTCGCCGCGGTCCGAGCGATGACCGAGGAGGAAAGCCACGATGTCTGTGACCATGGTGGTCCTCGTCCTGGAGCTGGTGGGCACCTTCGCCTTCGCCGTCTCTGGGGCGCTGCTGGCCGTGCGCAAGGGCTTCGATCTGGTGGGTTCGCTGCTGCTGGCGAGCCTCGCCGGACTTGGCGGCGGCGTGATCCGGGATCTGGTGCTGAACATCGGGGTCCCCAATGCCTTCGCGGCCCCGCAATACCTGGTGCCGGTGGTGCTCGCGGTCCTGGCGGTGTTCATCCGACTCATCCATGAGGACCGACTGAGGCGCACGCTGCTGGTCTTCGACGCACTCGGGCTCTCCCTTTTCTGCGTCATGGGCGCGACCATCGCTCATGAGGCAGGGCTGAATCCGATCGCGGCTGTACTGCTCGGGGTCACCACCGCCGTCGGCGGTGGAGCGCTGCGTGACGTGGTGGCCAATGAGGTGCCGCAGATCTTCAACCCCAGGGGCGTCTACGCGGCCCCGGCCTTCCTGGGCGCTGGGGCGACCGCCCTGCTGCTGGAGGGCGGCCTCTTCAACGCCGTCAGTGCCGTGGCGGTGGCGATGCTGGTGTTCGGCCTGCGCGTGCTGGCGCTGCGCTACCGGTGGCGGATTCCGCTGGCGGTGCTGAAGCGGGGATGAGATCGTGATCGGTGAACGGGCCGGTGAGATTCCGCGGAACGAGTAGCTCGTCGAGGGCCTCTCTGCTCATCAGGCCCTTGTCGAGGACCGTCTCCGTGATGGTGCGCCCGGAGAGCAGGGCCTCCTGGGCGACGAGCGACGCCTCGGCGTACCCGATGTACGGGCACAGGACTGTCACGAGTCCGATCGATCGATGGACCGTGTCATGGAGCTCCTCCTGGTTGGCGGTGATCCCCCGCACGCACTTCTCATCGAGGGTCCGGCAGGCCGCTGTGAGGTGCGTCAGCGAACGGAGCAGGCTGATCGCGATCACCGGCTCGAAGGCGTTGAGCTGGAGCTGCCCGCCCTCTGCCGCCAGCGTCACCGTCACATCGTTGCCGATGACCTCGTAGGCCACCTGGTTGACGACCTCAGGTATCACCGGATTGACCTTTCCCGGCATGATGCTGGATCCCGCCTGCACGGGGGGAAGGTTGATCTCGTTCAGCCCCGCTCGGGGGCCTGATGAGGTCAGGCGAAGGTCGCTGCAGGTCTTCGAGAGCTTGACGGCGACCCGCTTCAGCACACCGGAGAGCTGGACGAAGGCGCCGGCGTCCTGGGTGGCTTCGATGAGGTTCTCTGCGGTGCGGAGTTCTGTGGACAGCAGCTCGGAGAGCTTCGAGCGCACGAGCTCTGCATAGGCGGGATGGGTGTTGAGGCCGGTCCCGATGGCGGTTCCGCCGAGATTGATCTCGGTGAGCAGGTCCATGGCTTCCACCAGTCTGTTGCGGTCTTCCTCGAGCATGACGGCGTAGGTGAAGAACTCCTGTCCGAGGGTCATCGGAACGGCATCCTGCAGCTGGGTCCTGCCCATCTTCAGCACATGGGAGAACTCCTCTGACTTCCTGCGGAAGGTCTCCACGAGATCCTGCATGGCATGGCGGAGCAGGCGAAGCTCGCCCAGGAGGGCGATCTTCAGCGCAGTGGGATACACGTCATTGGTGCTCTGGCCGAGGTTCACGTGGTCAAGAGGATGCAGGTTCTCGTAGGCGCCCTTGCTGAATCCCATCCGTTCGAGGGCCACATTGGCGATCACCTCGTTGGCGTTCATATTGGTCGAGGTGCCCGCCCCACCCTGGAAGACGTCCACGATGAACTGGTCATGGAACTTCCCGTCCCGGATCTGGGAGCATGCGTCCCAGATGGCGTCGGCGCGTTCCGGACTGAGCACCCCCAGGGAACGATTCACGTGGGCAGCTGCCTGTTTTACGGCCGCGAGTGCGTTGATGAGACCCGGATAGGCGGAGATGGGGGTGCCGCTGATCCGGAAGTTCTCGGCTGCGCGGGTGGTGTGCACCCCGTAGTAGTTCTGGGCGGGGATGGGCAGGGTGCCCAGCAGGTCCCGCTCTGTTCGGGTGGTATGCATGACTGAGCCCTTCCTCGGTCCTCATGCCTCAGGCCTCGGCTCCGTCGCGGGGACGAGGCACGGGGCTCCCCTGACCGGTGCCCGGGGAGCCCCGTGCGAGGTGTCAGCGGGTGGTGCTCACGTCTGCGGCTGACGACGTCTCCGGTGCGGCGGGGGTGTCCTCCCAGCGCTCCTCCTCGAAGTCCTGCTGGCGACGGCGGATCTTGAGGAGGAGCTCGGAGCTCCTGGGCTTCGTCAGGAGGCTGATGCTGATGAAGACGACCACGTTCAGCAGGAGTGACAGCAGGCCGGCACCGTGGACGCTGAACGGCCCGGGGACCAGTGCCGGGAAGACCGTGAACAGTACGAGCGTGGTGATGCCCACGATCAGACCGGAGGTCGCGCCGGCGACGCTGGCGCGGCGCCAGAAGAGTGCGCCCACCGTCGGGACGATCACCTGGGCCAGGCCGGCGTAGGCGACCAGGCCGATGGCGATCAGCAGGCCCGGAATGTAGAGGGCCATCACATAGGCGATGGCGCAGAAGGCCAGGATCGCCCAGCGTCCGACCCAGATGCGCTTTCGTTCGGGCAGGTCTTTCTGGAAGTACCGACCGTGGAAGTCGATGGTGTAGCTGGCCGCCATGGCGTGGACCTGTGAGTTCGCCGTGGACATCGCAGCGCCGGCGCCGGCAGCGATTACGAGCAGCGCGAGCAGCAGCGGCGCATGCTCCAGGAGCATGATCGGAAGCACATGGTCCGGCTGCTCGACGTCGGGCTCGAGGAGCACCGCTGAATTGCCGATCACCATGGCACCGATGTAGGCGATCGCCACGAGACCCAGCAGGAACGGCATCAGGTCGAACGGGCGAGGGCTCTTCGCCGCATACATGCGTGTCCAGAGCTGGGGCGTCATCAGAGCACCGATCGGTGTGATGATGGCCAATGCGATCCAGTACATCCACATCCCGTCCCCGAGGATGAGATTCTCGGGGCGGACCTGCTCGATCTGATCGAACATGGTGCCCATTCCGCCTACCTCGCCCAGGATGTAGACGCCCGCGGCGATGAGTCCGAAGAAGATCCCGACTCCGTAGAAGATGTCAGTCCAGGCGATGGCGCGAAGCCCGCCTGCCCAGACATAGGCGATGATGACGGTGTAGAAGAGCAGGCCGCCCACCCAGAAGGGGATGGTCCCTCCGGAGGCCACGTCGATGAGGTAGGCCCCACCGGTCAGCTGGATCTGAAGATGAGGCAGGGAGAAGACCAGCAGGATCACGGCGATGAAGGTGGCCAGCCCCGGTGAACGATAGAGATCGACGAAGAAATCGCGAGCCGTGAGATAGTTTCCTCGTTTGCCGTGGAACCAGACTTTCTTTCCGATCCAATAATACATGATTCCGAAGAAGACATTGAAGATGACGGCTGTCCAGTATGCCGGACCGTAGAGGTAGAAGTTCGCATTGGAGCCGAGGAAGGCGAAGGCGCTCCACCACGTGGCCTGCACGGTGAAGAAGAGGGCGATCGGTCCCATCGCCCGCCCCTGGACGAAGTAGTCGCTGGTCGTGGGTCGCGCCTTAAGGGAGGCGAGCAGCCCGATGACCAGCGGAATCGCCAGGGCCCCGCCGATGGCTGCGATTCCGAGAATCTCCTGGGTATTCATCGATCCACGCCCTTCTGAGTGTCGTCGGTGGTCGTTCCGGCGGGTGTGGGGCGGCCCCAGTGGGCCAGGTACGCCCAGAGGAGGACACCGCAGAGGAGCGCCCAGATGATGATGATGTATCCATAGATGAACGGCATGCCGAAGATTCTGGGTTCGGCGACATCATGGAAGAAAAGAACTCCCGGAAACTGGGCGAGCGCCAGCAAAGTGATGATAAGTGTCCACATCACTTTTGTCTTGAGTGTGTAGGGTCTGGTTCGCACACGATCCTCCTCATCGGACGCTGAGGTGCCGTCAGCGGCGCCGCAGTGCAAGCGGTGGTTCTGGATGGCGCCCAGTCTTTACCGATGAGGGAGGGTATTCAATGAGTGAAAAACGAGGATGCGCATCACGAGACGTGATGCAGCGCACCCAGTGCGCGCGCTAGTCGTCGGAGAAGATGCGCCTGCATTCGTCCGCGAAGGCCTGGCCCTTCCGTGAGAGTGCTTCACCGGACCGGTATGCCAGTCCGATCTGCAGAAGGGATCGAGCGCCGTCGATCCTGAGCCGCGCGATTCGGCCGCCGTCGTTGGTCAGGTCATGGGCCGGGCGCTGGTTCAGGAGGGTGTACCCATGGCCCCGAGCCACCATGGAGCGGACGACTTCGAAGCTCTCGAAGCGTTGATGCACTCGTGGCTGCAGGCGCGCTTCGCGAAAGATCGACAGGAAGTAGTTGGTGCTCTTCCCCAGGTCGAGGAGGATGAGGGGCTCATCGGCCAGCTCCTCCAGGGTGATGCTCTCGCGTGCGGCGAGCGGGGAGGCGTCGGCGACGGCCGCGTAGATCGGAGCCTCGCAGATGGGCTCGAATGTCACCTCTCTGCCGTAGTCGAAGCTGTAGGTCAGCGCGATCTCCAGCTCTCTGCGCAGCAGGAGCGGGTGGATCTGATCGGCTGTGACCTCCCTGATGCGGACGGTGAGGTCGGAGTACTTGGAGGTCAGCGCGTCGTAGACCTCCGGCAGCCAGAAGGGTGCAAGCGTCGTGAAGCATCCCGCGGTGAGCCAGCCGGAGAGCTGCTCAGGGCGGACCGAGTCCACCGCGTCGTCCAACCCGTGCAGGACACTCATGGCGCGGGTGTAGAAGCTTCTTCCCTGTTCGGTGAGCACGACCCCTCGGGAGCGTTGTCTCACCAGCAGCTTGCACCCCAGGGACGCCTCCAGGTGCGAGATTGCGGTGGAGATGGCTGATTGGGCGACGAACAGCTCTCCGGCGGCCTCCGTCATGGAGCCGAGCTCCGCGGCGCGGACGAAGTACCGGATCTGCGACAGCGTCAGTTCGTTCTGTGGCCGTGGCATGCGTGCCCCCTGGGCGATTGGGAAAGCTGCGGCTGGTCATCATTCTTCCATTGATCTTATGCAGTGCATGCCTTCTCGATGTTTGAAGTGATGCGGAAGGCCGCTGATGATGGGTCTCACCAGGCAGTGTCACAAGAGTGAGAGGGCGAGGGATGTCATACGAACAGACTGAGGTGCTCGTCGTCGGCGCCGGTCAAGCGGGGATCGCCATCAGCGAGCACCTGGGTGCTCGGGAGATCCCTCATCTCGTGCTGGAGAGGGGCCGCATCGCTGAGCGCTGGCGCTCCGAGCGCTGGGACTCGCTGGTGGCCAACGGGCCGGCATGGCATGACCGCTTTCCCGGTCGGGAGTTCGACGGAATCCCTGGCGATGCCTTCGCTTCCAAGGAACAGGTGGCCGACTACTTCGTCTCGTATGCCGACATGATCGACGCCCCGGTTCGGTGCGGGGTCGAAGTCACCTCGGTCCGGAAGAACGCCGGGAGGCCCGGCTTTCACGTGCAGACCTCAGACGGTGCGATCGAGGCCCGGTACGTCGTCGCTGCGACCGGGCCCTTCCAGAAGGGCGTCGTTCCGGATCTCCTTCCCGCGGACCTGGGGCTGCAGCAGCTCCATTCCAGCTCCTATCGACGCCCCGAGCAGCTGCCGGCAGGGGCGGTGCTGGTGGTCGGGGCAGGGTCATCAGGTGTGCAGATCGCCGATGAGCTCCGGAGAGCCGGACGCCAGGTCTATCTGTCCGTCGGCCCGCACGACAGGCCTCCACGGAGCTATCGTGGGCGGGACTTCGTCTGGTGGCTCGGCGTGCTCAACAAGTGGGCGGCTTCCGCTCCACCGAGCGGATCCGAGCACGTCACGATCGCTGTCAGCGGTGCACACGGAGGTCAGACCGTCGACTTCCGCGCTCTGGCCGCCGACGGCATCACGCTTCTCGGGCGGACTCAATCGTTCGCCGAGGGAAGACTGCATTTCGCCGAGGACCTGAGGAGCAACATCGCCGATGGCGATGCCAACTACCTCTCCCTGCTCGATGAGGCCGATGCCTACGTCGAGAGAAACGGCCTCGATCTGCCCGAAGAGCCGGAGGCGCGTGAGCTGCGCCCGGAGCCCGGATGCCTCACAGACCCGATCCTGGAGCTGGAGGTCGACGACGCCGGCATCACCTCCGTGGTGTGGGCCACCGGGTTCCGCGTCGACTACAGCTGGCTGAAGGTCGATGCGTTCGACCACGACGGCAGGCCTCGTCATCAACGAGGAGTCGCAGCGGAGCCAGGGATCTACTTCCTGGGGCTCCCCTGGCAGTCGAGCAGAGGGTCGAGCTTCATCTGGGGAGTCTGGCATGACGCCAAGCACATCGCCGATCACATCATGATCCAGCAGGGCTACCTGGACCATGAGACTGCGGTCGATGGCCTCCGGCCGGCTGTTCTCGAGGGTGCTCCGCGATCCACATAGACCGTGCCCCTGCCGATCCCCGCCCTTTCACAGAGAGCATGAGAAGGAAGTGACAGCGATGAAGCACATGCGTATTCGACCGTTCAACACCAAAGACACCTATCCAGAGCAGAACCTGGACAACGATCTCTGCCAAGCCGTCGTCGCCAACGGCGTCGTCTACCTGCGTGGCCAGGTCGCGCAGGACCTGGAGACCAGGGAGTCCGTCGGCATCGGAGATGTCGAAGCACAGACGGTGCAGGCCATGGAGAACATCTCGCTGCTGGTGACCGAAGCCGGCGGATCGATCGAAGACATCGTCAAGGTGACGGTCTACCTCACGGACATCCGGTACCGGGAGAGCGTCTACCGGGTCATGGGCAGATACCTGAGGGGTGTCCATCCCGTCTCCACCGGACTGGTGGTGGAGGCCCTCGCCCGGCCCGAGTGGCTCGTGGAGATCGACGCCACCGCAGTGCTCTGAACCGACTCTTCACAGGAGATGCCATGACGTTTTCACTTGCAGCAAGGGACCCCGAGTCCGGCTCATTCGGGATGGTCGTATGTTCCTCGTCGCCCGCTGTCGCCTCCCGATGCATTCATCTGCGCCGTGGGGTGGGGGTCGTCGCCAGTCAGAACGTGACGAACCCGGGGTTGGGGCCCGCCATCCTCGACCGTCTTGAGCAGGGGCTCGGCAGTGAGGATGCTCTGAGCAGGACGCTTCAGGAGGAACCGTTCGCAGACTATCGGCAGCTCTCCGTGGTGGACGATGAGGGCCGGACGGCTCATCACTCAGGTGAGAACTCCCTGGGGATCAACCATTGGGCATCGGCAGATGCTGCGGTGGCGGCGGGGAACCTGCTGGCCTCTGCCGACACCGTCGACGCCATGGTGGAGGCGTACCACGCAGGCCGAGGCAGCAGCCTCGAGGCCCGACTGATGGCGGGGCTGCAGGCTGCGCTCGCGGCCGGTGGAGAAGCTGGTCCGGTGCGCTCGGCCGGCCTCAAGGTGATCGACGACGTCTCATGGGCCACGACGGACCTGCGGGTCGACGACGCCGACGAGCCGGTCGCGGAGCTGCTGCGTCTCTGGTCTCTGTGGGAGCCGGTGAAGAACGACTATAGGACTCGGGCCCTGAACCCTGATGAAGCACCTGGCTTCGGCGTGGCCGGAGACCTCCGATGAGTGCGGGCGAGAGGCTCCACCAGATTCCGGAGAGTGAGCTCCCGGCCGTTCGCCGGCAGACGGCCCGCGCTGTCAACGCGATCGGGAAGGAGCTGGTGGGCCTGAGCCATGGCTTGCATGCCGCCCCGGAGATCCGCTGGCAGGAGTTTCGCTCAGCAGAGCGGATATCCGGGATGCTCCGCGAGCTGGGATTTCAGATCGAGATGCCCTTCGGGAAGCTGGACACGGCCTTCCGTGCCCGGTTGGGGACCGGGAGCCGCCATGTGGGGTTCATCGCCGAATACGACGCGCTCGAGGGGATCGGCCACGCGTGCGGGCACAACATCATCGCCGCCGCCGCGGTCGGGGCCGCGGCGGCGCTGCGGGACCTCGCCGGCGAGCTGGATGCGACGGTGGAAGTGATCGGCACTCCGGCCGAGGAGGGTGGCGGAGGAAAGATCCATCTCATCGAGGGCGGGGCCTTCGACCATCTCGAGGCGGCACTCATGGTGCACCCCGGCCCGGCGAACTCCTTGTATGCACGCCCGTTCGCGGTGGCTCACTTCGACGTCGTCTACACGGGTTTCGCGGCACATGCCGCGGCCTATCCTCACCTGGGGACGAACGCTGCTGATGCGATGACCGTCGCTCAGGTGGCGATCGGGCTGCTCCGGCAGCAGCTGCCCGCGAGCACCAGAGTGCATGGCATCGTCCGGGAGGCTGGTTCGGCCCCGAACGTGATCCCAGACCATTGCCGTGGCTCGTGGTATGTCAGGGCCGCTGATCTCGACGAGCTGGAGGCCACCTTCGAGAGAGTGCGTGGCTGCTTCGAGGCGGGCGCGCTCGCCGCGGGGGCCTCCATGGAGGTGGTGGAGACGAGCCCGCGCTACTCCGAGTTTCGCAATGACGCCGAGCTCGCGGACCTCTTCGCCGTCAACGCGCGGACCGTGGGGCGGGACATGGACCGGGAGGAATCGGCGGGAGGCGGCATGAATACCGCCTCCACTGACATGGGGAACGTCTCGCTGGTCACCCGTGCGATACACCCCTACCTGTCCATCGACTCACTGCCCGCGGTCAACCATCAGAAGGAGTTCGCGCAGGCAGCGGTGTCCCCGGCCGCTGATCGAGCCGTGATCGAGGGGGCTTACCTCCTGGCCGCCACGGTCGAGGACTTCCTCCGGAGCTGACGGGTCATGGGGGACCGAGCGTCCCGGCGGGCTGAGGCCCGGGGAAGAGACCCTTCGCCGACGCCAGGAGATCTCGGGGCCACGCACTCGTCACAGCGCGAGGCGTCCGCCTGGCCTCGTCGGGGGAGCGCCCGTTCAGGGCTCGCCGCTAACCCGCCAGGATGCGGAACGGGGCGCGCCGACACCGCAGCGGCGCCGGGCCGTGGGGTTCCGGGGTGATGACGTCTCCCGTGGAGTGCAGCGGGTTGTTCGAGACCACCACCCGGGCGGCGTCGTTGAGGATGGTCAGCCGCGGCGCGCCGGACATGCCCGGAGGCGCCAGGATGTCCTCCAGGGCCTCGACCAGGACGTCCAGGCAGCTGACGCCGATGAACCGCCCCTCCAGGATCAGCGGCACGGAGCTGGTGAGCGTCACCTCCGTGCTGCACAGATAGTCCACATAGGGGCCGGTGACATGGGAGCGGTGGGTCTGCTCAGGGATCCGGTACCACTCCAGGCGCTGGAACTCCACGAAGTAGCGGTCGCAGAATTCAGCCGTGGCTGTCAGGTGGCTCTTCTCGGGCCCCTGCCACCAGGCCAGCGGGCTTGCCGGCCCGGGGAAGGCCTCTGGGGAGCCGATGAATCCGGCGCCGAAGATCGGCACCCTGGGGGAGTCCAGGGCGGCGAGGGCGTCGTCGCGGACCGCGGCATTGAGGTCCTGCAGGGACAGCCCGCTGCCGGCGGTGCCGGGGCGCAGCGCGTCGGCCAGGCGAGGCTGCCAGTCATCCAGGATGCGGAAGACTTCGGCGAAGAAGCGGTCCACCGCATCGGCGGTGTGCTGCATGGCGGCGCTGGGCTGTCGGGGGCTCGGCTGGGCGGCGCTGCCCGCGTGGCCGGTCGGGGTGGTCATGGTCATGCTCCCGTCGCATCGTGCTGCTGGTGGGACTGGGCCTGCAGGGTGCCGCGGCGCTCCAGCAGCCAGACCTGGGTGTGCTCCACGCTGCGGGTGAGCGCGCCGCGGGCGGCGTCGGCGTCGTGTACCCGTACCGCCTGGAGGTGGCCGCGCAGATGGTCCTCATGGGCACGCCGGGCCGCTGCCTCGTCGTCCTGCAGGGCGAGCAGCGGCAGCAGCTCCCGCTGCAGGGTCATGTGTTCCCGGGTCAGCCGTGCGGAGCCGCCGAGTGCGGCGAGCTCCAGCTGCACGTCGGAGACGGCGGCGCGCCAGGTCTCGGTGGGGACCTGGGGGAGGGAGTCGACGATGCCGGCGAGCACGGCGACGTCGTCGTCCGTGGCGCGACGGCAGGCCAGCTCGGCGCAGGCGACGGCGATGGCCCGGTAGTGGTGGCACAGGTCGGTCAGGGCGACACGGCTCATGGAGGCCAGCAGGCGCTCATTGGCGCGGGTGATCTCCTGGTGGGAGGTGGAGACGAAGCTGCCCCCGTTGCGTCCGCGACGGGTGGTGATCAGCCCCTGGTCACGCAGGGTGCCGAGGGCCTCTCGCACGGTGACCACCGCGACGCCGAAGGAGCCCGCGAGCTCGAACTCGTTGGGGAGCCGCTGACCGTCCCGCAGCACGCCGGCGCGGATGCCTTGGCTCAGGCGCGCGGTGACCAGTGCGGCGCGGCCCTCCTCGCCGAGGGGGTTGAAGATCGCGGCATGCATCCGCGAGCTGTGCGCTGAGCTGACGGTCACGGAGTTCCTCTCTGCGGGCCGGGGCTGGCCCCGGTCTCAGTATCGCCGTGCGTCCCGTCCCAGAAAACATCTGTTACCAAATCTTTACCTATAACATCTGGAAGCATATGTAATGTGGTCGGCATCACTGACCCGGGTTTCGAAGGAGCACCCCGATGACCGCCACCATCACTCCCGCTTCCGGTCACCTCGCTGACCAGGACGTCGACGGCGCCGACACGGCCGTCTGCCTCGAGGGCGTCACCAAGACCTTCGGAGACTTCACCGCCGTGAAGGACCTGGACCTGCGGATCCCGCGCGGTGAGTTCTTCTCCATGCTGGGCCCCTCCGGCTCCGGCAAGACCACCGTGCTGCGCATGATCGCCGGCTTCGAGCGCCCCAGCGCCGGCCGGATCCTGCTCGACGGCGCCGACGTCACCGGCTCCGCGCCCTTCGACCGGGACGTCAACACCGTCTTCCAGGACTACGCGCTCTTCCCTCACATGACCATCGCCCAGAACGTGGGCTACGGGCTCACGGCCCGGCGGGTTCCGAAGGAGACTCGACGCCGGCAGGTCCACGACGCCCTGGAGCGGGTGCAGCTGGCCCATGTGGCCGACCGGCTGCCTTCCCAGCTCTCCGGCGGCCAGCGGCAGCGCATCGCCCTGGCCCGCGCCCTGATCCTCCAGCCTCGGGTGCTGCTGCTCGACGAGCCGCTCGGCGCCTTGGACAAGCAGCTGCGCGAGCAGATGCAGATCGAGCTGAAGCAGATCCAGCGCGACGTCGGGATCACGTTCGTCTTCGTCACCCATGATCAGGAGGAGGCGCTGACTCTGAGCGACCGCGTGGCCGTCTTCAACGAGGGCCGCATCGAGCAGGTGGGCACGCCCGTGGAGGTCTACGAGAGGCCCGCCAGCCCGTTCGTCGCTGGTTTCCTGGGTGCGGCGAACATCGTGGACGCCGCCCGCGCCGCCGAGCTGTTCGGCAGGCCGGCCCAGGTCAGCATCCGGCCGGAGCGCGTCCGGCTGGCGGCGGCCGGCGCCGTGGTGCCCTCCGAGCTGAGCAGCCTGGAGGGGACGGTGGCGGAGGTCGTCTACGCCGGGCCGCACACGACCTACGTGGTCGACGTCGCCGGGATCCAGCTCATGGCCACCGTGCCGAACACCTCCCGCGGCGGCGTGGCTGGGCACCAGCGCGGAGACGCGGTGCGCCTGCTCTACGCCGCCTCCGACGTCTACGACGTCCCCGGGACGACCGGAACCTGACGAGAATTGCGCGTCATCCGTCCCCAGGGGGAAGCCCTGGGGGCTCGAATCACCTCGCCACACGAAGGAGTGTCCGATGAAGAAGACCGCGACCACCACGGTCGGCGCACTCAGCGCCGCCGTCCTGGCCCTGACGGCCTGCGGAGGCGGCGACGCCGCCGCAGGCGACGACGAGGGCTTCAGCCTCGACGTCCCTGACATCCCCGCCCTGGAGGAGCTCGGCGAACCGGAGGGGCAGGTCAACATCGTGGCCTGGCCGGGCTTCGTCGAGGACGGGACCAACAACCCCGACGCCGACTGGGTCACTGAGTTCACGGAGCAGACCGGCTGCGAGGTCAACCGACGCATCGGGGAGACCAGCGACCAGATGGTCTCGCTGATGCGCAGCGGCGACTATGACCTGATCTCCGCGTCCGGAGATGCGAGTCTGCGGCTCATCGCCGGCGGCGACGTCGCCCCCATCAATCTGGATCTGCTGGAGAACTTCGACGAGAACATCGCCGAAGGCATGATCGGTCAGGTCTACGACACCATCAACGGAGACGCCTACGGGGTGCCGCTGGGGCGCGGGGCCAACATCCTGCAGTACAACGAGGACGAGGTGGAGGAGGCCCCCACCAGCTGGGACGTCACCTGGGAGGCGGACTCCCCCTATGCCGGGGAGATCATCGCCTATGACTCGCCCATCTACATCGCCGACGCCGCGCTGTACCTGATGCACCATGAGCCGGACCTGGGCATCGAGAACCCGTATGCCCTGGACGAGGAACAGCTTGATGCGGCCGTGGAGCTGCTGCAGCAGCAGAACGAGATCGTCAGCGAGTACTGGGCTCTGTACACCGCCAACGTCTCCTCATTCCAGAGCGGTTCCAGCACACTGGGCACCAGCTGGCAGGTGATCCTCAACGTGCTGGGCGACGGTTACGCCGGCGTGCTTCCGGAGGAGGGCGCCACCGGGTGGTCGGACGCCTGGATGATCCACTCCGAGTCGCCGAACACCACCTGCGCCTACCTGTGGATGGACTGGGCGACCTCCCCGGAGATCAATGCGCAGATCGCCCAGAACTTCGGCATGGCGCCGGCGAACACGCTGGCCTGTGAGGGCTCCCGGGAGAACGAGGAACACTGCGAGATGTTCCACGCCACCGATGAGGACTACTACTCGCAGGTCTGGTTCTGGACCACTCCGATCGAGCAGTGCCTGGACGGCAGGACCGACGTCACCTGCACCAACTACCAGCAGTGGACCGAGGCCTGGGCCCGGGTCAAGGGATGAGCCGTCCCGTTCGGGACGCCGTGGGGTCCGGCGGCACGCCGCCGGGCCCCACCTGATGAGGAGAGACACCATGCCCGCCACGATGCCCGCCCCCATGACGACGACGTCGCGCCCCTCCCGGCTCTCCAGCGCGCTGCATGCCCGGCCCCGACTCCGCCTCTACGGGCTGCTCAGCCTCCCGCTGCTGTGGATGCTGGGGGTCTACATCGGGTCGCTGTTGCTGCTGCTGGTCACGGCCTTCTGGACCACGGACCCCTTCACCTCTCAGGTGCAGCGGGACTTCACCTTCGACAACTTCATCAACGTCTTCACGACCCCGGCCTATCTGAGCACGACGGCGCGGACCATCGGCATCGCCGCCGTCGTCACCGTGACCTGTGCGGTGCTGTCCCTGCCGCTGGCGATCTTCATGGCGAAGGTGGCCAGCGCCCGGTGGAGGGGCTTCCTGGCGATGGCGATCACGTTGCCGCTGTGGGCCGGGTATCTGGTGAAGGTCTTCGCCATGCGGATCAGCCTCGGAGAGACCGGACCGGTGAACTGGCTGCTGGATCCCTTCGGACTCAGCGGCCCAGGCTATGGTCAGTTCGCTGTCATCTGGACGCTGACCTATCTGTGGTTCCCGTTCATGGCGATCCCGGTGTACACGGCGATGCGCCAGATCCCGCCGAACCTGTTCAGCGCCGCCGCCGACCTGGGCGCCGGCACGTGGTTCACGCTGCGCACCGTGGTGCTGCCGCTGCTGATGCCGGCGATGATCGCCGGTTCCCTGTTCACGTTCTCGCTGAGCCTGGGTGACTTCATCGCCGCCCAGTTCGTGGGGGCCAGGACTCAGATGCTGGCCACGATCATCAACCAGAACGTCAACCTCAACCCCCCGCTGGCCGCCGCCCTGACGATCATCCCGATCCTGGTGGTCGCCGCCTACCTGTTCGCCATCCGGCGGACCGGTGCGTTGGACAAGCTGTGAGGAGTCACCGTGTTCCACCTGTCCACTGCCTCCAAGGTCACCCTCGGGGCCATCACTCTGACCATTCTGACCTTCATGTACGCCCCTCTGCTGCTGGTGATCGCGAACTCCTTCAACGCGTCGCAGATCTCCGGATGGCCGATCAGCGAGTTCTCCCTGCGCTGGTGGGTGCTGGCCGCTGAGACCCCGGCCATCAGAGAGGCGCTGGTCAACTCGCTGCTGACCGCGCTGGGCGCCACCGTCATCGCGTTGGTGCTCGGCACGCTGGCCGCCCTGGCGCTGCAGCGCTACGACTTCTTCGGGAAGACCTCCATCAACCTGCTGATCGTGCTGCCCATCGCCTTGCCCGGCATCATCACCGGAGTGGCACTGAACAACACCTACAAGAACGTGCTGGAGCCGATCGGCATCACCGTGGGGTTCTACGGGCTGATCATCGGCCACGCCACCTTCTGTGTGGTGATGGTGTTCAACAACGTCCAGGCGCGGCTCAACCGCATGAACCCGGGGCTGGAGGAAGCCTCGGCAGATCTGGGCGCCGGTGTGGGCAGGACCTTCTGGAAGGTCAGTTTTCCGGGCTTCCGGACCGCCTTCGTGGCCGGCGGCCTGCTGGCCTTCGCCCTGTCCTTCGACGAGATCGTGGTGACGATCTTCACCGCCCCGCCCGGGGTGGAGACGCTGCCGCTGTGGATGCTGAACAACATGGCCCGGCCGAACCAGCAGACCCTGCTGAATGTGGTCGCCACCGTGGTCATCCTCGCGTCGATGATTCCGGTCTACCTCTCCCAGCGGCTGACCCGCTCGGTGGGAGAGGACTGAGCGGCGGCAGCACCAGACCAGAGCATATCCCTCAGAGATCAGGAGGTTCACTCATGGGTGAGCGGTTGGAGAATTTCATCGATGGTCGGTTCGTGCCGGCTCAGGGCCAGGAGGATTTCGAGGTGGTGAATCCGGCCACTGGGCAGCCGGTGGCGGTCTCGCCGATCTCGGATGCTCAGGATGTGGATGCGGCGTTCCAGGCCGCGTCCCGGGCTTTCACT
>NZ_JAUTWR010000009.1:0-154421 GCF_031705515.1 Nesterenkonia sp. CL21
CTTCGAGATCAACCTCGGCCTGGAGACTCTGAGCCTGAGGATCGAGCGCCACGTGGAGAACGCCCAGAAGGTCGCCGAGTTCCTGGAGGCGCACCCGGCCGTGAAGCGGGTCTCCTACCCGGGCCTGGCCTCCAGCCCCTGGTACGAGCAGGCCCAGCGGTACCTGCCGAAGGGCGTGGGAGCGGTGCTCGCCTTCGAGGTCGACGGCGGTGCGCCCGCCGGCCAGGCCGTGGTGGACTCCCTCGAGCTCCACTCGTTGGTGGCCAACGTGGGCGACGTCCGCTCCCTGGCCATCCATCCGGCCTCCACCACCCACCGCCAGCTCACCGAAGACGAGCAGCGCGCCGCCGGCGTCGTGCCCGGCCTGGTGCGCCTGTCGGTGGGCCTGGAGCACATCGACGACATCCTCGCCGACCTCGAGCAGGGGCTGGAGAAAGCGATCACGACCGCGGCTACCGGTCCGCAGAGTGAGAAGGCGGCGGCTCCCGAGCCGCAGCCGGTGGCCTGAGGCTAGCCTGAGAGGCCGATGAGGCCCGTACGAATCCGCCGGTTCATCCCGTCCCGGCAGGCCTGTCCACACCATGAACGACGCAGGAGCTCCGACCCCGATGACCGCCCAGGTGCTGACCTCGACCCTCCGTCCCGACGGCGCGCTCGCCGTCGTCGACGTCGGGGCCTACACCTTCGAGGCCGGAGGTGAGCTGCCGGACGTGCAGCTGGCCTACGAGACCTGGGGCACGCTCAACGCGGCGGGCGACAACGCGATCCTGGTCGCGCACGCCCTGACCGGAGACACCCACGTCGCCGCCACCGAGGCCGACCCGGCCCCGGGCTGGTGGGAGGGCCTGGTGGGGCCGGGACGACCGATCGACACCGACGAGTGGTTCGTGGTCGCCCCGGCCATGGTCGGCGGGTGCTACGGCTCCACCGGGCCCGCCTCTCCGGATCCGGAGGGGCGGCCCTGGGGCTCCCGGTTCCCCTTCACCACCGTCCGCGACGCCGTCCGCCTGGAGGCACGGCTGGCCGATCAGCTGGGGATCCGGCGGTTCCACACGGTGATCGGCGGCTCCATGGGCGGTGCCCGGGCGCTGGAGTGGGCGGCCACCTTCCCGGACCGAGTGGACTCAGTGGCGGTCTTCGCCTGCGGCGCGGCCGCCACCGCCGAGCAGATCGCCTTCGGGCAGGCACAGATCAAGGCCATCGAGAACGACCCGCACTTCGCCGGCGGGGACTACTACGGCGGACCCGTCCCGGAGGAGGGGCTGGGTCTGGCCCGCCGGATCGCACACATCACCTATCGCACCGAGCACGAACTTGAGGTGCGGTTCGGTCGTCAGCCCCAGGGGGAGGAGGACCCCTTCGGCTGGAGCGCCCGACGCCGGGGCCGTTACCAGGTGGAGTCCTACTTGGACCATCAGGCCCGCAAACTGGTGGACCGCTTCGACCCGAACGCCTACATCGTGCTGACCGAGGCTCTGATGAGCCACGACGTCGGCCGCGGGCGCGGGAGCGTCGCCGAGGCGCTGTCCCGCGTCACCGCCACGCCGTTCATCGCCGCCGTGGAGTCAGACCGGCTGTACCTGCCCGAACAGTCCCATGAGCTGGCGGCGCTGCTGCCCGGCGAGCACGAGGTCCACATGATCTCCTCACCCATCGGGCACGACGGCTTCCTCACCAGCCCGGAGCAGCTCTCGGACCAGATGCGAGACACCCTGAGGCTGTGATGGCGCAGAGCGCCGTGCCCGCGCGGAGCGTTCTTCGCATGACAGCAACCATGGAGTAACACCACGGTGACATGGCCTGCTTAGCGTGAACGTCATGAGCGCAGAGACCGTGTGGCAGACGGAAGCACCTCAGAGAGACGACGCGGTCCATGAGATGCCTCCTCTTCGGCGGGCTGTACCGCTGGCGGTTCAGCACTTTCTAGCGATGTTCGTGGGGAACGCCGCACCGCCCCTGATCGTCGCCACCGCGATCGGTATGGCAGCAGGCGAAGTCACTCTGTTGGTCCAGCTGGCGATGATCGTCTCGGGTGCGACGACGCTTCTGCAGACCCTCGGGGTTGGGCCCGTGGGGTCCCGGCTGCCAGTGATGCAGGGGACGAGCTTTGCGTTCTTGGTCGTGGCCATCCCCATAGCTGAGCAGTTCGGGATCGCGGCGGTCTTCGGCGGGGCGTTCATCGCCGGGTTGGTCCAGGTGGTCTTCGGCATGTCCTTACGCTGGCTCACCCCTCTTTTTCCGCCTCTGGTGTGTGGGATCATCATCCTGATCATCGGGCTCAAGCTGATGCCCACGGCCATCGACTATTCCGCTGGGGGTGCGGCCGCACGTGCCGCCGGGGACTTCGGGGCGCTGCACCACTTCGGTGTCGCCGCACTCGTGATCGTGGTGAGCGTGGTCTGTCACCAATTCGGCAGAGGCCTGGTCTCGGTCGCCGCCGTCCTGATCGGACTCCTCAGCGGCTATGCCGCAGCTGCAGTGTTCGGCATGGTGAGCCTGGCCCCCGTGACAGAGGCCAGGTGGTTATTCGCCCCTGCCCCTATGCACTTCGGGCTCGACTTCACCGGTGCCGCGATCATCGCGATTACTGTGCTGGCGCTGGCCAGCTCCGTCGAGTCGATCGGGGACCTGACCGCTGTGGCACGTACCGGGCTGGGACGTTCCCCACGAGCCAGGGAGCTGAGCGGTGGGGTGATGGCTGACGGCGTCGGCACATCTCTCGGCGCAGTCCTCGGAGCGATGCCGAACACCACGTTCAGTCAGAACACCGGGATCATCGCACTGAGCGGCGTCGTCAGCCGGTACGTCGTGGCCTTGGCAGGCGGGCTGCTCGTGCTGGCGGGCTTCGTGCCCAAAGTCGCGGCAGTGTTCAACACCGTGCCGTATGCGGTTCTCGGAGGATCGGTGCTCGTGATGTTCTCGATGGTGGCCTCGGCAGGGATTCAGGTGATGGCCCCCGAGATGATCGATCGGCGATCTCTGCTGATCGTCGCGCTATCGCTCGGGCTCGGGGTCGGGCTCTCCTTCGCCCCGGAGGAGGCTGTTGCAGCGTTCCCAGCAGACGTGGCGTTGCTGCTGACCTCGGGCATCGTCCCCGCGATGCTTGCCGCCGTCATTCTCAACGCTGTGCTGCCCGGACGCCGTCAGCGCCGAAGCGCGGATCGTGACGATCAGAGTTCGCAGGCGCCGGCGTAATGGTCACTCACTCCTCCTCGGCGGCGCCGCTGCCGGGAGGCATCGAGCCGCCGAACAGCGGCTCGAAGGACGGCCGCTTCGCCGTGACCCCGTCCCCGGAGGAGCGTCCGCGCAGTCGGCGCACCACCCAGGGGAACAGGTGGTGGCGGGCCCAGACGACATCGTCGGCCCGAGCCTCCCGCCAGGTGCGCTCCGGCACCGGCCGCGGTTCCAGGGGTTCGAGGTCGTGTTCCACATTGAGGGTGTCCAGCACCATCGCGGCGATGGTGTGGTGCCCCAGTGGGGAGAAGTGCAGGCGGTCCTCGTCCCACATCTGAGGGTGCGCCAACTGCCGCAGGGACCACATGTCCGCCACCAGGGCGTCGTGCCGGGCGGCGACGGTGCGGATGTTCTCGTTGTAGATGGCGACCTTCCCGCGGATCGACCCCACCACAGGGGTCTCACGCACGTCGGGGCCATTGAACAGCACCACCGTGGCACCCGTGGTGGAGAGGATCTGGACCATCGTGTCGAGGATCCGAGCGGTCTCGTCCGGATCGCCGCCGGGACGGATGACGTCATTGCCACCCGCGCACAGGGTGATCAGATCCGGCTGCAGGTCCAGGGCTGGGGCGATCTGATCGTCACGGATCTGTCCGATCAGCTTCCCCCGGACCGCCAGGTTCGCATAGGCGAAGCGCTTCCCGCCCGGGGAAGGGTCCGCTCCGGCAGCCAGCTCCTCGGCCACCCGGTCGGCCCAGCCGCGGTGGTACCCGGGCCGAGACTCGTCGGGATCGCCGATGCCCTCGGTGAAGGAGTCCCCCAGGGCCACGTAGCGCGTCCAGGGGTGTGTCGGAGTGGTCACCACACCAGCGTCCTGGCCGGGGCCGGGGTGCTGGTGGTCTGGTTGCTCGTCTGGTCTCTCGGCTGATCGGTCCACACGTCTTATTGTGCCTGAGGTTACCGGTCGGTTCCATCCTCCCTGAGGCGGACATCAGCCCGGTTGCACCAGCCGAAGGGACCGGAATGAGAAGATGGTCCGGCCGTCCAGCAGAACAGGCGGTCATCGACGTCGCGTACGAGGAGCAGCCCCGCATGAGTCCCACCCAGCCCGAGCCCGTCGTCGTGTGGTCCCGCGAGCCGCAGGACCGCGAAGGCACCCCGCTGGTGGTGATGCTGCACGGCTACGGATCCCACGAGCATGACCTGTTCGGTCTGGTGCCCAGCCTGCCCGAGGAGTTCACCTACGCCTCCCTGCGCGCCCCGGTGCCCATGGGTCACGGCGGCTACACCTGGTTCGACCTCGACCCTGAACGGCTGGCCTACTCCTCGGCCGCGGCGCGCGACGCCGTCGAGGACCTGTGGTCCTGGATCGCCTCGGTGAAGGACCAGCACACCTCGGTGACGCTGCTCGGCTTCTCCATGGGGATGGCGATGGCCACCTCCTTGCTGCGCGCTCGGCCCGAGGAGTTCGCCGCCGTCGTCGGGCTCTCCGGATTCGCCGTCGACCCCGGGGAGAGCCCGGAGATGCAGGACTGGTTCGACGACGCCGCGCTCGCCACCCGTCGGGTGCCGTTCTTCTGGGGCCGGGACCAGGACGACCCGATCATTCCCGAGGAGCACATCGACTACACCCACCGTTGGGCGAACTCGTCGGTGGACCTGACCAAGGTGCTCTACGCCGGCGCCGGCCACGGTGTGGTGCCCCAGGAGATCGCCCATGTGGGCGAGTTCCTCACCTACATGGTGCTGCGGCCTCGGCGTTCGGCCGGACGCGCCTGAGGATCATCTCGACGGCGCCCGCTCGCCTCACTCCGCTGCGGGAGAGATGACGGCGCTGGGAAGCCCCAGCTCCTCGCCGTCGAGCCGCACCACCTGACCTCGGCGCACCTGCCGACCGCGGCGGGTCTCGACCTCATCGTCCACGGTCACCGCGCCGGCGTCGATCACCTCACGGGCCATCACCCCGTGCTCGACCACGCCGGCGAGCTTCAGCAGCTGCCCCAGGCGGATGGACTCGTCACGGATCGGGACCTGCTGCACGTCATCTGCGTTCATGGTGTCAGTGTCTCCCACGGGATGCGGCCGTGGCGAGCTGACCGGGGCCCGGCACCGAGGCGCAGAAGGAGGCCAGGCGGGTCTACAGTGTTGCCCATGAGCGCAGTCGGTCAGTCGCGGCAGTCCTCCGCCGCATGGTTCGGGTTCCTGCTCACCGCCCTCGTCGCCGGGGCGGCGATCCCCAGCCAGGGCCGCATCAACTCGGAGCTGGCCGCAGAGGTCGACGACCCGTTCCTCGCCGCGCTGCTGTCCTTCGGCACCGGCCTGCTCCTGATGCTGGTGATCGCATATCTCACGCCCACCGGACGCCGCACTCTGGGACAGGTCCGGCCAGCCCTCCGGCGCGGTGAGGTCCGCTGGTGGTACCTGCTGGCCGGCTGCATCGGCGGCTACTTCGTGCTCTCCCAGTCGCTGACCATCGGGCTCATCGGGGTCGCGGTCTTCACCGTGGCCGTGGTGACCGGGCAGACCCTCGGCGGGCTGCTGTGGGACCGCATCGGCCTGGGCCCGGCGGGGCGGAAGCGGCTCAACACCGTCCGGGTGCTGGGCGCGCTCCTCACCGTGCTGGCAGTGCTGTGGACGGTCTCACCGCAGCTGGGAGGCCATTCCGGGTCCTGGTCCTGGCTGCTCCTGGTGATCTTCCCGCTGACCGCCGGCTTCACCAACAGCGCCCAACAGGCTCTCAACGGACGCCAGTCGGCGGCCTACGGCAGCCCGATCCCCGCCACGCTCATCAACTTCGTGGCCGGAACGGCAGTGCTCCTGCTGGCCTACCTGGTGAAGGTGCTGGTCAGCGGGGTGGGGGAGACGCTGCCCACCGCTCCCTGGTACTACCTCGGCGGGCCGCTGGGCTGCGTGTTCATCGGGCTCGGGGCCGTGCTGGTCACCCGGGTGGGTGTGCTGCTGGCCGCCATGGGGATGATCGCCGGTCAGCTGATCGGCTCGTTGCTGCTCGACCTCCTCGTCCCCGCCCCGGGAAGCGTGGTCACCCTCTCCACGGTGCTCGGCACGCTGCTGACCCTGGCCGCCGTCGTGATCGCCTCCCTGCCGGACATCCGCCGCACCCGCTGAGCCGATCCTCTGCCCGGTGCTGTGCCCGGTGCTGGGCCCCGGGGCGGCTGACGGGCGGCGGCCGCTGACCTGGCCCTGACTCCGGACGTAGACTCGCCATTCCGCAGTCATTCCTGCGCCCCTGGTCAGACGGGCCCGAGGGGTCGCATCGGACGACGGGCAGCGCAGAGCACCGGGGGAGGTCACGATGGAGCAGGGCATCCACATCATCACCGTCGCCACGCGGGATCTGGGGGCCGCGCGCCGCTTCTACGTGGGCGGGCTGGGCTGGCGGCCGATCTTCGAGGCAGCCGGGGAGATCCAGTTCTACCAGGTGGCGCCCGGGCAGGTCCTCGGGCTCTTCGACGCCGACAGCCTCAGCGAGGACATCGGAGACGGCCGGGACCACAGCACCCCCGGCGGCTTCACCCTGGCCCACAACGTCCACGACGCCGATGCGGTCCACCGCACGGTCGAACGCCTGGAACGTGCCGGGGGCACGGTGCTGAAGCATCCACAGCCGGCGGCGGTGCCAGGCATGCTGCACGCCTATGTGGAGGACCCGGTCGGGGTGGTCTGGGAGATCGCCTACAACCCCGGCTGGCGGGTGGCCGACGACGGCGCCGTCGTCTTCGACTGAGGCCCCCGCGAGCGGACCAGCCCGCACCGTCCGCCCCACCGTCGTCCGTCCCCGTCGTCTGCGTCTTTCCCCTTGGGACTCCGAGGGGACAGACGCAGACGACGGGGACGGACGTGTTGCCGGGTGAATCGGCGGCGCGCGCTCCGGCGCGGTAAGCTTTCCCCCGTCTGTCCCGTCCCCTCCCGACCTGAGGTGTACCGCCCTATGGCCCCCAAGACTGCCCTCGACCATGTGATCACCCTGGCGAAGCGTCGCGGCTTCGTCTTCCAGTCCGGTGAGATCTACGGGGGATCACGGTCGGCCTGGGACTACGGTCCCCTGGGCACGGAGCTGAAGGAGAACATCAAGGCCGAGTGGTGGCAGACCTTCGTGCGTGGCCGCGGCGACATGGTCGGCCTGGACTCCGCCATCATCCTCCCGCAGGCCGTCTGGCACGCCTCCGGGCACGTGAAGACCTTCACCGACCCGCTGGTGGAGTCCCTGCACACCCATAAGCGGTACCGAGCCGACCACCTGCTGGAGGCCTACGAGGCCAAGCACGGTCACCCGCCGGCGAACGGCCTTGCCGACATCAAGGACCCGGAGACCGGCCAGCCCGGCAAGTGGACCGAGCCGCAGCAGTTCTCCGGCCTGATGAAGACCTTCCTGGGTCCGGTCGACAACGAGGAGGGCCTGCACTACATGCGGCCCGAGACCGCCCAGGGCATCTTCGTGAACTTCTCCAACGTGATGACCTCCGCCCGGAAGAAGCCGCCCTTCGGCATCGGCCAGGTCGGCAAGGCCTTCCGCAACGAGATCACCCCCGGCAACTTCATCTTCCGGACTCGCGAGTTCGAGCAGATGGAGATCGAGTACTTCACGCACCCGGACGAGGCCGGCCAGTGGTTCGACCACTGGGTGGAGGCCTGCTACGACTGGTTCGTGGACCTGGGGCTGAACCCGGAGAACCTGCGCAAGTTCGACGTCCCCGAGGACGAGCGGGCCCACTACTCCGCGGCCACCATCGACCTGGAGTACCGCTTCGGCTTCCAGGGCTCCGAGTGGGGCGAGCTGATGGGCATCGCCAACCGCACCGACTACGACCTCAGCTCCCACATCGAGGCCTCCGGCGAGAAGCTGCAGTACTTCGACCCGAAGACCGAGGAGCACTACACCCCGTACGTGATCGAGCCGTCCTTCGGCCTGACCCGCGCGATGATGGCCTTCCTGGTGGACTCCTACCATGAGGAGGAGGCCCCCAACGCGAAGGGCGGCGTGGACACCCGCACCGTGCTGAAGCTCCACCCGCGGCTCGCCCCGGTGAAGGCGGCAGTGCTGCCCCTGTCCAAGAAGCCGGAGCTGGCCGAGCCCGCCCAGCGGCTGGCCGATGAGCTGCGCCGGAACTGGAACGTCGACTACGACGAGGCCGGTGCGATCGGTCGCCGGTACCGCCGTCAGGACGAGATCGGCACCCCGTTCTGCATCACCTTCGACTTCGACAGCCTCGAGGACCAGGCAGTCACCATCCGTGACCGGGACGAGATGACCCAGGAGCGCGTCAGCCTGGACCAGGTGCAGACCTACCTGGCCGGCCGCCTCCTCGGCTGAGCACCACGACGTCGAGCGCGACGACGTCGAGCGCGACGCCCGGCACAGATGCCCGGGACAGACGCCCGGCACCGGCCCAGGGTCCCTGACCCTGCGGCACGGGGCCGGGCGTCGCTCGTTTGCCGTGCCACGGCGGCAGGACTAGACTCGCGTGGCTGATCAACCCTGCGCCACCGCGCAGACGGACGCTTCCGAAGGACAGGCGATGAGCACCACCGAAGACACAGACCGGCTCGCCCTCGAGTCCGGCCTGACCGTCCGGCCCTGGGCCGAGGGCGACGACCTCGCCCTGCTTGAGGTCTGGGGCGACCCGGAGAACGCGATGCACCACCAGGACCGCGCGCTGCTGCGGCCCTCCTCCAACGATCCCTGGTCACGGTGCATCGTCGCCGAGGACCAGGGGGTGCCCGTGGCCGCGGCCACCATCCTGCGCTCCTCGCTGCACCCGGATCGGCTGTCCTTCTACGCGGAGGTCGCCCCGGACCACCGCCGCCGCGGGGTGGCCGCAGAGATGCTGGCGATCCTGGAGGCCGAGGCCAGCAACTGCAGCGCCACCGGTCTGAAGGCCCGCTGCGCCAAGCGTTCCGCCGCCCAGTGCTTCCTCAAGGACAACGGCTTCACCAAGATCCAGACCACCCGCCGAGTGATCGTCCAGCCGGGCGCCCTTCGGCTTCCGGACCTGGAGGGAACCGGCCTGGATCTCCAGGAGATCGCCACCGGGTCGGTGGAGCTGAGCCGTGTGGTGGCCGACCACTACAACGCCGTCCACGACTGGGACCGCGCGGAGATGACCGTGGGCAAGGCCCAGCAGCTGCTCCTCGGCGACGCCACCGGCGCCACGGGCGCAGTGGCCCTGCGGGACGTCTCCGAGGGCGGCGACGGCGCCGTCCTCGCCTTCGCCGTCAGCTACACCCCGGCCCGCACTGAGGACCCCGCCGACGTCCTGGTCGGCTGGAACCCGGAGCTCGACGCCGCCGAGGCGGAGCAGCACATCCGGTCCCTGCTGGCCCTGCTGGCCGCCCGCCACCCGGTGGAGCTGGAGGTGGACGACTCCATGGCCCCGCTGAAGACCGTCACCGACGAGCTCATCGCCTCCGGCGACGCCGAGATCGACTTCGAAGCCTTCATCTACGCCCGCTGACCGCCCGGAGGCCCCGCCTCCGCCGAGCACACCCGGATGCCATGACCGCACAGACCCTTCCCGAGGAGCAGCCGCTCCCTGACGGCCCGACCCCGGCTGGGTCGGGCGACCGACGTGCCCTCCTGCCCCCGCTGCACCTGGGCCCCATCACCGTGGAGACCCCGGTGGTGCTGGCCCCCATGGCAGGGATCACCAACACCGCCTTCCGTCGGCTCTGCCGTGAACATGGCGGCGGGCTCTACGTCAATGAGATGGTCACCGCACGTGCGCTGGTCGAACGGCGGCCCGAGTCGATGCGGATCATCAAGCACGAGCCGGACGAGATCCCCCGCTCGATGCAGCTCTACTCCGTGGACCCAGTGACCACCGGACATGCGGTGCGCATGCTGGTCGAGGAGGACCGCGCCGACCACATCGACCTCAACTTCGGCTGCCCGGTGCCCAAGGTCACCCGCAAGGGCGGCGGCTCGGCCCTGCCCTGGAAGATCCGGCTCTTCGAGTCGATCGTCGCCACTGCCGTGCGGGAGGCCGGGCGGCGCGGCATCCCCGTGACGGTGAAGATGCGCAAGGGCATCGACGAGGACCACCTCACCTTCATCGAAGCTGGCAAGGTCGCGCGCGACTCGGGCGTCGCCGCCGTCGCGCTCCACGGTCGCACCGCGCGCCAGCACTACTCAGGCCAGGCCGACTGGTCCGCGATCGCCGCCCTGCGCGAGTCCCTGCCGGACATCCCGGTGCTGGGCAACGGCGACATCTGGTCCGCCGAGGACGCGGTGCGCATGGTCGAGCAGACCGGCGTCGACGGCGTCGTCGTCGGCCGGGGCTGCCAGGGCAGGCCCTGGCTCTTCGGCGACCTGCAGGCCGCCTTCGAGGGCCGGCCGGACCGGCACCGTCCGGATCTGCCCATGGTGATCTCCACCCTGCTGCGGCACGCCCAGATGCTCATCCCGTACTTCGACGGTGACGAGCGCAAGGCCATGCAGGACATCCGCAAACACGTGGCCTGGTACTTCAAGGGCTATCCGATCGGCGGGGCGCTGCGCTCCCAGCTGGTCACCGTCGAATCCCTGACCCAGCTGGAGGACCTGCTCGGCCAGCTCGACCAGAGCATCGAGTACCCCGGTGCCGACGCCGAGGGGCCCCGCGGCCGGGCCGGTTCGCCGAAGAAGGTCCATCTGCCGGAGGACTGGCTGGCCTCCCAGGAGCTCAACGAGGCCCAGCGTGAGATGATCGCTGCCGCGGAGGTCGACACCTCCGGCGGATGAGTCGTCCGTGCGGGCCACTAGGATGTCGCAGGTGCCCGTTCTGCGTCCTGTCCCACCCTCGCGCCGGATCTCCTGGAGGAGGCTCGCCAGCCCGCTCAGCGTGCTGGCGGTGGCCGTGCTCGCCGTCGCGATGGTCGCACAGTCCCTCGCCACAGTCGTCTCCGGCCGGCTCGCCGAGAATCCCACATTCGACGGGGTGGTGCTGCTCGGCGCCCTGATCGTCGGGGCGGCGGCCGTGCAGGTCAGCGCGCAGGTCGCCTGGGCCCAGGTCATCGACCGCGCGGCCGGGAAGCTGCGTCGGGACCTGCTCGCGGCCGCCTTCGCCCAGCCGCTCAGCGTGCTCAGCGAGCAGGCTGTGGGGGAGGTGCTCGACCGCATCGACGACGACACCAACGCCATCAACACCCTCATGCGGGAGCAGTGGTGGGGCATGATGGCCACCGTCCTCGGCGCCGTTCCGCTGTGGGTCGTCGCGGGGGTGATGTGGTGGCCGGCCTGGATCATCATGCCGGTGCTCGTGGCCGCCACCCTGCTGATGGTCCGCCCGCTCTTCGCGATCATCGCGCAGCGCAAAGTCATCAACGAAAGGGCCTGGACCGACCACGCCGCCGCCTTCGAGGAGGTCGTGGCGGCCCGTGACGACCTGCGCACCAGCGGCGGTCAGGCCTTCGGCATGCGGCGCGTCGCCGGCCTGGCCGCGGGGATCCACCGCACCTTCCGGCACATGGTCGTCAAGGAGGCCGACCTGATCCTGCGCTCGCAGACGGTCCTGCAGGCGATGTTCGCCGGTCTGCTCGTGACAGGCGTCGCGCTGGTCATCACCGGCGGGATGGCGCTGCCCCAGCTGATCACCCTGGTGATGGCCACCACGCTGCTGATCGGACGTGTCGGCGAGCTCATCAATCAGCTGCCCCAGCTGCAGGAGGGGCTCGGCGCGATCACCCGCGTGAAGCAGATGATGCAGGTCGAGCCCGAGCCCGACGGCGGCGCCGCGCTCCCGGCGACCCACGCCCTGGAGTTCCGCGGCCTGCACTTCTCCTACACGGAGGGGTCCTTCGCCCTGCAGGACGTCTCGCTGAGCGTCGACGACGGAGAGACCTTGGTGCTGGTGGGACGCACCGGCTCGGGGAAGTCCACGCTGGCCTCGCTCGTCACCCGCGCCACCGAGCCCCCGCAGGGGACGGTGTTCCTCGGCGGCACCGACGTCAGAGACATCGATCTTCAGCAGCTGCGCCGCGGGATCGGCGTGGTCACGCAGCGCACCGAGCTGCTCTCCGGCACGCTGGCGGAGAACATCACCCTCTTCGCCCCGATCCCCCGGGAGCGGGTCCAGGCAGCCGTGGAGGAGCTGGGCCTCACGGATTGGGTGGCGCGACTGCCTGATGGGCTGGACACCCGCATGGGTGCGGGCGGGGTCACGCTCTCCGCCGGGGAGGAGCAGCTGGTGGCCTTCGCTCGGCTGTTGGTCCGCGAGGTGTCCGTGGTGATCCTCGACGAGGCCACGGCCCGGATGGACCCACTCACCGAGCGCCGAGTCATCCGCGCCTCGGACCGGCTGCTGGCCGGGCGCACCGGGCTGCTCATCGCGCACCGGCTCACCACTGTCGCCCGGGCGGACCGTGTGGCCGTCCTCGATCACGGTCGAGTCATCCAGCAGGGAGCCTACGGTGAGCTCGCTGCCGCGCGGGGACCGTTCCGAGGGCTGCTGGCGGCCTCGAGGGAACACCAGGGCTACATGGATGACGATCCCGGTGATGTCCTCACCGACACCTCGTCCGGAGCCTCCGACGAGGCCACCGGTCCGGTGGCCATCGGGGGCACGCGTCGGAGGACCGATGTGCCGACGACGTCTGACATCGGGGACGGGCCGAGCCTGACCCGTGCCGTGCTCGCCGCCTTCGGCCACCTGCCGCGGTGGGGACTGGTCGGCCTGTCCATGTTCCTGCTCATCGCCCTGTTCTCCCCGCAGGGGCTGGTCACCAACTGGCTGTGGGGGCGCATCGCGGACTCCTTGGCCTCGGGTCATCACGAGGTGTGGGGACTGGTGATCCTTCTGGCGGGAGCCTCCGTGCTGATCATGCCGGGAGTCTTCGCCCTGGGCGTGAATCTCTACCCCCGCTGGTGGGTCTCCTGTCTGTCCCGGCATCGGACGCGGGTCCTGGACGGTCAGCTCGGTGAGCCCCGGCTGGAGACCACGCCGCCGGGTGAGGTCGTGGCCCGCGCCATGGACGGCGACCGCATCCAGGACTACGCGGACCGTTGGGCGGATCTCTGCAATGCGGTGCTGATCGTGCTGCTCTCCGTCCTGCTCTCGGGGAGCTGGGTGGTCGGAGCGGTGCTCGCCAGTGTGCTGATCCTCTCCGCGGCGGCCTCGTGGGCCGGCAGACCTGCGGCGGGGCGCTCTGCCACGCGTGCCGCCGACGCGCGCGTGGAGTTCGGCCGGGTGCTGGTCTCGGCGCTGGACGCCGCACGGACCGTGAAGCTCTCCGCGGCCACCGGGCCGGTGCACCAGCACCTGAACACCGTGGACCGCCGGCGTGTGGACGCCCAGATCAGGGAGCATCGCATCCAGGCCCTCCTGGACGGCGTGCCCGGGCTGGTGATTGCCGTCGGGGTGACCTTCTCCTGGGCCATGTACTTCATCGGCGCCTGGGGGCTGGCCACCACGGTGCTCGCCTCAGGCAGCGTGATGGGTTTCACCTGGTACGGCCTCTGCGCAGGATCAGTCGTGACCAAGGCGCCGGGGGCTCGTGCCTGGCAGGTGGCCACCCAGCGACTGGCCGGCGGGGAGAGCATCTTCCGCCGGGTGGACGGGGTCGACGAACTGACCGGAGACTCCCCTGCCCCTGGGCCCGAGGAGCGGGACGAGCTCCGCAGCCTCAGCCTCGAAGGCTTCTCCGCGGTCCACTCGGACGGCATCATCGGGGTGGAGCAGGTGGACCTCACCGTCGCCCGCGGCGAGCTGATCCTCATCCTCGGGGGCATCGGTTCGGGCAAGTCCAGCCTGCTGCGGAGCCTGGCGGGCCTGGTGCCGCACCGCGGGAGAATCCTCTGGAACGGAGCAGAGGTCACCTCGGACACCTTCCTGAGGCCCCGCCGCGTGGCCTACGTCGCCCAGCTGCCCCGGGTGCTCTCCGGGACGTTCGAGGAGAACATCCGGCTCGATCGTGAGCGGGAGGCTGGCGAGGCCATCCGCATTGCGCAGATGGAGCAGGACATCGCCGAGGCCGGAGGCCTGCACGCCGCCGTCGGGCACCGCGGCGTGCGCCTGTCCGGCGGTCAGGTGCAGCGCCTGGCGACCGCGCGTGCCCTGGCCACCGGCTCCGAGCTGCTGCTCGCGGACGATGTCTCCAGCGCCCTCGACGCGTCCACGGAGATCGAGTTGTGGCAGGCGCTGCGGGACAAGGGCGTTACGGTGATCGGTTCCACCTCCAAGCGCGCGGCGCTGGCTCGGGCGGATCGCGTGGTGATCATCGAGGCCGGTCGGGTCGCTGCCGTCGGCCCGTGGCGTCAGCTCAGCGGCAGGTGGGCTCACCTGGCCGGCTGAGGCGCGCCGGTTCAGGCGTTGGGCGCGACATCGGTGCCGGCGCCACGGCGGCGGATCGCGGGTGTCGCAGCGGGTGCCGGAGCAGGTGCCGTTGCGGAGTCGGTCCGGGCTGCTGACGGGGTCGGCGGCGGTGAGGCGGCAGGACGCGCCGTGTCGGCTCGCGGAGCAGGTGCCGTCGAGCGGTCAGCGGCAGGGGAGGCCGGGGATGCTGTGGAGGCCGGGGAGCCGTCGGCGCCGAGCACGGTGAACCCGGCGTCGCGGATCATCGTCAGGTCGTCGGCGGCGCCCTGGCCCTCGGAGGTGAGATAGTCGCCCAGGAACAGGGAGTTCGCCACCTCCAGGGCGAGGGGCTGCAGGCTGCGCAGGTGCATCTCGCGGCCGGCGGCGATCCGGATCTCCTTGTCCGGGCACATCATGCGGGCGACGGCGAGGATCCGCAGGCAGGCCAGCGGGGTGAGGTTCCACGTTCCTTCCAGCGGGGTGCCGTCGAAGGGCATCAGGAAGTTCACCGGGACGGAGTCCGCGTCGAGATCCCGCAGCGCGGCCAGGGCCTCCACGAGCTGCTCGTCGCTCTCGCCCATGCCCACGATCAGACCGGAACAGGGGGAGAGTCCGGCGTCGACGGCGCGGCCGACGGTGTCCACCCGGTCGTCGTAGGTGTGGGTGCTGCAGATCTCCGGGTAGTGTGAGCGGGCGGTGTTCAGATTGTGGTTGTAGGCGTCGACGCCGCAGCTGCCCAGTCGTTCCGCCTGCCCCTCCTTCAGCAGTCCCAGGCAGGCGCACACCTCGACGTCGGGGTGATCGGACTTCAGCCGGGTGACGATCCGGCCCACCCTGTCGACGTCCCGATCGGTGGGCCCGGTGCCGGAGGCCACCAGACAGACCCGGCGCGCGCCGGCGGCGATCCCGTGCGAGGCCTGGGCCACGGCCTCCTCGGGCTTGAGCCACGTGTACTTGAGGATCTCCGCACCGGTGCCGAGCCGCTGGGAGCAGTAGGTGCAGTCCTCGGGGCACAGGCCCGTCTTGAGGCTGACCAGGTAGTTGACCTTCACCGTGGCGCCGAAGTGCTGCCGGCGGAGTCGAGAGGCGGCGGCCACCAGGCGGAAGGTGGCGTCGTCGGGGGTGTGGAGCAGCTCCAGGCACTCGTGGTCGGTGAGGCGGCCTCCGCCGAGGAGGCGATCAGTCAGGAGCTCCGGTTCTGTCATATGCGGTGCGATGGGAGCTTCAGGGGTCACGTCGTCTCCGTCCTCGATGCGGGCGGGGGCTCCGTCCACAGAGCCCCAGGGGATGCCACCCGGCCCTCCCCAGAGAGATTTGAACACTGTTCAACACGGGTGCAGTAGGAGGCTACCTCATCCGAGGCCGCACGCGTCGGCGGAGCGCCTGAGCCTGGCCCTACCCATGCTGCCCCTGCTCTAAGCTGGAAGGCATGTCTGTGCAGAACGTCGAACGGGTCGAGGCGGGCTATGCCGCCCTGCGTCCGGGCTACCTCCCCGCCGATGAGGCACGGTGGGTTCCGGAGCACGGCAAGTCCGTCTATCGGTCCTCCTTCGAGCGGGATCGGGCCCGCCTGCTGCACTCCTCGGCGCTGCGTCGGCTCGGCGCCAAGACCCAGGTGGTCTCACCCGATGCCGACGACTTCGCACGCACCCGGCTGACCCACTCCCTGGAGGTCGCCCAGGTGGGGCGTGACCTGGGCCGGATGCTGGGCTGCGATCCCGACGTCGTCGATGCCGCCTGCCTGTCGCACGACTTGGGCCACCCACCGTTCGGCCACAACGGGGAGAACGTGCTCAACGAGCTCATGGGGGACGCCGGCGGCTTCGAGGGCAACGCTCAGACGTTGCGGCTGCTGACCCGGCTGGAGACCAAACGGTTCCACCCGGACGGCCGCTCCGCGGGGCTCAACCTGACCCGCGCCTCCCTGGACGCGGCGGTGAAGTACCCGTGGCGTCAGCACGAGGCGCCCCTGAAGCCGGATGGGACGCGCAGCCAGAAGTTCGGCGCCTATGAGGACGACGTCGACGTCTTCCGATGGATCCGCCAGGGGGTGGAGGGGCGACGACAGTCCATGGAGGCCCAGGTGATGGACGCCGCCGATGACATCGCCTACTCCGTCCATGATGTGGAGGACGGCATCTTCTCCGGTCAGTTCCAGCTGCGCTTCCTGGAGGTGCCGCTGCAGCGCAAACGTGTGGTGCAGGTGACCAAGGAGTGGTACCTCCCGCAGATCGAGGAGGATCGGATCGAGGAGGCCTTCGACCGCCTCGCCGCCACCGACGGATGGGTGCGGGAGTCGGACGGCTCACGGCGTTCCCTGGCCGCGCTGAAGAACATGACCAGTGAGCTGATCGGGCGGTTCTGCGGAGCCATCTACTCCGCCACTCGTGCGGCCCACGGGGACCACCCGCTGGTCCGCCACGAGGCGGATCTGGTGGTGCCCGAGGAGACCCTGGTGGAGATCTCCGCCATGAAGGGCCTGGCGGCGGCCTACATCATGACCTCCGAGCAGCAGAAGCCGGTCTACCTGCGGCAGCGCGAGGTGCTCGAAGGGCTGGTGGGCCTGCTCTCCGAGACGGAGGACCGCTACCTGGAGCCCATGTTCAAGCAGGACTGGCGGGATGCCGCCGACGACACGGCCCGCCGACGCGTGATCGTCGACCAGATCGCCTCCCTGACCGACGGGGCCGCCCTGGAGTGGTACTACGCCCTGGTGCAGGGCAAGCCGTTCACCAACCGGCTCTTCGGCTGAGCGGGTCGGTTCAGCGGGCCGCGACCTCCTCCTCGGAGCGCAGCACGCAGAACTGGTTGCCCTGCGGATCGGCGAAGACCACCCAGCCGGACCCCGGCCCGTGGATCCCGCGGTGGTCGGCCACCTCCACCGCGCCCAATGCGCGGACCCTCTCGACCTCCGCGTCGCGTCCGCCGGTCCGCGGACGCAGGTCCAGATGGGCCCGCGGGGTTCGGGAAGCGTCGACCTCGTCGACCTCGAGGAACAGCAGACGGTGCCCGGTGACGGGGTCGACGATCATGCAGTGGTCGTGGCCCGGCTTGTTGGGGTCCCCGGGGATGTCGGTGTAGTCCAGCAGTCGTTTCCACCATTCGGAGAGCGCGTAGGCGTCTGTGCAGGAGAACGTGGTGTGGGAGACGAAACAGGTCATGGAGGCAGGCTAGGGCCCGCACGCGAGCGGGGGAAGGTCGGTAGACTCGGAAGCTGCGCGGGGTGCCGCACATGGCGCCCGCCTATGATGCCCGCACGTCCCCGATACGTCATGGTGGAGACCCGATGGCCGACCAGAACACCCTGACCCTGCTCAGCGCCGAGGAGCTGCGCCGCATGATCCACGACGGCGCCGACCCTGTGCTGATCGACGTGCGCACGCCGGCGGAGCATCGCAGCGCACACCTCCTTGGGTCCCTGCTGGTGCCTGACGAGCTGGTGAGCCGCGAGGCCCAGCGGTTGGCCGACGCGCTCGCCGCCGTCGACCGCCCCGTGGTGCTGCTCTGTCAGGCCGGGCCTCGGTCCCAGCAGGCGCAGCAGGCGCTGAGCGCGGCCGGGCTGACGGACTCTCGGGTTCTCTCCGGCGGACTGAACGCCTACCGGGCAACGGTCGGAGACGACGCCGTCGAGGTCGGCGAGGGCCCCTGGGCGATGGAGCGGCAGGTGCGGATGGCGGCCGGTTCGCTGGTGCTGGCGGGCCTGCTCGGCGGCCGTCTGCTGAGCCCCAAGGCTCGGGTGGTCTCCGGCGCCATCGCCTCAGGGCTCGTCTTCTCGGCGGCCACCAACACCTGCGGGATGGCGAAGGCGCTCGCCCGGATGCCCTGGAACCAGAGTCCGCAGGGGCCGGTCCGGATCGAGGACGTGCTGCAGGAGATCGAGGCGGTCGGCGCTCCTGCCTGACCCGCCTGATCCGCCTGATCGATCGGACCTGGCGGCACTCTTCAGGTGCGCTGGGGAGACCGAGTGATGTCTGCTGTGACGACGTCGTAGGCGGCGAACAGCGTCGCGGAGTCCACGAAGAGGCTCAGCCCCGGTGCACCCGCGCCCATGGCGATGCGCCCGCTGATGGATTCGTCGGCATAGATCGGCCAGCGCGTGCCGTCTGCGGCCGCCGCTCCGAAGGGCGTGATGGTGCCCGGGCGGTACCCCGTGGCCTCCACCGCCTCCTCGGGGGCGGTCATGGACATCTTCTTCATCCCGGCGAGCCGACGCAGCGTCGCCCAGTCCACCTGGCGGTCTCCGGGGATCAGCGCCAGCACATAGGTGTGGTCGCGGGCAGTCTGGGTGACCTTGGCCCTGGCCACCAGGGTCTTGACGATCTGACGTGGTTCGACCCCGATGGTCGCCGCGGCCTCCTCCAGGGACTGTGCCGGTCCGCGGGACACGAGCTCGACGTCCACCCCGTGGGCCTCGGCGTCGGCGAGCAGCCTGTCCACGGAGGTACGCTCGGCTGCGGAGAGCCCGACGGCGGCGTCGAGGGCCGGCAGGCGGGGGCCGGGCTGATCGGTGGTCTTCTCCATGGTCTGATCAACCCGGCCGGACGCGAGGGGATTCCCGGGGTCGAGGGATCAGGCGGCGGCCAGCACCAGAGTTGCGAAGCCCATGTGGCCGTGGTGCCCGCGAAGCCAGGCACGTCGGCCGGCGTCGAGCCTGTCGCGCAGCTCACCGGCCTGCGGGTGGTCCGGGTTCTCCAGCAGCCACAGCTCCTGGTTGCGCGTCATGCCGCATTCGAAGTGGTTCCACTCGTCGTCGGTGGCCTCATGCAGGTCCAGCAGGCGCCAGCCCGCTTCGGCAGCGGCTTCGACGACGTCGGGCAGCAGCTGGCTGTCAGCCGCAGAGGCGCCCTCCCACATGAGGTCGAAGCGGTCCTGGCTGGGCACCTGGGTCCAGTGGTCTACGCCGAAGAGCAGACGGCCGCCGTGGACGGTCAGCGCCCGCAGCCGCTGGAGCGCCTCCGCCGGTGAACCGCCCAGCGCATGCCAGGCCCCGAGGCAGATCACGGCCTCGGTCGGGTCGGTGAGCTCCTCCGTGAGCTCGCCGGCGTCCTGGACGCGCAGCTCCACGCGGCCCTGCACGCCCAGCTGCCGGGCACGTTCCTGCCCGCGGACGATGTCCATCTCCTCAAGGTCCACGCCGATGCCGTGGCTGCCTGGCAGCGCCATCACGGTGCGGAGCAGCTGCTCGGCCCAGCCGCAGCCGACGTCGAGCACGGTGCGCGGCGATACCTCGGTGAGCTCAGCGATGAGCTGCTCGGATCGGGCCACGCTCATGGGGGAGCCGAAGGTCAGGTCCAGCCCGTTGACGGGAGGCGGGGAGGCCCCGACGGCGGGGTCCTGCGGGCTCTGCGTGTCAGTACCAGTCATGAGCGCCGACCCTAGCCTGGCCTGGGGCGACAGGGAACCCTCGGTCTGTCGTGGGATCTGGGCTGCTCGCGCGAGCTGCGCGCCGCCGGGTCCCCGCAGTCCGCCTGTGGAAGGCCCGATCCAGGATTTGCTCGAACTGGCTAGAGTTGACGTGTGGCCGGATTGATCAAGCGTGAAGACATCGACGCCGTGCGCGAGCGTGTCGACCTGCGTGAGGTCGTCGAGCAGTACGTGACCCTCAAGGGAGCCGGCATCGGCTCCTGGAAGGGCCTGTGTCCGTTCCACGACGAGCGCACGCCGAGCTTCCACATCCGCCCGCACGTGGGCACCTACCACTGCTTCGGCTGCGGGGAGTCCGGCGACGTCATCGCCTTCCTGATGGCCATGGAGCACACCTCCTTCCAGGAGACGGTGGAGCGGCTCGCCCATAAGGCCGGCATCACGCTGCGCTATGAGGACGGCGGGACGGGCCCCACCAAGCAGGAGATCGGCCGGCGGCAGCGGCTGCTGGACGCCCACAAGATCGCCGACGAGTTCTTCCAGGCCCAGCTGCAGAGCCCGGAGGCGCAGATCGGGCGTGACTTCCTCACCGGGCGTGGCTTCACCCGGGAGCATGCTGAGCAGTTCAGCGTGGGATTCGCGCCGAAGAGCTGGGACGCGCTGCTGAAGCATCTGCGCTCCAAGGGCTTCCGCGATGACGAGGAGCTGCGCCTCACCGGCTTGTTCTCCGAAGGCAACCGGGGCCTCTACGACCGTTTCCGGGGCCGACTGATCTGGCCCATCCGGGACATGACCGGTAACACCGTGGGGTTCGGCGGGCGTCGGCTCTTCGAGGACGACAAGGGGCCCAAGTACCTGAACTCCCCGGAGACCCAGATCTACAAGAAGTCCCAGGTGCTCTACGGCATCGAGATGGCCAAGCGGAACATCGCCAAGAAGCGCGAGCTGGTCGTCGTGGAGGGCTATACGGATGTCATGGCCTGCCATGTGGCCGGAGTGGACACGGCGGTGGCCACCTGCGGCACCGCCTTCGGGGAGGGGCACGTGAAGATCTCCCGGCGGCTGCTCTCCGACGACGGCGGTGGCGGAGAGGTCATCTTCACCTTCGACGGCGACGAGGCCGGGCAGGCGGCGGCGCTGAAGGCCTTCAAAGAGGACCACATGTTCCTGGCGCGCACCTTCATCGCCGTCGGGCCCGAGGGCATGGACCCCTGCGACGTGCGCCAGCATCGCGGCGACGAAGCGGTGGAGGAGCTCATCCGCTCCCGCCGGCCGCTGTTCGAGTTCGCCATCCGCGCGGGCATGAAGGACTACGACCTCTCCACGGTGGAGGGGCGGGTGGGGGCGCTGCGCTATGCGGCCCCCGTGGTGGCCAGCATCAAAGACTCGGCCCTGCGTCCCGCCTACACCCGCGAGCTGGCGGGGTGGCTCGGCATGGACATGGACGAGGTCTCCCGGGCGGTGAGCCGGTCCCACGGCCAGGCGCCCCAGATGGGCGGGGGACCACGGCGTCGGCAGCAGAGACCCGACGACGGCGGTGGCGAGCGAGAGCGCCGGCCGGATGCGCGTCGGCCGGGCGCGAGTCGGGCCGAGCCGCATCGTACGGCATCCCGACAGCAGGGCCCCCCGGAGGGCGGGCCCGAGACCTCGTGGGACGTACCTGAGGACGTCTACGTGGATGGCCCCCCGCCCGAAGCCTTCGGTCCCGAGGGCCACGGTGGCGCCGTGGCCGGGCAGGGCTCTGAGCCGCAGGGCCAGCACTTCCCCCGCCCGGACACCCGAGACCCGGCGGTCATGATGGAGCGGCAGGCTCTCGAAGTGATCCTGCAGCACCCCACGCGTCTGACCGCGGAGCAGTGGGAGGAGATCTTCACCGTCCGGTTCACCGCGCCGGCCCACGCGGCCGTCCATGCGGGGATCCGCAGTGCGGCCGCCTCCGCCACCGACCCCCGCAACTGGGTCAGCGCGGTCAGCGACGAGGTGCCGCAGCCGCTGCGCTCGCTGGTGGGGGAACTGGCCGTGGCCCAGCTCCCGGCTCGCACCGAGGATGATGTGGAGGTCTACTGCCAGTCGATCCTCAACCGTCTGGTGGAGCTGCAGATCACGCACCAGAAGGCCGACCTGCTGGGCCGGCTCCAGCGGATGGACCCGACGGACGACCCCGAGGAGTACCAGCGGCTGAACCGGGAGGTCATGGAGCTGGAGCGGCGTCGTCGTGCTCTGCGCGCTGAGGAGTGAGGGCTCTGCGCGCTGAGGAGTGAGGGCTCTCGAGGTCGATGTGAGCGAGATGTGAGGGCGGTCTGGCAGAGTCGGATCCGTCCGAGGCAGAGCGGACAGGCGATCGGACTCCCGACTCCGGACGGCGTCTCTGCGGTGGCGCCGACTCTGGGCCCTTCGGGGGAGCCTCCGGTCTCCGCCTCCGCGTCCGGTCGGCGATCACTCCTGTGCGCTGGCCCGACGCCGACGGGCGCTCGGCCGCCACAGGGGTGCGGCGGTCGGGCGCCCGATGAGGGGCCTGGAGGCGTCGTCGACGTCTCGGCATGTGACCAATCCCGTGCTCCAGATCTCATCGAGTCATGCCCTCTTGGTAACGTGGAGGACGTTTCTGCGTGACGACGGGGTCGCGCGGACCTCCACCATGTACCCTTCGCGGAGCCTCTCCGCGGCCAGACAGAGGAGATTCGCATGCCCCATCAGTCCATCGCGCCTGCGCACGCCCGCATCGCCGCCACGCATGAGATCCCCGAGGCCATGCGCCGGGACGTCGGCCTGCTCGGCGAGTTGCTGGGGCAGGTCCTCACCGAGTACGGCTCCGCAGGACTTCTGGAGGACGTCGAGGCGCTGCGCGAGCTGACCATCGCCGCCCTGGAGGACCCCGACGGCGCCGTCCTCGCCCAGGCCGAGGAACTCGTGGCGTCCTTCTCCGCGGACCGCGCCAAGGAGGTCGCCCGGGCCTTCACCTGCTACTTCCTGCTGGCGAACCTCGCCGAGGAGCAGCACCGGATCCGCACGCTGCGTGCTCGCGACGGTGAGATCCCCCTGCAGGACCAGCAGCCGGCGGACTCCGTCGCCGCGGCCTTCGCCCACCTCCGGGACGAGGTCGGCCAGGAGGAGGCGGAGCGGCGCCTGAAGGAGCTGCGCTTCCACCCGGTGCTGACCGCGCACCCCACGGAGGCGCGGCGCAATGCCATCGCCGCCTCCGTGCGCCGCGTCGGCCAGCTGCTGGACGACCGGGACGACCCCCGCATGGGCACCGGCGCTCTGGCCCAGAACCGCCGCGAGCTGCTCGAGGAGATCGACAACATGTGGCGCACCGCCCAGCTGCGGGTCTCCAGCCCGTCTCCGCTGGACGAAGTCCGCACCGCCCTGTCCGTCTTCGACACCTCGTTCTCGAAGGTCTTCACCCAGGCCTACCGCCGGATGGACGACTGGCTGCAGGGTGAGGCCGGCGGCACGGAGGCGCCGAAGGCTCCTGCGTTCATCCGCCTGGGCTCCTGGATCGGCGGGGATCGGGACGGCAACCCCAATGTGACTGCCTCGATCACCCGCGCCGCCGTCGCCCAGGCCGCCGACCGTGTCCTGGGCGACCTGGAGGCCCGGGCCCGCACCGTCGGGCTCGCCCTGACCCTCGACGACCGCTACACCCCGCCCAGCGACGGTCTGACCGCCCTGTGGGGTCGCCAGCGGCAGCTCTCCGAGGAGCTCACCGACCAGGCCGTCCAGCACTCCCCGCGAGAGCCGCACCGTCAGGTGCTGCTCGCGGTCGCCGGGCGGCTGGCCGCCACCCGAGCCCGCGATGCCGACCTGTCCTATGAGTCGCCGCAGGAGCTGGTCGCCGACCTGAAGGTGGTGCAGGATTCTCTGGCAGCCGGTGGGGCCAAGCGTGCGGCCTACGGCGATCTGCAGGAGCTGATCTGGCAGGTGGAGACCTTCGGCTTCCACCTGGCCGAGCTGGAGGTGCGCCAGCACTCCAAGGTGCATTCGCAGACGCTGGCCTGGCTTCAGGACCCGGAGGGAGTCGAGAAGACGGCGGTGCCCGGGGAGGAGGTCATCGAGACCTTCCGGGCGATCGCCTCGGTGCAGCAGCGCTTCGGCGTCGACGCCTGCCGCCGGTACATCGTCTCCTTCACCCAGTCCGCGCAGAACCTCGCCGACGTGTACACCTTGGCGGAGAAGGCCCTGGGTGGAGCGGAGCACGCACCGGTGCTGGACGTCATCCCGCTGTTCGAGACCTACGAGGACCTGCAGAACGCGCCGAGGATCCTTCAGGAGATGCTGCAGAACCCGGCCGTGCAGCGCCGCCTGGAGCAGACCGGGCGTCGCCTGGAGGTCATGCTCGGCTATTCCGACTCCGCCAAGGACGTGGGGCCGGTCGCGGCCACCCTGGCGCTGTACGAGGCGCAGGAGAAGATCGCGGCCTGGGCGGTGGAGAACGGCATCACGCTGACCCAGTTCCACGGCCGCGGTGGGGCGCTGGGCCGCGGCGGTGGCCCTGCCAATCGTGCGATCCTCGCCCAGCCGCCGCATTCGGTGGACCTGCGCTTCAAGGTCACCGAGCAGGGCGAGGTGATCTCCGCCCGCTACGGCAACCCGGAGATCGCGCTGCGCCACATCGAGCAGGTCGCCGCCGCCACGCTGATGGCCTCCGCGCCGTCCACGGAGCGGCGCAACGCGGAGGCCGCCCGTCGCTTCGCGCCGCTGGCCCAGCAGATGGACGCGGTCTCCCGGGAGCGGTTCCACGGCCTGGTCGACGCCGAGGGCTTCGCCCCGTGGTTCGCGCAGGTGACCCCGCAGGACGAGGTCGGCCTGCTGGCCATCGGCTCGCGTCCGGCCAAGCGGGGGCTCTCGGTGGAGTCTCTGGAGGACCTGCGGGCCATCCCGTGGAACTTCGCCTGGGCGCAGGCGCGCATCAACCTCACCGGCTGGTACGGGCTGGGCTCGGCCCTGGAGGCGGTGGGCGACCTGGATCAGCTGCGCTCCGCCTATGCCGACTGGCCGCTGTTCCGGGCGCTGATCGACAACATCGAGATGTCGCTGGCCAAGACGGACCGGCGCATCGCTGAGCGGTACCTGCGGCTCGGCGACCGTCAGGATCTCGCGGAGCTCGTCCTCGAGGAGCTGGATCTGACCACCAAGTGGGTGCTGGCCATCACCGACCAGTCCCGCCTGCTGGAGGACCACCGCGTGCTCGGGCGTGCCGTGGAGCTGCGGAACCCGTATGTGGATGCGCTCTCCCTGCTGCAGCTGCGCGCGCTGCAGGCGCTGCGCACCCAGGACCACGACGGCGTCGACGTCGATGACCCCCGGAACCTTCTGCTCATCACGCTCAAGGGTGTGGCCGCCGGCCTGCAGAACACCGGCTGATCCGCCGGGTCCGTCCGGCCTTCGCCGCCTCGAGCTGCCCCGTGAGCCGCCGTCGAGGGGAGCAGTGCGCGAACCCCCTGTGGCAGACTCGTGCCATCGGCCGCTGCGGTCCGCTCCGGAGCGGCTGGGGAGCGGAGGAGGGGTCGGATGGGACGGATCGGGGCAACGGCTCTCAGGGCATCGGCCCTCGGTGCGGGGGCGGTGCTGGTGCTGAGCGGCTGCGGGATCTCCGACGGCACCGACATCGCCGCGGTGCTGACCGACGAGGACTTCATCGACGGTGAGGTGAACTGCGGGGACGCGTCAGTGGACGTCACCACGGAGTTCACCTGCTTCGTGGACGGCCTGTCGGTCGGGCAGCCGTCCGGCAGCTCGGTGCTGGAGGTGACCTACCTCAGCGATGACGAGATCCTCGTGGAGGGCGTGTCCATCGACCCTGCCGGTCCGGGGGACTCTCTGTACCGCCGTCTGGAGCCCGGCCTGGTGCAGCTGACTGAACCCCCTGGGCCGTCGGCTGAAGCCGACCACCCGGGTGAGGAGGGGACCCTCTTCACCCCAGGGGCACGACTGGTGGTCGAGAGGGTCGGAGAGCTCACCGCCGCGTCGGCGCAGATGCTGGACCAGGGAGATGACGAGGATCGTGCCGTGGCCTCCTTCCCCGCCGTGGGGGAGGAGCTGCTCCTGCTGGAGCTCTTCGCACAGGAGTGGGAGTGGCCGGGAGGTGAGGGTCTGGACGAGCCTGCGGTCCTCTGGCTGGAGGTCGACGGCCGACGCACCCAGGTGCTGACCCTGGACGATGCCGTCGCGACGGTGGGCGGACAGGGCCTGCTGATCTCTGTGCCGGAGGAGGCCCCGGCGGCCCTGGTCCTCGAGTTCGAGGGCCATGATCAGCGCGTCGATGCCCGCACCGGGCGGCGTCAGCTGCCGGAGGACGATCCTGCAGCGGGCTGGTACAGCCTGGACCCGGTGCATCCGCACCAGAGCCTCATCTGGAACCCCGAGGCCATCGCAGGAGAGCAGGATGTGGACGGCCTCGAGGACCGGCTGGTGGTCGATCCGTGGATCACGGAGGCAGGTCTGCACGGCTGGACCCCGGAGCACGGCTGGGCGGACCCGGGGGAGGCCTGGCTGAGCATCGAGATGGGCCTGGGCCTGTACCCGGAGGGCACCGAGTGGGCATTGCGCGCATTCGAGGCCGCCGCCGTCGACCTCGAGCTGCTCCTCACCGTGGACGGCGAGGAGCGCGTCATGCCCCTGGCCGAGGACGTCGAGGACCCGGGGCGTGATGCCTGGACCTCCGAGGTCGTCGTGGCGATCCCTCCGGCCACGGATGAGATCCTGCTCCGCCTCGAGGGTGAGGTGGAGGTCTTCGACCTCGACCGCGACGAGACCGTCGGCTCGGTGGAGGTTCTGACCGAGGACGAGGTGCTCCTGCCGTCACGTGCCGCGGAGAACGGGTGAGTCAGGGACTGCTGGGTGTGGTCGGGAGTAAGATGGGCCCCATGACAGTTACCTCTGGCAACCGTTCCGTGCAGCCGCTCATCGCCCCTGACGCCGACCCGCATCTGTGGTTGGAGGAGGTCACCGGCGACGACGCACTGGCCTGGGTGCGGGCGCGCAACGCCCGCGCCGAGGAGGAGCTGGTCGACGACACCTTCGAGGCTCTGCAGTCCGACATCCGCGAGATCCTCGACGCGAGCGACCGCATCCCCGTGGTGTCCCGCCGCGGAGCGCACCTCTACAACTTCTGGACCGACGCCGAGCACCCGCAGGGTATCTGGCGCCGCACCACCGAAGAGTCCTACCGCACGGACGAGCCCGAGTGGGACGTGTTGATCGACCTCGACGAGCTCTCCGCCGCCGAAGGCGTGACCTGGGTGTGGCACGGCGCCACCGTGCTGCGGCCCCGGCAGGACGGCGAGCCGTGGCGGCACGCTCTGGTCTCGCTGTCCCGGGGCGGCTCGGACGCCGACGTCACCCGAGAGTTCGACCTTGTTGAGCGCCGATTCGTGGATCCCGAGGAGGGCGGATTCGCCAAGCCCGAGGGCAAAGGCTCCGTGAGCTGGATCGACGCGGACACCGTCTACATCAGCACCGATCACGGTGAGGACGCCGTCACCACCTCCGGGTATCCGCGCGCCTGCCGCCGGTGGCGTCGCGGCACGCCCCTTCAGGAGGCTGAGACGGTGGTCTCCGTGGAGCCCGACCATATGGTGGCCGCTGCCGGACACCTCGGCACCCCAGGGTTCGAACGCGACATCGCGGTGCGCGTGCTGGGCTTCTATGACCGGGAGACCCTGCTGATCGACGACGGCGGCCTGCGTCGTGTGGAGGTCCCCACCGATGTGCGGGTCAGCATCCATCGCGATCTCTTCCTGTTCATGCCCCGCACCGAGACGACCCTGCAGGGGCAGACCTTCCCCGGCGGTTCGCTGGTGGTCGCCGACATCGACGACTTCATGGCCGGCCGAGCCGAGCTGACCGCGCTGTTCACCCCGGACGCCTCCACCTCGCTGCAGGACGTCACCGCCACACCGCAGTGCCTGGTGCTGACCGTCATGCAGGACGTGGTGCACCGGCTGGAGGCCCATGTCCGCACCTCGCAGAGCCCCACCGACTGGCGCCGGTCGCCGGTCTTCGAGGACCTGACCGGCACCCTGTCCGTGGCGGCGGTGGACCCGGAGGAGTCCGAGCAGGTCTGGATCACCTCCGAGGACCACCTCAAGCCCACCACTCTGCACCTGGGGGACCTCTCCGGGCTGCTCGACGGCGGGCAGGAGACGCACGAGGCGCTGAAGTCCGCTCCGGAACGCTTCGACGCCTCCGGCCTGACCTCGGTGCAGCGTTTCGCCACCAGCGATGACGGCATGCGGGTGCCCTACTTCCTGATCGGCCCGCAGGAGCTGCTGGCCGAAGGCTCCGGCGCGGCGCCGCGGCCCACGATGCTCTACGGCTACGGCGGCTTCGAGATCTCGATGACCCCGGGCTATCTGGGGGTGGTCGGCAAGACCTGGCTGGAGTCGGGCGGAGTCTACGCGGTGGCCAACATCCGCGGCGGCGGCGAGTACGGCCCGGACTGGCACCGTGCTGCGCTGCGGGAGAACAGGCATCTCGCCTATGAGGACTTCGCCGCCGTCGCGAAGGACCTGGTGGCCACCGGCGTCACCACGGTGCCGCAGCTGGCCTGCCGCGGAGGCTCCAACGGCGGCCTGCTCACCGGGAATATGCTCACGCAGTATCCCGAGCTGTTCGGAGCGGTGGTCATCCAGGTGCCGCTGCTGGACATGAAGCGATTCTCCCATCTGCTGGCCGGAGCCTCCTGGCGCGCCGAGTATGGGGATCCGGACACTGAGGACTGGGAGTTCATCCGGGGCTTCTCTCCCTATCACCTGCTGCAGGAGGGGCGTCGATATCCGGCGGTCCTGCTGACCACCTCCACGCGGGACGACCGGGTCCACCCGGGGCATGCCCGCAAGATGACGGCAGCTCTGGAATCCCTGGGGGCCGATGTGAGGTACTGGGAGAACACTGAGGGAGGACACGGCGGCGCCGCCAGCCCTGAGCAGCAGGCCCGGCTCAACAGCTTCATCTACCGGTTCCTCCAGCAGCAGCTCAGCTGATCCCGCGCCGGAAGCTCTCTCCAGGGCTGCGGGCGGTGCGCCGGGGACGCCGGACGTCCTGGGAATCTGAGTACGGCGTACGGTATGCTGTCCGGGTCCTCCTCACCACCCTGCTGGAGAAAGGAGCACGCATGAGCGTGCCGACAGCGGATCCGGCCGTCGAGACCCGCGGCCTGGTCAAGAGATTCGGCGACAACACCGCCGTGGACGGCGTCGATCTCTCCATCCCCCGTGGGGGCATCTACGGAGTGCTGGGGCCCAACGGCGCCGGCAAGACCACCGTGATCCGGATGCTCGCCACCCTGCTGCGTCCCGACGGCGGCGAAGCCCGCGTGCTGGGTCATGACGTCTTCGCTGAACCCGCGACCATCCGCGAGAAGATCGCCCTGACGGGTCAGTTCGCCTCGCTGGACGAAGACCTCACCGGCATCGAGAACCTCGTGCTGCTGGGCCGTCTGCTCGGGTTCCCCGGCCGGACCGCGCGGCGCCGGGGCCACGAGCTCCTGGAGGCCTTCGGGCTCGCCGAGGCGGCGGGTCGCCAGGTGAAGAAGTACTCCGGCGGCATGCGCCGTCGCCTGGACATCGCGGGCTCCCTGCTGGTCACCCCGGAGCTGATCTTCCTGGACGAGCCCACCACCGGGATCGATCCACGGTCCCGGAACCAGGTCTGGGACATCATCCGGACCCTGGTGGGGGCCGGCACCACTGTGCTGCTGACCACCCAGTACCTGGAGGAGGCGGACCAGCTGGCGGACCGGCTGGCCGTCATCGACCACGGTCAGGTGATCGCCGAAGGCACGCCCGGCCAGCTCAAGGCGCAGGTCGGTTCCGGTGCGCTGACCGTCCGGGTGGTCGAGCCCGCAGACCGGGAGCAGGCGGCGGAGCTGCTGGCTCGCACGATCGAGGCCGAGGTCACCAGGGAGCCTGATCCGACGGCGCTGACCGCGCGGCTCAACGAGCGATCCCGGGCCGCAGCGGCCCTGAGCGCCCTGGAGGAGGCGCACATTGAAGTCGAGACCTTCGCCCTGGGCCAGCCCAGCCTGGACGAGGTCTTCCTGGCGCTGACTGGGCATCGCGCCGAGCACGAAGGCGAAGAGGACGGGGCGGCCGCCGACGAGACCGACGGCGGCCGAGACGACCAGGCGGAGGCGACCATCCGATGAGCATCAACGGGACCACCACGCTGCACGAGTCCGAGCGGATCCGCCACATCCTGGTCAGCCCGGAGGACCGCCCCGCGCGGGCCGGTGCCTTCAGCGCCTCGATGACCTATGGCTGGCGCGCGCTGCTGAAGATCAAGCACGTCCCCGAGCAGCTCTTCGACGTCACGATCTTCCCGATCATGATGACGGTGATGATGACCTACGTGTTCGGCGGGGCCATCGGTGAGGCGATGGCGGGAGGCGACTCGCAGTCCGCCGTCGACGCCTACGTGCAGTTCCTGATCCCCGGGGTCTTCGTGCAGACGTTGGTGATGATCACCATGTACACGGGGCTGACCCTGAATCGGGACATCTCCAAGGGCGTCTTCGACCGCTTCCGCTCCCTGCCCACCTGGCGGCCCGCGCAGCTGGTGGGCGCGCTGCTCGGCGACCAGGTGCGCTACACCATCGCGGGGGTGATCATCCTGGTGGTGGGCGTCATCATGGGCTTCCGCCCCGGCGGTGGGCTGACCGGTGCGGTCGCGGCCTTCGCGCTGCTGCTGGTCTTCAGCTTCTGCCTGTCCTGGGTGTGGACCACGGTGGCGCTGCTGATGCGCACCGAGCAGGCCGCCATGGGGGTGTCCATGTTCATCCTGATGCCGCTGACCTTCGTGTCGAACATCTTTGCGGATCCGCAGACCATGCCGGGCCCCGTGCGGGCCTTCGCGGAGATCAACCCGGTCTCCACCGTGGTCGCCGCGGTCCGGGATCTCATGGACGGCACCTACGACGTCGGCGGCCTGACCATGGTGCTGGTCTACTGTGCGGTGCTGGTGGTGGTCTTCGGGCCGCTGTCCATGCTCATCTACAACCGGAAGAGCTGAGCGGCCCGGGTGTGCCCGGCGCGGCTCATTTGATGAAGCGGATGCTGATCGGATACCGGTAGGGACGCCTGTTGTAGGCGGCGATGGCCGCCATGATCCCGAAGACGATCGCGCAGACCCAGGCGATGAAGATGATCAGCGCGCCGATGAGGATGACGGTCAGGATGCCGCCGACCACATAGGCGATGAACAGCGTGATCTGGAAGTTCAGGGCCTCCTTGCCGTGGTCGTCGATCATCCGGCTGCGCTCGCGGAAGACGAGCCACACCACCAGCGGCACCAGCCAGGACAGGAACACGCCGCCGAGGTGGACGGCCACGCCCCAACCCTGCTCCTCACCGGGGGTGAGCGGCCGCACAGGACCGGCCGGCACCCCGCCGTAGGCGGACTGCTGCGGCTGTCCGGGCCCGGGCTGTCCGGGGTCTGCCGGGTGGGGCTGTCCCGGGGCGTTGTGGGCATCCTGCGGGTCCACGGGCTCAGGGCCCTGCCCAGTCGGGGGCTGTGTCATGGCTCCTCCTCGCATCGTGATGAGCGTCCAGGTGATGCTCAGCTTAGTGCGCGGGCGGCTCAGTGGATACGGTGGTCAGCATGCGAGAGCTGTCTGTGACCGAATCGGTGCCGGAGGACGTCGTCACCCTGGTCCGTGAGGCGCGCCAGGTGGTGGCGCTCAGCGGAGCCGGAATGTCCGCCGAATCCGGGGTGCCCACCTTTCGGGAGGTCCAGCGCGGTCTCTGGGAGCGGTTCTCCGCCGAGGAGCTGGCCACCCCGGACGCCTTCGAGGCGGATCCGGCCCTGGTGTGGACCTGGTACCGCTGGCGGCAGGCACTCATCGCCGCGGTCGAGCCGAACCCCGGGCATCGCGCGCTGGCGGCCTGGCAGCGCCACCTCGCCGACCAGGGCGGTTGGCTGGCGGCGGTCACGCAGAACGTCGACGACCTCCAGGAACGTGCCGGCACGGACGTCCTGGCCCACCTGCATGGCAGCATCACCACCCATCGCTGCGCCGACTGCCAAGAGCCCGTCGAAGTTCCCGCCCCGGCCTACGACGGGTTCACAGTCCCGCCCGAGCCTGAGCAGCCTCCCCGCTGTCCGGCCTGCCAGGAGGGGCTCGCGCGCCCCGACGTCGTCTGGTTCTCGGAGATGCTCCCGGCGGAGGCCTTCGACGCCGCCACCGCCGCCATCCGCGCCAGCGACCTGGTGATCGTGGTAGGCACCTCCGGCATCGTGCAGCCGGCGGCGTCGCTGCCCCTGCTGGGCCTGGAGCGTGGCGTCCCGCTGATCGAGATCAACCCGGAGGAGACCGGGCTGACGGAGGTCATGGACTTCGCGATCCGCGGCCGCTCCGGCGAGGTCCTGCCCCGGCTGCTGGCCGCCGCCGGCATCCCTCTCGACAGAAGGTGACGCGTTGACGCTGTGGGAATCCGTGCTCCTGGGCGTGATCCAGGGGCTGTTCATGTTCATCCCGGTGAGCTCCTCCTCCCACCTGGTGCTGACCCAGCACTGGATGGCGGCGACCGGCTCGCCGCTGCCGTCTCCGGAGACCCCGGAGATGCTCCTGTTCAACCTGGTGGTCCACCTGGGGACGATGGTCTCCGTGGTGGTGGTGATGCATCGTCCTCTGGGGCGCCTGCTCTCCGGAACCCTCCGGGAGCTGCGGTGGTGGGCGCGACGTCGCACCCTGCGCCACATGATCCACCTGAAGCTCATGCTCTTCGGCGTGGTCACCACCGGGGTGACCGGCGTGCTGGGACTGCTGGTCCGCGAATACGGCACCGGAGTGTTCGCCACGCCGTGGGCGGTGTCGCTGATGCTGCTGGTCACCGGGGCGATCCTGTGGTGGACGGATTCGGTGCGTCAGACCTGGCGCGGCGCGGCGCAGATGACCATATGGGTCGCGCTGCTGATCGGCCTGGCCCAGGCCGCCGCACTGTTCCCCGGGCTGAGCCGCTCCGGGCTGACCATCGCCATGGCGCTCGCCCTGGGCATGCACCGCAAGATCGCCGCACAGTACAGCTTCTTCGTGGCCATCCCGACCATCGTCGCCGCCACGGGCGTCCAGTCGCTCAGCCTGCTCGACCATCGGGGCCCGCTCGGGGTGGGCGTCGATGCCTATGTCGTTGCCTTCGTGGTCTCCGCCGTCGTCGGGGCCGGAGCCCTGTGGTTGGTGCTGCGCATGCTCTATCGGGGTCACTTCCGGGTCTTCGCGGTGTACGTGATCCTCCTGGCGATCGTGACCCTCATCCTCCAGCCGGACGATGACGCGCTCGAGCTCGCGGCTGCAGACGACGCGCCGACCGCCGTCGACGAGGAGGTGTCCCCGTGATCTGGCTCTACCTGCTCGCGATCGCGCTGCTGGGCGCCGTCGTCGTGCTGCTGACAGGCCGTGTCGAAGGAGCGGAGCCGCCTGCCGATCTGCCGCCCGGTGACGACGTCACGTCTCTCCTCGCCGCGAGAGAGGGCCGTCCGCTCACCGCCGACGACCTGCGCGGTCTCCGCCTGGACCCGGCGTTGCGCGGATATCGGATGGACCAGGTGGAGGCCCTGCTGGACGCTCTCACCGCCCAGCTGGAGCAGGACTCCAGGGAGAGGGGCGAAGACACACCCGGGTGACAGGCGAAGATGTCGCGCTGATCAGGACGTTCACCGGCCGTCCGGGTGACATTCCTCCCATGTGGGGGATAATGGAGACGGATGTGTCACACATCCGCACAGAGGAACACCAGAAGGGAAGCACTCGATGGCTGCAATGAAACCGCGTACCGGCGACGGTCCTATGGAGGTAGCTCAGGAAGGACGCAGCCTCATCATGCGGGTGCCCATCGACGGTGGTGGTCGCCTGGTGCTGGAGATCAACGAGGAGGAGGCACAGGCCCTCAAGGAGTGCCTGGTCGACGCCGTGGGGGAGTGAACCCCCTGTCCAGGGCCTTCCGGCTCAGCGCTTGACGGCGACGAGCAGCCCGGTCCCGGTGCCGAGCATCGTGGTGACCAGGCGCTCGTCGTCGCGCACTGAGCGTTCCACCGCGCGCCTCCGGCGGGTGGACTCTTCCCGGACCGCGGGACGTGGCAGCCGGTCGTGGTCGAGGGCGTCGTTGACGGCCAGCAGCCCGCCCGGGCGCAGCAGGCGCACCCCCTGCTCCACGAACTCGTCGAGCTCCGGGCTGTCCGCATCCAGGTGCACGAGGCAGTAGCCGCCGCTGGTCAGGCGGGTAAGCACCTCCTCTGCGCGGCCGGTGATCAGGCGGGTGCGGGCCGAGGGCACCCCTGATTCCTTGAACGTGGTCCGCGCCGCCTGCAGATGATCGGCGTCGGGATCGATGCTGGTGAGCACCGCGTCCGGCGCGGCTCCGCGCAGCAGCGACAGTCCGGAGACTCCGACGCCGGTGCCGACCTCCACGAGCCCTCGGGCGCCCATGGCGGCGGCGAGCACCGTCAGGGTGGCGGCCACGCCCTCGCTCACAGGAGTGACGCCGAGGTCCTCTCCCCGACGTCGGGCCGCCTCGAGGATGTGATCCTCAGCATGATGCTGTTCGGCGTACTCCCAGCTGGCGTGCTTGGCCGTCTGGGGACTGTTGAGGGCTTTCATAGATCCTTCCTGCGCTGACCTCGGGCTCTGCGGGAAGCGCCGAAGCGGGCCCGGACTCGGGGCCGGAGCGAGAGTCGCCGCCGGGCTCGTCCCCATCCTATAGAGCCGCGAGCCTTCTCAGGATATTCACAGCGCGCACCCAGACTCTGCTCTCACAATGGTCCCCGATGTCCCCGTCCGCCACGCGCCGTCACCTCAGCGACGACCGGTCAGCCAGGCCCCGAGCCGGCTGGCTGGTGGTGATGTGCCTCATGGTCGCCGTCATGGGGGCCGTCGTGGTGTTCGCCGCGGCATGGGTCCTCGGCGGCCGCGCCGTCTCCGCGCCGGCCTCCGTGGAGGCGCTGGCGCCCGCCGACGGCGGCGTCGGCTCCCCGGCCACGTCGGCCCCGGCCGGCGCCTCCGAGCCGCTGGTCCAGGCCGACGGGACCGCGCAGCTGCCCGGCGCCCTGACCACGACCACCGTCCACGAGCTGCGACTGGAGCACCTGGACGACCTCAAGCCGCTCGGCTGGACCGTGGGGCACCTGGTGGACTTCGGCTTCGGCTTCGAGCCGCAGCGGCTGGAGACCGGGGTGGTCGACGGCGTCCGCACGGTGGAGCTGCAGCTGGCCGACGGAGCGGACCGCATCAGCGTGGCGGAGACCCGCTCGGAGTCAGAGGACGTCGGTCTCACCTCGCTGCGGGAGAAGCTGGCCCCCATCCTGGACGAGGATCTGGTGGAGCACCATCGGGTCACCCTGGGCACGGGGGAGGGCTGCGACCTCTTCGTCTCCCGGGCCGGGGACCGCTGGACTGCGGCGGTGGAGACGGACGACGCGCAGTATGTGATCACCTCGAATCTGGCCGAGTCCTCGGCGGAGCAGGTGGCGGACTGGGTGATGGCCTCCGACCGGGCTCGGGTGCAGATGCTGCCCACCGACCCTTCCGCCAGGGACCGTCTGGCCCGGGGCCTGGACGAGCTGTTCCGATGGAACGACTGAGTTCACGGTAGATTTGGTCTGTGCTTGGTATCAACGGTTACGAGCTCATCATCCTGGTGGTGCTCGCTCTGGTCATCCTCGGCCCGGAACGGCTGCCGCAGTATGCCCAGACGCTCGCTGAATGGGTCCGCAAGGCCCGGGGCATGGCTGAGGATGCCAAGAAGCAGTTCAAGGAGGAGACCGGGACCGACTTCGACGACGTCGACTGGAAGAAGTACGACCCCCGGCAGTACGACCCCCGGCGGATCATCCGCGAGGCGCTGGCTGAGGAGGTCGACACCACCCGGCGCGCCGTGGGGGAGGTGCGGGACGCGGCCCGTCTGGAGCCGCCTCGGCGCCCCCGGAACGGTGCAAGCGGGTCCCGCAGCAGCGGGTCCGGGGGCAGCGGCGCAGGAGCCCGCGGCGCGACGCCAGGAGCCCGCAGCACGACCGGGTCTGGCCGCGACGGCGGAGCCGCCCGCCGTGCCGGCACCGCTGGGGCCGCCCACCACCAGAAGTCCGCAGACCCCCGGGAGGTCTTCGGGGCCGGGAAGGACGCCAAGAGCTCGGGCGCACTGGCGGCCGGGCTGGCCGGTGCCTCCGTCGCCGGAATCACCGGCTCGGCCTCGCTCGACGACGGCGACGGTGCGGGATCGGCCGACACGCCCCCGACGCCGGCGCCCTTCGACGTCGACGCCACCTGAGCCGGGTCCGTCAGCTCACGGTCCGTCACACGGTGGTCCCTCCGCCGGTGCCGGGTCCGCCGGCGCTCCCTCAGGTCGGACTCGAAACCTCTGAGGACACGTCCCTCTGACGCGCCTATCGTGTGGTCCACACCTTCAGCGGAGGGCGTCACACCGCTGGACGAGGCGAGGCCGGGAGGACCACATGGGTGAGGCGACGACGGAACGACGATTCATCAAGTCCCTGGGAAGTCTGGAGACGTTCTTCCTCGGATTCGGTGCGATGATCGGCTTCGGCTGGATCGTGCTGACCGGAGACTGGCTGAACAGCGCCGGCACGTTCGGCGCTGTGACCGCCTTCGTCATCGGCGCGATCATCATGGCACTGGTCGGGCTGGTCTATTCCGAGCTGGTCTCGGCGATGCCCCTGGCCGGCGGGGAGCACAACTACCTGCTGCGAGGCTTCGACCCGCGGTTGGCGCTGCTCGGCTCCTGGGGCATCGTGGGTGGCTACATCACCGTCGTCGCCTTCGAGGCGGTGGCCATCCCTCGTACGGTGGCCTACATCTTCCCGCAGGTGCATCAGATCCCGCTGTGGACGATCGCCGATTCCCAGGTGCACCTGACCTGGGCGCTCATCGGATCCGGCACCGCGGTGCTGCTGACCTGGCTGAACATCCGCGGCATCAAGCCGGCCAGCCTCTTCCAGACCTCGGTGATCATCTTCGTGGTGGTGGTGGCCGTGGTCATGCTGGCCGCCGCGATCTTCGGCGGGGAGCCCTCCCATGCGGAGCCTCTGTTCACCGGGGGCGGGGCCGGCATCATCGCCGTGCTGGTGATGGTGCCCTTCCTCTTCGTCGGCTTCGACGTCATCCCGCAGTCCGCGGAGGAGGTCAACCTTCCGGCCCGGAAGATCGGCCGCCTGGTGGTCGTCTCGGTGCTCGCCGCGGCCGCGTTCTACATCCTGATCGTGCTGACCACCTCGGTGGCGCTGCCGGCCACTGAGATGGGCGATTTCGATCTCGCGACCGCCGACGCCATGGCGGTGCTCATGGGCTCCCAGTTCTGGGGGAACCTGGTGGTGGCCGGAGGCCTCGCGGGTCTGCTGACCTCCTGGAACGCGTTCCTCATCGGCGCCTCCCGGCTCATCTGGGCCATGGCGAACTCGGGCATGCTGCCTGCATGGTTCGCCGTGCTGCACCGCCGCAACGGCACCCCGGTCAACGCGCTGCTGTTCATCGGCGGGATCTCGGTGATCGCCCCGTTCTTCGGTGAGGTGATGCTCGTCTGGCTGGTGGACTCCGGGTCGCCGAGCATCGTGATCACCTACCTGCTGGTCGCCCTGGTGTTCCTGGTGCTGCGCCGCCGCGAGCCGGACATGCCTCGGCCCATGAAGGTCGGCAGCGGCTCGCAGGCCGCAGGGACGGCCGTCGGCGTGGCCGCCGTCGCGTCCTCCGCGCTGATGCTGATCCTCTACCTGCCGGGCATGCCGGCGTTCCTGGAGCCCCAGCCCTGGATCATGTTCGGGCTGTGGTGGCTGCTGGGCATCACCTTCATGCTCCGCCTGCCCGGCGGGGTGACGCCCGGGCCCCGGGCGGAGGAGGACCTGCTGGCCGCCCTCGCCGCCCGGCGTCGTCGCCGCTCCGGCTGAGCGCCGGACGGATCAGATGGCCTTCAGGCTCAGCTTGCCGGCGCTGCGGGCCCTGAGCAGCTGCACCCCCAGCACGGCGATCACCAGGGCCACGCCGATCACGTCGTAGAGGACGTCGGCGGAGAGCATCATCACCGCGCCGACGGCCAGCACGAGGCGCAGATACCAGGCCATGACCACCATGAAGTGGCCCTCCAGCGCGACACCCAGCAGCAGCACCGCCACCAGGGCGGAGGCGACCACCGTCACTCCGGTGAGCAGGTCGACGTCGCGCAGCAGCAGGTCCGGGTTGTAGACGAACATGTAGGGGATCACGAAGCCGGCAGAGGCCAGCTTGAAGGCCGCCCCGCCGGTGGCCATGGGCTTGCCCCCGCTGATGCCCGAGGCGGCGAAGGCCGCCAGCGCCACCGGTGGGGTGATGTTCGCGAACAGGCCGAAGTAGAAGACGAACAGGTGGGCCACCAGGGGCTCCACCCCGAGCGTCGTCAGCGCAGGGGCTGCCATGGTGGCGGTGACGATGTAGGCCGGGATCGAGGGCAGTCCCATGCCGAGGACCAGGCAGGCCAGCATCGTCATCACCAACGTCCAGAACAGCACCCCGCCGGAGAGCTGCACGATCGCCGAGGCCAGCGTCACCCCGAATCCGGAGATCGTCACCACGCCTACGATCACGCCCACCGAGGCGCAGGCCACCGCGACGCCGAGGGCCGACCGGGTGCCGTCCTCCAACGCCTGGAGGACGTCCCGCAGACTCATCCGGCTGGTGCGCCGCAGCATGGCCACGGCGATGGTCACCAGGATGGTCAGGAACGCCGAGTACAGGATGGTGCGCCCGGAGAAGAACAGCATGTAGAGCAGGAACGCCAGCGGGATCAGCAGGTGGCCGCGGTCCTTGAGGACGCCCAGCACATCCGGCAGGTTCTCCTTGGCGATGCCCTGCAGCCCCATCCGGGTGGCCCGCAGGTGGATCTGTGCGATCAGGCTGACGTAGTACAGCAGGGCCGGGACGATGGCCGCCAGGGCCACGGTGGTGTAGGGGACGCCGATGGTCTCGGCCATGATGAAGGCCGCCGCACCCATGATCGGTGGGAGCACCTGGCCGCCGACGGAGGCGCTGGACTCCACAGCCCCGGCGAAGTTGCGGCTGTAGCCGATCTTCTTCATCAGCGGGATGGTGAACGCCCCGGTGGAGACCACGTTGGCGATGGCCGAGCCGTTGATCGAGCCCATGAACCCGGAGGCCAGGGTGGCGACCTTCGCGGGGCCGCCACGGCCCTGTCCGGCGATCGCCAGCGCGAGGTCGTTGAACATCTGGCTCATCCCGGACTTCGCCAGGAAGGCGCCGAAGAGGATGAAGAGGAAGATGTAGGTCGAGGAGACGCCGATGGCGGTGCCGAAGATCCCCTCGGTGGTGGTGTAGAACTGGTCGGCCAGGGTGTTCCAGTCGTAGCCGCGGTGCCGCAGGAGTCCGGGCAGCTCGCGCCCGTAGAGTCCGAAGAGCACGAACAGCAGCGCCAGGATGGGCAGTGCCCAGCCGGTCACGCGGCGGGCGGCCTCCAGCACCAGCACCACCAGCAGGGTGGCCACCACGATGTCACTGGTGGTGAACCGTCCTGCCTGGAGCACGATCTGCTCGTAGTTGCTCCACATGTACCAGGCGGGCACCAGCGAGAGCAGCGCCAGGGCGGCATCCGGGATCCGCCACCACGCGGCCTGGGCCTTCCGGGAGGGCGGGTAGAGCATGAAGACCAGGAACAGGATCAGGCTGACGTGCAGCGACCGGTGGATCAAGGTGGGCGGCGCGCCGAAGTAGGCCGTGTAGAGGTGGTAGACGGCGGTGAAGATCGCCACCGCGCTGATCAGCAGCGCCAGGGGACGCCAGCGGATCTGTCGGACTCGGGACTCGGCGTCGTACTTCGCGGCGGCCTCCGCGGCCTCCTGCTCGCGGGCGCGGCGCTCCTCCTCCGAGTCGGGGATGACCTCCAGGGTGCCGTCCGCGCTGATCGGCAGCTCTGTCGCGTCGGCGGAGGAGTCGTGCCGGACACCGCCCGGTGGACGCTCCGGGCCTGTCGCGCCGTCGTCGGAGGTCTTCTTCTCCCTGATCATGCTGGCCTCAGTTCTACGGGTTCATTGTCGGGAAGCTGCAGGGGGTCGAGGAGGTCGGTGTCCTCCTCGATGCCGATGCGGTAGTCCACCCGGTGCGAGTGGATCCAGCGGATCGCCTCGAAGGGGCGGTCGATCTCGGTGATGACCACCCTGCCGTCCTCCAGGGTGACCACGCCTTCGTCCAGGGGCATGCCGGCGCCGTACTCCTGGAACTCGGTGCGCACCAGCAGCAGCCCGTCGGCCTCGACGCGATAGCTGTCGGTCCACCGGGAGCGCTCGATGGAATGGACCCAGGAGTGGGTGACGACCGCTCCGGTCTCCACCGGCCAGGAGGCGTAGACCTCCTGCGTGCGCTGGTGACGGCAGATGAGCCGACGCTCCGAGCCGCAGGCGGTCAGCGCCGCCAGCACGCTCGGTGCGGCGATGACGACGGCGGCCGCCCCACCGACTCCGGTGAGCAGCCGCCGTCGAGTCATGGCCGGGGCGCGGACGGAGCCCGGTGCGGACCGAGCTCCTCGCGCCGAGCCGAGGTCACTCGTCGTCGCCCTCGTCCTCAGCGTCGTCCTCAGCTGCGTCGTCAGCGTCATCAGCGTCGCCGTCCTCCGCGTCCTCGGCGCCGGTGTCCACACCCTGCTCCTCGAAGTACTGGGCGGCTCCGGGGTGCAGCGGGACGACCAGGCCGTCGGTGGCGGTCTCGAGCGTGATGTTCTCCGCCTCGGCGTGGGAGGCGTGGATGCGGTCGATGTTGTCGAACAGGGCGGCGGTGATGTCGTAGACCGCCTCCTCGCTCAGCTCCGAGGACGCCAGCAGGTGGTTGGTGACGCTGACGGTCTCCACGTCCTCCTCGTCCTGGTAGGTGCCCGCCGGGATGACGCTCTCGCCGAAGAACTCGTACTCGCTGAGCAGGTTCTCCCGGCCTTCCCCGTCGATCGGGACGGTGATGAAGTCCGTGTTGGTGGCGAGCTCGGTCAGCGACGGGTTCGGCAGACCCGAGGTGGCGAAGAGGGCGTCGATGTGTCCGTTGGCCATCTGGTCGGTGGCCTCCGCGTAGGACAGGTAGTCCTCGTTGATGTCGTCATAGGACATGTCGTAGGCGCCCAGGACCATCTGCGCGTTCAGCTCCACGCCCGAGCCGACGTCACCGACGGCCACATTGGCGCCGGCGAGGTCCTCCACCGACTCGATGCCCGCGCCGTCCCGCGCGATGAGCTGCACGGTGTTCGGGTACATCGTCATGATCGCGAGCAGACCATCGCGGGGGTCGTCCTCGAACGGACCGGTGCCCTCGAGGGCCTGCACGGTGGCATCCCCCATGGTGAAGGCGATCTCGGCGTTGCCGTCGGTGAGCAGGTTGATGTTCTCCGCCGAGGCGCCGGTGGCCTGCACAGAGGTGTCGGCGCCGAGCTCGTCCCCGAGCAGGTCCGCCATCGTGGCGCCGATCTGGTAGTACACCCCGGAGGAGCCTCCGGTGGCGATCGTCAGGAAGTCGGCGTCCTGGCTGCCGACGTCCTCGCCGCCCTCGGCCGCGGAGTCGCCGTCGTCGCCGCAGGCGGTGAGCAGCAGGGCGGAGGCCGCCAGGACGGCGCCGGCCGTCCGGGCTCGAGGATAGGTGCGGGTCATGGTGTTCTCCCTCGTGGATCTACGGTGCTGGTGCAGGTGCGCAGCACGACGTCCTGTGATGCACAGCACCATCCTAGGCGAGAGGGGTCACCGGAGCAGGGATGACGAGCCGACGCTGTCGGCGCGGAAGGAGGCGGCGGCTCAGGCCGGGCCGAATGGCAGTCGACGTTCCGTCAGGCTCCGGGGCCGCTGGGCGAGCGCGGAGGCGATGCTGCGCAGCGCCGTGCCGGCGGGGGAGTCGGGTGCGGAGAGGACGGCGGGGGCGCCGTCGTCGCCGGCCTGGCGCAGGCCCGTGTCCAGGGGGACGCTGCCCAGCAGCGGAATCTCTCGCCCCAGCTGGTCGGAGAGCCGGTCGGCGACGATCTGCCCGCCGCCGCTGCCGAACAGGTCCAGGGTGCTGCCGTCCGGCAGCGTCATGGGTCCCATGTTCTCCACGACGCCGGCGACCTTCTGCTCGGTCTGGGTGCTGAGCGCCCCCGCCCGCTCGGCGATGGAGGAGGCGGCGGCCTGCGGGGTGGTCACCACCAGCAGCTCGGAGCCGGGCAGCAGCTGCGCCACAGAGATCGCGATGTCCCCGGTGCCCGGCGGGAGGTCCAGCAGCAGGACGTCCAGGTCGCCGAAGTGCACGTCGGTGAGGAACTGCTCCACGGCGCGGTGGAGCATGGGGCCCCGCCAGGCCACCGCCTGGTTGCCGTCCAGGAACATGCCGATGGAGATGGTCTTCACCCCGTGCGCCACCGGTGGCAGGATCATCTCGTCCAGGCGGGTGGGCCTGTCCGTGATGCCCATCAGGTCCGGCACCGAGAAGCCGTGGATGTCGGCGTCGATCAGCCCGACCTTCAGACCCTGGGCGGCCAGGGCGCAGGCCAGGTTCACCGTCACCGTGGACTTGCCGACCCCGCCTTTGCCCGACGCCACCGCGTAGACCCGGGTGAGGCTCTCCGGTTGGGCGAACCGGTTGATGCGTCCGGACTCGCCGCCGCGCAGCTGCTCCTTGAGCTCGGCGCGCTCCTGCGGGGTCATCACGTCCAGCTCGACGGAGGCCGTGGTCACACCCTCGGCGCGCACCGCGGCGGCGGTGACGTCGTCCACGATGCGGCTGCGCATCGGGCAGCCCTCGATGGTCAGCTTGATGTGGATCCGCGCGGCACCTTCGCCGTCCACGGAGATGTCGCCGACCATGCCCAGCTGGGTGATCGGCAGCCGGATCTCCGGGTCCAGGACCTCGGACAGTCGGGTGCGGATGCGCTCGATGACGGGGGAATCAGACACCCGCCCAGTCTAGGGGCGCGGGCCGGGTCGCGTCAGGCGCGCCCATGGTCCCGGCGGCTCGGGGCGGGCATACTGGGCGACTATGGAGGAGAGCAGGGCGCATCCGTTGCGCGGTGACCAGGAGCAGGCCTTCGAAGAGTCCTGCCGCTCGGCGATCGAGCGCCTCTCCGAGGCGGTGGACCTGGTGCTGATCCACAATGAGCGTGAGGTCCGCGGAGATCAGCCTCGCCGCGTGCTCAACCCCATGATCGTCCTGCTGGCCTTCTCCGCGCTGGAACGTCAGCTCGTGGATCTGCACCACCTGGGCCGGGGCCGGCAGTGGCACGGGCCCGGCACTGCGCGGACCCCGCACGGCCGATCGGTGTTCGCAGCGGAGGGCGACGATGGCTGGCGCGCGATCCTGGCGGGTCTGACACGGTCGAGGCTGCCGGAGGAGCTGCGGGTGAAGGTCTTCTCCGGGTGGCGAGGTCGGTCACCGCAGGGCCCGAGGCTTGTCACGGGTGCTCTGGGTGCCGACGGTTCGCCCGGTGACCTGGATGAGGAGCTGCGGCGGTGGCGCACCACGCGCAACGGGATCGCCCACCATTGCCTGCCGCAGCAGATGGCCCACGACGACCACCTGGTGCCCCTCTCGGATGCGGCCACGGAGCGCACGACCACGATCCAGGCCGGTGCCGCGCGGGCATGCCTGGCCACGATGGTCCAACTGGTGGACCAGATCACCGTCCATGTGGCCGCGGCGGCGGACTTCCCTGCCGACGCCGTGCCGAGACCGCCCGGCTGGTGGTTTGCCGACGATCCGCCGCAGCGCGTCCGCGGAGTGAGGGATCCGGGACGGCTGTGGGGTCCGCATGACCTCCCGCGCGGGCTCGTCCACCAGCTGGGGCGCTGAGCGCCGCACAGGTGCGCCCTGTGCGAACTCACAGCCGGACGAGGACCGACCGCGTCCGGGACGGGGCAGAATGGTGGCATGGCGACCAATGCTCCGATGACATCCCCCCAGAACAGCGGGCTGCCCCGCGGTGAGCTCCTGGGCCGTTACCGGTCCTATGAGGATGCCCAGAAGGTGGTGGACCACCTGGCCGCCGCCGACGGCTTCGACATCAAGGCGCTCTCCATCGTGGGCAACGACCTGCGGACCGTCGAGCACATCCGCACCCGGCTGTCCTATCCGCGGGTGGCCGGCGCCGGTGCGGCGCAGGGCGCCATGTTCGGGGCGTTCATCGGACTGCTCATCGTACTGTTCAGCCCGGAGTCCGGTCTTCCGGACCTGCTGCTGGCGGTCCTGCTGGGCATGGCGATCTGGATGATCGTCGGGGTGATCAGCTACGCGATCCGCAAGGGGCGGCGGGACTTCGCCTCGTCGTCGCAGCTGGTGGCGACCACCTTCGACGTCGTCTGTGACTTCTCCGTGGCCCACCGGGCGCGGCAGCTCGTCCCCGGCGCGGGAGTGCGCGGCGTGACAGCCTATGACGACCCCACATCCCAGCCCTTGGCACCGAACCAGCAGTCGCCGAACCAGCAGTCGCCGAACCAGCAGCCGGTGAGCCAGCAGCCGTCGGCGGGTGTCGACGTCGCGTCCCCGGCCGCGGGTGCTCCGGAGGGCACCAGCGATCCTGCTCAGCAGGGCGGCGCCTCGGCGGCGCAGCCTCGCGCGGGCTACGACGACCTTCCTGACGGCAGGCCCCGGTTCGGCGTCCGTGTGGACCAGCAGCCCGTGCAGGAGCAGCCGGCGCAGGAGCAGCCGGCGCAGGACCAGGCTGCGCAGGCGCAGCTGGGCGACGACCGCCCTGCAGCTGACGGGGCACAGGAGGGCCGGCCCCAGGAGTCAGACCGTCAGTGATCGGCGGACAGTGCCTCAGGCCTCAGCGCCGCGCCGCCCGGTGATGGCCTGCCAGAGGAACGCCACGATCACGCCGCCGCCGATGGCGAACAGCCAGGTGCCGAGGTCGAAGAAGGCATCGTTGACGTTGACGCCGAAGATGGCGGAGGCGATGAATCCGCCGACCAGTGCGCCCAGCACACCGGTGATGAGTGCGGCGATCCACCCTCCGGGCTGCTTGCCGGGCAGGATGGCACGAGCGATGGCACCCGCGATGAGACCGAGGACGAGCCAGCCGATGATGCTCATGGGAGCCTCCTAGGGAAGTCGACGGGACCTGTCTGGTCCGTGCCGTCAGGATAGGACCGGCCGACGGCGTCTGAACAGCCATGGCGAGCTCGTGTCCTCGATCGATGAGTCACTTTCCGGCGACTCGGGCCCTGGGTGACGCGCGTCAGTGCCGCGGTGCGTGCCGGAGAATGACCCCCGGATCAGTCAGGCAGCCCGGATCGGTCGGACGGGCCATGTCGGACCGCGCCGACACCGCCCCTGCGTAGACGGTCCCGGGCGAAGAAGAGCCCCGGGTGCCGATTCATCATGGCACCCGGGGCTCCGTTCCCGTGACAGGGGCCGGGGGGGGGGTCCGCCGCCGGTGTCCGCCGGAGGGCGGGCCTCAGCGCTCCCAGATCCCGCGCATCCACGCCTCCACGTCCTCGGCGGTCCGGGGGAGCGCGGCCGAGAGGTTCTCGGCACCGTCGGCGGTGACCAGCACGTCGTCCTCGATCCGTACCCCGATGCCGCGGTACTCCTCGGGCACCGCGAGGTCCTCGGCCTTGAAGTACAGGCCGGGCTCGATGGTGAACACCATGCCCTCTTCGAGGACGCCGTCCAGGTAGAGCTCCCGCTTGGCCTGGGCGCAGTCGTGCACGTCCAGTCCCAGATGGTGGGAGGTGCCGTGCGGCATCCACCGGCGGTGGTGCTGACCCTCCTCGGACAGGGCCTCCTCGAGACTCACCGGCAGCAGTCCCCAGGAGTCCAGGTGCTCGGCGAGCACGCGCACGGCGGTCTGGTGGATCTCGCGGAAGCGGATGCCCGGCCGGACCACCTCGAAGGCGGCGTCGGCGGCGGCCAGCACGGCCTCGTAGACCCGCCGCTGCACCTCGCTGAAGCTGCCGCTCACCGGCAGGGTGCGGGTGATGTCTGCGGTGTAGAGGGAGTCGGCCTCCACGCCGGCGTCCAGCAGCAGAAGGTCGCCCTCGCGCACCTCGCCGGTGTTGCGGATCCAGTGCAGCACGGTCGCGTTGTTGCCGGAGGCCGCGATCGTGTCATAGCCGAGGTCGTTGCCCTCCAGGCGGGCCCGGGCGAAGAACGCCCCCTCCACCACGCGCTCGCCGCGGCTGTGGCCCACCGCGCGGGGCAGTGCGGCGACGACGTCGTGGAAGCCGGCGATCGTGGAGGCCACCGAAGTGCGCAGCTGCTCCACCTCCCAGTCGTCCTTGACCAGCCGCAGTGCGGAGAGGTGCTCGGCCAGCTCGGCGTCCAGCGAGTCGGAGGCCTCCAGGTCCACGCCGGTGTTGATGCGGGAGGTGTCCACCAGGGCGTCGACGTTGAGGTCCACCTCCCGCAGCAGCCGGATCCGGGTGCCGCCGATCTCCACGGCGCCGGCGTTCTTGGTCACGGCCACCTCCAGTTCGGAGAGGTCGGCGGTGCGCAGGCCCAGGCGCTGGCGGAACTCGTCGAGCCCCGGGCGCGGGCCGATCCAGAACTCGCCGTGGCGGGCGTCGGCGTAGAACTCCTCGGAGTCCCGGCCGGCCATGGGCTTGAAGTACAGCGTGCACTCGTGGTGGCCGCCGTCGTCGCCGGCACCCTCGTCCACGGGTTCGAACACCAGGACCGCATCCGGCTCGTGGTCGACCCCCAGCCCGGTGAGGTGGGCGAAGGCCGAATGCGGGCGGAAGCGGTAGTCGGTGTCGTTGGAGCGGACCTTCAGCGGTCCCGCCGGAAGGACCAGCCGTTCCCCGGCGAAGGCTTCGGAGACCCGACGTCGGCGCTGTGCCGCGTGATCGGCCACGGCGTCACGGTCGTGGCGGACGTCCTCGGCCGGCGCCCAGGAGGACGCCATGAACTCGCGGAACGCGTCGGAGGTGGGGCGCTGGGACCGGTTGGAGCCCCGGTCCTCGAGCGGCTGGTCGGCGGACTCGTCCGCCGTCGTCGACGGCGCCTCGCCGGGCGCCCGAGTGGAAGAAGCATGATTCTGCGAACTGAGCATGGACACCAGTGTTCCACTTAACGGCGGCCGCTCCCACCGTGGTCGAGGCCGCTGACCCTCTGTGGCGGATACAGTGAGTCCATGGGCGTCGACCTCCACACGCATTCGTACTGCTCTGACGGCACACAGTCCCCGGCAGACGTCGTGGCCACCGCGGCGCGGGCAGGCCTCGACGGGCTGGCGCTGACCGACCATGACACCACGGTCGGCTGGGCCGAGGCGATGCGTGCCGCCCAGGAGCACGGGATCCTGTTGATCCCCGGCATGGAGATCACCACGCTGACTGATGATCGCATCAGCGTCCACATGCTCAGCTATCTGCACGATCCGCACCACGAAGGCCTCGCCCGGGCCATCCGCGACGCCCGGACCGGACGGGTGACGCGGGCCCAACGCATGGCCGAGCGCCTCAGCGTCGACTTCCCCTTGAGCTGGGATGATGTGCTGGAGCAGGTCGCCGACGGCGCCACGGTGGGGCGGCCTCATCTGGCGGACGCTCTCGTGGCCATCGGTGCGGTGGCCGACCGGCAGGAGGCCTTCGATCGGCTCCTGTTCCGCGGATCCCCGTACTACGTCAGCCAGGAGAACATGCACCCGACCACGGCGATCCGGCTGGTCCGGGAGGCCGGGGGAGTCCCGGTGATCGCCCACTCGATGGCCTCGACGCGGGGGCGGACGGTGTCGATGGATCAGCTGGAGGAGATGATCGAGGTCGGACTGGCCGGCGTGGAGGTCTGGCACCGGGACAATCCGCCCGACGGCCGACGCATCCTGCTGGACCTGGCGCGGCGGCACGACCTGCTGACCACCGGCTCCTCGGACTATCACGGCGCGGGAAAACCGAACCTCATCGGAGAGAACACCACCGACCTGGACACGGTCGCGGAACTGCTGGACCTGGCCACCGGCTCTCCGGCGTACGGACGCCTTCCCGGCGTGTGAGTCCCGGCCCTCAGCTCGGCGCCGTCGCCGGGCGGGCGGCGCGTCCGCGTCGACGGGCACAGGTGTCACGCGGGGAGGGCGCGGTTCCGTACACTGGGTGTCCATGACACAGGACGCGACCACCTCCGAGCCGAGCACTCCGCAGCGCGCCAAGCGGATGCCGCGCGAGCAGCGTCGACGCCAGCTGCTGGACTGTGCGCTGCAGGTCTTCGTGGCCAAGGGGTACCACGCGGCGTCGATGGATGACATCGCCGACGTCGCCCAGGTCTCCAAGCCGGTGCTCTATCAGCACTTCCCGGGCAAGCACGAGCTCTTCCTGGACCTGCTGGACACGCACCTGGCGCAGCTGGAGCGGATGATCACGGAGGCGCTGGGGTCCACCGAGGACAACAAGGAGCGCGTCTCGGCCACCATGACGGCCTTCTACGAGTTCATCTCGCGGGAGGACGAGGCCTATCGGCTGCTGTTCACCTCCGGGATGGACAACGATGAGGCCGTCGAGACCCGCATGGAACGCTTCCATGACAATGTGGCCGCCGCCATCGCGGAGGTCATCGCGGACGACACGGGCCAGCCCATGGCGGAGGCCACCCTGCTGGGGCACGGGCTCATCGGCATGATCACCTCGGCGGCCCGTCACTGGAGCCGGCTCTCGGAGCGTCCGGACCTGGACGTCTCCTCGCAGCTGACGTCCCGTTTGGCTTGGCGCGGAATCTCGGGCTTCCCCAAGGAGCCCGACGCCGGCACGCCGGCACAGTAGGTAGTATCGGAGCGGCACAGATCGCGCCGAGCCGAAGGAGTGGCATGGAAGTTCGTATCGGAGTCCAGAACGTCTCCCGCGAGATCGTCATCGAGACCGACGCCTCAGCGGAGGACGTCGAGAAGACGGTGGCTGACGCGGTGGAGAACGCCAAGCCGCTGCTGACCCTCACCGACCGCCGTGAGAAGAAGATCGTGGTGCCGGTCGCCAGCATCGGGTATGTGGAGATCGGCTCCGACACCAAGCAGACTGTCGGCTTCGCCGCAGTCGCCGAATGAAAGAATCTATGACTGAACAGACAGCTGAATCGGCCGAAGGCACCGTGCAGGTCGACGGCGGCGAGACCGCCGAGCCCACGGTGACCTTCGCCGACTTCAACGTCCGCCCCGAGATCGTCGAGGCGCTCGCTGAGAAGGGGATCATCACACCGTTCCCCATCCAGGCGGAGACGCTGCCGATCGCCCTGGGCGGCTATGACATCATCGGGCAGGCCAAGACCGGAACGGGCAAGACCCTCGGCTTCGGCATACCCGCAATCCAGCGCGTGACTGCGCCCCACGACCCCGGCTTCGACGAGATGCCCTCCCCGGGCGCCCCGCAGGCGCTGGTGGTCGCCCCCACCCGTGAGCTCGCCGTCCAGGTGGCCGAAGACATCAAGGTCGCCGGCGCCAAGCGCGGCGTGCGGGTCGCCACCATCTACGGCGGACGGGCCTATGAGCCGCAGATCGAGGAGCTGCAGCGCGGCGTCGAGATCGTCGTCGGCACCCCCGGGCGGCTCATCGACCTGCACCGGCAGCGCCACCTGAAGCTGAAGAGCGTCAACATCGTGGTCCTGGACGAGGCCGACGAGATGCTCGACCTGGGCTTCCTGCCCGACGTGGAGACGATCCTCGGCGCGCTGCCGGCCGTGCGCCAGACGATGCTGTTCTCGGCGACCATGCCGGGTCCGGTCGTCGCCATGGCGCGGCGCTACATGACCAAGCCGACGCACATCAGCGCCGCCGACCCCGCCGACGAGGGGGTCACCAAGAAGGACATCCGTCAGGTCGTCTACCGGGCCCACCACCTGGACAAGGACGAGGTCGTGGCCCGCATCCTGCAGGCCGAGGGCCGAGGACGCACGATCATCTTCACCCGCACCAAGCGGCAGGCCGACAAGCTCTCCACCGAGCTCATCGCCCGCGGCTTCGCAGCCGGCGCCATCCACGGGGACCTGGGCCAGGGTGCGCGGGAGCAGGCGCTGCGGGCGTTCCGCAACGAGAAGATCGACGTGCTCGTCGCCACCGATGTCGCCGCCCGCGGCATCGACGTCACCGACGTCACCCATGTCATCAACCTCAACGCTCCCGACGACGAGAAGACCTACCTCCACCGGATCGGTCGGACCGGCCGCGCCGGGCAGAAGGGCACCGCGGTGACCTTCGTGGACTGGGAGGACGTCCCGCGCTGGAAGCTGATCAACCGCGCGCTGGACCTCGGCATCGACGAGCCGGTGGAGACCTACTCCTCCTCGCCGCACCTGTTCACCGACCTCGACATCCCGAAGGGGACCAAGGGGCGGCTGCCGCGGCACAAGCGATCGAAGACGGGCCTGGGCGACGAGCGTCTCGAGGACCTCGGAGGTCCCTCGGCGAAGAAGGAGCGGGGTGGCTCCCGCGAGGGTCGCGGCTCCCGCTCCGGCTCTCGGGGCGAGGGCGGTTCGCGGGGCGAGGGCGGCTCTCGGGGCGGTCGGTCCCGGTCGCGTCGCCGATCGGACTCCGCGGGCGGGCAGGACCAGCAGCGCCAGGAGAGCCAGCAGAGCTCCGGCGGTGCCGCTTCGTCGGAGGGCGGCTCGGGCGGCCAGCGTCGCCGTCGTCGTCGCCGCCGCTCCGGGTCGGGCTCCGGCTCGACGGCAGGCTCCGCGGACTGAGCTCCCGCGGGCCGGTGCGGACCTGGAGATGACGACCTTCGCCGTGGACGGTCCGTCGCTCGTGCTCGAGGGCGAGAACCTCGAGCACCTGCGGCGGCTCCCCGACGGGGCCTTCGCGATGATCTACCTGGACCCGCCCTTCAACACGGGGCGGGCCCAGCGGTCGGTCCGCACGACCTCCGTCCGGCGGCACGACGGCGGCGGACGGGTGGGGTTCGCCGGTCGCAGCTACGACACCTTCCGTGAGCTGCTGGCCGCCTACGACGACTCCTTCCCGGACTACTGGGACTTTCTGGAGCCTCGACTGCTCGAAGCCTGGCGTCTGCTGGATGACACCGGGACCCTGTACCTGCACCTGGACTATCGCGAGGTGCACTACGCGAAGGTCATGTGCGATGCGATCTTCGGCCGCGACTGCTTCCTCAATGAGATCGTCTGGGCCTATGACTATGGTGCCCGGACGAAGAAGCGCTGGCCGACCAAGCACGAGACGATCCTGGTCTATGTCAAGGATCCTCAGCGCTACCACTTCGACTCCGCCGAGGTCGATCGCGAACCGTACATGGCTCCGGGCCTGGTGACCCCGGAGAAGGCCGCCCGGGGCAAGCTGCCCACCGACGTCTGGTGGCACACCATCGTCTCGCCCACGGGTCGGGAGAAGACCGGCTATCCCACGCAGAAGCCCGTGGGGCTCGTACGCCGCATGGTGCAGGCCTCCTCCCGACCGGGCGACTGGGTGCTGGACTTCTTTGCGGGCTCGGGCACGCTGGGGGCCGCCGCTGCGGAGACCGGCCGCCGGTTCGTCTGCATCGACTCCTCACCGCAGGCGGTCGACGTCATGGCCCGGCGTCTGGGCGACCACGCCGAGGTCCACCGGGCGGATCCTCCGTCTGCTGCGTCGGCTGACATCGAGGGCCAGCGTGAGGGTGCTGCGTCATGATCGAGTTCGACCATGTCACCAAGACCTACCCGGACGGCACGACGGCGGTCCGGGACTTCAGCCTGACGGTCCCCTCCCACACCACCACGGTGCTGCTGGGGTCCTCCGGATGCGGCAAGACCACCCTGCTGCGAATGGTCAATCGGATGGTGGAGCCGACCTCAGGTGAGGTCCGCATCGATGGGGAGACGGTGTCCTCGCGACCGCCGGTGCAGCTGAGGCGCAGCATCGGCTATGTCATGCAGCACTCCGGGCTCATGCCGCACCGCCGGGTGGTGGACAACATCGCCACCGTTCCGCGTCTCAATGGTGTCTCCCGGGGTGCCGCGCAGGAGCGGGCTCGTGACCTGATGGAGTTGGTGGACCTGGCCCCCGAGCTGGCACGTCGATACCCGGCCCAGCTCTCCGGAGGGCAGCAGCAGCGGGTCGGCGTGGCGCGCGCCCTGGCCGACGACCCCAACATCCTGCTCATGGACGAGCCCTTCGGCGCGGTGGACCCGCTGATCCGGGTGGAGCTGCAGTCCCAGTTGGGTCGCCTGCAGGTTCAGCTGCGCAAGACCATCATCTTCGTCACCCATGACATCGACGAGGCACTCGCCCTGGGGGATCAGATCGTCGTGCTGCGCAGCGGCGGGGAGGTGGCCCAGATCGGCACGCCCCGGGAGCTGGTGGAGGAGCCCGCCGACGCCTTCGTCTCCCGATTCCTGGGGCTGCAGGACGGACGGCGGCGGCTGCATGCCTCCCCGCGGGTCGGCGGCGGCTGGACGGTCGTCGACGACACCGGGAGACCGGTCGGGCTGATCGAGGGAGAGGACGGCACGGAGCCTGCGGCCCCGTCGCCAGAAGGTTGCTGATGGACTGGGCCCTGGCGAACCTGCCGCGCATCCTGAGCCTGACGGTCGACCATCTGCTGCTCAGCCTTCCCGCCGTCGCGGCGGCGTTCCTGCTGGCCCTTCCGCTGGGGCGTGTCGCCGATCGGCTCGGACGCCTGCGTGAGCCTCTCCTGGGCTCGGTGGGTCTGCTCTATGCGATTCCGTCGCTGCCGCTGTTCATCGTCCTGCCGATCCTCATCGGGACCGGGGTGCGGGACGCTCTCAATGTGATCGTCGCGCTCACGCTGTTCGGTCTGGCGCTGATGGTCCGTTCCGCCGCGGATGCCTTCGGCGCGGTCTCCCAGGACGTCCGGCTGGCCGCGGTCGCGGTCGGGCAGTCCCGCTGGGGCGCCTTCCTCACAGTGGAGCTGCCTCTGGCCGGGCCTGCGCTGCTGGCGGGGCTGCGGGTGGTCTCCGTGAGCACCATCAGTCTGGTCAGCGTCTCCGCGGTCCTGGGTGTGGCGAGCCTCGGCTCCCTGTTCACCGACGGGTTCCAGCGTGGCATCGTGCCGTCCATCGCCGCCGGCATCATCATGACCGTGCTGCTCGCCGTCGTCGTGGACCTGCTGCTGGTGGGCCTGGGCCGGCTGGCGATGCCCTGGCAGCGTACCCAGGCGAGGCGGGCCGGCTCATGACCCATCTGATGGAGGCGCTGCAGTGGGTCCTCAGCGCCGAGTCCTGGGCGGGTCCGGGCGGTCTCGGAGTCCGCACGGCCGAGCACCTCTGGTACACCCTGCTGGCGCTGGTGCTGTCCACGGCGATCGCCCTTCCTGCCGGGCTGGTCATCGGCCACACCGGGCGGGGCCGGGCGCTGGCCGTGCTCTCCACCGGGGCCGCCCGTGCTCTGCCGACCCTGGGGATCATCACCTTGGCCGGCCTCGCGGTGGGGATCGGGCTGAAGGCCCCGATGATCGCCTTCGTGGTCCTGGCGGTGCCCTCGATCATCGCCGGCGCCTATTCGGGGGTGGAGGCGGTGGACCGCCGCGTGGTCGACGCCGCGCGCGCCCAGGGGCTCAGCCCGTGGCAGGTGCTGGTGACCGTGGAGGTGCCGCTGGGGCTGCGGCTGATCCTGGGCGGGGTGCGTCTGGCAACCCTGCAGGTCATCGCCACCGCCACCCTGGCCGCCTACGTGGGGGCCGGGGGACTGGGGCGGCCGCTGTTCCTGGGCCTGCGCAACCATGACTATGCCATGATGCTGGGAGCGTCCTTCGTGGTCATCGCCGTGGCGATCCTCGTCGACGCCCTGTTCATCGCAGCCCTACGGATTCTCAGGAGGATCCCCGGGATCCACTGAGCTCCAGGAGAGGATGGTCCCCGTGTCCTGCTCGAGCCCCGCCCCCGGCCGTCTCGGCCGTCCTGCCCTCGTCTCCGCCGCCCTGCTGGGACTCGCCGCGCTGGCTCTCAGCGCCTGCGGGGCCGAGGATCCCTTGGCTGACGGGGGAGACGACGACGCCGGCGCCGAGGGCGGCGCGCTGGTGGTCGGCTCCCAGCAGTACTACTCGAACACCATCATCGCGGAGCTCTACGCCCAGCGGCTCGAGGCGGGCGGCCACGAGGTGGACCGGCAGTTCGACATCGGCCAGCGCGAGGTCTACATGCCGGAGCTGGAGGCCGGGGACATCGACGTGTTCCCCGAATATGCCGGGAACCTGCTGCAGTACGTGGACGCGGAGGCTGAGGCCTCCGACCTGGAGGAGATCCTCGCCGGACTGGAGCAGAGCCTCCCGGAGGGGATCAGCGCCCTGGAGCCGGCGGAGGCCACCGATCAGGACAGCTTCGTGGTGACCGCGGAGTTCGCACAGGAGCATCAGCTGCGCAGCGTCGGTGACCTTGCGAACGTGGATGAGGATCTGCGGATCGCGGCGAACTCGGAGTTTGAGACTCGTCCCTACGGCCCTGAGGGTCTGCAGGAGGTCTACGGGGTGGAGGTCACCCTGGTCCCGGTGGAGGACTCCGGTGGGCCGCTGACCGTGCAGGCGCTGCTCGACGGGGACGTTCAGGTGGCCGACATCTATTCCGCCGATCCAGCCATCGAGGAGAACGGCCTCGTCATGCTGGAGGACCCGGAGGATCTGGTGCTGCCGCAGAACATCCTCCCGCTGGTCTCCGACTCTGTGGGGGACGACGCCGCGGCGCTCATCGAGGAGGTCACGGCCGAACTGACGCAGGAGGAGCTCAACGGGCTCAACGCCGTCAGTGTGGACGACCAGGCGTCGGCCGCCGACGTCGCCGCCGACTGGCTGGCGGAGAAGGGCCTCGACGAGGCCTGAGCCGCGGAGCAGGGCCCGGCCTCGCCGGGGAGTCGATGGCGCGTGTCTGCGGGAGGTCTCACCCCGTCGCGCAACTCATATGAACACATGAACATAGATGACGACATATGACGTGGAATCTTCGTTTTCCGTCTGGCGTCCAGTAGCGTGGTGCTCACACCAGCAACCATCCAGAGCGGCTGAGAGATCTGGCTCGACGACGCCGCAGCAACCCGGGAGAGCCGGGTGCTAACGCCAGGAGCGATGGAGGAGCATGAGCACTGACGTGTCCGCCGTGTCCGCCCGCCGGCCGAAGAAGCGCCCGAACGGGCAGTGGAAGGTCGACGGCACCGAGCCGCTGAACCACAATGAAGAGTTCAAGCAGGCCGACAACGGGCTGAACGTCCGGGAGCGCATCGAGACGATCTACTCGAAGCAGGGCTTCGACTCGATCGACCCGGACGACCTCCGCGGCCGCTTTCGCTGGTGGGGCCTCTACACCCAGCGTCGCCCCGGCGTGCCGGCCGGGGCCCACAACTCGCTGCCGCCCGAAGAGGTGGACGACAAGTTCTTCATGCTGCGGGTCCGCATCGACGGCGGCGCCCTCACCACCGAGCAGCTGCGTGTCATCGGGGAGATCTCCCGAGACTTCGCCCGGGACACCGCCGATGTGACCGACCGGCAGAACATCCAGCTGCACTGGGTGGCCGTGGAGGACGTCCCGGAGATCTGGCGCCGCCTCGAAGCGGTCGGCCTGGGCACCACCGAGGCCTGCGGAGACACCCCCCGAGTGATCCTGGGCTCCCCGGTGGCCGGCATCGCCGCCGATGAGATCATCGACCCCACCCCTGTCATCCAGGAGATCGCTCGGCTCTACATCGGCGATCCCGAGCTCGCGAACCTGCCGCGGAAGTACAAGTCGGCGATCACCGGACACCCCAGCCAGGACGTGGTCCACGAGATCAACGACTTCGCCCTGGTGGGCGTCGTGCACCCGGAGCATGGCCCCGGCTACGACCTGTGGGTCGGCGGCGGGCTCTCCACCAACGCCCGGCTGGCCGAGCGACTGGGAGTCTTCGTCCGCCAGGAGGAGGCCGCCGAGGTCTGGCATGCCGTCACCCAGACCTTCCGCGACTACGGGTTCCGTCGCCTGCGCAACAAGGCCCGGCTGAAGTTCCTGCTGGCCGAATGGGGGCCGGAGAGGTTCCGCCAGGTCATCGAGGACGAGTACCTGGGCCGTACGCTCACCGACGGGCCGGCCCCGTCCGCCCCGGACACTCCCGGGGACCACGTCGGCGTGCACCGGCAGAAGGACGGCCGGTGCTACATCGGCGTCACCCCCACCGTGGGTCGGGTCTCCGGGACGCTGCTGATCGAGCTGGCGGACCTGCTGGAGCGTCACGGCTCCCACCGTCTGCGCACCACGCCGCACCAGAAGCTCGTGGTCCTCGACATCGCCGAAGACGACGTCGAGACGGTCTGTGCCGCCTTGGCCGAGCTGGGGCTGGATCCCCGGCCCAGCGTCTTCCGGCGCTCCACCATCGCGTGCACCGGCATCGAATTCTGCAAGCTGGCCATCGTGGAGACCAAGACCACGGCGGCCCGGACCATCGATGCCTTGGAGGAGCGGCTGGCCGACGTCGCCGAGCAGATGCCGGAGCGGCTCACCCTGCACATCAACGGCTGCCCCAACTCCTGCGCCCGCATCCAGACCGCGGACATCGGGCTGAAGGGGCAGCTGCTGCCCGACGCCGACGGGGAGAAGACCCCCGGCTTCCAGGTCCACCTGGGCGGCGGGCTCACCTTCGTGGACCGCGATGAGGCCGGTCTCGGCCGGACTGTGCGAGGGCTGAAGGTCACGGCGGAGGAGCTCGTGGACTACGTGGAGCTGCTGGTCCGCCGGTACCTGGACGGCCGACAGACGGGAGAGACCTTCGCCCAGTGGAGCCACCGGGTGGACGATTCCGAGCTGCAGAAGAGAGAGGTCGAGCTGGTATGAGCGCCGCGACCGACATCGCCCTCACCCAGGAGCTGCGCGCCCTGGCCGCCGCCGGCGCCGAGGAGCTCGGCTGGGACGCCCCCGCCGAGGAGGTGATCGGCTGGGCGGCACGGCATGTGGACACCGCCGACGTCGCCGTCGCCTGCTCCATGGCCGATGCCGTCCTGCCGGCGCTGGTCGCGGAGCAGCTGCCCGGTGTGGACGTGCTGTTCCTGGAGACCGGCTATCACTTCACCGAGACGCTGGCCGCCCGAGATGAGGTCGCCCGTCGTCTCGACGTCACCGTCGTCGACGTCACTCCGAAGCTGACCGTGGCGGAGCAGGACGCCGAGTACGGCAAGGACCTGTTCGGCAGGGACCCGGCCGCCTGCTGCCGGATGCGCAAGATGGAGCCTCTCGGGGAGGCGCTGAGCGGCTACAAGCTCTGGTTCACCGGAGTGCGCCGGGATGAGGCGCCCACCCGCGTGGACACGCCGCTGGTCACCTTCGACGAGCTCCACGGACTCATCAAGGTCAACCCGGTCGCCCCCTGGACCTTCGACGACCTGGTCGACCACTCGAACCGCCATGACCTCCCGGTCAACCTGCTGCTGCAGAACGGCTATCCGTCCATCGGGTGCCGACCCTGCACCCAGAAGGTCGCCCCGGGGGAGGACCCCCGCTCCGGACGCTGGGCCGGCAGCGGCAAGGTCGAATGCGGCATCCACACCACCACCGCCACAGGAGCCTGAGATGACCACCGCCACCGCCGCGGCCCCACGGGCCGCCGACGTCGTCGACCTCGCCGGCCAGTCCGCGCTGGCCCGCCTGGAGGCCGAGTCCATCCACATCATCCGGGAGGTCGTCGCCGAGTTCGATCGGCCGGCCATGCTGTTCTCCGGCGGCAAGGACTCCGTGGTCATGCTGCACCTGGCCGCCAAGGCGTTCTGGCCCGGGAGGATCCCCTTCCCGGTGGTGCACATCGACACCGGTCACAACTTCGAGGAGGTCCTGGACTTCCGTGACCGCACCGTGGAGCGCCTCGGCCTGGAGCTGGTGGTCGGCAGCGTCCAAGAGCTCATCGACGCCGGCGAGCTCACCGAACGCGCCGACGGCACCCGCAACCCGCTGCAGACGGTGCCGCTGCTGCGCACCATCGCGCAGCGCCGCTTCGACGCCGTCTTCGGCGGCGCCCGGCGGGACGAGGACCGGGCCCGGGCCAAGGAACGCATCCTCTCGCTGCGCGACGAGTTCGGCCAGTGGGATCCGCGCAGCCAGCGCCCCGAGCTGTGGAACCTCTACAACGGACGCCACCGGCCGGGCCAGCACGTGCGGGCCTTTCCGATCAGCAACTGGACCGAGCTGGACGTGTGGCGCTACATCGCCGCCGAGGACATCGAGTTGCCTCCGCTGTACTATGCCCACGACCGCGAGGTCTTCCACCGTGACGGCATGATCCGGGCCGTGGGTCCGCACAGCCGCCCCACCGCGGCGGAGCCCACCGAGGTGCTGCGCGTGCGCTACCGCACCGTCGGTGACATGTCCTGCACCGGGGCGGTGCTCTCTGAGGCCGCGGACAACACCGCGGTGCTCCACGAGGTGGCCGCCGCCACCATCACCGAACGCGGTGCGACCCGCGCCGACGACAGGCTCTCCGAGGCCGCCATGGAGGACCGCAAGAAGGACGGATACTTCTGATGACCGCCACACTGTTCCGGCTGGCCACCGCCGGCAGCGTCGACGACGGCAAGTCCACTCTGGTGGGCCGCCTCCTCCACGACGCCCAGGCCATCCTGTCCGACCAGCTCGACGCCGTCGCCCGCTCCTCCAAGGAACGGGGCTTCGGCGACGACGGCGCGGAGCTCGACCTCGCCCTGCTGACCGACGGCCTGCGCGCCGAACGGGAGCAGGGGATCACCATCGATGTGGCCTACCGCTACTTCGCCACCGATCGGCGCAGCTTCGTGCTGGCCGACTGCCCCGGGCACGTCCAGTACACCCGCAACACCGTCACCGGCACCTCCACCGCGGATGCCGTGGTGCTGCTGGTGGACGTCCGACACGGCGTGGTGGAGCAGACCCGCCGCCATCTGGCGGTCGCCCACCTGCTGCGGGTGGAGCACGTGATCATCGCGGTCAACAAGATCGACGCGGTGGACTACCGGGAGGACGCCTTCCGGACCGTGGAGGCCGACGTCGCCCGCATCGCGGCCGAGCTGCAGGCCGACGACGGGGGAGCCTCCGGCGCCACCGCACCGATCGTGGTGCCGGTCTCCGCCCTGCGCGGAGACAACGTGGTCGCCCCGTCCGCCCACACCCCGTGGTACGACGGCGAGGCGCTGCTGCCCATCCTGGAGCAGCTGCCGGACGCCGACCACGCCCGCCGCCGCACCGAACCGCTGCGGCTGCCCGTGCAGACCGTCATCCGGCCGCACTCGGAGTTCCGCGGCTACGCCGGGCAGATCGTCTCCGGGTCGCTGGCGGCCGGAGATGAGGTGCTCATCCAGCCCGGCGGCCACCGCACCACGGTGAGCGCAGTCCACCGCACGGCTCTGCAGGCGCGTGCCGCCGGTGAGGAGGCCGCCGCCGAGGGAACGGGCCCCGTGGACGCTGCTGACCGGGCCGCCGCGCCCGAGTCCGTGGTGGTGGAGCTCCAGGACCAGTTCGACGTCGCCCGCGGCCACCTGCTGGCCGCGCCGGAGGCGCCCGCCGTCGAGCGCGACGAGCTGACCCTGTCCCTGGCCTGGCTGGGCGACGGGGCGCTGACCGACGGTGCCCGGGTGCTGGTCAAGCACGGCACCGAGACGGTCAAGGCACTGGTCAGCGAGGTCACCGACCGGCTCGACCTGGCCAGCCTGACGTCCCGGCCCACGGACCAGCTGGTGCTCAACGACATCGGCACCGTGACCGTGCGGCTGGCCCGTGCCCTGCCTGTGGACGACTACGCCGTGGCCAAGCGCACCGGCGCGGTGCTGCTGATCCACCCGGAGAGCGGAGACACTCTCGCCGCGGGCATGGTGCGCCTGCCCGCCGCTGCGGACACCGAGGCCCAGGACGACGACGCCTGGTTGGCGGAGTGAGCCATGGGCCGCGTCCGCATCACCGCTGAGCAGACCACGGCCCCTGACGGCCGGGTGCTCACCCGGGCCCCCGGCCCGCGTCGGCTGCTCGCCGTCGTCGTCGGGGCCGGCACGGCCCTGCTGGTGGGCAGCACGGCCGTGCTGGCCACCACCTGGCCGCAGGAGGACGATGAGCCCGAGGCAGTCTCGGCCGAGGAGCTCTACGCCGGTGACCAGCGGGCTGAGGAGCTGCGGCTGGGCTACTTCCCCAACGTCACCCACGCACCGGCCCTGGTGGGGCTGCAGGAGGACCTGTTCGCCGAGCACCTGCACGGCACGGCGTTCCATGCAGAGACCTTCACCGCCGGTCCGGCCGCGCTGGAGGCGCTCACCGCGGGGGCGGTGGACGCCGCCTTCATCGGTCCGAACCCGGCCATCCACTCCTACGCGCAGTCCGGCGGGGAGAGTGTGGTCGTGGTCTCCGGTGCCGCCAGCGGGGGAGTGCAGCTGATCGTCCGGGAGGGCATCGACTCTCCGGAGGACCTGGCGGGACGCGAGCTGGCGACGCCGCAGCTGGGCGGCACCCAGGATGTGGCCGCCCGTGTGTGGCTTCACGAGCAGGGCCTCACCGATGAGGTGGACATCACCCCCACGGACAACCCGCAGGTGCTGCGGCTCTTCGAGCAGGGTCGCGTCGACGCCGCCTGGGTGCCCGAGCCCTGGGCCTCCCGGCTGGTGGAGCAGGCCGGCGGTCAGGTGCTGGTGGACGAGCGCGAGCTCTGGCCCGAAGGAGAGTTCCCCACCACGGTGCTGGCGGTCAACCGCGAGTACGCCGAGGCCCACCCGCAGACGGTCAAGGACCTCGCCGCGGCCACCGACGCGGCGGTGGCCTGGCTGCAGACCTCCGAGGAGGCGGAGGTCCACAGCACGCTCAATGCGCAGCTGAGTGAGGACGTGGGCCTGGAGCTGCCTGAACCGGTGCTCACCCGGGCACTGGCCCACGTGACGTTCACGACCGACCCGGTGGCCTCGGCCTTCCCCCAGCTGGTGGAGGACTCCGTGACTGCCGGGACCGGGCACGACGTCGCCCTCGACGGGCTCGTGGTCCCGGCGCCGGTGGAGCCCGGCTCACCTGAGCCGACTGATGATTCTGAGCCGAGTGATGACTCCGCGCAGACCGATGATGACGGCGTCCCGAGCGCCGGACAGGAGGACCGATGAACGAGGCCGTGGTGTTCGACACCGTGGACAAGTCCTTCGCTGAGGGCCCCGAGGTGCTCTCGGAGGTCAGCTTCGACATCGCTGAGGGCGAGTTCGTCTGCCTGCTGGGCGCCTCCGGGTGCGGCAAGTCCACTCTGCTGAGCATGATCGCTCAGCTGGAGCGGCCCACCGGCGGCGCCATCGAGGTCACGGAGGGCGGGGCGGCCTTCATGTTCCAGGACGCCTCCCTGTTCCCGTGGCTGACCGCTGAGCAGAACATCATGCTCGCCCTGCGACTGGCCGAGGGGCGCTGCCAGATCCGCCAGCGCAAGGTCCGCCGCCAGCGGGCCGCCGAGCTGCTGGATCTGGTGCGGCTCTCCGAGCACGCCCACCGCCGCCCGCACGAGCTCTCCGGGGGCATGCGGCAGCGCGTGGCGCTCGCCCGAGCCCTGGCCCAGGAGCGGCCCGTGCTGCTCATGGACGAGCCCTTCGGCGCCCTGGACGCCATCACCCGGTCGCTGCTCCATGAGGAGCTGCTGCGCATCTGGCGGACCACCGGGCGCACCATCGTCTTCGTCACCCACTCGGTGGACGAGGCCGTGCACCTGGGCCAGCGCGTGCTGCTGCTGTCCTCCCGCCCCGGGCGGATCATCGGGGAATGGGAGGTCGCCGAGGAGGACCGTGAGGGAGCCCGTCGCGCCGTGCTGGTCGACGAGATCACCGAGCGGCTGCGGAACGAGGTGGGACGCCATGGTGGCGACACCCACTGAGGAGCACACGCGCCCCGACCCGGATCGCCAAGCTCCTGAGCAGGTCGAGCTGCTCCGACACGCGTCCTCGACCGGCTCAGGCCGTGGCCGGGGAGACGACGTCGCCGACCTCTCCCGCGGGCTCGACGCACTGGAGACAGCCGGGGGAGCGCCCCGACGGCGACTCGATCCTCAGTCGGTGCTGCTGCCGGTGGCCGCGCTCGCCGTCGTCGTCATCGCCTGGCAGCTCTATGTGATGACGGGGCACCGGCGCACGGACATGGTGCCCGGGCCGATCGACGTCGCCGGGACCGCCTGGGAGCTGTGGCGGACCGGTGCGTTCTGGGAGGCCGTCAGCACGTCCCTGGGCCGCGGTCTGGCGGGGTTCGCGCTGAGCATCCTCATCGCGACTCCCATCGGGCTGATCATCGCCCAGGTGCGGATGCTGCGCCAGGCCTTCGGACCGCTGATCTCCGGGCTGCAGGTGCTGCCCTCGGTGGCCTGGGTGCCCGCGGCGGTCATCTGGTTCGGCCTGACCGACGCGACGGTGTACTTCGTGATCTTCATGGGCGCCATCCCTTCGGTGGTCAACGGCCTCATCGCCGGTGTCCGGCAGGTCCCGCCGCAGCACCACCGGGTGGGACGGGTGCTGGGGGCGAACCGCTGGCAGATGACCACCCGCATCCTGCTGCCGGCCATCCTGCCCTCCTATGTGGGCGGACTTCGCCAGGGGTGGGCGTTCTCCTGGCGCTCGCTGATGGCCGCCGAGATCATCGCCACCGGAGGCTCCATGGGCTTCGGGCTGGGCACGCTGCTGGACCAGGGGAGGGCGCTGGCCGACATGTCGGTGGTGCTGACCGCGGTGCTGATCATCCTGCTGGTGGGGGTGGTCGTGGAGCTGCTGGTCTTCGCCCCCATCGAACGCCGGCTGCTGACGACGAGAGGACTGTTGGAATCATGACTGAGCACACCACCCCGCGCACCGGGCACGTCGCCCTCATCGGCGGAGGACCCGCGCAGCCGGATCTGATCACCCACCGGGGTCACGAGCTGCTCATGGCCGCCGACGTCGTGGTGGCCGACCGGCTCGGCCCCCGTGGGCTGCTCGACGAGCTGCGCGACGACGTCGAGGTGATCGACGTCGGCAAGACGCCCGGGCGGCACACCGCCACCCAGGACGAGATCAACGCCCTGCTCGTGGACCGGGCGAGCCGCGGACTGCGCGTGGCCCGGCTCAAGGGCGGCGACCCCTATGTGCTCGGCCGCGGCTCCGAGGAGCGCGAGCACTGCCGACGCCACGGCATCACCGTGGAGGTGGTCCCCGGGATCACCTCGGCGGTGGGGGTGCCGGCGGAGGCCGGGATCCCGTTGACGCACCGGGGTCTGTCCCGCGGCTTCACCGTGATCACCGGACACGACGACCTCGACGTCGTCCCGCGCTCCGAGCAGCACACCCTGGTCATCCTCATGGGCGTCTCCACCTTGCGGCGCACCGCCACGCAGCTGATGGTCAACGGGCACGACGCCTCCACACCGGTGGCGATCATCGAATCCGGGGGCATGGAGGACCAGCGGGTGACCCTGTCCCGGCTGCACGCCGTCGCCGACGTGGCGGCCCGGCGCCAGGTCGCCAACCCGGCGGTGATCGTCGTCGGCGCCGTGGTGACGCTGGCCGACGACTGGCCGCAGCAGCTCGACACCGCCACACCCGCCGCCCCCGCCGCGGCGGCCCTGACCTCCCTCTGACGAATCGAAGGACTGACACCACTATGAGCACTGACATCACGCATCGCATCGCCGTGGTCGGCGCCGGCCCCGCCGGGGTCTACGCCGCCGACATCATCGCCCGCTCCGAGCAGGGCGAGCACATCGCGATCGACCTCTTCGACCGGTACCCGGCGCCCTTCGGGCTGATCCGCTACGGCGTGGCCCCGGACCACCCGCGCATCAAGGGCATCATCAAGGCCCTGCACAAGGTCATGGACCGCGGCGGGATCCGCTTCATCGGCAACGTGGACTACGGCACGGACATCACCCTGGCCGAGCTGCAGCAGCACTACGACGCCGTCATCTTCTCCACCGGCGCGATCGATGACGCCGCCCTGAACATCGAGGGCATCGACCTCAAGGGCTCCTTCGGGGCCGCGGACTTCGTCTCCTGGTACGACGGGCACCCGGACTACCCCCGCGAGTGGCCGTTGGAGGCGAAGGAGATCGCCGTCATCGGCAACGGCAACGTGGCCCTGGACGTGGCCCGGGTGCTGTCCAAGCACGCCGATGACCTGCTGACCACCGAGATCCCGGACAACGTCTACCAGGGGCTGGCGGCCTCGCCGGTGACCGATGTGCACGTCTTCGGACGTCGTGGGCCCGCCCAGGTGAAGTTCACCCCGCTGGAGCTGCGCGAGCTGGCCCACAGCCGTGACGTCGACATCGTCCTGGACGAGCAGGACTTCGAGTTCGACGAGGCCTCGGACGAGGCGATCAAGTCCAACAACCAGGTCAAGACCATGGTCAACACGCTCACCAACTGGCTGGTGGAGCAGGAGGAGCGCGACGAGGACCCGCAGCGGCAGTCGGCCTCCCGTCGGCTGCACCTGCACTTCCTGCATTCCCCCGTGGAGATCGTCTCCGGTGAGGGGGAGCGTGAGGGGCACGTGGACGCGATCCGGTTGGAGCGTCAGGAGCTGGACGGCACCGGCAACGTCCGCGGCACCGGCGAGATCCTGGAGTACCGGGTCCAGGCGGTCTACCGCGCGGTGGGCTACTTCGGCTCCCCGCTGGCGGACATCCCCTTCGACGCCGACCGCGGCGTGATCCCGCATGAGGCCGGGCGTGTGCTCGGCGAGGACGGGACGCCGCTGCCGGGGGTCTACACCACCGGCTGGATCAAGCGAGGGCCGGTCGGGCTGATCGGCCACACCAAGGGTGACGCCCTCGAGACGGTGGGCTGCCTGCTGGAGGATCTGCCCTCTCTGCCGGGGCGCGGAGCTGCCGACGGCGCGGCCGAGGCGGGTGACATCGTCGAACTCCTGGAGTCCCGCGGGGTGCAGACCACCTCCTGGGAGGGCTGGCTGCAGCTCGACGAGCACGAGCGTGCCCTGGGCGAGCAGTTCGGGGAGCTGCCGGACGGCACGACTCGTGAGCGGGTGAAGGTCGTGGAGCGCGACGAGATGGTCGGCGTCTCCCGGCAGGGCAGCGCCGTGCGCGTCTGAGCCGGTCCTGCCTCCTGGCGTTGAGCTGGTGCGTTCGGGCGGAAACGTCAGTGGGTGATCGTGGTCTGCTGGTACAGCGCCAGGCGGGGGTGGTCGCCGATGAGGCAGTATGTGCTGGACATCAGGGCGATGAACGGGGGCTCGCCGGGGCGGGTGGCACGGGCTCGGTACACCAGAGCCGCACAGTCTGCGCCCAGCCGGATCAGCTCCGCATCTGAGATCTCGAAGGTGTCCCAGGCGAGCGCCGCATCGAGGGAGCGCACGACGTCGTCACGGCCCAGCACCATGCCGTTGACCAGCACCATCCGCCCCTCGGGGGTCATCAGCTCGCCGTAGAACGCGCCGCCTCGGTTCTCGCACAGGGCGGTCCAGCCGTCGTGCTCCAGGGTCAGCAGGGTTGACAGATCGAGCATGAGGGCACGGTAGCAACTGCGGCGATGCTGAGAACACCCTGCGCCACCGAGGGTGTCTGCGCCGGCACCCGCGCTGAGTTGGTCTGGAGTTGTGGGGGGGGGGGGGGGGGGGGGGGGGGGGGGGCCGCCCCCCCCCCCCCCCCCCCCCCCCCCCCCCCACAACTCCGGACCAACTCACGTCGGGAGGTGGGACCAGGCCGAGGGCGCAATTTGTGCATATGTCCTGACATCCTATTGACATTGTGATGCGAGTCACTCAGGATGGAGCCTACGACGGCCACGGCGGCAGCGACCCCGTGGCCGCAGGCTCGAAGGAGAGATCATGCCTCGCATCACTCGCAGCACCCTCGAATCCCCCTCCACCTCCGCTGAACCCGCGCCTCCCGGCCCTGCCTCCCCGGCCGTCTCCACATCTCGTCGCACCCGTCGTCGAGCCTCGGCCCGATTCGCCGCCGTGCTGGGCATCGCCGCTCTGCTCGTCTCGGCCTGCTCCTCCGAAGGGGGCCGGGCCGACGCCGGAGGCGACGACGCCGAGCGCGCCGGCGGCGTGGACACCGAGGAGCGCACCGTCTACCTCATCACCCACGCGGTGGAAGGCGACACCTTCTGGGACTACGTGCGCAGCGGCGCCGAGGAGGCCGCCGCCAAGGACAACATCAACCTGGTCTACAACTCTCACCGCGAAGGCGCCCAGCAGGCGGAGCTCATCCAGTCCGCCATCGACGCCGGCGCTGACGGCATCGCGGTCACCATGGCCAAGCCGGACGCGATGACTCCCGCTGTCCAGCGCGCCATCGACGCCGGTGTCCCGGTCGTCTCGCTCAACGCCGGAGAGGAGGAGGCCTTCGACGCCGGAGCCTTCGCCCACTTCGGGCAGAACGAGTCGGTGGCCGGCGAGGCCGTCGGCGACTACCTCGACGAACAGGGCATCGAGCACCCCATCTGCGTGATCCAGGAACAGGGACACGTGGGCCTCGAATCTCGCTGCGACGGCATCCGGGAGGTCCTGCCCGACACCGAGAACCTCTATGTGGAGGGCTCGGACATGACGCAGGTGGCCTCCACGGTCCGGGCGAAGGTCGACTCCGCCGGCGACGCCGACGCGATCATCGGGCTCGGAGGTCCGTTCACCATGACCATCCTCGACGAGGTCCAGTCCTCCGGCTCGGAGATCAGCGTCGGCTCCTTCGACCTCAACGCCGACATCGCTCAGGCCATCGTCGACGAGGAGATCCTCTTCGCCGTCGACCAGCAGCCCTGGCTGCAGGGCTACCTCGCGGTCGACTCGCTGTGGCTGCACTTCCACGGCGCCTTCGAGCCGGGCGGCGGGCTGCCCGTGCTGACCGGACCCAACATCGTCGACGCCGAGAACGCCGAGGCCGTGCTCGAGTTCGCCGGCGCCGGACTGCGCTGAGACCGGAAGGGACAAGACCCATGACCACGACATCCACCGCCCCCGCCGGGGCGGCACCCGCGGCACCCGACGACGGCGCCGACGAGCGGGTCAGCAAGCGGAGCCTGATCGGCACCCTGATGGCGCGCCCCGAGGTCGGGGCGGCGGTGGGCGCCATGGTGGTGTTCATCTTCTTCGCCGTCGTCGCGCCGCCCTTCACCACCCCCGGAGGCATCTCCACGGTGCTCTACGGGGCCTCCACCATCGGGATCATGGTCGTCGGCGTCTCGCTGCTGATGATCGGTGGAGAGTTCGACCTCTCCACCGGAGTGGCCGTGATCTCCTCAGCGCTGATGGCCTCCCTGTTCAGCTGGTACTTCGCCACGAACATCTGGGTCGGCGTGGCCCTGGCGCTGGTCGTCTCGCTGGCCATCGGAGCGATCAACGGGCTGATCTTCATCAAGACCAAGCTGCCCAGCTTCATCGTCACGCTGGCCATGTTCCTGATGCTCACCGGACTCAACCTGGCGCTGACCCGGCTCATCGGCGGCTCGGTCTCCTCCCCGCCGATCTCCACCATGGACGGATTCGCCTCCGCCCAGGCGATCTTCGCCTCCTCCGTGACGATCTTCGGGGTGAACTTCCGCATCACGATCTTCTACTGGATCCTGCTGGTGGCCGTGGCCTCCTTCATTCTGCTGCGCACCAGGATCGGCAACTGGATCTTCGCCGTCGGCGGGGATCAGAACGCCGCCCGCGCGGTCGGTGTGCCCGTCACCGCCACCAAGATCGGTCTGTTCATGGGCGTGGGGTTCTGCGCCTGGGTGCTGGGCATGCACCAGCTCTTCGCGTTCAGCACCGTCCAGTCCGGTGAGGGCATCGGCAACGAGTTCCTCTACATCATCGGCGCCGTCATCGGCGGCTGCCTGCTGACCGGCGGCTACGGCTCGGCCATCGGCGGGGCGCTGGGTGCCCTGATCTTCGGCATGGCCTCCCGCGGCATCATCTACGCCGAATGGAACCCGGACTGGTTCCGCTTCTTCCTGGGTGTGATGCTCCTGCTGGCCACGATCGTGAACCTGATGGTCCGCCGTCGGGTCGAGAAGAAATAGGAGGGGCCATGAGTGAGACGACATCGCAGTCACCCCACGACGACGTCGCCGACGGCGTCGAGGCGACCCCGCTGGTCCGGCTCGAAGGAGCGGGGAAGCGTTACGGCAACATCATCGCCCTGCGGGACGTCACCATGGACGTCCACGCCGGGCAGGTCACCTGCGTGCTGGGCGACAACGGCGCCGGGAAGTCCACGCTGATCAAGATCATCGCCGGGCTGCACCAGCACACCGACGGCGTCATGCGGATCAACGGGGAGGAGACCGTCTTCGACTCGCCACGAGACGCACTGGAGGTGGGCATCGCCACCGTGTACCAGGATCTGGCGGTGGTGCCGCTGATGCCGGTGTGGAGGAACTTCTTCCTCGGCTCGGAGCTGACCGTGGGCTGGGGGCCGTTGAAGCGGCTGGACGTGCCGGCCATGAAGCGCATCGCCAAGGAGGAGCTCTTCGAGATGGGCATCGACCTGCGCGACGTCGACCAGCCCATCGGCACGCTCTCCGGCGGTGAGCGGCAGTGCGTGGCCATCGCCCGGGCGGTGTACTTCGGCGCGAAGGTGCTGATCCTCGATGAGCCGACCGCCGCGCTGGGGGTCAAGCAGTCCGGCGTCGTGCTGCGCTACATCATGCAGGCCAAGAACCGGGGTCTGGGGGTCGTGTTCATCACCCACAACCCGCACCATGCCTTCCCCGTGGGGGACCGGTTCATGGTCCTCAAGCGTGGCCGTTCCATCGGCTATCACGTCAAGGACGAGATCAGCATCGATGATCTCACCGCACAGATGGCCGGGGGTGCGGAGCTGCAGGAGCTCAGCCACGAGCTGGCCCAGCTGGGCGGCCATACCGCCGAGCTGAAGCAGGTCGAGGCGGACCTGGAGCAGACCCTGGGCGGGCGCCCCGCCCAGTGAGGCGCCCCGTCCGAGCCCTCGGCGAGTTGGTCTGGAGTTGTCGATGCTCGAGTCGATCGAGTCGAGTACCGACAACTACAGACCAACTCGCGCGAAGACGAGAACATGAGCAACCCCTGGGGAGGACCTGATGCACCTGGGCCTGTACACCGCGCCGCTGCACGACCGTCCGCTGGCCGACGTACTGCCGATCGTCGCAGAAGCCGGACTGGACGCCGTCGAGCTCAACACCGGCGGGTTCCTTCCCGCCGCGCACATCCCGGTGGAGGAGCTCGACGGCGACCCCGCCGCCGCCCGCGAATGGCTGCGGATCTTCGAGGGCACCGAGGTGTCTCCGCAGGGCCTGAACTGCAACGGCAATCCGCTCCATCCGGACCCGCGCACCGGTGAACGGCACGCCGAGGACCTGCGGCGCAGCATCCGAGTGGCCGGGGCGCTGGGACAGACCCGAGTGGTGTGCATGTCCGGGCTGCCCGGTGCGGAGCCCGGTGCTGGCCAGCCCACCTGGGTGGTCAACGCCTGGTCCTCCCGCGCGCTGGACGTCCTGGAGCACCAGTGGGAGGTGGCCGTCCCGTTCTGGACGGAGATCGACGCGCTCGCCGCCGAGCATGGCGTCACGGTGGCCCTGGAGCTGAACCCCCAGAACCTGGTGTTCAACCCGCCGAGCTTCCTGGAGCTGCTCGAGCGCACCGGAGCGCGCCGACTGGGGGTGGAGCTGGACGCCAGCCACCTGTTCTGGCAGCAGATGGACCCCGTCCACGTGGTGCGCCGGCTGGGCAGGCGTGTGGTGCACGCGGCGGTCAAGGACGTGCGGATCAATCCCGAGGCCGCCTGGTGCGGAGTGCTGGACAACAGCTTCCGCCGACTGAGTCCCGACGAGCCCCGCACGCAGATCGGTGCGGAGGAGTACGCCAACGAGTGGCCCTCCGCCTCCGCCTGGGACTTCGTGGCGCTGGGGCGCGGGCACGACGCCGCCTACTGGGCCGATTTCCTCACTGCGCTCGCGGAGGTGGACCCCGACATGGCTGTGCACATCGAGCACGAAGACACCTCATTGGGTGCTGTGGAGGGTGTGCAGGAGGCGGCGGCGGTGCTCATGGAGGCGGCACGTGTGGCCGGGCTGCGGTGAGGCGCAGGCTCTTTCGCTCCTGCGGGCAGGGCACGTAGGGTCCTGGGCACGACCAGTTCTACGACCCACGCAGGAGGCATCATGCCGGACATCCCCGAACCGGTGGGCAGCTTCGTCGCCGCCGTGAACCGCCACGATGAGGAGGCGTTTCTCGCCGCGTTCGGCGAGGAGGGGTTCGTCGACGACTTCGGCCGCATCTTCACCGGCCGGGACGAGATCAAGGCCTGGAGCGACGTCGAGTTCATCGGCGCCCGCGGCACCATGGATGTCGAATCCGTGGAGGCCGACGGCGAAGCCGTCACCGTGATCGCCGACTGGCGCAGCAACCACGCCAACGGGCGTTCGGAGTTCACCTTCGCCGTCGACGGCGAGCGACTGCGGTCCATGCGCATCCGCGGCGCTCACTGACACACCAGCTCGACCCGACGTGTGCGGGTCTTGCGGCGGGGGCGTCAGGTGCGGAGGTCAGGGAACCCTGACCTCGGACCCGCCGGCGGCAGCCGAGGCGGCGATCGCCTCGATCAGCTCCATATTGTGCACGCCGTCCTCGAAGCTGGCGTTCCGCGGCCAGGAGTCCTCCGCGGCCAGCCCGGCCACCTCTTCCAGGAACGCGCGGGCCTGGAACACGAAGCCGTCGTTCTGGCCGAAGCCGATGCCCGGGGCGGCCATCGCGAAACCTTCACCCACATAGGGGTGTCCGGGTCCGAGGTTCACGGTGCGGAAGCCGTTGTCGGTCTGGCGGTTGCCGCCGATGTCCCGGGTGTGGACCTGGATCTCCGCAGGACGCTCCTGGTCCCACACGGCGGCTCCGTCGCGGCAGGAGATCTCCAGGCGCAGACCGTTGGGGTGCCCGGGGGACACCCGGGAGGCCTCAAAGGTGCCGGCGGCGACGTCGAACTGCGCCGTGAAACCAGCCCAGTCGTCATTGGTCACCGGTTCTGTCTCCTCGCTGACCTCCGCCTTCCCATGTCCCACCGTGGACCCCACCGGCAGCGGACGCTCCTGGATCACGGTGCGGAACTGTGCCCCGGCCACGGAGCGCATCGGCCCGGCCAGGAACTCCGCGGCATAGAGCAGGTGGCTGCCGACGTCGGCCAGGGCCCCAGAGCCCGGGCCGCCCCGGTAGCGCCACGTCATCGGGACCTGCGGGTCGCAGCCGTAGTCGGCCAGGTACCGGCCGTGAAGATGCACCACCTCGCCCAATGCTCCCGAGGTCACCAGCTCACGCAGAGCGGCAAGTCCCGGGGCTCGGCGGAAGGTGAAGCCGATGCGGACCACCTGGCCGGCGTCCTCGGCTCGCCGCGCGGTCTCCGCCATGGCACGGGCGTCGTCGAGGGTGTCGGCCAGCGGCTTCTCACACAGCACGTGCTTGCCGGCGGCCACCAGAGCCTCGACGATCTCCCGGTGCAGCCGGTTGGCCACCACCACGGAGACGACGTCGACGTCTTCGGCCTCCAGCAGTGCGCGCCAATCGGTCTCCACCCGTTCATACCCGTAGCGTCCGGCGACATCACGGGCCAGCGGCTCAGCGAGGTCGGCGATCGCCGCGAGCTTCACCGGGCGGGGGAAAGGGCTGCGCACCGTGGTGGCGGCTCGCCAGGCCGCCCCGTGGGCCGCCCCTGCCATCCCGGCGCCGATGACGGCGACGCCGATTCTCTGCTCACTCATCACTGGTCTCCTTCATGAGAGGTCCTGCAACCACTCAGCGCATGCGCTTCGGGTTCGGCACCACCGGCATGCCGGCGGTGTTGCGGAAGGTGGACTCGATCTCCTCCAGCGACCTTCCCTTGGTCTCCGGCACTCGCCGGTAGGTGAACACCAGGGCGGCGCAGCAGATCACGGAGAACCCGGCGAACAGCCAGCCCACGCCGACCGCTTCCAGCACCGGAGGGAACCCCAGGGCGACGACGCCGTTGGCGAACCACAGGGCGGTGGTGGCCAGGCCCATGGCCGCAGCACGGACGCCCAGCGGGAAGATCTCCCCGAGCATCACCCAGACCATGGAGCCCCAGCTGGCCTGGAACATGAAGATGTAGACGGCCATGCAGGTCAGGGTGACGATCCCGACGACGCCGAAGCCGTCCGGCTCGGGCAGCAGCAGGTTGGTCAGCGCCAGCACCGCCAGGCTCAGGCAGGTGCCTGCGGCCCCTGCGAGCAGCAGCGGCCGGCGCCCCCAGCGGTCCGCGTAGGTCAGGGCCAGCCAGATGGCCAGCACGTTCATGACGCCGATGATCAGGTTGGCGGCGATGGCCGCCTGGTCGGTGAAGCCGACGTTCTGCAGCGTGGTGGGCGCGTAGTAGATGATCGTGTTGATGCCCATGATCTGCTGCAGGATCGCCAGTCCGAGGCCGACGAAGAGGATCGGCTTCACCCAGGGCTGCAGCAGTGCCTTGAGGTTCTGGGCGCCGGCTGCCTTCTCCGCCTCATTGATGATGTGGATCTCCTGCAGCTCCCGCTCGGCCTCCTGGGGGGTGCGGTCGTAGTGCAGAATGGTCAGGGCCTCGGCCTCTCGGCCCTTCTTGACCAGCCAGCGGGGCGTCTCCCAGATGAACGCCAGACCGACGGCGAACAGCAGCGACGGGACCACTGAGAGCCCGAGCATCCATCGCCAGGACTCCAGCGGCGCGAAGGCCAGTCCGATGATGAAGCCGATGAACTGGCCGGTGACGATCGCCAGGGCGTAGAAGGCGGTGACCTTTCCGCGGATCCGCGCCGGGGAGATCTCCGAGAGGTAGACCGGCAGCGTCACCGCAGCCAGTCCGGAGCCCAGGCCGACGATGAAACGGAAGACGAACAGCGTGTTGGGGTCCGGGGCCAGCGCCATGCCGATGGGCGCGACGATGAACGTCACTGCGGTGGCCATGAGGATCTTCCATCGGCCGTACGTGTCCGAGAGTCGTCCGCCGACGGCAGCGCCGAAGACGGCACCGATGATCAGGCCGGTGACGATCCAGCCCTCGGCCCAGCTGCTGAGCTCGAACTCGGGGCGCAGGTACACGAGGGCCGCTGAGATGACTCCGGTGTCATAGCCCCAGTTGAGCCCTCCGAGAGCCCCGAAGAGGTAGATGAGGACGGTGCTCTTCTTCCGCCCGGAGCCGACGCTCCCGTCAGGGGCCGGGCGTGTGCGGTGTGTGTCCATGATCTGGCGATCCTGTCTGTGCCGGGTGGTGGGTGCGCCTCACGGACGCCCGACGCGACGTCGGGCGCCTGGAGGGGAATCCGGGCGCGGGGCCCGGTCGGGGCGGGAAGGGGGGCGGGTCAGCCCCGAGCCGCCGCCATGCGCTCGCGCATCTGACGCAGCTGATAGGCGGAGACCTCCATGGCGTCCTCGTTCTCGCCGAAGACGCTGGTGACCATGACCGTGTCCTCACGCTGGTCGAAGCCGTTGCGGGCGAGCTCTGCGAAGAAGTGGTCCCAGTCGACGTCGCCGACGCCGATCTTGTTGTGCTGGTGCACCCGGGCTGCGTTGCCCGGGGGGTTGGTGATGTACCGGAGTCCATCCGAGCGGTGGTGATCATAGGTGTCGGCCACGTGGACCACTCGCAGCCGGTCGCCGACCTCGTCGAGGATGGCGGCCATCGGATCCTCGTAGTGGAAGGTGTGCGGGGCGACGTAGACGAAGCTCAGGTTCTTCGAGTTGGCTCCGCGGATCACCCGCCAGGCGGCCAGCCCCTGCTCCACGAAGTCATCAGGGTGGGGGTCGATGGCCACGTTGAGCCCCTCGGCTTCGATGATCGGCAGCAGCTCCTCCAGGGAGCGGTAGAAGGCGCGCTCCGACTCTTCCGCGAGCTCGGGCCGGCCGGAGAACTCCGTGTTGATCTGCTCCACTCCCAGGTCCACGGTGATCTGGATGACCCGCTTCCAGTACCGGACGGCGGCCTCGCGGGCGTCCGGGTCGGGGGAGGACCAGCGCAGCACCGGCAGCACGGAGGCGACGCCGACGCCGGCATCCGCGCAGGCTGCGCGGAAGCGGGCGACGAGGTCGTCGTCGGCCTTGGGGTGGTTGAAGAACGGGATGAAGTCCGGGTGCGGGGTCATCTGCAGCCAGTCGAATCCCAGGTCGGCGGCGAGCCGCGGGAACTCCAGCAGCGAGTGAGTCCGGTGGAAGGGGGTGGGGTCCAGGGCGTACTTCATGGAGGGGTCCTCGGGGCAGGTGGGGGCAGGGTCTGCGAGTGGTCGGGCTCAGGCCAGGGCGGGGGAGCCTGTGGCGGCGGCGTAGAAGCTGGGCTTGGGCGCCACCACATGCTCGACCGTGCGGCTCTGCTGGGCGGCGACGCCGGCGGCGCAGCAGGCGGCGGTGGCGTATCCGTCCCAGGCGCTGGGCCCGGCGATCTCGCCGCGCAGGGTGGCGTCCACCCACTGCTGGACCTCGAGGTCGTAGGCGTCGCGGAACCGGGTGACGAATCCGGCGTCGACCTCGACGCCGGTGCGGCCGGCGGTGGTGACCTCGACCTCGGAGCCCTCGCCGATCTTCACCAGACCGTTCTCGAAGGTGGCCTGAGTGTGCACCTGGTAGCCGATCTGGGCGTTGACGAAGATCTCCACGGTGGCCAGCAGTCCGGACTCGGTCTGCACAGTGACCAGCTGGGGGTCCCGCACGTTGCCGGTCCGGGAGGTGGTCCGTCCGATCCGCACGGAGACGTCGGTGATCTCCTCGCCGGTGAAGTACCGGACGGCGTCGAACTCGTGGACCACGGAGTCATGGATGACCATCTCGTCCGTGAACTCGGCCGGCGCCTCCGGGTTGCGGTGCTGGTGATGGAGCATCAGCAGCTCGCCCAGTTCGCCGGAGGCGATCGCGTCCTTCAGCCGGCGGTAGCCGGCGTCGAAGCGGCGCATGAAGCCCACCTGGATGAGCTGGCGGCCAGCGGCGACTTCGGCCTCCACCACGCGCAGGGCGGAGTCGGGGTCCGGGGTCAGCGGCTTCTCGCACAGCACGGGGATCCCGGCGTCGAGGAGCTTCAGGAGGGCCTCCTCGTGGAGGAATCCCGGGGTGGCCAGCACGACGGCGTCGGCCGCCTCGGCGGTCAGCAGCTCGTCCACGCTGGAGAACACCTGTGGCTCTCCGGCGGCGGCGGCGACGGCGGCGGCCCGCTCGCGGTCGACGTCCACGACGGCGCTGACCCGGGCGCGCAGGGTGTGGTGGGCGAGGCGGTCCACGTGGTCCGAGCCCATGCGCCCGGCGCCGACGACGGCGACGCGGAGTTCGGACTGCTGCGGTGTCGACATTGGTCTCAGCTCTCCTCGATCGTGCGATGTTCCGTGATGTCACTCACTGTAGGACGCATCACATTACTTTGTCCAGACATTCGGACGAAATGGATTTCAGTGCGGTGCCCCGCCACACAGATCGTCCCTCCGTGAGAGATCGTCTGTGGATTCAGGCACGATCTCTCACGGAGGGACGATCTTCGGGCGGGGAGGGTCTCAGCCGTTGGACGGGAAGTTCAGCGACGCGGTCGACTCGTCGTGCTGATGCGGCCAGCGCTGGGTGATGACCTTCCCGCGCGTGTAGAAATGCACGCCGTCGGGGCCATAGATGTGGTGATCCCCGAACAGCGAGTCCTTCCACCCGCCGAAGGAGTGCTGGGCCGCCGGCACCGGGATCGGCACGTTCACCCCGATCATGCCGACAGTGACCTGCCGCTGGAACGTGCGGGCCGCATTGCCGGAGCCGGTGAAGATCGCGGTGCCGTTGCCATACGGGTTGGCGTTGATCACCCGGATCGCGTCCTCCAGGGTGTCCACGCGGACCACCGCGAGCACCGGCCCGAAGATCTCCTGCTCATAGGCAGACATGTGCTCCTGGACCCGGTCCAGCACGGTCGGGCCCACGAAGAAGCCCTCCTCCCGGCCGTCCACCACCAGATCACGCCCGTCGACGACGACGGCGGCGCCGTCGGCCTCCGCCTCGCCCACGAGGCGCTGCACGCGCTCCTTGGAGGCCGGAGTGATCAGCGGGCCCATCTCCGCCTCGGCCTGGGTGCCGTCACCGACGGTGATGTCCCGGGCGCGCTGGCCCACCTTCTCCACCAGGGCGTCGGCCGCGTCGCCCACCGCCACGGCCACGGAGATCGCCATGCAGCGCTCGCCGGCGGAGCCGAAGGCCGCGGCCGAGAGGTGATCGGCGGCGAGGTCGAGGTCGGCGTCGGGCAGGACCACCGCGTGGTTCTTCGCCCCGCCGAGGGCCTGGACGCGCTTGCCGTGCCGGGTGCCGGTCTCATAGACGTACTGCGCGATCGGAGTGGACCCCACGAAGGAGACGCCGTCGACCAGCTCATGGGTCAGCAGGCCGTCCACGATCTCCTTGTCGCCGTGCAGCACCTGGAAGACGCCGTCGGGCAGCCCGGACTCCTTCCACAGCTGGGCCAGCAGCAGGGAGGCCGAGGGGTCCCGCTCCGAGGGCTTGAGCACGAACGCGTTGCCGGTCACGATCGCCACCGGAGCCATCCACAGCGGCACCATGACGGGGAAGTTGAACGGAGTGATTCCGGCGACCACACCCAGGGGCTGCCGGAAGGAGAAGACGTCGATCCCTGTGGAGACCTGGTCCGAGTAGTCGCCCTTCAGCGTCTGCGGGGCCGCGCAGGCGAACTCCACGACCTCCAGGCCGCGAGCGACCTCCCCGGCGGCATCGGAGAGCACCTTGCCGTGCTCGGCGGTGATCAGCGCGGCCAGCTCCTGGGTGTGGGAGGCCACCAGCTCGCGGAATCGGAACAGCACGGCCATGCGCTTGGACAGCGAGGTCTCCGCCCAGAGGTCGGCGGCGCGCCGCGCGGCCAGCAGGGTCTTCTCCAGGTCCTCGCCGTCGCCCAGGTGCAGGGTGCCGCTGACCTGACCGGTGGCAGGGTTGAACACGTCCTGGCGGCGGGTGCCGTGGCCGGCGTCGGCGGTGCCGTCGATCCAGTGGGTGATCTCGGCGACGCCGGCGCTCTGGCCGTCAGTGGTCTGGCCGTCAGCGGTCTGGGAAGTCGTTTCGGTGGTGGTCATCAGTGGTTCCTCTCGTCGGTGTCGCGACCGTCGCCGAGCAGCTGCCGCTGCCGGGACTTGTGGTCGCGGTAGGTCTGGTAGGCGTTCTGTGTGGTGTCCAGCTCGGAGACGCCCGTGACCGGCACGTCCCACCAGGACTCGGAGCCGGGGGCGTCGAGGTAGAGATCGGAGGTGATGTGGATCAGCACCGGGCCCGAGTCCTCCGGGCGGGCCTTGGCCTCGGCGACGGCGGCGTTCAGCCGGTCGATCGCGTCCTCGCCCGGTTCCACGCGGATGACGTCGACGCCGAGCGACTCAGCGTTGGTGGCGATGTCGATGGGCAGCTCATGGGCGCCGTCGAACCGTCGCTGGTCCTCCAGGTAGCGGTACTTCGTGCCGAAGCGCTGGGAGCCCAGGGATTCGGACAGCGAGCCGATCGAAGCGTAGCCGTGGTTCTGCAGCAGCACCACGATGAGCTTGATGCGTTCGGCCACGGCGGTGACCAGCTCGGTGTGCATCATCAGGTAGGAGCCGTCACCGACCATGACGACGACGTCGCGGCCGTCCTCCGGGGCCTTCCCTTGGGCCTGGGCTTCGGCCAGGGCGGCGCGCTTGACCCCGAGGCCGCCGGCGATCTCGTAGCCCATGCAGGAGAACGCGTACTCCACGTGGTAGCCGTAGGGGTCCTCGGCCCGCCAGAGCTTGTGCAGGTCTCCGGGGAGGGATCCGGCCGCGCAGATGACGACGTCGCGCGCGTCCATGGCCTCGTTGACGGCCCCGATGATCTCGGTCTGCGCCGGCAGCGGCTGGTTCCTTACGGTGAAGGCCTCGTCGACGGTGGCGTCCCAGCGGGCCTTCTCCCGGCGCACCAGCTCAGCGACCTCTGCGGAGGTGTGGTGGCCCACCGACTCCAGGCGCTCACGCAGAAGGGGCAGCGTGGTGCCGGCGTCGGCGACGATCTGCACGCCGGCACCCATCTTGTAGGCGTCCAGGGAGGCGACGTTGATGTTGACGAATCGTACGCCTGGGTGTTGGAAGGCCGTCATGGAGGCGGTGGTGAAGTCCTCGTAGCGAGTGCCGATGCCGATGATGACGTCGGCGTCCCGCGCGTAGGTGTTGGAGGCGGTGGATCCGGTGGAGCCGATCGCCCCCAGGCAGAGCGGATGATCCCACTGCAGCGTGCCGACCCCGGCCTGGGTGTAGGAGACCGGGATGCCCGTGGATTCGGCGAGCGTGCGCAGCGCGTCGGTGGCGAAGCCGTAGTGCACACCCCCGCCGGCGATGATCAGCGGCTGCCGGGCCCCGCGGATGGCCTCCACTGCGGCGGCGAGGTCCACCTCCTCGGGCGCGGGACGGCGGATCCGCCATTCGCGAGGTGCCAGGAACTCCTCGGGCACCAGGATGCGTTCGGCCTGCACGTCCTGCGGCAGCGAGATGGTCACCGCACCGGTCTCCGCCGGGTCCATCAGCACCCGCATGCCGTTCAGCAGGGCGGAGAAGAGCTGCTCGGGGCGCTGCACGCGGTCGAAGTACCGGCTGATCGGGCGGAACAGGTCCGCGCAGGTGACGTCATAGGCATGGGGGAGCTCCAGCTGCTGCAGCACCGGATCCGGGGCGCGGGTGGCGAACTCGTCAGACGGCAGCAGCAGGGCCGGAAGGCGGTTGGTCGTCGCCAGGGCGGCGCCGGTGGCCATATTGGTGGAGCCGGGTCCGATGGAGGCGGTGACCGCGTAGGTCTGTCGGCGGCGGGTGTGCCGGGCATAACCCACGGCCTGGTGGACCAGGGCCTGCTCGTTGCGGCCCTGGTGGTAGGGCATCAGCCCCGGCGCCAGAGTCTGCGCCTGCTTCAGCGCCTGCCCGACGCCGGCGACATTGCCGTGACCGAAGATCCCGTGCATGCCGGGGATCGTGCGGACCTCGGTCCGGACGCCGTCGACGACGTCCACGGTGCGCTGGTTGGCGAGGAACTCCACGGTGGCCTGGGCCACGGACATCTCACGGGTGGTCATCGGTCCTCCTTCGTGGCGCCGGCCGGGGCGAGTCCTCCGGTCGGTGCAGGATCTGTGGCGTCGGGTGAGCCGCCGGGTGTGCTGTCGTTGAGCAGCGAGGCGGCGGCGTCGACGGCGGCGGCGACGTCACCGCCGTCAGGGTAGAGCAGGGTCCGGCCCACCGTGAGTCCCTGCACGCCCGGAAGCGCCAGGGCGCGGCGCCAGGTCTCCAGGACCTCGTCGGTGCGCCCGGAGGGGTCTCCGCCGAGCAGGACCGTGGGCAGCGTGGTGGCGGCCATGACGCGCTCCATGTCCTCGACCACCGGCAGCTTCATCCACGTGCGCGCTGAGCTGGCACCGAGCCCCTGGGCGATGGCCACCGACTGGATGACCGCCTCGGTGGAGAGGTCGTTGACCACGCGGCCGGCCTCGGTGCGGGAGATGAACGGCTCCACCATGGCGATCAGTCCGTCGGCGTGCAGCTGGTCCACCGCCTGGGCGGTGCTCTCCAGCACCGAGGTGGTGGCGGCGTCGTCGAAGGCGATCCGGGTGAGCATCTTCCCGCCGTCTGCCCCGAGGGCACGCAGGGCTGAGGCGGTGTGCCCGGTGAAGCGGTCATCGATCTCATTGACCAGGCCCGGCAGGCCGGCTCGGTTCATGGAGCCGAAGATCAGCTTGCCGTCCAGGGCGCCCAGCAGCAGCAGGTCGTCGAGCACGTCGGGGGAGGCCAGCACGCCGTCCACCTTCGGGTGGGCCAGGGCGACGCGGAGGCGGTCGAGCAGCCGGCGCCGGTCCGCCATGGCCTGCGGATCGGACTTCACCGCCAAGGCGCCGCGGGCGGCATGGTCTGCGGCGATGATGAAGCTCTGTCGTCCGTGCACCGGGCCTGGGTGACGTCGTCGGGACTGCGCGGCGGCCGCCACGGACTCCGGGTGCTCCAGTCGGAGGCGGGTGAGCGGCTCATAGCGGCGCGGATCCTCGTCGTCGGGCGATGTGCTCTGCGGAGGGGAGATCTCGCGGCGCAGCTGGTGGACCGGGGTCAGCGCCTCGGAGGTGCGGGGCGGGTCGGTGCGGCTCATGCCCGGACCTCCTGGGGGACGGGGCGGCCGCGTTCGGCCAGCAACGCGGTGACCTCGTCGGGGGTGGGCATCGCATCGGAGCAGGCGATCCGGGTGGCGACCAGGGCGCCGGCGGCGTTGGCGTAGTCCAGGACCTGCTCCAGCGGCCATCCGGCGAGCAGGCCGTGGACCAGCGCGCCGCCGAAGGAGTCACCGGCGCCGAGCCCGTTGACGGTCTCCACCGGCAGCGGCTTGGAGACCACCCGCTCCTCGGCGGTGGCGGCCATGACGCCGTCGGAGCCTCGTTTGACGACGGCGAGCTTCACTCCGGCCTCCAGCAGGCGGTCCGCCTGGTCGTCCGGGGTGCCCTCGCCCACGGCCACCGCACACTCCTCGGAGTTGCCCACCGCCACGGTGACATGCGGCAGGATCCGGGCGACCTGCTCTCGAGCCTGCTCCACCGAGTCCCAGAACATGGGACGGTAGTCGAGGTCCAGGACCGTGTGCTGGCCAGGCGTCAGCGAGGCCTGCGGGCGGGCCTCGTGGGCGGTGACCTGCGCCTGGCGGGAACGTGGGCGGGAGAGCCCGGTGACGGTCGACCAGAAGATCCGGGCCGCGGCGATGGCATCGGTGTCGAGCTCGTTCGCCTCGATCTCCCAATCCGGGGCGCTGGGGGAGCGTCCATAGAAGTAGAGCGGGAAGTCCTCGGGCGGCCGGATGGCGCAGAAGGTGACCGGGGTCTGCAGCTCCGGCACCGCTGTGACCCACTGGTCGTCGACGCCGTAGCGCCGCAGCTCCTGGTGGAGGAACTCGCCGAAGGGGTCGTCCCCGGTGCGGGTGATCACCGCGGTGCGTCGTCCGTGCCGGGCGGCGGCCACGGCCACGTTCGCCGGCGAACCGCCCAGGTACTTGCCGAAGCGGGTGACGTCGGCCAGGCCGACGCCGATGTCGTCAGGGTAGATGTCGACGCTGATGCGTCCCATCGTGATGAGCTCGTGGGTCATGGGTGCTCCTTCGGGTGTGCCAGGAGTGATGTGGGGTCTGCTGTGAGGAGATTCGGTGCGCTGCGTCTGCGGCTTCGTCTGCGGCTTCGTCTGCGGCTCCGGCCCCGTCAGCGGATGCGCGTGCGGGAGCCGCAGCCGCAGAGGTGCTTCCGGGTGCGAGCGGCGATCGGCAGGGGGTCGTCGAAGGACGTCACCGGGTACATGTCCTGTTCGACGATGCCGAAGAAGGAGCGGCCGAGCTGCTCGAGCTCATCGATGACCTCGGAGAGGTCCGGAAGGCCGCCGGGCGGTTCGACCATGACACCGGCTTTGTTGGCGGCGGCCCAGGTGAGGTCGTCGCGGCGGACGACCTCCATGACCTCCGGGTCGATCTGCTTCAGGTGCAGGTAGCCGATGCGGTCCGGATGGCGCCGGATGAGCTCGGCGGAGGAGGCACCGCCGTACTCGGCATGCCCGGTGTCCAGGCACAGGCTGACCCGCTGTGGGTCGGTCTCCTCCAAGAAACGGAGGATCTCGTCCATGGAGCACACATGGGAGTCCGCGTGGGAGTGGAACTGCTGGGCCAGGCCGTACTTCTCTTCGAGCACCGCGCCCAGCTCGTCGTGGCCCTCGGCCAGGCGTCGCCAGCCGTCGGCGTCGAGGGTTCCGGGCTCCACCGCCTCGCCGGTGACGTCGTCGCGCCACATGGCCGGAATGACCACGATGTGTTCCCCGCCCACAGCGGAGGTCAGCTCGGCGACGCGGTGGATCTGATCCCAGGTGGCCTGGCGCTCGTCGGCCCCGGCGCGGTGGAAGGCGGTGAAGACCGTTCCGGCGGAGACCTTCAGATCCCGGGCGGAGAGCTCATCGGCCAGGCGGGAAGCGTCGGTGGGCAGGTATCCGTAGGGGCCGAGCTCGATCCAGTGATAGCCCGCCTCCACCACCTCGTCGAGGAACCGCTCCCAGGGGGTCTGCTGCGGGTCGTCCGGGAACCAGACGCCCCACGAGTCCGGGGCGGTGCCGATGAGGATGGGAGAGCGGGTGCCGTCCTCGGCGGTGCTGGGGGTGCGGGCGGGAGTGGTGGTCACTGCGGCCTCCTCGACGTCGTCGGCCGGTGGCGGCGACGAGCTGGTGATGACGTGGTGTGCACCACTCTGTCGCGTGGATGTTCTAATGTCAAGACATATTGCGTCAGTGGTCACTGAGGAGCGGTGAGTTGGTCTGGAGTTGTGGGTACTCGGCTCGTTCGACTCGAGTTTCCACAACTCCGGACCAACTCAGTGTGAGGGGAGGGCGGGGGAAGGGAGGGCGCGGGGGGGCAAGTGGCGACGTCAGCCGCCCGGGTGCCGCGGAGGAGGACGGTCAGCCGGCGAAGCCGACGTGCGCCAGGGCCTGGCGGACCAGCTGACCGCGTCCGCCGACGAACTCTCCCTGGACCTCGTCGCTGAGCACCTGCTCCGGAGAGAGCCAGGACAGCTCGAGGGCATCCTGGCGGGGCTGGCACTCGCCGGAGACCGGGACCACGTAGGCCAGGGAGACGGCATGCTGCCGGTCGTCCACCAGCCCGGTCTCGCTCGGGTAGGGGAAGTACTCCGCCACGGTGAAGGGTGTCGGCGACGGCGGGATCTGCGGCAGACACAGGGAGCCGAGGTCCTTCTCGATGTGCCGCAGCAGGGCTGCCCGGATCGTCTCCCGGTACATCACGCGACCGGAGACCACCGTGCGGTAGAAGCGGCCGTCGTCATCGGCCGTGTAGAGCAGCCCGACCTCGGTGACATAGCCCAGGGAGTCCTGGCGGACTGGGATGGCCTCCACGTAGACCATGGGGAGTCGACGGCGAGCCTCGTAGAGGTCTGCCTCGTTCAGCCATCCCGGGTTGGGATCGGGGGTGCGCACGCTCATAGTCCATTCATACCGCACCCCGGGCCTCTCCGCCCATGGGCGCACCCTGGGCACGCCGGATGAGTATGCCGGACGGTGTCAGATGATGTCGTCCACCGGGCGGCCCATGGCCGCGCGGCGTTCCGCGTGATTGATCCGGTGCCGTCGGGACTCGGTGGCCAGGATGACCACGAAGGCGCCCATGGCCGCCCCGATCGCCACCCACACCGAGGGCGTCTCGGAGAGCAGACGGGGGAACACGAGCCAGAACATGCCCCAGCCGAGGCCGAGCGCGATGGTCATCCGGCCGCGCTCCGTCATGGCGTAGAACGCGGCGATCCAGATGCATACCACCAGGCCGATCATGGCCCAAAGGATCGCCGGGAAGCCGGGGATCCGAACGCCCATGGCGGTCAGGGCGGCCGAGACGGAGGACATCGCCCCGACCAGGGCCCAGCCGGTGAACAGCCCCACCGTGGAGTCGGTGAAGCGGCGCTCGATGGTGTTCCGCGCGGTATGGAGCGTGAACTGACGGACGGCGTCCACCAGGGCCAGGGCCGCGGCCAGTGCGGCCAGCACAGCGACGGCGAGCATGCCCGCGTGCACGGCGGCCGTCCAGACCAGCATCATCACCGAGGCGATGCCGACCAGCCAGCCCGAGCGACGCTGCCGGGGAGTCGAGATCTGTGTGGTGGTCCACTGATGGACCGCATGTCCCAGCAGTCCCAGCGCGATGACCGGCCAGAGCCAGTAGTGACCGGCGTCGGGGGTCAGCAGCGCGGCGTCGCCCGAATACCAGCCGTCCACCAGGGTCTCGAGTCCGTTGCCCCCGATGATGGCCGGACCGCCGAAGGCTCCCAGCATCCACAGTGCGGAGGCCAGCGCGGCCACCGCACTGACGCTGACGAAGATCTGGCGAGCCAGGTCGACGGCTCCCGGCCGCGGGTCGGGGTCCCGGGAGGGGAGGTTGTACGGCGGGATGTAGGTGTACAGGTCCTCCTCGTCATCCGCGTACTCGTCCGCGTCGTCGTCCTCATGGTCGGTGGCGGCCTCAATGGCGGCGGCCTTCTCCATGATCACGGCGCGCCGACGGGCGGCGCTGGCATCCTGCAGGCGCGTCTCCTCGGCCTCCTGCTCCCGAGCCTCCCAGGGGAGCGGGCGGCCGTCATGCTTGGGCGGTCGCGGCAGGGGGATCCGGCTGGTGCGCGGGTCGCCGGTCTGGGCGTCGATCGGCGGCAGCGTGACCATGGTGGCATCCTCGTCCGGCAGGATGTCTGACGTCGGCAGCGGGGGATGCTCCTGCGCCCGCTGCGTGTAGGAGTCCAGCTCGGAGGCCGTCTGCTCGTCGGGGAGGTCGACGTCGTCGGCCTCGTCCTCCTCCAGGTGCGGTGGCAGGTCCTGGGCCGTGGCCTCCGGCTCTGCGGCCCCCTGGGAGGCATCAGTCGCGGCATCCGGTGCTGGGCGGTCGGTGTCCTCGGCGACGGCGGTCGGCGGCGCAGCCACCGACGGCTCGTGCTGGTCGGCGTGGGGCTGGTCGGCGTGGGGCTGGTCGGCGTCAGGGTCGGCCTCTGCCTGGGGGTTCCAGCTCTGGTGCGTCCAGTCCTGGGCGGGCCAGTCGTCGTGGGTCCAGTCCTGGTGGGTCCAGTCCTGCCCGGTCCAGGCGTCATCGACGTCCTGGGGGAGTGCCTGCTCCTCCAGGGCGCCCTCCCCGTCGGAATCGGGGTCCACCACATGGCCCTGGGCTCGGCGCGGGTCCAGGGGAGCGGCGATCTGCTCCCCGGGCTCGGGCCGGCGGAAGGCGTGCGCGAGCTTCTCCGTGGCCGCGGCGAAACGCGCGTCCAGGGTGTCGAAGAACTCGCTGAGCCCGGCCTCCTTCTCTTCCGGGCGGGCCTCGGGAGGAAGCACAGGAGTCGGGCGGCTCATCCGCACCTCACCGGTGTCCGAGGACACTGCCGGCTGCGTGTCAGTGCCGGGGCCCGCCTCGGAGTCACGAGCAGCGCCGTCGTCGTCGGGCTGTGCGCTCTCGGGCCCGGTCACGTCCGACTCTGACGTCGGATCCGCGGGCTCGGACGGGGCGGGCTCGTGCTGGGCGGGCTCAGTGATCTCGTGGGCGGCGGCCTCCGCGCCGATCACTCCGGACTCGGCGGGAGCCTCCAGGTCATCGGCTTCGGCGCCGGACTCGCTGTCCTGTCCAGGATCCGCTGCGGCGTCGTCGGCGGTCGCCTCGTCGCCAGGTTCGTCGACTGGCTCGTCGGCGCCCTGTTCGTCGTCGATCTGCTCGTCGGTTCCCTGCTCGTCGGCGCCCTGGAGCTCATCAGGATGCGGCTCGGGGTGCTCTTCTGCAGGGGCGGTGACCGACGGTGAATACTCTGAGGACCGGTCAGTCACGGTGCGTTCTCCCCTCGTGAGGAACAGGATGTGCGGGACAGCGGAGGTCCAGCTGTGTCAGGCGTGCGGAACCGGCCAGCAGCCCTCTGCCGAGGCTCAGGCCGAACTCGCACGTGATCGTCGCCGTCGCGCGGAGACCACGGCGATGATCAACCCCACCAGAGTACCTACTGCGACGGCGGCGACCGTGCTCGCCCACGGGGGGAGTCCCGTAGTTGTTCCCGTAATGTAACCTAGCCCGACCAGCCACAACGACCAGGTCACGGCCCCGGCGAGGGCGAGCGGCACGAGGAACGGCCAGGTCAGCCGCATCATGCCGGCGGTGGCCATGGAGGCGCAGCGGCCGCCGGGGATCGCTCGGATCAGCAGCAGCCCCACCCAGGTGGAGGCCCCGCCGGCTCTGATGGACAGGCGCAGCAGCTTGCGGTGGATGAGCCGTCCCCATTTCCACCGGTGCAGCACCCGGATCAGCTGGTACCGAAACAGCAGGTAGACGCCGATGTCGCCCAGCAGACAGCCCAGCGTGGTCACGGCGAGCACGAGGCCCAGGGGCATCAGCCCCTCGGCTGCCATGGACCCGGAGGCGATCACCATCAGTTCGGAGGGGAAGGGCGGCACGAAGGCGGTGAACGCCACGGCCATCAGCTGCGCGGCGAAGTACCACCAGCCCCACTCCTCGAGCAGCTGAGGGTCGTCCAGGGCCTGGGCTGCAGCGATCAGTCCGTCCACGGGGCTGCCTCCAGGGGGTTCGTCGTCGGTGCTTCCACCAGCGACCGGCGGGAGGTGAACGTCCTGGGCTCCCCGCTGAGGGGATCGATGAAGCTCAGGGTGCGGGCCAGCAGCTGCAGCGGGCGGTCGAAATCGTCGGGAGCGTCGTCGAGCAGCTCCGGGTAGAAGCGGTCGTGCAGGATGCCCAGTCCCAGCAGGGCCATGTGGATGCGCAGCTGGTGGGTCTTGCCGGTGTGCGGGATCAGCCGGAAGTGCCCGACGGCGTCCCCGGCTCGGTTCCGGCCGGTGCTCAGCAGCTCGATGCGCGAGGAGGCGTTGGGCCCGGGCACCGGAGTGGTGCGCCGGCGCCCGCGCCTCGGGGCGCGACGATCCTGCGGGCGTCTGCCGGAGTCGGCGACCTCATAGGGCTGCAGCTCGGAGACCACGACGCCCTTGGTCTTGGTGATGCGGTTGCGCACGGTCAGCGGGAACCGGGAGGCGAACGACGGGGGACCACCATCCTTGGACCTCAGCTGGTGCTGCGGCTCGGTGGGCAGGGCGCTGACGCACTCATAGGTCTTGTCCGCCTGCCGGTTCTCGAACAGCAGCTGGTAGGCCCCACGGGTGCTGGGTTCCTTGGAGAAGATCACGACGCCGGCGGTGCCCCGGTCCAGTCTGTGGATCGGAACGAGGTCGGGAAGGTCGAGGCGGCGGCGCAGGCGCACCAGCAGGGACTCCTGGACGTATCGGCCCGCCGGGGTGGTGGGCAGGAAGTGCGGCTTGTCGACCGCCACCAGGTGCTCGTCCTCGTGGAGGATCTCCTCGGTCACGGGCAGCGGACGCTCGTCGCTGACGGATCGGTAGTACCAGAGGAACTCGCAGGCGCCCAGCGGGGTGGAGGTCGTCAACGGCCGGCCTGCGGCATCGACGACCTCGCCGTCGTCGAACCTGCGGGTGATGCCGCCGTGGTCGATGTGGCCGAAGGTCTCCAGCACGTAGTCGTGGATGGTCTCCCAGGGGCCGGTGCGAGGGAGCCGTAGGCGGGTGGCATTGACCCCGTCGCGAACGGGGAGGGGAGACGTCTGAGCCACCTGACCAGCGTACCGTCTGAGCTGAGCACGCCGAACCCGGCCGCTCGGCCGTCGCCGAGCCGCCTGCGACTGCGGGCTCAGCCCCAGTCGGGGGCCTGGGCCTGGGCGATGTTCTCGTCGGGTGCGGTCAGCGGGTGGTTGACCTGCCAGGACATGCCGAAGCGGTCCTGCACCCAGGCGAAGTTCTTCGCGAAGTCGTAGTCGCCGGGCTCCATGAGGAAGCTGCCGCCCTCGCTGAGCTTCTCCACGATCTCGTCGAACTCGGTGGTGGTGTCCACCACCACGGCCACCGAGACCGACGGTGTGAAGCTGAACTCGTGCCGCACCAGGCTGTCCTGGATCATCAGCACCTGTCCACCCACGAGCACCTGGGCGGTGGCGACCAGCCGGGTGGGGGCCGCGGGCGTCGCCTCGGCATCCACCGTGGTCAGGTCCGTGCCGGTGGCCGGCGAGGGGTCTTCGTCGGTGGGCGTCCCAGCGCCGTCGCCCGCTGAGGTGTCGCCCTCGTCCGGGGCCGTCCCTTCGGCGTCGTCATGCTCGACGCCGCCCTCGTCATCGGTGTCGTCATCGGCATCGAGGTCTGTCTCGTCGGCCGGGGCGCCCTCGTGCTCCTCACTCGCCGTGTCCTCCTCGACCTCGGCGACCTCGTCCTCGTCGCCGTTGCCTGCGTCGAAGATCTCGGTCCCCTCGGGGTGGTGCTGGATCTCGATGAGCTCGGCGTCCGGGAACGTCTCCAGGTAGAGGTCGATGGCCTCTTGGGCCTGACCTTGGAACATCAGGAACGGAAGGCAGAGAGTCATGGCATCAGCCTAACCGGAAAACCTCAGCCCCGACGGTGAGGAGTGGAAACCTGCACGGCGCAGGGCGTCCCCGAGCCGGGTGCCGAGCACCGGCTGCCCGTTGACACGTTCCACGGCCACGCGGCCGGTGCGGGCCTGGCGCAGGCGCTCGACCAGCGCCTGCGCGGCGGCCTCCAGCAGGTGCTCCTCCTCGGTGAACACCAGCAGAGTCCGGCCGCCCCGCTCCATGTACAGCAGGAGCTCGCCGCGGTGGAGCACGACGACGGCGCCGGCCTTGCGTCCCGGACGGTGTCGGCTGTCCTCCAGGGCGGGCCAATCCAGGGCGGCGCCGTAGGCGTTGGCCGGGTCGGTGGCCGCCAGGACCAGCACCTCTCGGGCGGTCTCCGGGTCCACCGGGTTGGGGGAGGAGTGCTCCCAGGCGGAACGCGGCCCGCCGCCAGGGTGGTCAGCGGAGCGGGTGCCGTGCGTGGTCCCGGAGGGTCCCGGGGAGGCCTCAGAGGCCGCCCGGTCCTCGAGGGCGTCGGCGGTGGCACGCAGAGAATCGATGGTGGCGGAGGTGGTGAACTGGGCGGCACCGAGCTGCTCGATGAAATAGCCGCGACGCACCTGCCCGGCGTCCTCCGCGGCGGCGAGCACCTTGTAGACGGCGGCGAAGCCTCCGGACAGCGGCGAGACGGCGCGCACCCTCTCGGATGACAGGCCGGACGCCGTCCCGGATGACGCGCCGGGCGCGGTCCCTGTCCCAGGGGAACCGGTCTGCTGCTCGGCGAGCACCGAGCCGCGGGTCACCACGCCGTAGCGGTCCAGCAGGATCTCCGCCCGGGCGTAGGCCAGGGTGGTCTGCTGCTCGGCCGCGGACCCGTCCGCGGCCCCGGGCGCGGAGGACCACCGCACGCCCGCGGGCTGGCCGGGTGCGCCCCGGCCCCCCGGAGTCCGGGCACCGGCGGAGACGCCGCGCAGCGACCGGCGCGCCTCCACCGCCTGACGCAGCGCCATGCGACGCGAGGTGTGCCGACTCCGCGTGGGCCGGGCGGTGGCCTTGTGCGCCGTCCGCCCGCCGGTGAGCATCCCGCGGATCGCGGAGAAGCTGTCCGGGACCACGCGTCCTGCCCAGAACAGCTCCCAGAGCGCCTCCGAGACCTTCTCAGCCGATGTGCTCACGGGCTCGCCGTCACTGGCGGCGCTGGCCTCGCCCGCAGCATCGATTCCACCCTCACCACGGGCGTCCGCGGTCTCGGCGGGGCGTCTCCGAGCCAGCTGATCGGCCAGCGCCTCGGGGAACCAGGCGCCGCCGCCGTCGAGGATCTCCAGGATCCAGCGCTGCAGCGCCGTGGGCGTGTGGTCGGCCCGCACGAGCAGGCCCGCCTCGGCGTCTTCGCGTGGGTGCAGGGCGACCCACCCGTCGTGCCCGGACAGGGCCCCCCGACCGGCCACCACCACCTCCCCGGCGCTGACCAGCTCGTCGAGCATCGACGGGCGATAGTCCCGGATCCGGGCAGGGAGTATGAACGCCTCCCAGGCGCTGGCCGGCGCGGCGACGCCGGAGAGCTGGGCGAGGACCTCCGTCAGGGCTCCCTGCCCCTCCATGCGTGTCTGCGGGGTGACCGACTGCCACTCCGCAAGGAACTGGGCGAAGGCCCGCGGCGGGACCGGCTCCACCTCGGCCCGCAGAGCGGCCAGGGAACGACGGCGGATGCGGCGCAGCATCTCCACCTCACACCACTCGGACTGGCCCGGTGCCATGCGGTCCGGCTCCACATCGGGGCGGAACAGCCCTCGCACCAGCCTGGCCTGATCGGCCAGCCGTTCCAGCACCCCGGCGACGACGGCGGCCCCCAGTCCCAGCTCCGCAGCGGCCTCCTCCGTGGTGAAGGGGCCATGGGTCCGGGCGTAGCGGGAGACCAGGTCCTCCAGCGGGTCCTCGACCGGATCCAGGAAGACCTGAGGGATGCCCGGAGGCAGAGGGACGCCGAGCCCGTCACGCAGCCGTGAGGCGTCCTCCACCGCGGCATAGCGCTCCGTTCCGCGCCACCGCACGCGGAACGCCCGCTGCGCCCCCACCAGCGACTCGGCATGGTCCCGGGCGGCGGCCACGTCCAAGGCGGGCATCTCCGGGCCCTCCGCGAGTCCTTCGTCATCCACTGCCGGCGCCTCGGCCTCGGACCCGCGCAGGCGCGCCGCCAGCTCCTCGGCGCTCAGCGGTCCCAACAGGCGCAGCAGATCCGCGGCCCCCTCCTTGCCGCGCAGTCGCCGTGACGGTGCCAGACGCTGCGCGTGGGCCACCGCGTCGGCGATGATGCCGGCGTCCAGGAAGTCCCGCAGCTCCACCCGGCCCAGCAGCTCGCCGAGCAGCTCCGGGTCCACCGACAGGGCGGCCGCCCGCCGTTCCGCCAGCGGGGAATCACCCTCATAGAGGTACTGGGCGATGTAGCCGAAGAGGATCGACTGGGCGAACGGCGAAGGCCGCTGGGTGGTGGCCTCCACCATCCGGATGCGCCGTCGGCCGATCCGGCCCATCACCTCCAGCAGTGCGGGCATGTCATAGACGTCCTGCAGGACCTCCCGCATGGCCTCCATGATCATCGGGAAGTCCGGGTGCCCGGAGGCGACCTCCAACAGTTGGGAGGACCGCTGGCGCTGCTGCCACAACGGGGTGCGCTGGCCCGGGTTCTGCCGCGGCAGCAGCAGCGCGCGCGCAGCGGCCTCCCGGAAACGTCCGGCGAACAGCGCCGAGGAGCTGACCTGAGCGGTCACGACCTCCTCCAGCTCCTCAGGCTCGAACCGGAACAGCTCCGCCCCTGGGGGATCGTCGTCCATCATCGGCACCCGCAGCACGATGCCGTCGTCGGAGGCCAGCGCCGAGCCGTCCAGCCCGTAGCGCTCGTGCAGGCGTTCGCCCACCGCCAGCGCCCATGGCGCATGGACCTGCATGCCATAGGGAGAGTGGAGGATGATCCGCCAATCGCCCAGCTCATCGCGGGTCTGCTCCACCACCAGGGCGGTGTCCGAGGGCAGGGTGCCGGTGGCCTCCTGCTGCTCGGCCAGGTACCGGATCAGGTTCTCCCGGGCCCAGAGATCCATGCCCAGTGCGCGCAGGCGGGCGCCGACGGCGTCGTCGTCCTCGGTGTGGACCTCCCGGTGGAACCGCCCCAGCGCCTCACCCAGCTCCGCGGGACGTCCCAGCCCGTCGCCGCGCCAGAACGGCAGGGAGGCCGGCTGCCCGAAGGCTGGGGTGACCAGCACTCGGTCGAAGGTGATCTCCTCGATCCTCCAGCTGGTGGCCCCCAGGGCGAAGACGTCGCCCACCCGGGACTCATAGACCATCTCCTCGTCCAGCTCTCCGACCCGACGGCCTCCGGTCCGCGCGGAGCCGGACTCCTCGCCGCCGGCGAGATACACGCCGAACAGGCCCCGGTCCGGGATGGTGCCGCCAGAGGTCACTGCGAGCCGCTGGGCGCCGGGGCGGCCTGTCAGGGTGCCGGCGTCGCGGTCCCAGACGATGCGCGGCCGCAGCTCCGCGAACCGGTCGGAGGGGTACTTCCCGGCCAGCAGGTCCAACGTGGCCTCATAGGCGGAGCGCGGCAGGGAGGAGAACGGTGCGCTGCGCCGCAGCGTCTCGAACCAGTGCTCCACGTCCAGCGAGTCCAGTGCGACGGCGGCCACCGTCTGCTGAGCCAGGACGTCCAGCGGATTGCGGGGGATGTGCAGCGCCTCGATCTGCCCGGCCAGCATGCGCTCCACGACGACGGCGGTGGACACCAGATCCCCGCGGTGCTTGGGGAAGAACCAGCCCATCGAGACCTCACCCACCTGGTGACCGGCGCGGCCGATGCGCTGCAGTCCCGAGGAGACGGCGTGCGGGGCCTCCACCTGGATGACCAGGTCCACCGCGCCCATGTCGATGCCCAGCTCCAGGGAGGATGTGGCCACCACACAGCGCAGCCGACCGGCCTTGAGGTCTTCCTCCACGATCTTGCGCTGCTCCTTGGAGACCGAGCCGTGGTGGGAACGGGCCAGATCCGGAGGCGGCGCGTCGTCGCCCTCAGCGCCGCCGGCGACTTCACCGCCCCCACCGCCGCCATCGCTCGCCGCGTCGTGTGGCTGCTGCCGTTCGTGCCAGATCTCGTTGAGCCGGCCGGTGAGCTTCTCGGCCAGCCGTCGGGAGTTCACGAACACGATTGTGGAGCGGCGCGAGGCGACCAGGTCCACGATCCTGTGTTCCACATGCGGCCAGACGGAGGGCTGCAGCGGCTGGGTGCCCCCGCCGTCGGTGAGCCTGCCGTCGGGGAGCTCAGCGAGCCCGGCCCAGTCCGCGCCGTCGGAGTCCTGACCGGGGAGCGGGCCGTGCGGATTGGCCAGATCCTCCACCGGAACCGACACGGTGATGTCCCACTGCTTCTCCGCCGGCGGCGCGACGATCTCCACCGGCTGCCGGCCTCCCAGGAAGCGTGCGACCTCCTCGCGGGGCTCCACCGTGGCGGAGAGGCCGATGCGTTGGGCGGGGGAGTCCAGCAGGTCGTCGAGCCGCTCCAGGGACACCGCCAGGTGGGCTCCCCGCTTGGTACCGGCCAGGGCATGCACCTCGTCCACGATGACCGTGGAGATCCCCGTCAGCGTCTGTCGCGCCTGAGAGGTCAGCATCAGGTACAGCGACTCAGGGGTGGTGATCAGGATGTTCGGAGGGCGGCGCACCAGATCTCGGCGCTGTTTGGAGGTGGAGTCTCCGGTGCGCACCCCTACTGTGATCTCGGCGGGCTCTTCGCCCAGGCGGCGCGCCGTGTGCGCGATGCCCACCAGCGGGCTGCGCAGATTCCGTTCGATGTCCACCCCGAGGGCCTTCAACGGGGAGATGTAGAGCACCGTGGTGCCCTCGGCAGGCTCTGCGAAGAGCCTGTCCACAGACCAGAGGAACGCGGAGAGGGTCTTTCCGGAACCTGTGGGCGCGACCACCAGGGCATGGCGACCTTGGGAGACCGCGTCCCAAGCGCCGGCCTGCGCGGCGGTCGGCGCGCCGAAGGAGGCGGTGAACCACTCCCGGGTCGGCGCGGTGAAGGGCGCGAGCGCGTCCTTCAGATCGGGTGAGGCATCCATGGACGTCACTGTATCGAGGAGAGCTGACGCGTCCGCGCGGCCTGCTGGGCCCCTACCTCGGGACGGGGAAGGGCTCAGGCCTCGAGCGATTCCCAGACGAAGCCGTCCGGGTCCGTGAGCGGGCCGATGCCGCCGACGATCGCCATCCGGTGGGCGCCCGAGCTCGTCGGATCCACGCCGGCCACCTTGGCCACCGTCTTCCTCCTCACCGCGGTGAGGGTCACGGATCCGGTCTCGAACTCCACGTACCGCTTGCCGTAGCTGGTCCCCACGCTCAGCCCCTGTGCGGTGTAGAACGTCCGGGTAGCGGCCACATCGTCGACGCCGAGCTGCAGGATCAGCCGCTCCAGCACACCGGTGGCAGCGCCGGAGTCCTTCTTGGACGAGGAGGCGAATGTGACCGAGGTGCCGTCGGCGCTGCGGACCGCACCGCCATACCCCCACAGGGATCTCGACGCCGGATCCGTGACCGTGGCGCCGGCGGCCTGGGCGGTGTCCATCAGGGCGTCGACGTCGGAGGGGCCGGGGACCACCAGGGACACGGTGAATCCCCGGAAGCCGTCGGGCTCCGCCTCAGAGGTCCGGACCTGGACTCGGTCGCTGATGCCGAGGGCCTCCCAGAGGCGCTCTGAGGGCGCGGGGTCGGCGGCTTCGATGAGGATATGGGAGATGGTGCTCATGGAGGCCGATGCTACTGCGGGGCAGCGGCCGGAGCGGAGAGCTGCAGGCCGGTCGGGAGTTCGGCGACGCTCCGCCGTCGTCACCCAGGGGTTGCTGCCTGGAGATTCCTGGAGCAGGATCGGTCCATGACTGGTGACGTGATCCAGGATGCCCCCTCTCCTGCCTTGCCGACTGATGTCCTCCGCCAGGCGCTGGCCGACAGCCTGCTGGGCAATGCCGCGGCCCTCCGTTCACGCCTGACTCCTGTGGTGGGTTTGAACGTGGTGTTCCCCGTGCAGGGGAGCGTTCAGCGTCAGGAGGCACTGACTGAGCTCGTCGACGATGTCCTGCCATCAGACCAGCCTGGGGTCGGTCACGACATGGAGGACAGACTGTTTCTGGCCGTGCTCGCAGCGGGAGCCGCTGGTTCCTCAACCATCGTGGTCCAGGTCGTGGGACAGGAGGATCGTACCGAGGTCAGCTGCCATGCCCTCGACGCCCCCGGTGCCAGAGAGACGTTGCGGGAGGCCCTGGGCCGCATCGAGGCTGTGTTGAGGTGACGGCGGGCGCCGGCGCACCGGCCTCCGTGGGATCTGGGCGCGACTCCAGCGGCGGTCGCACCCTCGCCCCGCAGCATCTCATCGGGCGTAGGGCAGCAGGTCCGCTCGGCGCACGGGCCGGTTGAACACCGGGCCCTCCGGCTCCAGCACCCGTCCGGCGGCCAGCGGTCCGAGGGACACCGGGTCGAAGCCCATGGCGGAGATGAGCGCCATGACCAAGCCCCGGGCGGCGTCGTCATCTCCGGCCACACCCAGGGCGCGACGCTGGTCGAGGGGCATGTCGCGAGCGGCGGCGGCGTCGAATTCGGTGTGAGCGACGTGGTTGAGCGCCTTGACCACCCGCGCGCCGGAGAAACGTCCGGCGATGGCCAGAGAGGTGGGCAGCTGCTCGTCCACGGCGGCCTGCAGCCAGGGCGGCAGCAGCTCGTCCTGCCATGTGTTGGTCGCATCGATCAGCACGCAGCCGTCCACCAGCGCGGGGTCAAGCTCATCGAGCTCCTCCTGCGGCACCGCGAGGATGACGATGCCGCGCGGATGCTGCCGGGTACGCGCGGGCACCTCCTCAGCATCGACGGCGGTGGCCCCGGGTGCGTAGATCTTCAGGTGGTGGCGCAGCGCCTTCGGCGGCCGGGTGGAACAGATGTCCACCGCGAAGCCTGCGGCGAGCAGCGCCCGGGCGAAGGCGGTGCCCGCCCGGCCCGCGCCGAGGATCCCCACCACCGGGGGAAGCAGGGACTCACCGTCGGGCCCGCGGGCGACGTCGTAGTCCTGGCTGGCATCTGAGGGCCGCTCGGGGTTGTGCTCAGGCGGGGTGGGTTCAGACATGGTGGTACGGCCTTCCTCCGGAGATCTCCTGGGCCCGATAGACCTGCTCGGCGAGGACCATCCGAACCAGCTGGTGTGGGAAGACCAGCTTGGAGAGCGACCAGACGAAATCTGCGCGCGCATGCAGTTCATGGTCGACCCCGTAGGCGCCACCGATCACCAGGACCACCGGGTGGCCCAGGTCGAACTGGCTCTGCAGATGCTTCGCCAGGGCAGGCGAGTCGATGTTCTTGCCGCGTTCGTCCAGCAGCACCACGTGGTCCTGCGGCTTGATGGTGCCCAGGATGCGCCCGGACTCCTCGGCGCGGGCGGCCTCACCGTCGCGGGAGGAGTGGGGAAGCAGCTTCCAGCTGAGGTCATAGGGCTTGCGCAGGCGCTGGGTGTACCGCTCAATGCCGTCCACAGCCCACTTCTCATGCTTCTTGCCGATGGCGACCACGCTGATGCTCATGAGCCATGAGCCTATGCGGGGCGCTGGAGGGGCGTCCAGAAGACGACGGATGAGGGGATCCCGCACAGAGAGGACCCCCGGGCTGACCAGCGCTGAGGGGGGACGCTGCAGAAGGCCAACCCGGGGGTCCGAATCACTCGCACCTCCATGAGGTGATCCCTACGCTACGGCCCGTTCTTGAGTACGAGCCTGAGCTGAGCTGGGGATCGTCTGGACGTCGGACCTCGTCCCGGCGGTGAGCATGTGCCGTCCCGGGACCGAGGGTTCTGGAAGACTGGCTCACACTGGTCGACTCAACCCACGGAGAGGTCCCCACCGCATGCACTTCGCACCCCTGCCTGACGGCCTCGGGCGCCCGACGAGGCCTCTCCTGGATCGGCCGGCCCTGTCCGGCGATGAGGTCGTCGTGGGCCTCGGGGCGGTGTGCGATCTGGAGCGGGTGCCGCGTGTGGGAGATCCTTCGGTCCGTTTCGACGTCGCCGAGTTCGTGGAGCTGGACGATGGGCGACCTGTACTGCTGCGGGACCTCGAATTCACGCTCTCGTCCATCAGGTACACCGACGGAAGGGCGCCGGAGGAGGACCCGACGACAGGGCTGAGCCTCGAGGACGTGATCGACGAAGTACGCGTCACCACGGGCCCCGAGGTGCGAGCCGACGGGACGGTGTCCGACGAGGAACACGACTGGGACGAGCTGGCGCTGTTCGTCCGCGACATCGGACTGACGGTCACGGCAGACCGCCTCAAGGCCGTCGGCTATGCGATCACCGTGACAGATCGCGTCCGTGAGCTGCTGTCACGGCGAGACGACTGAAGGCGGCCGTGCGCAGAGAAGACCCCCGGGCTGACCAGCGCTGAGGGGGGACGCTGCAGAAGGTCAGCCCGGGGGTCCGAATCACTCGCACCTCCATGAGGCGTTCCCTACGCTACGACCCGTTCTTGAGCGCGAGCCTGAGCTGAGCCGAAGATTCTCTGAACGCGGTCGTCGGAACGTCCAGCGGCGGACGACGCGCGCGGTGCAGACGACGATGCCCCGCTCGGATCAGTCCGAGCGGGGCATCTCACATCTGGCGGAGGCGGGGGGATTTGAACCCCCGGTCCGGGTTTAACCGGACCCTTCATTAGCAGTGAAGTCCGTTCGGCCGCTCCGGCACGCCTCCTGTGCGCCTGAGACCCCACGGGGATCGCCCATGCCTCGTCCAGGCGCTGTACCAGGGTAGCGGCAATCCTTGCCGGAGCACAAAAGCGGCATGACGCTCCTGGCTGGGCGGCGCAGTACCCTGGTCAGAGCAGCCGTGGGCATCAGCAGACAGGAGGCGGCCGCCGATGAGTGAGGTCCAGGGACAGGCGGCGGCCACCACGGAGCTCGTCATCGCCGTCGTCGGGGCCGGCCCGCGCGGCACCTCGTTCCTGGAGCGCCTGCTGGCCCACCTTGACCACATCCCCGACCCCGTACCGGAACTGCGCATCGTGGTCCTGGACCCCGCTGCGCACGGGCCGGGTCGCGTCTGGGACCCGGACCAGTCGCCTCTCTACCTGATGAACACCCCGGCCAGCTACCCGACCGTGGCACCGGCGGGGGAGACCCAGCAGGGGCTCGCCCCCTCTGAGGTCTCCCAGAGCTTCGCCCAATGGCGCCGAGAACGCTCCGGGGAGACCGGTGACGCCGACTATCCCACCCGCGCCGATTACGGGCAGTACCTCGCCGACCTCCATGAACGGACCATGGGACTGCTGTCTGCCCGCGACGGCGTCACCGTGGAGTCTCGGCGCTCCCAGGTCATAGGGCTTCGCCAGGTGGGCGGGAGCCAGCACGGTGGCGACGACGTCGTCGACCAGCGCTACTGCCTCAGCTGCGACGACGGCACCGAGCTGACGGCGGACGCCGTCGTACTGGCGCTCGGGCATGTGCCGGCGAGACTCTCCGATTCCGCCCAGCACCTCGCCGACGTCGCCGTAGACCTGGGCCTGCACTATTCGCCGCCGGCCATCCCCACCGATGTCGACGTCGACGCGATCCCGGCCGGGGAGGCCGTGCTGGTCCGGGGGATGGGCCTGAACTTCTTCGACCTGATGATCCAGGCCACCGCCGGGCGCGGCGGCCGGTTCCGCCATCTGCCGGACAACCCGCCGGGGCGCCGTCTGGAGTACCACCCCAGCGGGGAGGAGCCCCACCTGATAGCCGGTTCCCGCCGGGGCGCACCCTACCGGGCGAAGACCACCGCCGCCGGGTTCGTCCCGGCAGGCATCCGGCTGGTCCACTTCACGGAGCAGGCCGTCGAGGAGGCGGAACGGCGGCACGATGTGCTGGACTTCGCCGCGCACCTGTTGCCGCTCATCCACCGGGACGTGCTGCGGACCTACTATCGGACGCTGGCCGCCGTGTCCCCGGAGCTGTTCCCGGCGCGGCCGGAGGCGTTCCTGGACGAGTTCGACCGGCTGCTGGAAGACCCCGGAGTCGGCGAACAGGTGCTGGCGGTGCAGGGGCAGCACCTGCTGCACGAGCACGCGCCGGATGTGCTGTGGTTCGACATCAGATCGCTGGGCAGACCTTTCGACGACGTCGTCTTCGACTCCGCCGACCATCACCGAGACCACATGCTCGCCTACCTGGAGGATGACGCGGCGTCCTCTGCCGCCGGCGCGGCGAGCCCGGTGAAGATGGCGATCGGGGCGCTGCACGCGGCCCGGATGGAGCTCAAGGCGCTGATCAGCGACGGGCGTGTGTCCACGGCCAGTCAGGTCGGTGACATCGAGGGCTGGTTCGAGTCTCTGGTGGAGGGCCTGGCCAGTGGCCCGCCGCTGCAGCGCATCGAGGAGCTCGCCGCCCTGACCCGCGCCGGTGTGATCGACTTCCTGGGTCCGGACCCCGTCTACGACGTCGACCGTGAGAGCCGGACCTTCACGGCCGAGTCCCCTTGGGTCGCCGCCGAGTCGTTCCGCGCCCGCTGGCTGATCGAGGCGATGATGCCGGCGAACCGGGTGCAGCTATCCCGCTCGCCCCTGGTGGCCGGGCTGCTGAAGGACGGTCTTGCCCGTGCCAAGGAGCTGGTCGACGTCTCCGGGACCGCTCGGGCCGGCAAGGGCTTCGACGTCACCGAGACGCCCCACCGCCTCATCGACGCCGCCGGACACCCCCTGGACGGCGTCTACGTGCTGGGGCTGCAGTTGAGCTCCGTGCAATGGGGCACCGCCATCGCCGCCGAATCCGGTGGGGATCCGCGCTCAGGGGCGCGTACCCTGGCCGACGCCGACGCCGCAGCTGGCAGCATCCTGCAGACCGTGCTGGGGCGCTGACGCTCGGGGCTGAGACCCGCCACTGCAGTTGCCTCCGCGGTTCGGGCCCTTATGACGCGATGTTCGTCTTCATAAGGGCCCGAACCGCAGAGCCACTGGGGAAGGCGCCCCTCAGGCGCGTACCCGCGTCCGCGCGTCCAGGGTGTTCTGCGCGAAGAACGCCGCCAGCCCCGCGGTGTCCGTCAGCGGCAGCACATGGGCCACGTACTGGTCGGGACGGACCACGACGACGGCGCCGTCCCGGGAGATGCCGCGGGCCTCGAAGATGTCCTCGTCGTCCAGCACGGAGAAGACCTTCTCGTACTGCAGCAGCCGGTACGGCCCCACCTCGGGAAGGAAGACCGGCGGGGCGTCGGTGACCTCGAACTCGGTGTGCCGCTGCTGGTAGACGACCTTCACGTCGAACAGCGCATCCAGGTCCGCCCCCTCAGGAGTGCAGCGCACCACCGGGGAGTCCGGCGACTCGGCCAGCCACCGGGCCCAGTCGGTCAGCGCGGAGGGCTGTCCGGCGGCAGGGCGGTCGGCGAAGGCGTAGATCCGCCACCGGCCGTCCGCCTCGGCCTGGTGGCCCAGGTGCAGCGGGTTGGTGTCGCAGACCCGCACCACACGGGCGGACTTGAACCGCTTGCCCACCGGGAAGCCGGAGGCCAGCTGCTGGTGCTCCTCGGCGCCCACGATCATCGAGGGCTCATACTGCGTCATGAACCCGGCCGGGAACTCCGCGGTCTTGACGTAGAAGTCCTCCAGCTCGGAGGGATCGTCGAACTCCTCCGGCTTCTTGGCCATCATCGTGGACCACTCGCGGTCGAAGTCGATGAGGTTCTGCGCGATGACCTGACGCTCCGCGGAGTAGGTGCTCAGCAGCTGCTCCGGGCTGCGCCCGGTGAGCACATGCCCCAGCTTCCACCCGATGTTGAACCCGTCCTGCATGGAGACGTTCATGCCCTGGCCTGCCTTCGCCGAATGCGTGTGGCAGGCGTCGCCGGCGATGAACACCCGCGGGCTGCGGGAGGCGTCGTCGACGTCGTCGAACTTCTCCGTGAGCCGGTGGCCCACCTCGTAGACGCTGTGCCAGGCGACATGCCGGACCTCGAGGGTGTAGGGGTGCAGGATCTCGTTGGCCTTCTGCTCGATCTCCTCCACGGTGGTCCCCCGGATGCGGGCCTTGCGCTCCGGGGTGACCTCTCCGAGGTCCACGTACATGCGGAACAGGTGCCCGCCCTCGCGAGGGATCAGCAGGATGCTGCCCCCGGAGTGGGATTGGATCGCGCATTTGAGGCGGATGTCGGGGAAGTCGGTGCGGGCCAGCACGTCCATCACACCCCAGGCGTGGTTCGCCTGGTCGCCGTCGAGGCTGCGGCCGATGGAGGCGCGCACGCGGCTGCGGGCGCCGTCGGCGCCGAGCACGTACTTGGCGCGCACCACCCGCTCCTCGCCCTCGCGGGGGCCGGCCGTGTGCCGGACCCGCACCGCCACCGGGTGAGTCCCGGAGTCCTCCACGGTGAGGTCCAGGAACTCGATCCCGTAGTCGGGCCGCATCCGGGAGGGGGAGCGCTCCATGAACTCGGCGAAGCGGTCCAGGATGCGCGCCTGGTTGACGATCAGGTGCGGGAACTCGCTGACGTCCTGGGGGTCGTCCACCGGCTGGGCGGTGCGCACGATGTGCTCCGGGGTCGCGGTGTCCGGCTTCCAGAACGCCATCTCGGTGATGTGGTACGCCTCGCAGGAGAGCTCCTCGGCGAAGCCGAAGGCCTGGAAGGTCTCCACGCTGCGGGCCTGGATGCCGTCGGCCTGGCCGACCTCCAGCCGCTGCGGCCGGCGTTCGATGATCCGGGTGTGGACGTCGGGGAACCGCGAGAGCTGGGCGGCGGCGATCATGCCGGCCGGTCCGGTGCCCACGATGAGCACGTCCATCTCGTCAGGCAGCTCGTCGGGACGGTCCAGGCCGATCCCCTCCGCGGGGAGGACGCGCGGATCCGTGGACACGTAGCCATGGTGGTGAAACTGCATCGTCATGCTCCTGCGGGTGAGGACGGGATGAACTCGGCGGCGAGACGCTCGACGCCGCGGGCGGCCAGGGAGACGTCGGCGCCCACCAGGATCCAGTCGGCGCCCGCGGCCACGTAGCCCCTGGCGACGTCCGGGTCGAAGGCGTTGACGCCCACCGGCACTCCGGCGGCGCGTCCGGCGGCGAAGGACCGCTCGACGGCGGCGACGACGTCCGGGTGGGTCTGCTGGCCGAGCAGCCCCAGGGAGGCGGACAGATCGGAGGGTCCCAGGAAGATGCCGTCGATGCCGTCCACGCCGGCGATCGTCTCGGCGTTCTCCACGCCCTCGACGGTCTCGATCTGGACGAACACCGAGACATGCTCGGAGCCGCGGGCCAGATACCCGGGAACCCGGCTCCACCGGCCGGAGCGGGCCAGGGCGCTGCCGATCCCGCGGCGGCCCGCCGGCGGGTACTGCGCGGCCGCTGCCACGTCGCGGGCCTCCTGCGCGGTGGAGACCATCGGCACCAGGATGTTCTGCGCTCCCAGGTCCAGCACCTGCTTGATGATCACCGGGTCCGCGGAGGGCACCCGGACGATCGGGGTGACCTCATAGCCGGAGGCGGCATGCAGCTGGGCCAGCACGGACTCCAGCCCGTTGGGGGCGTGCTCCATGTCGATCAGCAGCACGTCGAGCCCGCCGCCGGCCATGACCTCGGCCATCACCGGGGATCCGGAGCAGACCCACCCGCCCACCAGGGGCCGGTCGGCCGCGGCGAGGCGCTCGCGGAAGGTGGGGGTCAGATGAATCGGCATGTCACGGCTCCCAGGTCTCCGTAGTCGCAGTGGACGGTGTCGCCGGGGTGGACCCACATGGGCCGGGTGAAGGACCCGGCCAGGATGATCTCTCCGGCCTCGAGCCGGTCCCCGTGTCCGGCGAGCCGGTCGGCCAGCCAGGCGACCCCGCGGGCGGGGTGGCCCAGCACGGCGGCGGCCACCCCGGACTCCTCGATGGTCTCGTTGCGGTACAGCAGCGCGGAGACCCAGCGGAGGTCGACGTCGTGGGGCCGCACGGGCCGTCCGCCGTGGACCATGGCACCCATCGCGGCGTTGTCGCTGATGGTGTCCACGATGGTGCGCCCCTCCATCTCGATGCGGCTGGAGAGGATCTCGACAGCGGGGACCACGTAGTCGGTGGCGTCCAGGACGTCGAAGATCGTGGTCTCACGGCCGGTCAGCCCTGCACCGGCGAGGTCGCGGCCGAGCACGAAGGCGAGCTCCACCTCCACCCTGACCCCGGTGAAGTCCCCGTGCTGAAGCACCGCACCGGTCTCATGGACCATGTCGGCGAAGATCGTGCCGTAGTCGGGTTCGGTGATGCCGGTGGCGGCCTGCATGACCTTGGAGGTCAGGCCGATCTTGCGTCCTGTGGGGCGTCGCCCGGCGGCGATGCCGCGACGCCGCCACTCGTTCTGGACCGCGTAGGAGTCCTCCACGGTCATCTCCGGGTGACGGGCGGTCAGCAGCGGCACCATGGTGCGGTCCCGCTCGGCGTCGGCGAGCTCGTCGGCGATCTGGCCGATCTGTGTCTCGGTGAGCATGGGTTCCTCCCTCAGAGCTGGTGGCCCAGCTTGTACTCGCCCTGTTTCCAGCTGGGCATGGACTCCTCGCCCTCTTCGGCGCGGGTGTAGGAGAACCCGTCGGCGCCGATGGTGACCTCCATCTCGGAGTCGCCGGTGCGCTCGGTGGTGGGCACCGGACGGCCCTCGAGGTCGAGGACGGTGGAGGCATCGGTGTACCAGGAGGGGACCACCGGGTTGCCCCACCAGTCGCGGCGCTGGTTGTCGTGGACGTCCCAGGTCACGCGCGGGTTGTCCGGGTCGCCGGTGTAATAGTCCTGGGTGTAGACCTCGATGCGGTGCCCATCGGGGTCGCGCAGATAGAGGTAGAACGCGTTGGAGACGCCGTGCCGGCCGGGGCCGCGCTCGATGTGGTCGGAGAGCCGCAGCGCACCGAGCTTGTCGCAGATGGCCAGGATGTTGTGCTTCTCATGGGTGGCGAAGGCGACGTGGTGCATCCGCGGGCCCGCCCCGCCGGTCATGGCGGTGTCGTGCACCGTGGGCTTGCGGCGCATCCAAGCGGCGTAGGTGGTGCCGGCGTCGTCCTGGATGTCCTCCGTGACGCGGAAGCCCAGGGTCTCCATGTAGCCCACGGCCCGCGGCACATCCGGGGTGACCTGGTTGAAATGGTCGATGCGGACCAGCGCTCCGGGGGAGTAGAGGTCGTAGCGCCAGGCGAGCCGCTCCACATGTTCCACCTCGTGGAAGAACTCGTAGGGGAAGCCCAGCGGGTCCTGCACCCTGACCGAGTCGCCCAGCCCCTTCACGAAGCCCTCGGGGTTCCTCTTCACCGGGCAGCCCAGCTCCCGGTAGAAGGCTTCGGCGCGGTCCAGGTCCTCCGGGCTGCGCACCCGGTAGGAGAAGGCGGCGACGGCGGCCTCGTCTCCCTTCCGGAGGATCAGGTTGTGGTGGATGAACTCCTCCATGGAGCGCAGGTAGATGGCGTCCTCGTCCTCCTCGGTGACCACCAGGTCCAGCACGTCCACGTAGAAGTCACGGGAGCGCTGCAGATCGGTGACCACCAGCTCCATGAAGGCGCACCGCAGGATGTCCGGCGGCGGAGTGGAGGGCGTCGGGAGGGGGTTCGGGTTCGTGTCTGTCATGCTGAGCGTCCTTGCTGCTGATGAGGGTGAGAGGGGATGGGCAGGGTGGGGTCAGTCGGCCTTGCCGAAGACCGGGTTGTGGACCTCACCGAGGTTGATGTGGACCGCCTGCTGGTCCGTGTAGAAGTCCAGGGAGCGGTACCCGCCCTCGTGGCCGAGCCCGGAGGCCTTGACCCCGCCGAAGGGGGTGCGCAGGTCTCGGACGTTGTTGGAGTTCAGCCACACCATGCCGGCCTCCACGGCCTGGGCGATGTTGTGGGACCGCTTGAGGTCGTTGGTCCAGATGTAGGCGGCCAGCCCGTAGCGGGTGTCATTGGCCAGAGCGAGCGCCTCCTCCTCCGAGTCGAAGGGGGTGATGGCGACGACGGGCCCGAAGATCTCCTCCTGGAAGATCCGGGCAGTGGGCGGCACGTCGGCGAAGACGGTGGGGGCGACGAAGTTCCCGGTCTCGAAGCCCTCGGGGCGACCGCCGCCGGCCACCAGGCGTCCCTCGGTCTTGCCCAGCTCCACGTAGCTCATGACCTTCTCGTAGTGCTCCGGGTGCACCAGGGCGCCCACCTCGGTGGTCTTCTGGTGCGGCAGCCCGACCTTCACCCGCTTCGCCTGGGCGGCGTAGCGCTCCACGAACTCGTCGTAGACCTCCCGCTGGACGAGGATCCGCGAGCCGGCGGTGCAGCGCTCCCCGTTGAGGGAGAACACCCCGAAGATGGTGGCGTTGACAGCGGCCTCCAGGTCGGCGTCGTCGAAGACGATCGCCGGGGACTTCCCTCCCAGCTCCATGGACAGGCCCTTCAGGTACGGGGCCGCGTTGGCGAAGATCAGCTGACCGGTGGCGGACTCGCCGGTGAAGGAGATCAGCGGGACCTCCGGGTGCTTGACCAGGGCGTCGCCGGCCTGCTCACCGAAGCCGTTGACCAGGTTGAACACGCCCTGCGGCAGCCCGGCCTCCTCGAAGATGCCGGCCCACAGGCCGGCGGAGAGCGGGGTGAACTCCGCCGGCTTGAGCACCACCGTGTTGCCGGCCGCGATGGCCGGGGCGAGCTTCCAGCTCTCCAGCATGAACGGGGTGTTCCAGGGGGTGATGAGACCGGCGACGCCGATGGGCTTGCGGTTCACATAGTTCACCTGCCGGCCGGGCACCTTGTAGACGTCGTCGGCCTGCGCGACGATCAGGTCCGCGAAGAACCGGAAGTTCTCGGCGGCCCGGCGGGCCTGACCGAGAGCCTGGGTGATCGGCAGGCCGGAGTCGAAGGACTCCAGCTCGGCGAGCCGATCCCCGCGAGTCTCCACCAGGTCCGCGATGCGGTGCAGCACCCGGGAGCGCTCGCGGGGGAGCATGCGCGGCCAGGGCCCTTCGGTGAAGGCGCGCCGTGCGGCGGCCACGGCATGGTCGACGTCGGCGGCCTTGCCGGAGGCGGCCTGGATGTAGGTCTCGTTGGTGACCGGGTCGAGCACGTCGAAGGTGTCGCCGTCGGCGGAGTCCACGAACTGGCCGTCGATGTAGTGCTGGATGCTCTGCGGCAGATCCTCCGGCAGGCGGTGGGCGTCGGCGTCGGTGCCGGGGGTCGAGGTCTGGGTCTCGAGGGAGTTCATCGGGCGTCCTCTCACTGCGGGGTGTCAGGGGTCAGGTTCTGCTCGTGGCTGCGGTAGGCCTCCACGGTGCGCCATTTGTGGCGGCGGACCGCCATCTCGATCTCCACCGGGTCTGCCTGGGCCCGGATCAGCGCGAGGATCTCCTCGTGCTCGGCCACGGAGAGCGGGGCCCGTTCCGGCACGAAGCTGAAGGTGGAGCTGCGCAGCCCGGAGAGTCGGTTCCAGCCGCGGTCCACCAGATCGGCGATGTGCGGGTTCGGGCAGCGGTGCACCAGGGCGCGGTGGAACTTCTCGTTCAGCGCGGTGAACACGGTGGGCTCGAAGTGGTCCAGCAGCGCGCGCATCTGCTCGTTGATGGACTCGGCCCGGGCGATGTCAGCCTCGGTCAGGCGTCCGAGGGACAGCGAGGTGGCCGCGCCCTCGAGCACGCCGAGGGTCTGCATGGTGTCGATGTACTCGCTCTGGTCCACCATGGCCACCCGGGCGCCGATGTTGCGTTCGAACTCGACGAGTCCCTCGGCCTCCAGGCGCCGCACAGCCTCCCGGACCGGGACCGTGCTGACGCCGAGCTCCTTGGCGATGGTGCCCAGCACCAGGCGGTAGCCCGGGTTGAAGTCCCGGGCGATGATGCGCTCCCGGATCCAGCGGTAGGTCTTCTCCGACTTGGAGGCCTGCTCGTCGATGCGCAGGGTGCTCATGCCTGGTCCTGCGTCACGGTCGCCCCGCCGGCCGTCTCGGCCTCGTAGCGGGCCCGCCACTGCGCGTTCATGGGGAACAGGCCGTCCACCGGGTGGCCGGAGGTGACCTGCTCGGCGACCCAAGCGTCTTCGGCCTCCTTGGCCAGGGCGGCGTCGGCGACCTCCTCGGCGATCTCCGGGGGCAGGACGACGACGCCGTCGTCGTCGCCGACGATGACATCACCGGGCTGGACGGCGGCCCCGCCGCAGGCGATGGTGACGTCCACGTCCCAGGGGACATGTCGGCGCCCGAGCACGGCGGGGTGGGGCCCCTGGCAGAACACGGGGAGGTCGATCTCGGCGACGGTCGCGTGGTCCCGGACCCCGCCGTCGGTGACGACACCGGCGGCACCGCGGGCCTGGGCGCGTAGAGCGAGGATGTCGCCCAGGGTGCCTGAGCCGGTCTCCCCGCGGGCCTCGATGACGATCACCTCACCGGCGCCGACGTCGTCGAAGACGCGTTTCTGCGCGTTGTAGCCGCCGCCGTGGCTGCGGAACAGGTCTTCGCGTGCCGGGATGAAGCGCAGAGTGCGTGCAGTGCCGACCATCTTCCGTCCCGCACGGGTGGGGCGCAGACCGTCGATGGTGACGGTGTTGTAGCCGCGGCGGCGCATCTCCTGGGTCAGGCCCGCCACCGGAGCAGACTCCAGCTTCTCCCGCAGGGCCTCAGCGACTCCGGTGGTGTGCTCCGGCAGCCCGGCAGCCTGGCGCGATCCCCAGGCCTCCTCGCGCTGGAGGTCGTCCACGCGCGGCAGGCTCCCGAGGTCGGGATCGAAGTCTCCGGGCCCTTCGACGATCGGGGTGCGCAGTCGGCCGCTGGAGCGCGGGGCCTGCTCGGGGTCTCCCACGACGTCGACCTCCACCTCGACGACGTCGCCGGGCTGAGCCACCGAGGCGCCGGCGGGGGTGCCGGTGAGGATGATGTCTCCGGGCTCCAAGGTCAGATGCTGGGAGAGGTCCGCCACGAGCTGGGGGAGGGGGAAGATCATGCCGGCCGACGTGTCCTCTTGGACGAGGTGGCCGTTCTTCCAGGTGCGGATGCGCAGGGCGGAGGGGTCGACGTCGGCGGCGGGGATCAGCTGCGGGGCGAGCGGGGTGTAGCCGTCCCGCCCCTTGTTGCGGACGTTGGAGCCTTTGTCGTTGCCGCGCAGGTCATACAGGCCGAGGTCGTCGGCGGCGGTGATCCAACCGACATGCGCCCACGCCTCATCCCGGGCGAGGCGGCGGGCGCGGCGCCCGATGACCAGGGCGATCTCCCCCTCGAAGCCCAGCAGCTCCGTACCGGCCGGGCGCTCGACGGCGGCCTCGGTCGGCGCCAGTGAGCTGGCCGGCTTGAAGAAGTAGGACGGGGCCGCGGGGCGGCGTCCGCGCTGCTCGGCCCGAGAGGCGTAGCTGATGTGGACGGCGATGACCTTGCCCGCGTGGACCCTCATGAGGTCCTGCGAGGTGCTGGGGGTGTCCAGGTCGCTGGAGGTGTCCAAAGAAGCTCCTTCGCTCCGTACATGGGCCGTGCGTGGCGGCGTCGTCGGGTCTGCGCCGGGCACTGAATGCCGACATCAGATCATATCGAGGATCGTATATTATCCGTGTCCTGCGACACAAGAGGTCTGTGCTGGCGGTCAGGGCGGGGCGGGAGGAGGCGTCAGCCGATGTTCGCCTGCCGCGCATGCTCGTAGATCTCCGGCCGGCGTCGCTGCAGATACGAGGCCCAGGCGAGGCCGATCGCCCCGGAGGCGACGATGGTGCCCGGGATGACGATCACCAGGGCGGAGAAGCCGTCGGCCTCGATCATGGTGTCGAAGTTGGCCATGATGAGCAGCGCGATGATGCCGAAACCGATCGCGGCGACCAGCGGCGCCACCCTGCGCACGAAGAACGGGTGCTGGTCGGGGTCCTCGCCGAGGCGACGCATGATCGCCACGGAGGTCACGCACAGCAGGATCACCATGCCGAACCCTGCGGCGTTGGTCAGCCAGGGGAACATCGTCAGCACCGGGTACAGGACGCCGAGATCCGAGCCGACGCCGGCCACGGCGAAGAGGAGGATGAAGATCAGGCCCAGCGTCGACTGCGCCAGCGAGCCGGCCACGGGAGCGCCGTTGCGGGGTCCGGTCCTCCCCAGCGCCTGGGGGAGGACTCGGGCTCGGCCCATGGAGAAGAAGTATCGGGCCGCGGCGTTGTGGAAGGCGATCATGGCGGCCAGGATGCTGGTCAGGAAGAGCAGGGCCGCCATGTTCGAGGCCATCGCCGGCACATGCTGGCCCAGGAAGACGAACATCAGGTCCGGCCCCCACTGTTGTGACTGCTCCACCATCTGCGAGGTTCCGACGCCCAGTGAGAACGCCCAGGCCGAGAAGGCGTAGAACGCCGCGATGATGCCGACGGCGATGTAGGTCGCCGTGGCGACGGAGCGCCGAGGGTCCTTGGCCTCCTCGGAGTAGATGGCGCCAGACTCGAAGCCCATGAAGGCGGCGATGCCGAAGGCCAGCAGCGCCCCGAAGCTCCCGGTCAGCCAGTGCTCCGGGAGGAAAGCCTCCGCGCTGATGCCTTCAGGTGCCACGGAGAAGGAGAGTGCGCTGACGGCGATGACGATGACGAATTCGAGCGCCACGATCACGGCGAGCACCTTGGCGTTGAGGTCCACCGTGTTGACTCCCAGCGCGCCGACGATCAGCCATCCCGCCAGGGCGCACAGCCACCAGGGGGCCTCGAGTCCGGTGAGCTCTCCCAGGACGGAGGATGCAGTGAATCCGAAGACCCCGTAGAGGCCGATCTGCATGGCGTTGTAGGTCACCAGTGCGAGGAAGGAGGTGCCGATGCCCGCCCGGATGCCGAGCCCCGCGGCCACATAGGCGTAGAAGGCTCCCGCATTCTGGATCAGCGCGCTCATCCTGCCGTAGCCGATGGCGAAGAAGATCAGGACGAGGCCCAGCAGGAGATAGCCGACCGGCACGCCGAGCTCTCCGGTGACCGCGAAGCTGGTGGTGGCTCCGCCGGCCAGGACGGTCAGCGGTGCGGAAGCGGCGATGATCAGGAAGACCAGGGCTGGGACGCCGAGCGTCCGCCGGGCGAGGGCTGTCTCCTCAGGGGTGCGGACGTCGTCGGGGGTGGGCGTCGGGGCGGTGGGGGAGTGTCTGCTCATGATGTGCTCCGTGCGGTCTTGGGGTGGATGGCCTCAGTCTCCGCCTCATGGTGGGGCGCGTCTTGTGTCAGCGTGCACACACGTTGTCCTGGTCCGTGCGGTGGGCGGTGCCGGGAGCGGTGCGGTGAACCTTGCCATCGGATATGAGCGGTGTCACACTTCTGGAGACGTCGTCGTCATGACGTGGGCACCTTCTGCCATCGTTATTGAGCAATCGCTCAAGAATCAGAGGTGTCCCGCAGATGTCCCAGGAGGGGCCATGAATCAGCAGTGTGACAACGGAGCAGTCCTGGACCTGCCCCGGTCCGGCCTCGATCTGCCTTCCTGGCGGGCCGCCATCGGATCCTCGGTGGTGCCCCTGGACATCCAGGCCGAAGGCGGCATTCCCTTCCGTGGCCACCTGCGCAGCTCCACCGTGGACGACGTCGGGCTCTTCCAGCTGGTCACCACGCCGCACCGCGTGACCCGAACCCCCGGGCTGATCTCCGCCGACGACGCCCGGTTCTACAAGATCAGCCTGCAGCTGGCCGGGCGCGGCATCCTGGAGCAGGACGGGCGTCGGGCGAGCCTCGGGCCGGGCGACCTCGCCATCTATGACACGCACAGGCCCTACCGGCTGCATTTCGCGGAGCCGAGCCAGGCGATGGTGATGATCTTCCCCCAGGAGATGGTCGACCTCGCGCCGGAGGAGGTCGCCCAGGTCACGGCGAGCTGCTTTCCCCAGGATCGCGGGTTCGGGCGCATGATCAACCCGTTCTTCATGGAGCTGGGGCGGGATCTCGACCAGCTCTCCAGCACCTACTCGGCGCGTCTGGTGCATCTGGCGCTGGACCTGATGGTCACCATGCTCTCCCAGGAGCTGGATGAGCGTCACGCCGCTGAGGCGTCCTCGTCCCGGCATCTGGGCCGTGAGATCAGGGAGCACATCCTGCGGCATCTGGGCGACGAGGACCTGTCACCGGCCTCGATCGCCGCAGCCCATTACATCTCGGTGCGTCACCTGTACACCATCTTCTCCGCGGAGGGTCAGACCGTCTCCGCCTGGATCCGCTCACGGCGACTGGAGCACATCCGGCGGGATCTCGCCGACCCGCTGCTGGCTGATCGCCCGATCTCAGCCGTGGCCGGGCGATGGGGGCTCCATGACGCTGCCCACTTCTCCCGAGTGTTCAAGGCAGAGTTCGGCGAGTCGCCCAGCGCCTACCGCCGGCGGCATCAGGCGCCCGCCCTGTCTCTGGCGGGATGATCGCCCGGCCCGACGCGGCGGCCGGCGCGGTGCACGCTCAGCAGTGCGTGACCTGCGTCATCGGGCGCGCGTGCCGATGGAACAGCATGCTCATCAGCTCGCCGCGTGAGGTGGTGCAGGTCTTGGCCAGGGTCGACTTGATGTGGTCGCGCACCGTGTGCTCGGAGATGAAGAGTCGGGTCGCGATGTCCGCGGTGCGCCGCCCCTGGGAGAGTTCGGCGAGCACCTCCTGCTCCCGCGCCGTGAGCCCATAGGCGGAGACCACCATCGGCATGACATCCGTGGGGCGAGACGGCTCGATGACCAGGACGATTCCGGAGAGGCTCCCGTCGCTGGCCAGCGTGCAGTCTCCCGTGATCGTCAGCCAGCGTCCGGACCGACCATGCAGCCGCGTCATCGGGGCCAGGCCGCCGTCCGCGTCCTCCGCCCGGGCCCGGGCCCGGGTGGCGACCATATAGGCCTCGCCCGGCAGCACCGTGTGCTGACCCGCACGGATGGGATGAGCCCACAGGTCACCGAGCCACTGCGCGGCAGACTCCGTCATGGACACGACCTGCCCGAGCGGATCGAGGGAGACGACGCCTGCGACCCAGCCCTCGGCCTCGGCACGCACCGACGAGACCGTGCACCGCTGGAATCCGGCGGCGATCAGCGGACGGACCTGGTCCAGCCACGCCAGGGCTCCGTCGTCGAAATCCTCCTCACGGTCTTCTCGGAGGAAACTGCCCATGCCCCAGCATGCCCCGTTGATCGAGAAGGTCGTCCGCAGTTCGGGGCCGAATCCCGAGGGCCGGTACAGGCGTTCGTGCCGAGGGCTCAGCTGCGGATGGCCCTGGGTGACGCGGTGCAACGTCGAGGCGGCTGCCCCGGTGCGATGCAGATCGGCGAACTTGTTGAAGTCCTGCTCGAGGAACTCGTTGTGCATCCACGGTGCGCACATCTCCTCCGGGAGGTCCTCGATCACGGCAGCAGTGGAGAACAGGAGCGTGTCAGGGTCAGTGGCGCTGAGCACCATCCCGGACATCCCCAGGGCGTCGTGGAGCGGTTCGCGCAGCCCCTCCACGAGCTCGGCAGTGCTCCCGGCATCGGTGCAGACCTCGGCGACGCGTCCGGCGGCGCCGCTCCTGCTCCGTCGGCGCCGGATCACCGGAGGCGAGCCTGAAGGCACCATGACCCTGATGCTCGTCCCACCCGGGGACAGAGTCAACGGTTGCGGGTCCCCCCCTGTCCAAGATCCCCCAGTTGAGGGGGAGTCGGACCGGAAGATGCCCCGGCCGGGGGATGGTGAGCGGAGCCTCCGCGCAGGACGCTGGAGACCCGCGGAGGACTGCCGAAGGACCCAGGCGCCCGATGAACGGCCTCGGCGGAGATCCTCAAGGAGACGATCATGTCCATCCAGACCTCCCTCCCGGGCGTCGACGCCCTCCGCACGGCATGCACCGGGGCCGTTCTCCTCCCTCACGACCCGCCATACTCCGGCGCCTGTGCCGGATGGAACCTGGCATGGACCCAGCGTCCGGGGATCGCCGTGGCGGCCTCCACCGTCAGCGACGTCGCCCACGCCGTCCGTTTCGCCGAGACCCACGGGTTGGCCGTCTCGGTGCAGAACACCGGCCACGGTGTGACGATCCCGGCCGATGACGAGACGCTGCTCATCCTGACGCGCGGGCTGGACGGCGTGGCCATCGATGTCGAGTCCCAGCAGGCCACACTCGGTGGAGGCACGACGTGGACGCCCGTTCTGGAGGCCGCACAGCAGTACGGCCTCGCGCCGCTGCTCGGCTCGGCTCCGCATGTCGGCACCGTCGGATTCAGCCTCGGGGGAGGCTTCGGCTGGCTCGCGCGGAATTACGGGCTCGCCGTCGACGCCGTCCGCTCCCTGACCGTCGTGGTCGCCGGGGGACGGATCGTGACGACCTCGCCCTCTGCCGAGCCTGACCTGTTCTGGGCGCTGTGCGGCACCGCAGGCAGCGGGCTCGGCGTCGTCGTGGAGATGACGGTGGACCTGGTCCCGGTCGACATGGTCTACGCCGGGAACCTGTTCTACCCCGTGGAGGATGCGGAGCAGGTCTTCGACCGCTATGTGGACTGGTCCGAGGGCTGCCCGGAGGAGCTCACCAGCGCGTTCAACATCACGGCGTTCCCGCCGCTGGAGATCGTCCCGGAGCCCCTGCGAGGGAAGACCTTCGTGCTCGTCCGCGGCTGCTTCGCCGGCACGGAGGAAGCGGGGCCCAGCGAGGGACGACGGCTCGTCGACCGATGGCGCGCCTGGCGCAGACCCCTGATGGACACGTGGGCCAGCATCCCGTTCTCCCGGGCGGCCGAGATCTCCATGGATCCGGTGGATCCCCTGCCGGCGGCCAGCAGCGGCCGGTGGCTCGACCGACTGGACCGGGGGGGTCTTCGAGGCGATGCGTGACGCCGTCGTCGCGGGCGGCGCGGCGTCCCCCGTCCTGTTCGCCGAGACCCGTCACGCAGGAGGTGCCATCAGCCGGCGTCGTCCGGAGGTCAGCTTCGCCGCACGAGAGGGTGGTCGGATGCTCGAACTCGTCGGACTGATCACCAGCCCGGAGTCTGACACCGAGCTCGCACGGCGCTTCTCCGAGACCTGGCGGCGGGTGGACTCCCGGCTTGCGGCGCTGCCGGGCTATCTGAACTTCGTCGAGGGCCATGAGAAGATCCAGATCGCTCGGCAGGCCTTCGACGCCGGCACAGTGGAGCGGCTCCGCGCGGTCAAAGACCGGTACGACCCGCAGGACGTGTTCCGCCGGGGGATTCCGCTCGGCGGGCCGCCCCTCGCCTGAGGGCCGGAGGAGGTGTGGGGTCGACGCGTGACGGGTGGTCCGGGCGTCGTCCCCGTCCCGGATGGTCCGATGCGGCAGAATCAGCCCCATGCCGAAGAAGGTCGACCGCCGCGCACGCCGAGAAGAGATCGTCCGCACCTACCTGAAGATCGCCGCCCGGGACGGCATGGAGGCCGCCACCACGCGGGCCCTGGCCGCCGAGCTCGGCGTCGCCGTCGGGTCCCTGTGGCACTACTTCTCCGGCTTCGACGAGGTGCTCTCCCAGGCCTTCGAGATGATCTTCGAGCGCACCGACGCACGCATCGCCCGGCGGGTGGACGACTCCGCCGGGCTGGACGCGCTGCGCGCCATGCTCGAAGAGGTCCTGCCGATCGGCGGCGTCCCCCGCGATGAGGCCTATGTGGTGGTCAGCTTCTGGGGGCGCGTCGCGGCGAACCCCAGTGTGGGCAGCCTGCAGGTCGCGGTCGAGCACCAATGGCGTCAGCAGATGACCGGATACCTCAGGGAGGCGGTCGATGCGGAGGAGCTGCACCCGGAGGCGCCGGTGGAGGACATCGCCGATGCGCTGCTGTACCTGGTCACCGCCTCACAGTTCGAACGAGTGCTCGGCACGCGCCTGGGCCAGGAGGCCAGGCTCTGGCAGATCGTGCGCCACCACCTGGCCCCCTGGATGACCGAGCAGGCGGCTCAGCAGTGGCAGCCGCCGTCGTCCTGGGGTGATGCGCCGGAGGGGGAGGCTTCCGGCGCGCCCGAGGCCTGACAGTGCCAACCGGACTCCGGCGGGACGTCCAGGGTGGGGTTGCGGTCGAAGAACCCGTTCGGCGTCATGCGGAATCCCGCGTAGTCCACCGGCATGATCGGCCAGTCCTCGGTGCGGGGGAAATGGGTGAGGCCGAAGGTGTGCCAGAGCACCACGTCCTCCCCGTCGAGTGCTCGGTCCTGCGCCGCATACCGGGGGAGGCCGTCGTCGCCGGGGTTGAGGTTGACGAGCCGGCCGGCGGGGTACAGCTCCTCGGCGTCGTACCGGGTCACCCACAGGTGATGCGCGGCGAAGGCCGCGCGACGCCGGATCGGGGAATCGTCGGCCGCTAGCAGCGTGGGTGAATCCTCCGCGTGGAGCACGTAGGCGGTCGGCTGCCCCAGGCGGTTGGTGCCCTCGGTGCTGCTGATGCGCCAGAGGCGACCTGAGGAGCCGTCCGCATCGCGGATCGCCTGCTGTTCGGAGGGGAGTCGGGTGATCGTGCGGTTGAACGCGTTGCCCCACGGATTGCTCTGCGAGGTGGGCTCGCGGACGACGTCGATCTCGTCCACCGCGTTCGCGGTGCCGTCGACCATCATGTCCATCCGCGCGCAGAACAGGTGCTGGTGGATCGGGGCGCCGAGCCCCGGGGCGATCTCGGTGGAGTACGGGTAGTCGCCGCCGGGGTGGGCGTTGGTGAACACGATGCCGGTCGCTTTGGACTCCAGCTCGATCTTCCCGTCCAGGTACAGATGCCAGTAGAAGCCGTAGTCGTAGTTGCCCACGGTGACGAAGAAGGAGATGACCAGGCGCCGCTGGCGGCGGACCTCCGAGCTGCCGGAGAAGTCGTCGGTGTGCTTCCACAGGATGCCGTAGTCCTCCTCGTGGAGGCAGATGGCGTTCGGCAACGTCTGCGGGCGCCCGAAGTCATCGGCGACGACGGCGTCCACGTAGGTGATCTCCCCCTTGCAGTCGCAGCCCAGCTCCAAAGCGTTGGCGAGCCGTCCGAACTGGAACTCGCCGACGTCGTAGTAGTTCTGCCAGGCGTTGGTGGGGGAGGGGTCCCCGTAGTTGACCACCATCTCCGCCACGGAGCCGCGGTACATGATGGGGCGCCGGCGTCCCTGGTCGGAGAAGGTGAGCTGATGCAGGGTCAGGCCCTCCCGGCCGTTGAACCCCAAGCGGACGCTCCAGTTCTCCCACTCCAGCACGCCGTCTTCCAGTGTGAAGCTGACTCCCTCGGGCTGGGTGATGGAGATGGGTTTCAGTGAGGTGCGGAGCTCGCCGCGCACGGCCGGGTCCAGGTAGTCGCCGGACTCTTCCGGCACGTGGGTCACCTCGGTCTCCACGACGCGCAGGACCTTCCGGTCGGTCATGTCGATGTGGGCGACCATGCCGCCGATCGGGTGGGCCCAGATGGAGTCGGTCGGGTAGTCCTGCCGGAAGGAGAGCGCGCGCAGGATGCGGTGGCCGCGCTCATCCTCGTAGCCGAAGACGCCGGCGGAGAGGCCGATGACGACGACCTTCTCGAGGTCGGTCACGCCACGGTGCTCCAAGGCCTCGATGTAGCGCGCGTCGGCTTTGAGGACGTCGTCGACCCCGAAGAGCTCCTCCATGAAGATCGGGCCGGTGCCCTGCTCTGCGACGTCGACCGCCTGGTCGGAGACGATGGTGTCGCCGTCCAGGTCGACGATGACGTCACGGACCGCGTTGGTGGCCAGGTCGGTGACGACGAGCGAGGCCTGGCGGGGGAGCCGCTGGTCCGGCGTCCAGGCCAGGACCTTCTGCTTCTCCGGCTCACGCAGCATCAGGTAGCTCACCCGCGCGGACTCGGGCAGCAGGTCATGGTGCTCCAGCACGGCGCGGATCCGGGAGATCTCCTCGGCGGAGAGAGGGGTCAGCGGGTGGGCGGCGGCATCGCCCGAGGTCTTGTCAGTCATCGAACTCCTCCTTATAGTTGAGCGCACGCTCAAAATAAATATGGCACAGTTCACAGCATTCAGGGAAGAGGTGACGCCCATGGCGCCCGTCGTCCTGCGTCGTGCCGCGGCGACCTGTGCGGCGCTCTCCGGCGTGGTGCACCTGGTCCTGCTGGGCCATGGAGGACTGCTGATGGGTCTCGTCATGGCTGCCATGGCCGTGGTGTGCCTGCCGTGCGCGGGCCACCTCTGGCGGGGCGAGTCCCTGCGCGCCTGGACGATGATCGCCGTCATGAATGCCGGGATGCTGATCCTGCATCTCGGTCTGATGAGGTCGAACGGCGCTGAGGCGGGGAGCCCCGGAGAACTCGAGGCGGACGTGTCCCACCACGGCGGCGGCGTCGGGCCGGCCGAGCTGCACGAGCCGCTCATGCATCTCGCCCTCGGGTTCGCGACGGCGGAACTCCTGCTGGTGCTGGCGGCCATGTGCTGGCATCTGGGCTTGCGGCGAGAGACTCGGGCCGGGGAGACGGCGCGCTCCCGTCATAGAAGGCTGCAGGGGAAGACAACACCTTCCCGGCAGCCGTCGCGCACAGTGAAGTGAATGAAGCATTCCTGACGATGGAGGAGGAATCACAGCGATGACGACGCAGAACGTGCCCCAGAAGGTGTCCCTGCTGGAGCGGATCCAGCCGGCTGTTGGTGGGCGGGAGATCCTGGACCCGGCCACCGGGGAGGTGGTCGGTCGAGCCCCTGAGGCCACCGTGGAGGATCTCGATGCCGCGGTGGCCCGGGCCCGAGCGGCTCAGCCCGGATGGGCCGCCCACTCGGATGCTGACCGGGCAGAACGGCTCAACGCGGCTGCTGAAGCGATCGAGGCCCACGCCGAGGAACTGGCAGTGCTGCTCTCCCGTGAACAGGGCAAACCCCTCAACGGCCCCAACGCCCGGTTCGAGGTCGGAGCCTGCGTGGCCTGGCTGCGCGCCACCGCGTCCTTCCCGGTGGGCCCGGAAGTCATCGTCGATGACGAGTCCGGCCGGGCCGAGCTGTACCACCGCCCCCTGGGTGTGGTCGGGGCGATCGGGCCGTGGAACTGGCCGATGATGATCAGCATCTGGCAGATCGCTCCTTCCCTGCGGATGGGCAACACCGTGGTGATCAAACCCTCCGAATACACCCCGCTGTCGGTGCTGGGACTGGTCGAGGTGCTCAACACGGTGCTCGATTCTGATGTGCTCATCGCCGTGCCCGGGCGCGGAGACATCGGGGACCGACTCACTCGGCACCCCGACATCGCCAAGATCATGTTCACCGGCTCCACCCCCACGGGCAAGAAGATCATCGCCGCAGCCTCCGAGACCGTGAAGCGGCTGACCATGGAACTGGGCGGCAACGACGCCGGCATCGTCCTGGACGACGCTGACCCGACCGCGATCGCCGAAGACCTCTTCTGGGGGGCATTCATCAACACCGGGCAGACCTGCGCGGCCATGAAACGCCTCTATGTCCCCGATGCCCTCTATGACCAGGTCTGTGACGCTCTGGTGGCGATCGCCGGGCAGATGCCCATGGGAGTCGGGCTCGATGAGGCCAATGTGCTGGGCCCGGTGCAGAACCGTGCCCAGTGGGAGATCGTGGACCGGCTGGTCACCGCGGCCCAGGACTCCGGGGCCAGGATCCTCATCGGAGGAGACCCAGACCCCGAGGTCATCGCGGGGCGCGGTGGACATTTCTACCCGACCACCCTGGTGGCCGACATCGAGGAAGACAATCCACTGGTGGTCGAGGAGCAGTTCGGACCGGTGCTGCCGATCATCCGCTACACCGATCTGGAACAGGCCATCACCGCGGCCAACGCTCTGGAGGTCGGGCTGGGCTCCTCGGTCTGGTCCTCGGACCTGGACCGGGCCCGGGCGGTGGCGGCCCGGCTGGAGGCCGGTACCACCTGGATCAACAAGCATGGTGCGGTCGATCCCCGGATCCCCTTCGGCGGGGCCAAGGAATCCGGGTTCGGTCTTGAGTTCGGCACCCACGGGCTGCGTGAAGTCTCCCAGCCCCACGTCATCGCCTGGTAGCCCCACCGTCATGTTGCCTCAGCGGCCCAGCACGGTCTGCATCTCGTCGTCAGCGGTGCCGACGTGCTGGGTCTGGGTGACTTTTTGAACTGACCAACCGTTCGGTCAATAAATCTGGTACATTCTGTCGCAGAGGTGAGCTGCATCACACGATCCGGCCCCTTTGCCGGCGGCCCGTCCGCATCGACCGCACCCGGAGAGCACATGAGCCAGACGATCTATCTCAGCACCGAAGGCCATGAGATGACCCGCGAGGAGAAGAAGGTCCTCGCCGGGACGCTCGTGGGCACCACCATCGAGTGGTACGACTTCTTCATCTACGCGCAGGCGGCAGGCTTCGTGCTCGCCGTGCTGTACTTCGAGCCTCTCGGCCAGGAGAACCAGGCGTTGGCGCAGATCGTCGCCTGGGCCTCCATCGGCATCTCCTTCCTCTTCCGACCCCTCGGCGCCATCCTGGCCGGCTGGCTGGGGGACAGGTTCGGACGCAAGATCGTCCTGGTCATCACGCTGATGGGCATGGGCGGAGCGACCGTGCTCATCGGCCTGCTGCCCACCTACGCCACCCTGGGCATCGCCGCGCCGATGATCCTGATCTTCCTGCGGATCCTGCAGGGACTCTCCGCCGGAGGCGAGTGGGGCGGTGCCGCGCTGCTGTCCGTGGAGCACGCCCCGCGCCACAAGCGCGGCCTCTTCGGCGCCTACCCGCAGATCGGCGTCCCGCTGGGCATGCTGCTGGCCACCGGGTTCATGTTCGGCCTCAACGCCGTCACCACCGAGGAGCAGTTCCTCGAATGGGGCTGGCGCGTGCCGTTCCTGTTCTCCTTCGTGCTGATCATCGTCGGCTACCTGATCCGGGTGAAGGTCGACGAGTCCCCGGTGTTCACCGAGATGAAGGAGCGGAAGAAGGAGTCCTCGGCCCCGCTGAAGGAGCTGGTGACCACTCATAAGAAGTACACCTTCCTGGCCGCGCTGATCTTCGCCGCCAACAACGCCGCCGGCTACCTGGTCATCGCCTTCTTCGCCGCCTACGGCGTCAGCCACCTGGGTATGGCTCGTACCGAGACGCTCATCGCCTCGCTCATCGGCGGTGTGGGCTGGTTCTGCTTCACCCTCTTCGGCGGCTGGGTCTCCGACCGCATCGGCCGGGTGCGCACCTTCCAGATCGGCTACGGCATCATCATCGTGTGGGCGGTGCCCATGTGGTTCCTGCTGGACACCGCCTCCCTGCCGCTGTTCGCCCTGGCGATCTTCGTGCTCACCGTGGGCCTCGGGCCCTCCTACGGCCCGCAGTCCGCCCTCTACGCCGAGATGTTCCCGGTGGCCATCCGCTTCTCCGGGGTCTCCATCGGCTATGCGCTCGGCTCGATCATCGGTGGAGCCTTCGCCGCCACGATCGCCCAGACCATCCTGGACACCACCGGCAAGTCCTGGCTGATCGGCGTCTATATCGCGGCCCTGGCCGTGATGTCCTTCCTGGCGGTCTCGGTGGTTCCGAAACACCTGCAGGGCATCAACCTGACCGACGACAGCGACCGCGAAGAGCTCACCATCCTGAAGTCTTCGCGCTGACACGCCCGCCGAGGGCAGACAATCGGCGCCGACGTCGCGCATGATGTCAGTCATGGATCGCTCACCAGCGCTGATGACTGATCCGCACCACAGATGAGGAGAACCCCCATGCGACACCACAGCACCATTCTGAGGCTCTCGGCCGCCACGGCCGCCGCCGCTCTGCTGCTCACCGCCTGCGACGGCGGCGGCGAGGGAGAGGACGACGGCGGCGACGACGGCGACAGCTACTCCATCGGCATCACCCAGATCGTCTCCCACCCGTCCCTGGACGCCGCCCGCGAGGGCTTCAAGGCGGCCTTCGAGGACGCCGGCGTCGAGGTGGACTGGGACGAGCAGAACGCCCAGAACGATCAGGCCACCGCCACCAACATCGCCGGCACCTTCGCCACCGCAGGCCACGACCTGGTCCACGCGATCGCCACCCCCACCGCCCAGGCGGCCGCCCAGTCCATCACCGACATCCCGATCGTCTTCTCCTCGGTGACCGAGCCGCAGGAGGCCGGCCTGGTGGACGACTGGGACGCCCCGGGCGGCAACGTCACCGGCGCCTCGGACATGAACCCGGTGGCCGACCAGCTGGAGCTGCTCCAGGAGATCGCCCCGGACGTCGAGTCCGTCGGCATCGTCTACTCCTCCGGCGAGGTCAACGCGGCCGTCCAGGTGGAGCTGGCGCACGAGGCCGCCGAGGAGCTGGGTCTGGAGATCCACGAGGCCACCGTCTCGAACTCCGCGGAGGTCCAGCAGGGCGTGGAGTCGTTGAGTGTGGACGCGATCTACGTGCCCACCGACAACGCCGTCGTCTCGGCTCTGGAGTCGGTGCTGCAGTACGCGCACCAGAACCAGATCCCCGTCATCGCGGCAGAGGGCGACTCGGTGCAGCGCGGGGCGCTGGCCACCTATGGCATCAACTACGAGAACCTGGGCCGCCAGGCCGGGGAGATGGCGCTGCGGATCCTTCAGGATGGCGAGGACCCGGCCGAGATGCCCGTGGAGACCGGTGAGGTCCTCGAGCTGGTCGTCAACCCGGAGGCCGCCGAGCAGATGGGCATCGAGCTCGACGACGAGCTGCTCGATCGGGCCGACGGTGTGGTCGGCGAGGACCTCGAGGAGCTGGACCCCGAGGACGGCGACGAGGACGCCGACGAGGACGCCGACGAGGATTCCGACGAGGACTCGGACGAGGACGCTGAGGACGACGTCGACGAGGACGACGAGTGACCCTGACGCTGATCACGCACGCGTAGGATCACCCAGAGACAGAATCCAGGACGGGCATCGGCCTGGCCCACCAGGCCGAGCCGGTGCCCGTTCCCTGGGCGGACGTGGAGACGTCGTCGGGCGGAACCCGGCCGACGACGGCGGATGAGGACAGATGATCACAGCACTTGAGCTCGGGCTGATCTACGCGATCATGGCCCTGGGCGTCTACCTGACCTTCAGGATCCTGAACTTCCCGGACCTGACGGTGGACGGTTCGTTCACCTCGGGCGCGGCGACGGCGGCGATCCTGATCACCAACGGGGTCAACCCCTTCCTGGCGACGGCGGCGGCGTTCGTCGTCGGCTGCCTGGCCGGCCTGATCACCGGGCTGCTGCACACCAAGGGCAACATCAACGGCCTGCTGGCCGGCATCCTGACCATGATCGGGCTCTATTCGATCAACCTGCGCATCATGGGCGGGGCCAATGTGCCCCTGCTGGGGCAGGACACCATGATCAGCGCGCTGCGCTCCGTGGCCGGGGTCGGCTGGACCTCCGTGCTGGTGCTCGCCGCGGCAGCGGTGATCTTCAAGCTCGTCATGGACTGGTACCTCCACACGGACAACGGTCTGGCACTGCAGGCCACCGGTGACAACGAGCAGATGATCCGCTCCTTCGCGGTCTCCACCGACCGGCAGAAGATCACCGGACTGATGCTCTCCAACGGGCTGGTCGGAATCTCCGGCGCCGTGGTGGCCCAGCATCAGGGCTTCGCCGACATCGGCATGGGCATCGGTCTGATCCTGGTGGGCCTGGCCTCGGTGATCGTCGGTCAGGCGATCTTCGGCACCCGCACGGTCTTCCAGGCGACCCTGGCGGTCGTCCTGGGCGCCGTGATCTACCGCCTGGCCATCCAGCTGGCCCTCAACGTGGGACTGAACCCGAACGACATGAAGCTGATGTCCGCGGTGCTGGTGGTGGCCGCCCTGCTGCTGCCGCAGTGGAAGGGCTTCGCCAAGCTCACCCGCCGTCGCAAGGGACGCTCAGCACTGAGCGCCGCCGCCGAGGCCACGCTGACCTCCGACGCCGCTGCCGGCGCCGGCAAGAAGGGAGCCTGACATGTTGAGCATCACCTCCGTGTCCAAGACGTTCTTCCCCGGCACCGTCAACGAGCGTCGGGCCCTGGTGGACGTGGACCTCGAGATGGGCGAGGGCGACTTCGTCACCGTGATCGGCTCCAACGGCGCTGGAAAGTCCACCCTGCTGAACACCGTGGCCGGCCGGATCATCCAGGACGACGGCGTCGTCGCCCTCGACGGCAAGGACGTCAGCCGCCTCAAGGAGCACCAGCGCGCGGCGAAGGTGGGCCGGGTCTTCCAGGACCCCATGGCCGGCACCGCCCCGAACCTCACCATCGAGGAGAACCTCTCCCTGGCCGACCGTCGCGGCAAGATGCGCGGCCTGGCCCGGGGCGTGACCAAGGCGAAGCGCGAGCGGTTCGCCGAGGCGCTGACCCAGCTGGAGCTGGGCCTGGAGAAGCGTCTCAAGACCAAGGTCGGGCTGCTCTCCGGCGGGCAGCGGCAGGCGCTGAGCCTGCTCATGGCCACCTACTCCGACCCCCGGGTGCTGCTGCTGGACGAGCACACCGCCGCCCTGGACCCGCAGCGGGCGGAGCTGGTCACCCGGCTCACCCGCTCCGTGGTGGAGGAGAAGGGGCTGACCACCCTGATGGTCACCCACAACATGGTCCAAGCCTTGGAGGTGGGCAACCGGCTGATCATGATGCACGAGGGTCGGATCATCCTCGACGTCGATGCTGAGCGGAAGTCTCAGATGACCCCGGAGGACCTGCTGGCCGAGTTCGGCAAGCTCAAGGGCGCCGTCGTCGACGACAAGACGATGCTGCAGTAGGCGCACTCCGTCACCGTTGAGCTGGTGCGTTTCCACCGGAATCAGGCGCTGTCGAGCGTCATTCGGGCGGGAACGCACCAGCTCAACGCGTTCTGAGGGAGTACCGTGGGGGTCATGACTGCTGACGCGCTGGTGCTCCTGTCCGCCACCCCGCTGGTTCCGGCCGGGTTTGAGGCCGTGGCCAGCGGAGCAGGGCTCCTGACGCTCGCCCTGCTCGTCTGGGCGCTGGTCGAGATCTTCCGCTGCCCTGGCCTGGCCCCCGGGTGGAAGCTGGTGCTGGGACTGCTGGCGTTCACGCTGCCGTTCTTCGGTCCGCTCATCGCGGTGGTCATGGCACGTTCGCACCGCCGGCGGGTGGAGTCCGGGGAGCTCGCGCTCACAGCGATGGCACCGCGGGGTCGATGAGCGCAGGCTCTGCCACCGCCAGCAGGTGAGCCGCCGCTCGGGGCGGTGTGCCAGGCCCACGGCCCGCTCTCACAGGTCGACGTCGTCGCCGAACCAGGGTTCCGTGATCTCCTCGTAGGTGCCGTCGTTCAGGGCCATGGTCAGCCACTGGTCCACATAGTGCTTCATCACGGTGTCGCCGCGCGGAAGCATATAGGCCTTCTCGAAGTAGTCGAAGGGCTCGTCCGGATTCACAGCGCAGAGCTCGTCATACTCGTGGGCGATCCACAGCACCTCGGAGCGGTCGGTGGTCATGACGTCGGCCTCGCCGTCGACGATCTGGTCGAAGATCGTCAGATTGTCATGGGTGACCAGGTCCCCGTCGGGGTAGTGCTCCTGGGCGAAGATCTCGTTGGTCCCGCCGCTGGGCATGATCGAGGTGACGTCAGGGTCGTTGATCTGCTCGATCGTGCGGTACTCGTCCACGTTCTCACAGCGCGTGATCGGGGTCTTGCCGTCCTCCATCAGCGGTGCGGAGAAGAACACCTGCTCGGACCGCGCCGTGTTGATCGAGATGCCGCCGACGGCGATGTCGCATTCGGCCAGATAGTCGTCCATGAGGTCGTCCCAGGTGGTCTGCACCCAGTCGATCTCCACCGCGAGGTGCTCGGCGAGGTCCCGAGCCATGTCGACGTCGATGCCGGTGTACTCGCCGGTCTCCTCGTCGAGTTCGGTGAAGGGCGGGTAGTCGCCGGTGGTGCACACCGCCAGCGAGCCGGCGTCGAGGACCTAGTCCAGCCGAGAGGTGTCCTCGACGGCCGGTGGGGCGGCCTGCTCAGTGCTGCCCTCAGTGCTGCCCTCGGTGCTGTCCTCCGCAGAAGCGTCGGCACCAGCGTCGACGTCGGCCTCAGAAGCCGGGGAGCAGGCGGCGAGCAGCGCGACGGCGACGCCGGCGGCCGTCAGCAGGGCTGCGGTGGGTGTCAGAGCGGTGGGGTGGGATGTCATAGGACCTTCCGAGTCGAGTTCAGGGTGGTGGGGGAGCTCAGGACACGATCAGCAGCGTCGCGCCGAAGACGAGTCCGGAGGCGATGAGCACGATCGTGGTGTAGCCGAGGATGTCGCGCATCTTCAGCCCGGCGATGGCCAGCAGCGGCAGCGCCCAGAACGGCTGGATCATGTTCGTCCACTGGTCGCCGTAGGCCACCGCCATGATCGCCACTGCCGGATCGGTGCCCAGGGACTCGGCCGCCTCCAGCAGGATCGGCGCCTGCACGGCGATCTGCCCGCCGCCGGAGGGGACGAAGAAGTTCACGATCCCGGCCGAGAGGAATGCCCACAGCGCGAAGGTCTGGTCCGTGGAGATCGCCACGAACGCTTCGGAGAACACCTGCATCAGCCCGGTGCCGGCCATGATGCCCAGGATCCCGGCGTAGAGCGGGAACTGCAGCAGGATGTCGCCGACATTCGCGGCGGCCTCCTTGGTCAGCGCCAGCAGCTCGAAGGGGCTGCGCACCAGCAGCATGATCAGCGTCAGGAAGCTCCAGTTGACGATGTCCAGGGTCAGCCCGCCTCCGCCGGAGAAGTGGATGGCCAGGTAGCCGACCAGCATGAGCCCCACCAGCATCGTGGGAATGCGGCTGGCGTCCACGCGGTCGGCCGGAGTGACGACGGCGTCGTCGACCTCCGTGTCCTTCAGGCGCGCGTCCACTCCCAGCGGGACGACGTCGTGGGGATTGCGGGGCGCGATGAGCGTGAGCGCGCCGGCGACCACGAGGATCGTCACCGCGGCGGCGATCAGGTTCCAGCTGGAGAACACCGTCTCCGCGATGGACAGCGGCTCGCCGAGGACATCGGCCACGAAGGAGTCCGGCGTGGCGGCGGTCAGCGGTCCGGAGGCCGAGTACCCCATGTGCCACACCACGAAGCCGGAGAACCCGGCGGCCACCAGCATCGGGAAGTGCACCGGCATCTCCCGACGGCGGGCCTGCTCGGCGACCTCCCGGGCCATCAGACCGCCCACCACGAGTCCCAGCCCCCAGGTGATCAGCGAAGCCAGGGCGGCGATCAGGAACACGAACAGGTAGGCCTGCATGGGGGTCCGCGGGACCTGGGCCAGCCGGCGCAGCAGGGCGCGGACCGGACGGGTGCTGGCCAGGATGTAGCCCAGGAACAGGATCAGCGCGATCTGCGTCATGAACTCCAGCAGACCCGCCAGACCGAGGCCCCATTCCTCGACCACCTGCACCGGGCCGGCGTCGGTGAGCAGCAGGGCGAGCACCGCGACGATGACGGTCAGCCCGATCGCGAAGACCAGGGCAGAAGGGATCAGCTTCTCGACCAACGCGTTCAGCGGTCGCATGACGGGGCCGAGCAGGGCTCCGCCTCCCGCGCTGGGCTTCTGGCCTGAGGGGGCAGCGTTCACGGCATCCTCCTTGATGGTGAGACTGAGGCGTCAGTGACAGGGGAGGGGTGATCCCTGAGTGACGTGGCTCACCTCACCCTAGCCAGTCGACCGCCCTGACGGGCGGGCGACCCGCTGGGTGCAGTGCAGGCGACCATCTGGTGATTGACCTCACAGCCCGGGCGTGGAAGAGTGTTCAGGTGAACGATCGGTCAGTAATTCCGGTCCGGCGACCTGCCGCCGCCCTGCAGCCCTCACCGACAGTCGGAGGAACCCCGTGACCACCCCCGCCTTCCTCGTCTCCGGGACACGCACGCCCGTCGGCCGCTACGGCGGCGCGCTGTCCTCCGTCCGGCCCGACGACCTCGCCGCCCTGGTGGTGCGCACCGTCGTCGAGGACGCCGGCATCGACCCCGCCGCCGTGGATGAGGTCATCCTCGGCAACGCCAACGGCGCGGGCGAGGAGAACCGCAATGTGGCCCGCATGGCCTGGCTGCTGGCCGGGTTCCCCGAGACCGTCCCGGGCATCACCGTCAACCGGCTGTGCGCCTCCGGGATGAGCGCCATCGCTCAGGCGCACCACATGATCGCCGCCGGTGCCGCGGACCTCGTCGTCGCCGGGGGAGTGGAATCCATGTCGCGGGCCCCCTGGGTGATGGCCAAACCCACCCGCGGCTTCGGCAAGCCCGGGGAGATCGTCGACACCTCCATCGGCTGGCGCTTCGTGAACCCGACGTTCCTCACCATCGACAAACGGACCTACTCCATGCCGGAGACCGCCGAGGAGGTCGCCCGCGTCGAAGGCGTCACCCGGGAGGAGGCCGACGCCTTCGCGGTGGAGTCCCAGCGTCGGGCGGCCGCCGCCGTCGACGCCGGCCGGCTGGCCCGCGAGATCACTCCCGTGGAGGTCCCCGGGCGCAAAGGCGCGGTGACCGTCGTCGACACCGATGAAGGGCCCCGGCCCGGCACCAGCATGGAGGACCTGGCCGGTCTGCGACCGGTGGTGGGCGGCGGCGACGTGGTCACCGCCGGCAACTCCTCGTCCCTGAACGACGGAGCCTCCGCCGTCATCGTCGCCTCCGAAGCCGCCGTCGAACAGTACGGGCTCACCCCCCGGGCGCGGATCGCCGGCGGGGCCAACGCCGGCCTGGCCCCCGAGATCATGGGCATGGGGCCCGTGCCGGCCAGCACCAAGGCCCTCAAGCGTGCCGGCTGGGACATCGGCACGGTGGAGGCCGTGGAGCTCAACGAGGCCTTCGCCACCCAGTCCCTGGCCTGCATCCGACGCCTGGGCCTGGACCCCGCACTGGTCAACGCCGACGGCGGCGCGATCGCCCTGGGCCACCCGCTGGGCTCCTCCGGGGCGCGCATCGTGCTCACCCTGGCCCGCCGCATGGAGGACGAAGGCGCCCGCCGCGGCCTGGCCAGCATGTGTGTGGGAGTCGGTCAGGGGTCGGCGATGCTGCTGGAGGCGGTGTGACCATGACTGAGACCCCTGCGCCGCACTCCTCCGACCAGAACGGACCCCGGCTCGACGCCGCCGCCTTCACTACCCTGCGCATCACCGAGGCCGAGGACCGCCTCCACGCCCGACTCGACCGGCCCGAGGTCCGCAACGCCATCGACGCGACCATGGTCGACGAGCTCCACGCGCTCTGCGCCCACCTGGAGCACCACCCGAAGATCCTCATCCTCTCCGGCACCGACCCGGACCCGCAGGCCGGCCGGCCGGGAGTCTTCGCCTCCGGAGCCGACATCGGCCAGCTGCGTGCACGCCGCCGCGACGACGCCCTGCGCGGGGTCAACTCCACTGCCTTCGACCGCCTCGCCAAACTCCCCATGCCGGTCATCGCCGCCCTGGACGGCTACGCCCTCGGCGGCGGGGCCGAGCTCGCCTGGGCCGCCGACTTCCGACTCGGCACGCGTGAGCTGAGGATCGGCCAGCCGGAGACCGGACTGGGCATCATCCCCGCCGCCGGGGCCCTGTGGCGGCTGCGCGAGCTCGCCGGGGAAGCGATGGCCAAGGAGATCCTGCTGGCTGGGCGCATCCTCGACGCCGAGGAGGCTCTGGCCCATGGGCTCCTCAACGCCGTGCACCCGGCGGAGGAGCTGCTGGAGGCCGCCGATGCGCTCGCCGATCGGATCGCGAGGCAGGACCCGCTGGCGGTACGGATCTCCAAGCAGGTCTTCCACATGCCGCGGGAGGCCCACCCGCAGATCGACAACCTCGCCCAGGCGATCCTCTTCGAGTCCGAGGCGAAGTTCGACCGCATGCAGGCCTTCCTGGATCGGAAGCGACGCCAGGCCGCCGAGAAGAACACCGGAGACGACGCATGAGCACCCCACAGACCGTTGAGCCCGCCCGAGACGCCACCCTCCCCGACGTCGTCGGCGTCCTGGGGGGAGGGCGCATGGGCGGAGGCATCGCCCACGCGTTCCTCATCTCCGGAGCCGAGGAGGTCGTCGTCGTCGACGTCTCTGCGGAGGCGGCGGAGGCCGCCCGTGGGCGCATCGAGGCCGACGTCGCCGCCTCCCTGGACCGCGGCAAGATCAGCGGCGAGCTGACCGACTGGACGGCGAAGCTCACCTCCACCGACGACGTGACCGCCTTCGCCCGCTGCGGGCTGGTCATCGAGGCTGTGCCGGAGGACATGGCGCTGAAGACCTCCTCCCTGCGCCGGGCGGAGCAGCAGCTCTCCGCGGAGGCGTGGCTGGCCACCAACACCAGCTCCCTGTCCGTGACCGGACTGGCCGAGCACCTCCAGCGTCCCGAGCGATTCTGCGGACTGCACTTCTTCAACCCTGTGCCGGCCTCCAAGCTCGTGGAGGTGGTGCTCGCCGAGACCACTGGCGAGGAGCTGACTCGCCGCAGCCCGCAGTGGGTACAGGCGCTGGGCAAGACGCCGGTGGTGGTGAACGACGCTCCGGGCTTCGCCTCCTCCCGGCTGGGGGTCGCGATCGGACTCGAAGCCATCCGGATGGTGGAGGAGGGCGTGGCGAGCCCGCAGGACATCGACAACGCCATGGTGCTGGGCTACAAGTTCCCGATCGGTCCCCTCGCGCTGACCGACATCGTGGGCCTGGACGTGCGGCTCGGGATCGCCGAGTACCTCGAGTCCCAGCTGGGGGAGCGCTTCGCCCCGCCGCAGCTGATGCGGGACATGGTGGCCCGTGGAGAGCTCGGGAGGAAGACCGGCAAGGGCTTCTACGACTACCCTCAGGACTGACCCGTCGGCCCTCCTGATCCGGATGTCCTGCCGTGGACTCCCTGACGTGGCCGGTGACTAGCACACAGGAGGTGCCCTGAGCGCACGCCAGGACGCAGCGGAGCCGCGACCCTTCGGCCCTGGCCGGTGGGAGGAGTCGACGACGGCGCGGGGCCTGCACGCCGTCGTCGCGGCCCTGTGTGCCGTGGGCCTGGTGACCTCGGTGCACCTGGGGTGGACCACGGAGACCAGCCTGCCCGTCGGGGTCGGCTATCACGGAGGATTCGCGGCCGGGTGGGAGCACACCCTCAACCAGCCCGCCTACTTCACGGTGCTCTCCGGGTTCCTGGCCTGCCTGACCTCGGCGATGCTGGCGGTTCGGGTGCCTCGGACCTCCATGGTCTTCCATGCCCTGCGGCTCTGCGGGGTGGTGAGCGTGATCATCACCGGAGTGGTGTTCAACCTGCTCCTGCGGGGCCCGGACGTGCTCACCGGGGTGCGGTGGGTCAATGACACGGTGCTGCATGTCATCGTGCCGATCCTGGTGCCGGCCGTCTGGCTGCTGGTCGGGCCGCGAGGAGTCATCACCGGCAAGGTGGTGGCGCTGTCCCTGCTGGTGCCGTTGGGCTGGCTGGCCGTCACCCTCGGACGAGGGCCGCTGATCGACTGGTACCCCTATGACATCCTCGACGTCCCCGGGATGGGCTACGCCGGGGTCGGGGTGTACGTCGGCGCCATCCTGGGCGGGTATCTGCTGCTGGCGTGCCTGCTGTGGGCGGTGGATCGCCTGCTCGCGCGCGTGCCTGGGTGAGGTGCTGCGGCTCGGCTCGATGCGGTTGGCCTCGAGGAGTCATTCTCCCGCACATCGGGGAGGGCTGACGCGCGTCACCCGGCCTGTGGCGTGAGGGAAAGTGACTCCTCGATGGAGACAGCGTCCAGGTGAAGGATTCTGACGAGACGGCCGGGACGCGGCCACCGCTGCGTGGAGTCACGCGGAGGTGGGCCGTGTCCCGGCCGTCGTGCAGGGTGCGAGTGATCCTGCGGGCGGTCCGAGGGACCGGCTCAGTGGGACCGGCTCAGTGGGACCGGCTCTGTGGGGTCCGGGCGGTGGGGAGCGGCTCAGAGATCTGCCAGGGCTGTGGTGGGGTCCTCTACGCAGCGTGCCACGAAGTCGAGGAACCCTCCGGCGGTGCCGCCGTCGCAGACCCGGTGGTCGAAGGCCAGGGTGAGCGTGGTGATGCTGCGCACCGTCAGCTCCCCGTCCACCGCCCAGGGGCGGTCCAGGATGCGTCCGATCCCCAGGATCGCGACCTCCGGGTGGTTGATGATCGGAGTGGCCCCGTCGGAGCCGAAGACCCCGTAGTTGTTCACCGTGAACGTGCCGCCGGTGAGCTCCTTGCCGGAGATGGAGCCGTCGCGGGCGGCCCCCACGAGTCGGCCGATCTCGCCGTGCAGCTCACGGGCGGAGAGTCGCTCGGCATGCCGGACCACCGGCACCACCAGTCCGGTGTCGGTCTGGGCGGCGAAGCCCAGGTTCACCCCGTCGAAGTGGACGATCTCCTGCTCACCGTCCTCCCGGGTGTCCACCCGGGTGGCCAGCTCCGGGTGGCGGGACAGCCCGGCCAGCACGAACCGGCCGATGAGTGCGAGCAGTGAGGGCGCGGAGGAGCCTTCGGCCTCCGCCTGACGCTTCAGGCGGGCCCGCAGCGCCAGCAGCTCGGTGGCGTCCACGTCCTGCCACACGGTGGCCTCCGGGATCTCCCGGCGGGAGCGGGAGAGCGTGGTGGCCACGGCCTTGCGGATGCCGGTCACAGCGACCCGCTCGCGGATCTCGAGCCCGCCGGGAGCCGGCAGGGACGGCGAGGCCGACACAGAGCCCGTCGGCACCGGGCCAGCCGACGCCGGCGCCTGAGCAGTCTGCTGGTCCTGGGCGGGCGCCGCGCCGCGCGACTCCGCGGCGGCCAGCACATCGGCGCGGACGATCAGCCCGTCCGGGCCCGTGCCCGTCAGGCCGGTCAGCGGGACGGAATGCTCCCGGGCCAGTCTGCGGACCAGCGGAGAAGAGACCCGCGGTGCCTTCTGCGCGGGACGTTCCGCCACGGCGAGTGCGCTCCCAGCGCGGTGGCCGGCGGGCGACTGGCTCGAGCCACCGGCGCGACGGCGACGACGGCGGGCGCCGGCTGAGGCGGAGGTGCCGTAGCCGATCAGCACGTTCCCAGAGCCTTCGTCGCCCGTGTCCTGAAGGGTCTCCTCCCCGCCGCCGTCGGCGGGGACCGCAGTCCCGGCCCGCTCCTCCTCGCGGTAGCTCAGCGCACCCGCGGAGGAGACTGCGGCCGCGCTCGGCCCGGCGGCGTCGTCGAACCCGCCGCCGCCGTCGGTGTCCACGGTGATCAGCGGTTCGTCCACGATCAGCGTCTCGCCGACCGCGCCGTGCAGGCGCACCACGATTCCGGCGTAGGGGGAGGGGACCTCGATGGACGACTTCGCAGTCTCCACTTCGGCGATCGGCTGGTCGACCTCGATCATGTCGCCCTCGTCCACGAGCCAGCTCAGCAGGGTGGCCTCGGTCAGGCCTTCGCCCAGGTCGGGCAGGTCGAAGGTGGTCATCTCAGTCCTCCCACTGCAGTTCATCGAGGGTGTCCAGGATCCGGTCCACGCTGGGCAGGTGGTGCTCCTCGAGCTTCGGCGACGGATACGGGATGTCGAAACCGGTGACCCGCCGCACCGGGGAGGAGAGGGAGTGGAAGCAGCGCTCCTGGATGCGGGCCACGATCTCACCGGCCACCGAGACGAAACCCTGCGGCTCGGCGATCACCACGGCGCGGCCGGTCTTCTCCACGGTGGCGGTCAGCGCGTCGTCGTCGAAGGGCACGATGCTGCGCAGGTCCAGGACCTCGGCGGAGATGCCCTCCTCGGCGGCGGCCTGTGCGGCCTTCAGCGCCACGGAGACGGAGGGCCCGTAGCTGATCAGGGAGACGTCGGAGCCCTCGCGGACGACGACGGCGCGGCCCTCGGTGCCCACCCCGGCGTCCGCGGCGCCAGACTCATACCGGCGGCGCAGCGCGGCCAGGTCGACCTGCTCCTTGGTCCAGTAGAGCTTCTTCGGCTCGAAGAAGACCACGGGGTCGGGGGAGTCGATGGCCTCCCGCAGCATGAGGTAGGCATCCGCCACGGTGGCCGGGGTGTAGACCTTCAGGCCGGGGGTGTGGGCGTAGTACGCCTCCGAGGAGTCGCAGTGGTGCTCCACGCCGCCGACTCCGCCGCCGTAGGGCACCCGGATCACCATCGGCAGGCGCACGTGGCCGCGAGTACGGTTGGCCAGCTTGGCGATGTGGCTGAAGATCTGCTCCAGCGCCGGGTATGCGAAGGCGTCGAACTGCATCTCGATCACCGGCTTCATGCCGTTGATCGCCATGCCAGTGGCCATGCCGGCGATCCCGGACTCGGCCAGCGGGGTGTCGAAGCAGCGGTTCTCGCCGAAGCGCTGGGTCAGCCCGTCGGTGATGCGGAAGACGCCGCCGAGGGTGCCCACGTCCTCGCCGAAGACGCAGACGGCGTCGTCGTGCTCCATGGCGTCGGACATGGCGGTGTTCAGCGCCGCGGCGAAGGTGGTGGCCTTCACTCCGGTGGGCGAGGTGCCGCCCGCGGCGGAGGCGGGGGAAGTCTCGGCGGTGCTGGTGGTCTCTGTGGTGGTGGCCATGGTCAGTCCTCCTGGCTGCGCTCGAGCTCGTCGGCCAGCTGGGCGCGCTGCTCGCGCAGCTGGGCGGTGGGGGCGGAGTAGACGTGATCGAAGATCTCCAGCGGGTCCATGGCCGGCTCGGTGGTCATCGCCTGGCGCAGGGAGGCGGCCACCTCCTCGGCCGTGGCGCTGATGCGGGACTCGACGGCGTCGTCGAGCACGCCCTTGCCGGAGAGGAACCGCTTCATCCGCAGCAGCGGATCGCGCTCCTTCCACAGCTCCACCTCATCCGCGTCCCGGTAGCGGGTGTCGTCGTCGGCGTTGGTGTGGGCCTGCATCCGGTAGGTGGTGGCTTCCAGCAGCAGCGGCATGGAATGCTCCCGGGCCAGGTCGACGGCGCGGCGGAGGGTCGCCAGTACGGCGACCATGTCGTTGCCGTCCACCTGTTCGCCCGCCATGCCGTAGCCGATGGCCTTGTGCGCGAGGGAGGGCGCGGCCGACTGGTGCGACAGCGGCACCGAGATCGCATACCCGTTGTTCTGCACGAAGAACACCACCGGGACCTCGAAGACGGCGGCGAAGTTCAGCGCTTCGTGGAAGTCGCCCTCACTGGTGGCGCCGTCGCCGCACATGGCCAGCACCACGGTGTCCTCGCCGCGCAGCTTCGCGGCGTGGGCGACGCCGACCGCGTGCAGCAGCTGGGTGGTCAGCGGGGTGGAGAGTGCGGAGACCTGGTACTGGTGCGGGTCGTATCCGCAGTGCCAGTCGCCGCGGAAGGAGACCATGACCTCCAGCGGGTCGACGCCGCGGGTGATCACCGCGACCGTGTCCCGGTAGGTGGGGAACATCCAGTCGCCGTCGCCCAGGGCGAGAGCGGCGCCCACCTGGCAGGCCTCCTGCCCGTGGGAGGAGGGGTAGACGGCCAGGCGGCCCTGCCGGACCAGGGCGTAGTTCTGGTCGTTCATCCGGCGGCCGACCACCAGGGCCTCATAGGCTGCCAGCAGGGCCTCGTCCTCCGGCAGGGGGTACTCGTGGCCGGGGCTGGTGCCCTGCTCATCCTCCGGGATCAGGGTGCCGTCGGGGGCCAGCATGCGGATCTGCTGGCCGGCCGGGAGCATGTACTGCTCGGGCGTGATGCCGAAGCGGCGGCTCGTCTCCCAGATATGGGTGGCCTGTTCGGCCTTCTCATGGCCCGGGACCTCCGGGGCGAAGCGCGGGTCCACGTCGGTGCTCGTGGACCCGGCTCCGGCTCGCGGTCCGTCGTCGGCGGCCTGGTCGGGCTGCTGCGCGTGCGACGAGGCCTCCCCGGTGGGGGTGGTCTCGTCGGCTGGTGCTGTGCCGGGGGTCATGGCTGTCAGCCTCCTCGAAGGTGTCGCCGGCGCGGGGGTCGCGGCATCGGTGCATCACGGGTGATGCTTCGAGTGTGACCCAGCTCATGGCGAGGTCTCCAGCTCTGCCGGACATCCAAGACGTCGTCTCACTCGGCGGGCTGTCGGCTGGACGATCTGTCCTCGATGGCTGGTTCTGACGGTGGTATCGTCCAGCGATATGAGCAGTCTGCCGGACACCACTTCGTCGAGCATGCGGCCGCTGGATGCCGTCGACCATCGCATCCTGGCTGCGCTGAGTGCGGATGCGCGGAAATCGGTCACCAGCATCGCCCAGGAGCTCCACCTGTCTCGGGCCAACGCCTATGAGCGCATCGCGCGGCTTCGCGAGGCCGGGGTGCTCCGTGGCTATACGGCAGTCATCGATCCCCGCGCCGCGGGCCTCGCGACGGCGGCCTATGTGTTCCTCACGCTCAAGCAGGATGACTGGGAGGTGCTGCGCTCGGCGCTCGCCGACGAGCCGGCGGTGCGGCACCTGGCCCTGGTGGGCGGGCAGTACGACGCCGTGCTGCTGGTCCGCACGCGCACGGTGGAGGAGCTGCGCCGGGTGATCTTCGAGCGGATCCAGTCACTGTCCTGTGTGCAGTCCACGCAGACCGCCTTGATCTTCGACGATCACGCCGAGCATCGGCATGCCGTGGCGCCGGAGGGCTGAGGCCCCGTCTCGGTGGATGGGGTCTCGGTCCGCATCGACTGCCCCTCGAAAAGTGGCCGCGATCACGTTAGTATGATCATGATTACCGACCGTTCGGTCAGTTACGCCGCCGTCGAGAGGACGCCATGACCGCCACAGCCCCCACCGCCGAGGCCGCCGTCGTCGACCTGCTGCCCAGCTACATCCAGGACTCCTGGTGGACGCCGGAGGACCCGCAGAAGGTCGCCGAGGTCCACGACGCCTCCACCGGAGAGCCGGTGTGCCGCATCTCCACCGACGGCCTCGACACCCGTGCCGCCGTCGAGCATGCCCGCAGCGTCGGGCAGGCCGGGCTGGGCGAGATGACCATCCACCAGCGCGCGCTGCGCCTGAAGCACATCGCCGGCTACCTGGACGAGCACAAGGAGGAGCTCTACGCGCTCTCCGACCGCACCGGCGCCACGCGCCGTGATCATCTGATCGACGTCGACGGCGGCATCGGCACCCTGCGCGTGTTCTCCTCCAAGGGGCGCAAGGAGCTGCCGAACACCAACGTCATCATCGACGGCGACGTCGAGCAGCTCTCCCGGGACGGATCCTTCCTCGGCGAGCACATCTACACCCGGCTCACCGGCGCCGCCGTGCAGATCAACGCCTTCAACTTCCCGGTGTGGGGCATGCTCGAGAAACTCGGGCCCAGCTTCATCGCCGGAGTGCCGACCATCGTCAAGCCTGCCAGCCAGACCGCCTACGTCACGCAGGCCTGCGTGCGGCTGATGCTGGAGTCCGGGCTGGTGCCCGACGGCGCGATCCAGCTGATCTCCGGCTCCGCCCGGGATCTGCTCGACCACCTGGACCATCGCGACCACGTGGCCTTCACCGGGTCGGCGGCCACGGCGCAGATGCTCCGCTCCCACCGCAACGTCCAGGAGGGCGGCGTCCGCTTCACCGCCGAGACCGACTCGCTCAATGCGGCCATCCTGGGCCCTGACGCCGGGCCGGGGACCCCCGAGTTCGACGCCTTCATCAAGTCGGTGACCCTGGAGATGACCGCCAAGGCCGGGCAGAAGTGCACCGCCGTGCGGCGGACCATCGTGCCCAGCGAGCATGTGGACGCCGTGGTCGAGGCGCTGCGGAGCCGGCTGGAGTCTCGCGTGGTCCTCGGCGACCCGCGCGACGAGGCCACCACCGTCGGGGCACTGGCTTCGAAGGACCAGCAGGCCGAAGTGGGCCGTGCCGTGCAGACCCTGCTGAGAGCCGGGGGAACCCTCTGCCTGGGGGGACCCGAGGGCGACGTCGGCACCGCCGATGCCGAGGCCGGCGCGTTCTTCCCACCCACCGTGCTGTCCTTCGACGACGCCCGCACTCCCGAGGTGCACGCCGTGGAAGCCTTCGGGCCGGTCACCTCCGTGCTGGGCTATGCGGACGTCGACGACGCCGTCGAACTGGCGGCGCTGGGCGGCGGCTCCCTGGTGGCGACCGTCTGCACCCACGACCCGCAGACCGCGGCGGCCTTCGCCCGCGGCATCGGTTCCCACCACGGACGCGTGCTGTTCCTGGACCGCGACGACGCCAAGACCTCCACCGGTCACGGCTCGCCGCTGCCGCACCTGGTCCACGGCGGGCCCGGCCGCGCCGGCGGCGGGGAGGAGCTCGGTGGAGTGCGGGCGGTGAAGCACTACATGCAGCGCACCGCCGTCCAGGGCTCGCCGGATCTGCTCACCGGGGTCACCGGGGTGTGGCACCGCGGCGCACGGGCGAACACGGCCACCCCGGAGACGGTGGCCTCCGGCGAGGCCGTCCACCCGTTCCGGAAGTCCCTGGCCGAGCTGCGGATCGGCGACCAGTTCGCCTCGGGGCTGCGGACGGTGAGCCTGGAGGACATCCTGGCCTTCGCCGAGTCCACCGGGGACACCTTCTACGCGCACACGGATGAGGAGGCGGCGACGGCCAACCCGTTCTTCCCGCGCCGGGTGGCCCACGGGTACCTGCTGGTCTCCTGGGCCGCCGGGCTGTTCGTGGAGCCGGCGCCGGGGCCGGTGCTGGCCAACACGGGCCTGGAGAACCTGTCCTTCCAGACTCCGGTGACCTATGACGACTCCATCCGCGTGACGCTGACCGCCAAGCAGATCATCCCTCGCGAGACCGACGACTACGGCGAGGTCCGCTGGGACACCGTGCTGCACAACCAGCATGACGAGATCGTCGCCACCTATGACGTGCTGACCCGTGTGGCCAAGGAGAAGGACCCGGACTGGGCCTGAGGAGCGGAGGACATGATGACAGCAGTGGAGCAGTTTCTGCAGAGATGGGGCCGGTCCGACGCTGACGCCCGGGCGCAGCTGCGGCGCGAGTCCGTGGCGCGGGCCGAGCACGCGGCGTCGTCGGCGGGTGTGTTCCTGGCGGTGTCCGAGCCGGTGTCCGAGCCGGTGTCTGAGGCGGGAGATGCGGAATCCGACGTCGACGGGGGTTCTGGCGAGCTCGCCGGAGTCCCGTTCGCCGTCAAGGACAACATCGACGTGCAGGGTCTGCCCACGACGGCGGGGAGCGGGCTGTTCGAGGGCAACGTGCCGCGTCATGATGCAAGCGTCGTCAGTGTGCTCCGCGACGCCGGTGCCTGGGTCGTGGGCAAGACCAACATGCACGAACTGGCACTGGGCGTGACCAGCAACAATGGACATTTCGGGCCGGTGCGCCACCCCGTGGATCGCACTCGCACGGCCGGTGGTTCCAGCGGTGGCAGCGCGGCGGCGGTCGCCAGCGGCGTGGTGCCGTTCAGCCTGGGAACCGACACCGGTGCGTCGGTGACCCTGCCCGCGTCGTTCTGCGGTGTCGTCGGATTCCGACCGACGACGGGGCGCTACCCCGACGATGGGCTCCTGCGCATCTCATGGACCCGGGACACCGTCGGGCTGCATACGACCACCGTGGCGGATGCCCAGCTCCTCGATGGGATCATCACGCGCGAGTCCGAGTCCGAGTCCGAGTCCGAATCCGGGGCCGAGGTGGGGAGCAGGCCGCTGGCAGGTCGCAGGATCGGCGTCCCAGTCGGTAGATTCGACGACCTCTCACCGGAGGTGGATGCTCTGTCCCGGGCCGCACTGGGGCGGCTGGAGGACGCCGGTGCGACGCTCGTCGAGGTCTCCGTCAGGGATGACCTCCGGGCGGCAGCCGAGGGCGGTATGACGGTCGTGCTCTATGAAGCGGCACAGCTGCTCCAAGAGCAGCATGCGATCTTCACCGGCGGAACCCCGGGGGCTGCCCTGGCAGAGCTGGCGGATTCCGTCGACTCTCCCGATGTGGCAGGGCTGCTGAGGCACCTGTCCGCCGCCCCAGTCAGTCGCGAAGACTATGAGACGGCGCGGAGGATGGTGTGGCGGCTGCGCGGGGCCTATGCGTCGGCGTTCAGGGATCGACACGTCGAGGCCCTCATCTCGCCGACGGCTGTGGCGCTTCCTCCTCTGTTGGGTGAGGATCAGACCTTCCGCCACAACGGGCGGGACGTCCCGGTGTTCGAGACGTTGATCCGCAACACCGGCCCCGGAACGTCTGCGGGCCTGCCGATGATCTCCGTCCCGGCGGGTCGTGCGGCCGACGGCATGCCGGTCGGCATGCTTCTCGAGGGCCCTCGATTCGCCGATACGGCCTTGTTGAGACTCGCCGCCGCGGTGGAGGAGGCGTTCGCGGCCTCAGCCCACTGAGACGGCCGCGAGACGCCGACGCGAACGGCGCCGCGCGCCGTCGTCCCGTGAGCATTGACACCCAGACATGTATTTGCGATAGTGAACGCCAGTGGTCGGTTCCCGTGGAAGGCGGATGAGATGACCTCGGCTCACAGATCGCATACCCCGCTCGCCCTGGCCGCGCTGGCGGTCCTCCTGGCCTCAGGCTGTGTGCCGCTGGGCGAACCGGCGGCCTCCCAGGAGACCCTCGACTCCACCAGCGACGATCCGACCGTGGACGGGGGAGCGGACGAGGACGGCGCTGCGGACGGCGCCGGCGACGATCCCACTGATGAGCCCACTGACGAGCCCACTGACGAGCCCACTGACGAGCCCACTGACGAGCCCACGGTGGAGGCCGAGGGCGAGGTCGTGATCGACTCGGGTGCGGATCAGCTTCCCGACGGCATGGGCGTCACGGCCCAGACCACGCTCTGGGACTTCCTCAACGATCAGGAGGTCGAGGCGCAGGTCACCGTCTACCCGCTGGTGAGGACCACCTTCGACGGCGAGGACTTCCTGGCCTCGCGCATGGACTTCACCCTGCTCAGCGAGGACGGCGCGCTCGATCTGGACCACACGCTGAGATCCCACACCGAGAACCCGGTGGAGGTGCGTCTGGTGGACACCGAGGCCATGGACATCCAGCTCACCACGGTCAGCTCGGACGGCCAATACGTCTGGGACCTCTTCGCGCTCGACCGTGACCTGGTCCTGCCGGACCAGGGTGGGACCTGGGTGTCCTACTTCGGAGACACCGGTTTTGAGGAGGCGGCCCTGTTGTTGCCGTACTTCGGGCTCGTGGAGGGCGTGGAGGTCCTGGATCCCGATGACCTCGACGCTGAGGTGCTGGAGGCCTACCCGCTGCTGGAGGATCTGGAGGACCCGCCGGAGCGGATCGAGCCGCGGATCTTCCCGGCGGACATCTATCGGGAGCGTGACGGCGGAGACGTGACCATCCGCGACGACGACGGCCAGGCCACCTTGACGATGGCCTCCGACGTGCTCTTCGACGTCGACGAGCACGAGCTCGATGACGACGCCGAGGCCGCACTGCAGGCCGCAGCCGAGGAGCTGGAGCGTCTCGACGGCGGTGAGCTGTTCATCATCGGGCACACCGATGACGTGCTCGACGAGGACTACAACCAGGCGCTCTCGGAACGGCGTGCGGAGTCCGTCCATGACCGGCTCGACGACCTCACCGACCTCTCCGGCTTCGACATCACCGTGGAGGGCCGGAACTTCCAGGAGCCGGTGGCGGACAACGAGACCGAGGAGGGGCGGGCGCAGAACCGACGCGTGGAGCTGCGCTTCGAGCTCCCGGACCTGGAGGACCTCAGCGACCTGGAGCAGATCGGCGAGCCGGCGGAGCCGCAGGGCCCGGTGGGTGCGGCCGACGACGTCCTGGAGGTCACCGCGGAGGACGGCCGATCCGCGGAGGTCGCCGTGGAGGAGCTCTATCAGGTGGACAGCCTGCTGGTGGGTCGTCTCTCGGTGGAGATCACCCAGAATGCGGACGGCCACGACAGCTCAGGCTCGTTGGCCTGGCCGTTCAGCTTCGGCCCCGGCGGCGAGCGGGATGACCTCGATGCGCTGGCCGACGGGGGACAGGCCGATGCGGTGACCCTGCTGATCGGTGACAGCCGGGTCTTCCCTCTGGAGATGAGCGGGCAGGGGTTCGTCTCCGGGGTCGACGAGGACGGCGAGTTCATCATCGACGACCTCCCCTGGTACTCGCCCATGGCGGACCAGTACTTCGGCGGTGACTACGGCGCGGCCGAAGGTGTCCGGGGAGTCGTCACCGTGGTCTGGCCCCTGGTCTCCAGCGAGAAGGTGACCATCGACGTCCCGGTGGAGACCGAATGGGAGGACCGTGAGGGCTTCGACCCGTGGAGGTTCGAGGACGTCCCGGTCCAGGAGCACCGGCAGGACGACGACACTGACGAGGACACTGACGAGGACACTGACGAGGGCTGACTCCCGAGCGTCACTCGCCGCGGAAGGTGGGGGTCCGCTTCTGCTGGAAGGCCGCGAAGCCCTCGGCGTAGTCCGCGGAGTCGCAGACCCGCCCCTGGGCCCGGTTCTCCTCCTCGAGGGACTCCCACAGCCCGATCCGCTCATCCCGCACCCGGGCTACCAGCGCCTTGGACTCGCGGAACGCCAGCGTCGCGCCGGAGGCCGCCCGGCGGGCCTTCTCGCGGGTGAAGTCCACCAGCTCCTCGGGCGGCAGGCACCGAGAGAACAGCCCGGAGGCCACCGCCTCGGCTCCGGACATCAGGTCGCCGGTGTAGATCAGGTCCAAGGTACGGTGCGCCCCCAGCCGCTCGGTGAACAGGGCGTGGCCGCCCGAGTCCAGGGTGGCGCCCAGCGCGGCGAACGGGGAACCGATCTTCGCGTCCTGGGCCACATAGACGACGTCGGTGGCGATGGCCAGCCCCAGCCCGACCCCCAGGCAGGGGCCCTGCACGGCGGCGAAGGTCGGCGCGGGGAAGTCCGCCATCCGGCGAAGCACCGGGGTGACCTTCTCCTGCAGATAGCCCAGGGCGTCGTCGGTGGCGGGGTCCACTCCGGAGATGTCCCGCCCGGCGCAGAATCCCTTGCCCTCGCCGCGCAGCAGCACCGCGCGCACTCCGGCCTCCTCGGCCTGCCGGTAGGCCTCGTCCAGTGCCGACAAGGCCTCCTCGTCCAGGGAGTTCAGCTTCTTCGGGGCGTCCAGGACGATCTCGGCCAGGCCGTCGTCGAGGTGGGTGCGGATCACAGGGCGTCTCCTCAGCGGCACGTCAGCAGGCGGGGCGGGCGGGTCTGGGTGGGTCTGGGTCGGGCAGGTGGGTGGGATCGGGGCCGTGTCAGGCGTCGTAGTCCACCACGAGCTTCTCCGCGGTGGGACGGGTCTGGCAGGTGAGCACATAGCCGGCCTCGAGCTCATCGGTCTCCAGGGCGTAGTTCTCCTCCATCTCAAACTCCCCGCGCACCACCTTGGCCCGGCAGGTGCCGCAGACGCCGCCTGCGCAGGCGAAGGGCACGTCCGAGCGGGAGCGCAGCGCCGCATTGAGCACGGTCTCCCCGGATCCCTTCGGGGAGGTCACCTGGCCGGTCAGCCCGTCGAGGGTGAACTCGATCTCCACGGTCTCGCCGTCGGCCTCCTGCTCCACCCGGCGGCCCTGATGTCCCTCGGGGCGGTCCGGGCGGCCGGTGGTGAACAGCTCGAAGCGGACCTTCTCCTCCGGCACGCCGCGGGCGGCCAGCTGGTCGCGGACCAGCTGGACCAGCTCGAAGGGTCCGCAGAGGAACCATTCGTCGGTCTCGGGCACACGGAGCACCTTGTCCAGGAGGTCGCCGAGCTTCTCGACGTCGATCCGGCCGGTCAGCAGCGGGTTGATGCGCTGCTCGCGGCTGAGCACATGGTGGATCGCCAGCCGGGAGGGGTGGCGGTCCTTCAGATCGCCCAGCTCCTCGGCGAACATGACGTCGCCGGCGGAACGGTTGGCGTAGACCAGGTCGAAGGTCGAGCTGTCCGAGGCGGCCAGCACAGAGCGGGCGATCGCCATGATCGGGGTGATCCCGGAGCCGGCGGCGAAGGCCACCAGGTGCACATCGGGGCGGCCGGCAACGGCCTCGGCGGCGAGCTCCTCGGGACGGTTCATCGAGGTGATGGCGGTCTTGGACACGAAGGTCCCGGAGGGGTTCATCACCTGCAGCGTGTCACCGGGGGAGAGGTGCTCGTTAGCCCAGGTGGAGAAGGATCCGCCGAGGTCGCGCTTGATGGCGATCCGGATCTCGCCGCGCGTGGGCTCCTGACACAGCGAGTAGGAGCGTCGGATCTGCTGGCCCTCGATCTCGGCGCGCAGCGCCACGTACTGGCCGGGCGCGTAGTCGAAGTCGTCCTGGAGCTCCTCCGGCACGGCGAAGGTGACCTCCACCGAGTCGGGGGTGAGCCGCCGCACCTCGGAGACGGTGAGGGTGGAGAACTTCGCGCGGCGGCGCTTGGTGGTCTTGATCTGCATCAGTGCACCTTGAAGTGGTCGAAGGGTTCCAGGCACTGCCGGCACTGGTAGAGGGCCTTGCAGGCGGTGGAGCTGAAACGGGTCATCTCGCGTGTGTCCGGGGAGTCGCAGTGCGGGCACTTCACACTCAGCCCGACCCGCACAGGGCCGACGGCGGCCCGCCCCGTGGGCGGAGCGATCCCGTAGGCGCGCAGCTTCTCCTTCCCGGCCTCCGTCATCCAATCGGTGGTCCAGGCCGGCTGCAGCACCGTGTCCACGCGGACGCGCTCGTGGCCGGCGGTGCGCAGCGCTTCCCGGACATCGGAGGTGATGGTGTCCATGGCGGGGCAGCCGGAGTAGGTGGGAGTGATCACGACGACGGCGGTCCCGTCCTCGTCGAGGCGGGCCTCGCGCAGGATGCCCAGGTCCTCGATGGAGAGCACAGGGATCTCCGGGTCGTTGACCGTGGCGGCGACCTCCCACACGGTGCGTTCCCTGCCGTCGTCGAGGGCTGGCTTCGTGCTCTGGTCAATGGGCTCCAGTGACGGGTGGCCGGCCATCATGGTCTCGGCCACGATGCGGGAGGCCTGGCGAGGGTCAGATGTCTTATAGCGTGTGCTCATGTCGTCCTCCGTCCTGCCGGCACGGGTCCGGACTGCGATGCTCACCAGGTCGCCCCGGGGTGCTGCCGGGCGAGGACCTGCATCTCGGCGAGGATGTAGCCCCGCTGCTCGGAGAACCGTCCGGTGCGGTCCGAGCCGTAGGCCCCGGACATCTCCGGGACGGTGAGACCGGCGGCCTCGATGGTCTCCCGGAGTCGGTGCAGAGTGTCCTCGCGCAGGCTGGAGGGCAGGACCGCGACGTCGCCCAGTGCGGGGATCGGGTCGACGTCGAGGAACAGCTCCTCCACGTAGGACCACAGCGAGTCCAGCCCGTCCTGGATGCGGCGGCTGGACTCCTCGGTGCCCAGTCCGAGCCTCAGGGTCCACTGGGCGGCATGGTCCTGATGGTACTGGACCTCCTTGAGTGCCTTGTCCGCGATGGCGGCCAGGGTCGGGTCGGTGGAGTGGACCAGCCGGCTGTAGAGCTGGTGCTGATAGGTGCTGAAGATCAGCTGGCGGGCGATCGTGCGGCCGAAGTCCCCGTTCTCCTGCTCCACGAGACGGCAGGAGCGGAACTCCTCCTCATCGCGGAAGTAGGCCAGATCGTCCTCGGTCTTGCCCCAGGCGGTGCCCGCATAGGTGAGCAGGAAGCGGGCATGTCCCAGCAGATCCAGGGCGATGTTGGCCAGCGCGACGTCCTCCTCCAGCTCAGGGGCGCGGGAGATCCAGGAGCTGAGGCGCTGGGAGAGCATCAGGGCGTCGTCGCCGAGGATCATCGCGTAGCGGGCGGTGGCCTCGTCGGCGACGGCGTCGGAGGCGGCGATCTCCTCCGGGGTGATCGCCTCGCCCTGGGACTGGCGCGTGGCGGAGTCGTGGGATGCGAAGCTCACAGGTGCTTCACCCCCTCCGACTGCGTGTAGTAGGTGGCGTGACGGTAGCTCTTGCCCTGCGGGGACTCGAAGAACCCGCCCTTGGAGTCGGGGTCGGAGGCCATGATTGCCTCGGCCGGCACCACCCACACCGAGGTGCCCTCGTTGCGCCGGGTGTAGAGGTCCCGGGCGTTGCGCAGCGCCATGGTGGCGTCCGGGGCGTGCAGCGAGCCGGCGTGGACGTGGGAGAGTCCGCGGGAGGAGCGGATGAACACCTCCCACAGGGGCCACGAGCCGGAGTCTGCGGGGTCGATGGAGGTCATGGGCCTCGCCTTTCCTGAGGGTGTCTCGGGAGTCGAAGGGTGATGGGATGTGACGAGCCGATGGATCAGGCGCCGGCGAGGGCGGCCTGTTCCTGGTGCTGGCGGCCGGCGTAGGCCGCGGCGGCCTCGCGCACCCACGCGCCCTCGTCACGGGCGCGGCGGTAGTGCTCCAGGCGCTGGCGGCTCAGCGGGCCGTTGCCCTTGAGCACGGAGAAGAACTCGTCCCAGTCCAGCTCGCCGAAGTCGTAGTGGCCGCGCTCCTCGTTCCACTGCAGGTCGGGGTCCGGCAGCGTCAGCCCCAGGGCCTCGGCCTGGGGGACGATCATGTCCACGAAGCGCTGGCGCAGCTCGTCGTTGGAGAAGCGCTTGATGTTCCACGCCATGGACTGTCCGGAGTTGGGGGAGTCTCTGTCCGGCGGGCCGAACATCTGGAGGGCAGGTCCGTAGAAGCGGTCCACGGCGTCCTGGGCCATCTGATGCTGTTCCTCGGTGCCGTGGGAGAGCGTGTAGAGGATCTCCCAGCCCTGCCGCTGGTGGAAGGACTCCTCCTTGCAGACGCGTACCATCGCGCGTCCGTAGGGCCCGTAGGAGGCGCGGCACAGGGGTACCTGGTTGGTGATGGCCGCGCCGTCGACCAGCCAGCCGATGGCGCCGACGTCGGCCCAGGTCCGGGCCGGGTAGTTGAAGATGGAGGAGTACTTCGCGCGGCCCGTGTAGAGCTGGTCGAACATCTCGTCCCGCGGAGTGCCCAGCGTCTCGGCTGCGGAGTAGAGGTAGAGTCCGTGGCCGGCCTCGTCCTGGACCTTGGCCATGAGGATGGCCTTGCGCTTCAGGCTCGGGGCGCGGGAGATCCAGTTGCCCTCCGGCTGCATCCCGATGATCTCCGAGTGCGCGTGCTGGGAGACCTGGCGGACCAGGGTCTTGCGGTACGGCTCGGGCATCCAGTCCCGCGGCTCCACTCGGGAGTCTGCGGCGATGAGCTCCTCGAAGCGCTCCTGACCGGCCCGCGCGGCGTCCGCGGCCGCGGACGCGTCGGAGTCGTCCGCCAGGCGGAGCTGCGGTGCGTGGGGGTCCTGGGAAGGGTGCTCTGCCGACATGCTGGTCCTCGTTTCCGTCGCCTGAATTACCGACCGTTCGTTCAGTATAGCAGGGTAGGTGTGATGGTCAACACACGATGACCTGGGGATATCTGGTCCAGGACAGGTGCGGGAACGCACCGATCGGGCGATGCGACGGGCCTCGTCGGCCGTGAAGCCTTCGGTGGGCACTCGCATCGCCCGATCGGCGGCAGAAGGATGTGGTGGCGGCGTCAGCTCCGCGGGGAACGCAGCCCGTCCAGCAGCAGGTGGGTGACCGTCGCGGCCAGGGCGTCGTCGGGCTGCCCGTCCTGCGGGCGGTACCAGTCCACCAGGGAGTTGACCATGCCCATGGCCAGGCGCGAGGCGGTGCGGGCGTCGACGTCGTCACGCAGGTCGCCGTCGGCCTGGGCCTGACGGATCAGCTCTGCGATCCGCAGGGTGATCTCCCGGCGTCGCTGCAGGGCCTTGACCTCCATCTCCGAGTTGCCGCGCAGCCGCAGCAGCAGCGTCACGTACGGCAGCGAGGCGGTCAGGACCTTCACCGACTCCCGGATGATGGTCTCCAGCTCGTCCACCGCCGGGGCGCCGAGCGCCTCGGCCTCGCTGACCACGCGCTCCAGCTCCGCCAGCGACCGGTTCAGCGCGATGTCCAGGATCTCCTCCTTGGAGGAGACGTGGTGGTAGATCGCGGACTTGGAGATGCCCAGCTCCCGGGACAGCGCTCCCATGGAGGTGGCCTCGTAGCCGTGGCGGTTGAAGGCCTCCACGCAGACGGTCAGCAGGGCCTCGCGGTCATAGCCGGGCCGCCCGCGGCGCGAGGTCCCGGAAGAGGTGGGGGTGGTCGTCATGGGCATCAGGCTATCCGGCCTGCCGCGGACGCTCGTCGTAGATGCGCCGCAGCTTTCCGGAGGAGCGGGCCAGCGATCCCGGCTCCTCCACCGATACTCGGCAGCTGGTGCCGATGCGGACTTTGATGCGGCGGGCGAGCTCAGCGCCGGCGGAGTCGGCGGCCGCGCCGTCGCACTCCGGCCGGCGCTCGATGTGGACCGTCATCTCGTCCATGGTTCCTGGGCGGCTCAGGCGCAGCTGGAAGTGCGGGGAGAGCTCCTCGATCTCCAGGGCGATCTCTTCGATCTGGGAGGGGAACAGGTTCACCCCGCGCAGGATGATCATGTCGTCGCTGCGACCGGTGATCCGGGCCATGCGTCGATGCCCCGGCCGGTCGGTGCCCGGCATCAGCCGGGTCAGGTCATGGGTGCGGTAGCGGATGATCGGCAGCGCCTGCTTGGTGAGCGTGGTGAACACCAGCTCGCCGTCCTCCCCCGTGGGCAGCGGCTCCTCGGTGATCGGGTCGATGATCTCGGGGCGGAAGTGGTCCTCCCAGATCGTGGAGCCGTCCTGCAGCTCCCAGGACTCGCCGGCCACGCCCGGGCCCATGATCTCGGAGAGGCCGTAGATGTCGCAGGCCCGGATCGCGAAGGTCTCCTCGATCTCATGCCGCATCTGCTCGGTCCACGGTTCGGCGCCGAGCACCGCGATCTCCAGGGAGGTGGAGCGCGGATCGATGCCGGCTTCCCGGAATGTGTCGGCCAGGGCCAGCAGGTAGGTGGGCGTGCACAGGATGACGCGGGGCCGGAAGTCCTGGATTAGCTGCACCTGCTTCTCGGACTGTCCGCCGGACATCGGAATCACGGTGCCGCCGAGCCTCTCGATGCCGTAATGGGCGCCCAGGCCCCCGGTGAACAGGCCGTAGCCGTAGGCGTTGTGGACGAGGTCGCCCGGCCGGACGCCCGAGAATCGCAGACAGCGGGCCAACAGCGACGCCCAGACGTCGATGTCGTCCTGCGTGTAGCCCACCACGGTGGGGCGACCGGTGGTGCCCGAGGAGGCGTGGATCCGGCGGACCTGTTCCATGGGTACGGCGAAGGCCTTGAACGGGTAGGCCGCCCGCAGGAACTCCTTGTCGGTGAAGGGGAACTTCGCCAGGTCCTCCAGGCTGCGCAGGTCATCGGGTCCCACGCCGTGGGCGTCGTAGAGCGCGCGGTAGGCGGGGACGTTGTCGTAGGCGTGCCGGACGGTGTGCTGCAGTCGGGTCAGCTGCAGCGTCTCGATCTCCTCGCGGGTGGCCAGCTCCTCAGGATCCGGCAGGGCGGGGTCGTGGGGCTGTGCGCTGTCACGGGTGGGTTCGTCGGCCAGGGTGTTCATGGCTCACTTCTTTCCGGGGGACGGGACGGCGCGGGAGCGGCCGCGGAAGACGGCGATGGTCTCGTCCCCGCGGGTGACGGTGACGTCGTAGACTCCGCTGCGTCCGGAGCGGGAGACCTCCACGGCCTCGGCGATGAGCTCATCACCCAGCCAGGCGGTCTTCAGGAAGTTGATGTCGGCCCCGGAGGCGACGGTCACGGTGGCGTCGTCGCCGTCGGGGTGGTTGCACGCCATGGCGAAGCAGGTGTCGGCCAGGGCGAAGATCATTCCCCCGTGGACGATGTCGAAGCCGTTGGTCATCTCGCGGCGCACCGTCATGCGCAGGCGAGCGTGCCCGGGGTCGGCCTGGAGCACCTCGGCGCCGAGCCAGCGGGTGCAACGGTCCGTCTCCAGCATCCTGTGCCGGGGTCCGCCGTCGGGCATGATCACGCCTTCGTAGGCCAGCTGGGTGGGCTCGGTCATCGACACTCCTCGACTTATTTCCAGACCGATTGGTCGGTAAGTCAACTCAAGCATCGCCGTCATGTGATGTCAAGCACATCTCTGGGCGGCGGCCCGTGCGGCGGCCCGTGCGGCGGCAGAGGTCGGCTGACCGGCCCTCTCAGTCGTCCGCGGCGGGCTTCTCGAGCATCGGCGCATAGCCGGATCGGAAGTCCGGGTGCCTCAGCCCGCCCAGGAAGCGGTGCAGCGCCGCGCCGTCGACGGCCCGGCCGTGGGCCGGCGTCGCGCTCCACAGGGGGTCCTCCCGCCCGGTGTGGAGCACCTGGTCCAGTGCGACGCCCTCCGGGATGAGGTGCGGCCACGGACGCGGCAGGCCGAGCTCATCGGCCAGCCAGTCGTGCACCATCCCCACCGGCACGGGCAGCTCGTCCACGCCCAGCAGCACCGAGGGGCACTCGGATGCGGTGACCATCGCGGCGGCCGCCGCGGCGGCGTCGTCCACGTGGATCCGGTTGGAGATCTTCCAGGGGTCCGTGCCCAGGCTTCCGGCGGTGGAGACCTGGGCGGAACCGGTCAGCTCAGCGGCGGCGCCGAACCCTCCGCCGAGCACCTGGTCGAGCAGTCGTCGACGTCCGGGCCCGTAGATCCCGGCCAGGCGCAGCACCACGGACTCCACCGAATCGTCGCTGCGCAGCAGCTGCTCGGTCTCGGCCAGCACCTCGCCGGTCGGAGTGTTCGGGTGCAGGGGAGAGGTCTCATCGATCAGGCCCTCCTCCCCGCCATGGACCGCGGTGGAGGACACCAGCACCATCCGAACCCGCCGTCCGGAGCGGCCGCCCAGCCGATCGGCACGCTCCAGCAGCGCGCGCAGGCCGTCACGGTACACGGCTCGGTAGCGCGCTGCGGAGCGCGCCCCAGCGGTCGGACAGAACACGACGGCGGCGGTGTCCTCGGGCAGCTCGGGCAGCTCCGAGCCGCGGGTGAGGTCCGCCGGGACGCGGCCGAACCCCTCCGGCAGCGTCGAGGGGTCACGCTTCCAGCCGTCGACGGCGCGGCCTGCCGACCGCAGCAGTCGTCCGATCCGGGTGCCCAGGTCGCCCGCGCCCACGATCACCACCCGGCCGACCTCGGAGGACTCTGCGGTGGGGCCGGTGCTCGCCGTGGGGGAGGTCATGGACTTCAGGCTACCGGCCCCGTGCTGTTCAGGCCCAGTGGAGTTCAGGGCCAGTGCTGTTCAGGGCTAGGGCAGCTCAGCCCCAGGGCCAGGGGGCGCCGTCGAGCAGCTGCCAGCCGCCCAGGGCCAGCGCCGCGACGCAGACCAGCCAGAACAGCCCCACCCACAGGGCCGCGGGAGTGCGGGTGAGGCGGGCCAGCTGGTCGGCGTCGCTGTCACCGCCGCGGGTGCGTCGGCGCTGGCGCTGCAGCTCGACGACCGCCCGCGGCGCTGCGAGCAGCAGCGACCACACCACCACCTGGGCGGCCGCCGAGAGCACCGGTCCGGTGGCCCACCAGGACAGTGCGCCCACCGTGGCGCCGAGCATCAGCACGACCCACAGGCCGTAGAGGTTGCGCACCAGCAGAAGCATCAGGGCGCTGGTGACCACCAGGATCCACAGCACCGCCGCCGCGTGGCCGGCGCCCAGCAGCATCGCGCCCGCGGCCCCGGCCACGGCCGGGGCCGGGTAGCCCGCGCACAGCGTGGCGATCATGCCGGGGCCGTCCGGCCGTCCCCGGGAGACCGTCAGGCCGGAGGTGTCAGCATGGAGGCGCACTCCCTGCAGTCGCCGGCCCGCCAGGGCCGCGACGACGGCGTGGCCCGCCTCATGCACCAGCGTCACCAGGTGCCGCACCAGGCGGTACCCGCCCGGGCTCCAGATCACGGCCAGCACGACGGCGGCCAGCAGCAGGGACACCTGCCAGCTCACGGGATCCTGGGCGGCGGCGACCCGGTCCCAGAGCTGGGCGGGCCAGTCCGCGAGCGTCGACATGTGCGGCGCCAGGGAGGTTGCAGGCGGGGGCGACGCTGTAGCACCCGCGGAGGGGGCGGTCTCGGAGACGATCATGACGGACAGTGTGCCGTCTCCGTCCGGATGCGAGCTGACAGCGCGCGGTCGGCGTCGCCGACGTCTGACGTGACGCTGCTCACCGCGATACTCTGGCTGGACGTCTGACGGGACGACGGCGTCCTCTGCGGTGCGGCCGCGGCGTCGTCCGGCTCCCGGACAGGATGCGACCATCACTGCAGCAGAGGAGAGTCATGTCTGGAACTGTCATCGTCGCCGGTGCCCGCACGCCCATGGGGCGGCTGCTGGGAGGGCTGTCGTCGCTGTCGGCCGCGGAGCTCGGCGCGGTCGCCATCTCCGGCGCCCTGGAGCGTGCCGGGGTCTCCGGTGACGCGGTCGACTATGTGGTCATGGGTCAGGTGATCCAGGCCGGCGCCGGGCAGAACCCTGCACGCACCGCCTCGATCGGGGCCGGGATCCCCGCCTCGGTGCCGTCGATCACCCTGAACAAGGTGTGCCTGTCCGGCCTCAATGCCGTGGCCACCGCCGACCAGCTCATCCGCGCCGGGGAGTGCGAGATCGTCGTCGCCGGCGGGATGGAGTCGATGTCCAACGCGCCGCACCTGCTGCCCGGCTCCCGGACCGGTACCAAGTACGGTGACACCGCACTGGTCGACTCCATGGCCTATGACGCGCTCTACGACCAGGCCACCTCTCAGGCGATGGGGGCGCTGACCGAGTCCTGCAACACCGGCGAGGCCGAGGTCTCCCGGGAGGAGCAGGACCGGGTGGCCGCCGCCTCGCACCAGCGCGCCGCCGCCGCCCAGGAGAACGGCCTCTTCGCCGCGGAGATCGTCCCGGTGGAGGTGCCGCAGCGTCGCGGGGAGCCGCTGGTGGTCGACGCGGACGAGGGCATCCGGCCCGAGGCCACCGCCGAATCGCTGGGCAAGCTGCGTCCCGCCTTCGCCCAGGACGGCACCATCACGGCCGGCTCGGCCTCACAGATCTCCGACGGTGCAGCCGCCCTGGTGGTCATGGCCAAGGAGAAGGCCCAGGAGCTCGGGCTGGAGTGGATCGCCGAGATCGGCGCCCACGGCATGGTCGCCGGTCCGGACTCCTCCCTGCAGCTGCAGCCGGCCAACGCCATCGCAGCGGCCTGCGCCAAGGAGGGCGTCGAGCCCGCCGAGCTGGACCTGGTGGAGATCAACGAAGCCTTCGCCGCCGTCGGGGTGGCCTCGGCGCGGCAGCTAGGGATCGGGGAGGAGAAGCTCAACGTCAACGGTGGGGCCATCGCCCTGGGACACCCGGTGGGGATGTCCGGTGCGCGGCTGCTGCTGCACCTGGCGCTGGAGCTGGGACGCCGCGGAGGCGGAGTCGGCGCGGCCGGCCTCTGCGGCGGCGGCGGTCAGGGTGACGCCCTGATCCTGCGGGTCTGATCCTGCGGTCTGGGCAGGAGGGTCTGAGTCGCAGGCCTGACCGTTTTGCCCCGACATGATTCTGGAACCCCGCGAAGGTCAGCGGGGTTCCAGAATCATGTCGGGGCGCCAGTGGTGGACGATGACGCTGTGGCGCGTCAGGTCGAGGAGCGTATCGGACGATTCCTCCTTGGCAATGCACTCAGCGTCGAATCTCCTTCTCTGTGACGATGATCACCTCTAGGTTGGTCGGGACAGCGCTGTCCACTGCCTGAGGGGGAGACCAGATGTCCGAGTCCGCCGCACCCGAGCGACCCACCGTCCGCAGAAGAAGAGGCCCCGCCGTGAGCTCCCGCGGAGCGACGACGGCCGTCGCCCTGGCGCTGGTCGGCGCGCTGCTGGCCCCGCCGTCGGCCTGGGCCGACGCCGAGCAGGAGTCCGCTCCGGAGCCAGACGTCCAGGCGGAGGAGCTCGAATGGCAGGAGATCACCTTCGGCCAGTCCACCGACCTGGACTTCTCCTCCAACGTGCTGCCGGAGAAGGTCGGCGTGAATCATGCTGTGCCTGATGAGCCCGGCACGATCGAGGGCGAGATCTTCATGGAGAGTCGCGGCGGTAAGCTCGCCCCGGGCCACGACGGCCTGACCTTCTACCATGTGACGCTCGACCCGAACGAGCACAACTTCGTCCTCGAGGCGGAGGTGACCGTCCACCAGCTCGGTCCCGAGACCGGGGCGAACCCGAACGGTCAGGAGGGCGCGGGGCTGATGGTCCGCGATCTCAACGGCGGACCCCGCCAGGACCCCATGCTCGAGGGCTTCGAAGAGGTCCCGGCGGCCTCGAACTACGCCTCCACCACCATGTTGCGTCATGGGTCGGTGGGGATGACACGCACCGGCGTCACCGAGCCGTGGGGGACGGTGGGCTCGGAGCGCAGCGCCACGGACCTCGGACGGCACGGACTGATGATCGACGAGCCGGTCACCATGCGCCTGGAACGCACCGACGACGCCTTCCTCATGTCCACCACCTATACGCATCTGGATGAGCCGGAGACCCACACCCACGAGCTCGAGGGCGCGGACTGGGTCCAGGACATCGAGCCGGACCTGATGACCGTGGGCTTCTTCGCCTCCCGCAACGTGGCGGTGACCTTCTCCGACGCCTCCCTGACCCTCAGCGATGCCGACACCCAGCCCCGCCCCGAGCAGCCCGAACCGGTCACCCCGGTCGCCTTCGACCTGCGTGCCCCCGAACATTCCGGCAGCACCGACTATCCCTTCGCCGCATCTGCCAGCTACCCGGGCACCGTCGACGTCGCCGTCGACGGGGAGACAGTCCTGGCCGGTGAGCCCATCACCGCGGAGGAGGAGTTCACCGCGCAGCTGGAGCTGCCCGAGGGGGCGAGTACCATCAGCGCCACCTACCACCCGGCCGACGGGCCGGACCTGAGCCCGATCACCCGCGGCGTCGATGTCACCGTGCGCGAGTTTCGCGACGACGCCCCGCTGGTGGTCTCGCCTGAGGGAACCCCCGAGGGGGACGGCACCGAGGAGAGCCCGCTCGATGTGCACACGGCGGTCACCCACGTGCTGCCGGGCCAGGAGGTCCAGCTGCTCGAGGGCGACTATGAGCCGGAGAGCACCATCTCGCTGTCCCCGGCCTACTCCGGCACGGCCGAGGAGCCGAAGACGCTCACCGCCGTAGAGGATGCGGAGGTCACGCTCGACGGTCGGTCCGCCCTGCAGCAGATCATCCGCTTGGACGCTGACCATTGGGTCATCTCGGACATGGAGCTCACCCGCTCCGCCGGCAACGGGCTGCGCTCCTCAGGCTCGCACAACGTCGTCGACTCGATGGTTTTCAGCCATAACGGCAACTCCGGCTTCCAACTCACCGGTTCCGGCGACCCGGAGGACTGGCCCGCCGAGAACCTGATCGTGAACTCTGAGGCCCACGACAATCGCGACCCGGCCGACATCAATGCCGACGGCTTCGCTGCCAAGCTCGGCGTCGGACCCGGCAACGTCTTCCGCAGCAATGTGGCCCACCACAACATCGACGACGGCTGGGACCTCTACAACCGGACCAACGAGGGCCCCAACTTCCCGATCACCTTGGAGGACAACATCGCCCACCACAACGGGCAGCTCTCCGACGGCTACAACGCCGGGTCCGGCGTGGGCACCGGCTTCAAGGTCGGCGGCGAGGGCCTGCCGGTGGACCACGTGCTCGCCGGGAACCTGGCCTACGCCAACAACCTGGACGGCTTCTCCGACAACTTCAACCCGGGCCGGCTCGAGCTGACCAACAACACGGCGGTGGACAACGCCCGGTACAACTACATCTTCCGCACCAATCCGTATTTCGAGCCCGAGGAGCAGGGCGTCTTCCGCAACAACCTCTCGGCGCACACGGACAGCCATGACCGGGCGGACCAGGTCTCCGGCGACGTCGACGCCAGCAACGTCCTCTACGACGGCAGCCGCTCACAGACCTCCGACGGGCAGCGGCTCGTGGTGCAACGCGACCTGGTCTCCGCCACGCCGCCGGTCTCTCACGCGCGCGACGAGGACGGGGCACTGGTCCACGGCGACTTCGCCCGACCCACGTTCCATTCGTTCCTCACCGGTGGTGGGATCGACGGTGGGCATGTCGGCGCGGTGGAGCCTGCGGGTCATCCAGGAGGACGCGACTGAGCGGAGGTGTGAGTCCACCCCGCCCCGAGAAGATTCTGGAACCCCGCAAAGATCAGCGGGGTTCCAGAATCAACTCGGGGCGCAAGCGGCTGCGGCGCCGACCGGAGCGGTCGGCGGCGGTGCCGCGTCCGTGCGACTCCTGGGCTCCCGGTCTCCTGGGCTCCCGGGGTCCGACACCTGAGGACACAGACTTGCCCTGATCCCGCAGATCAGGGCAGACTGTGAGGCAGGTCAAGAGTGCCAGCGTCAAACCCCGGTTTGCTGGCCGGCAACCCTCCAGTTCGCGGTGGGGTGCCCCGGGTGACGACCAGGCCCTGCCGCCCATGCGGTGGGGCAAGCGCGGGCCATCACACCACAGTGCGGCCCACAAACCCATGTCCTCGACGACAGGGCCGCCACACGGGCAACAGCTTCGGGCGTCACGCCTGGAGTGTCTCCGACGGTCCTGTCGACACGACCGCATTGAACGGAGACACCTCCCATGACGACCACCGAGCACACGCAGACCCCTCGGTTCGAGACCCAGCAGATCCACGCCGGCGTCGCCCCGGATCCGGTGACCGGCGCCCGGGCCCTGCCCATCCAGCAGACGACCTCCTTCGTCTTCCCCAGCACCGAGGCCGCCGGCAAACGGTTCGGGCTGGAGGAGGTCGCCCCGATCTACACCCGCATCGGCAACCCCACGGTGCAGGCCGTGGAGGACAAGATCGCCGCGCTCGAAGGAGGCGTCGGTGCCCTCGCCGTCGGCTCCGGCCAGGCGGCGGCCTCGTTGGCGCTGCTCAACGTCGTCGAGGCGGGCGGCCACATCGTCGCCTCCCCGTCGCTGTACGGCGGCACCCAGAACCTCTTCAAGCACACGCTGACGAAGTTCGGCATCGAGGTCACCTTCGTGGAGGACCCGGACGACACCGAGTCCTGGCGGGCCGCCATCCGCGAGAACACCGCGGCCTTCTTCGGTGAGGTCGTGGCCAACCCGCGCGGAGACGTCCTGGACCTGGAGGCGGTCTCCGCCGTGGCCCACGAGCACGGCGCCCCGCTGATCGTGGACAACACCCTGACCACGCCCTACCTGATCCGGCCGATCGAGCACGGCGCCGACGTCGTCATCCACTCCGCCACCAAGTTCCTCGGCGGCCACGGCACGGCGATCGCCGGTGTGATCGTGGACTCGGGGAACTTCGACTACACCGCCTACCCGGAGCGCTTCCCCGGCTTCAACACCCCGGATGAGAGCTACCACGGCCTCGTCTTCGGCCGGGACCTGGGCGCCGACGGCGTCTTCGGAGTGAACCTGTCCTACGTGCTCAAGGCCCGCGTGCAGCTGCTGCGCGACCTCGGCCCGGCGCTGTCTCCGCACAACGC
>NZ_JAUTWR010000010.1:0-147587 GCF_031705515.1 Nesterenkonia sp. CL21
CCCCCCCCCCCCCCCCCCCCCAAAACTCCAGACCAACTCAGCGCAGAGAGCCCGTGGACAGAGAAGGGGCCCAGGCCCGTCGGGTGACGTGGCCAGGGCCCCTGTCTCGGCAGAGGGATCTCAGCGTGCGGAGATCACTCCTCCTCGTCGTCCTTCTTCTCGACGACGAGCGTCTCGGTGGTCAGCACCAGCGCCGCGATGGAGGCGGCGTTCTGCAGAGCAGAGCGGGTGACCTTGACCGGGTCGATGACGCCGTCGGCGATCAGGTCGCCGTAGACGCCGGTCTTGGCGTTGAAGCCGTGGTTCGGCTCCAGGTCCGCGACCTTCGAGGCGACGACGAAGCCGTCCTCGCCGGCGTTCTGGGCGATCCAGCGCAGCGGCTGCACCAGCGCCCGGCGGACGATGCCCACCGCAGCGGCGGCGTCGCCCTCGAGCGCCTGGACGTTCGCGTCCTCGTCCAGGGCGGACAGCGCGTTGATCAGCGCGGTGCCACCGCCGGCGACGATGCCCTCCTCGAGCGCGGCACGCGTGGAGGACACGGCGTCCTCGATGCGGTGCTTGCGCTCCTTGAGCTCCACCTCGGTGGCCGCACCGACCTTGATGACGCCGATGCCGCCGGCCAGCTTGGCCAGCCGCTCCTGCAGCTTCTCACGGTCCCACTCGGAGTCGGTCGCGTCAGCCTGCGCCTTGATCGTGGCGGCACGGGCCTCGACGTCCTCCTTCGAGCCGGCGCCGTCGACGATGGTGGTGTTGTCCTTGGTGACGGTCACGCGGCGTGCGGAGCCGAGCACCTCGGTGCCCACCTGGTCCAGCTTCAGACCGAGGTCGGGGGAGACCACCTGGGCGCCGGTGAGGATCGCGATGTCCTCCAGCATGGCCTTGCGGCGGTCGCCGAAGCCCGGAGCCTTGACAGCCACAGCGTTCAGGGTGCCGCGGATCTTGTTCACCACCAGGGTGGAGAGCGCCTCGCCCTCGACGTCCTCGGCGATGATGAACAGCGGCTTCTTGGACTGCAGCACCTTCTCCAGCAGCGGCAGGAACTCCTGCATGTTGGAGATCTTGCCCTGGTGGATGAGGATCTGGGCATCCTCCAGCACGGCCTCCTGACGGTCAGCGTCAGTGACGAAGTGCGGGGAGAGGTAGCCCTTGTCGAACTGCATGCCCTCGGTGATGTCGAGCTCCGTCGACGTCGTGGAGGACTCCTCGATGGTGATCACGCCCTCGGTGCCCACTGCGTCGAAGGCGCGGGCGATGAGCTCGCCGACCTCGTCGTTCTGGGCGGAGATCGCGGCGACGTGGGCCACCTGGGGGCCCTCGACATCGCGGGCGTTGGTCTTCAGACGCTCGGTCACCGCGGTGACGGCGGTCTCGATGCCGCGCTTGATCTCACCCGGAGCGGCGCCGGCGGCCACGTTGCGCAGGCCTTCCTTGACCAGGGCCTGGGCGAGCACGGTGGCGGTGGTGGTGCCGTCGCCGGCGACGTCGTTGGTCTTGGTGGCGACCTCCTTGGCGAGCTGAGCGCCGAGGTTCTCGTAGGAGTCCTCGACCTCGATCTCGCGGGCGATCGTGACGCCGTCGTTGGTGATGGTCGGTGCGCCCCAGGACTTGTCCAGGACGACGTTGCGGCCCTTGGGGCCCAGCGTCACCTTGACGGTGTCGGCGAGCTTGTCGATGCCGGCTTCGAGTGCCTTCCGGGCGGCATCGTCGAACTCAAGCTGCTTTGCCATATGAGTTGCTTCCTTTGCGAGTCAGATGCGGGTCTCGAGAGGTGTGCGGAGGATCCGCGATCACTTCTCGACGACAGCCAGGACGTCGCGGGCGTTGAGGACGAGGAACTCGTCGCCGCCGACCTTGACCTCGGTGCCGCCGAACTTGGAGTAGATGACGACGTCGCCCTCGGCGACGTCGACCGGCACGCGGTTGCCCTTGTCGTCGACACGGCCCGGGCCCACGGCCACGACCTCGCCCTCCTGGGGCTTCTCCTTGGCGGTGTCCGGGATCACCAGACCGGAAGCGGTGGTCTGCTCAGCTTCCAGGGGGCGGACAACAATACGATCCTCGAGGGGCTTGATGGAGACTGACACGTCAGTACTCTCCTTTGCGTGATGTCGAATCGGGTCTGTTCACAGGCCCGGGCCGCGCGTCGTGTGACGCCGACGCCGTGCCCCAGGCCGGGGTTGTTGCGCGCCTTGGGAGTGACCGATCCGTCGTCGCGGTGCCGGACGGCGCCCCTTCAGGCCTTCGGCGCCGGTGACGCCGACGCCGCATCAGCACTCGATGGCCTCGAGTGCCAACACAAACTTTAGGACGGCCTTAGCACTCGGTCAAGCAGAGTGCTAAGGCCGTCCCTGTGACGTGCCGGACTGCGGGTCCGTGGCCTTCCCTGAGGGACCTGCTCAGCGGTACACCCCAGGGTTGGCGCGGCGATGCAGCCCAAGCTTGAACCCGACGCCGGCGGCGACGACCACGGCCGCGCCGAAGACCCAGCCGGAGAGCGCCATCGCCTGGGTCCCGGAGAGCAGTACGCCGATGGTGCAGCCCAGCCCGATCATCGAACCCCAGCCCAGCAGGACTCCGCCGATCACCGCGGTGAGCGAATTCCAGCCGGTCAGCGGCTCCACCTTGACCCGGCGCCCCGGCAGCGCGGCGGCCAGCGAGGCCAGCACGATGCCGGCGATCAGCCACCCGTTGGTGGTGATGGTGTGCACCACCACCGCCACGCAGCCGGCGAGGCGCTCGTCCAGGCCTGGCATGAAGTTCGGCAGCAGCCCGGCGGCGTCCATGCCGGTGCGGGTCAGTGAGGAGATCTGGCTGGTCACGCCCAGCGGCTGGTCCTTGTAGTAGGCCAGCACGGCCAGGATCCCGACGGCGGCACCGGTGGCCAGCGCCGGCCAGCGCTTGAAGAACACGAGGCGGCGGACCTCGGTGGCGTCGACCACGCGGTCCCCGCGGCCCGTCACCGGCGGGTTCCACCGCAGCAGCCAGATCCCGAGTCCGACCAGCACGCCCAGCTGCAGCACGACCGCGGTGGTGTAGCCGCCGCCGGCGGGCAGCCAGGGGACCGGCGCCCCGGCGATGAACCCGGAGTACATGGTGTCCCAGGAGAGGAATCCCGCGCCGAAGCCCAGCACGACGCCGACCAGCGCCGGCAGGGAGCGCAGGTGCCCTTCCGGGAGCCGATACAGGTGCCCGGCGATGCAGCCCCCGGAGATCACCATCCCGAGTCCGAAGGCCAGGCCGGCGATCACCAGCGCCAGGGAGACCGGAGCGATGTGGGCGTCCGAGGGAATGGTGCCCCCGGTGGGGTTGGACACACGCATGGAGAAGACGACGGCGTAACCGATCATCCCCACGGCGATGGAGACCAGCACGGCGTAGAGCCCGCGCGAGTCTCCCTTCTCGAAGAAGTCACGGAACACACAGAAGAAGCAGTAGCGGCCGCGTTCGAACAGGATGCCGAGGCCGGCACCGATCAGCAGGGCGAAGGCGGCGTTCGATCCGCCCAGGCCCTCGCCGTCGGTGATGGTCAGCCAGCCGGCCAGTACGAGCAGCAGCGCGGCCACGGCGAGTGCGACGGACGTGCGCACCGTGTCCGCCCGGGTCCAGCCCAGGGGACGGTCGGCACGGACCGAGATGGAGCCCGGTCCGCCGGAGTGGCGGACGGGCTCCGTCGAGGTGGTCTCAGCGGTGGTGCTCACGAGCCGCCGCTGCCCCACAGGCCGGCACGCTGGTCGGTGTTGTTGGCCACCGGCACGCCCACCGAGTTGCCCCATTCGGTCCAGGAGCCGTCGTAGACCTGGGTGTCGGCGCCCAGGATCTGGCTCAGGGCGAACCAGGTGTGGGAGGCACGCTCCCCGATGCGGCAGTAGGTGATGATCGGGCTGTCGAGGTCGACGCCGGCGTCCTCGTAGATGGCCCGGATCTCGTCGGCCGGCAGGAACTGGCCGGTCTCCTCGTCCACGATGGTGCCCCAGGAGACGTTGACCGAACCGGGGATGTGGCCCCAGATGGAGGTGGACTCGCCCTCAAAGATCTCCGGGTCCACGCCGATCGCGCCGTCGTGCTCGTCGGCGGAGCGGATGTCCACCAGCGTGGTCGCGGACTCGCCGTCGACGTTCTCCTCGGCCACCTCGAGGACCTCCGGCTGCAGGGCCCGGATGTCGAGGTTCTGCGGCTGGGCCTCCCAGGTGCCCTCGGCGACGTCGGGGACCTCCTCGGTCAGCTCGCGCTCGTCGTAGACCTCCCACTTGTGCAGGCCGCCGTCGAGCAGGCGGACGTCCTCGGCGCCGTAGAGCTTGAACACCCAGGCGGCGTAGGCGGCGAACCAGTTGTTGGAGTCGCCGTAGAGCACGACGGTGTCGCCGTCGTCGATGCCCAGGGACTGGGCCAGCTCGGTGAACTCGTCCTGGGAGATGAACTCGCGGGTGTTGGGCTGGGTGAACTCGGTGGACCAGTTCACGTACTGCGCCTGGGGGATGTGGGCCTCGGAGTAGGGGGTCAGCTCGGAGGTGGGAAGCTCCTCGGAGACGTCGATCAGGACGATGCCCTGCTCGGCGAGGTCGCCCTCGTCGAGGCGGTCGGCCAGCCAGTCGGTGGAGACCAGGACGTTCTCCAGGTCCTCGTCGCCGCCCTGGTGGACCTCGTCGTAGCCGCGGTGCTCACCCGCAACCTGAACATTCGCCACCGTGGTGGCCTGATCGCCGCCGCCGGAGCCGGAGTCGGTGCTGGTGGCGGCGCCGTCGTCTCCGCCGCTGATGCTGTTGGTGACCACGCCCCCGGCGGTGGCGGCCAGGGCGGCCACGGCCACGAAGGCGATGGCCAGCTTGCCGCTGGATCGTCGGCCGGAGCTCGACGTCTGCTCGGGGGAGGGTGCCTCATCGGTGCTCATGATGTGCTGATGCCTTTCGCTGCGGGTCTGTGCGGTGCTTGAGAGTCTGTGTGGTGCTGCTTCCGGTGCAGAAGTGCCTGACACCACTATGCGGTATATCTTCAGAAATATGAACAGATAAGTTCATACGTTGTCACATTGAGGGACGCCGGCGGGCCACCGTGGGGTCCGTGCGGCCGCGTCATCCCGCGGAATCGGCCGCGACGCACAGGAATCCTCGCGGCAGTAGACTTGTTGTGGCCCGAACACCGACGACGCCGCAGCCGCCGGTCCTCAAGCGACCCGCATCGACGACACCCTGGAGAGGCGACACCCGTGACAGAGACCACCGCAGAGGAACACGACCCCTTCGGCTTCGTAGGGCTGACCTACGACGACGTCCTCCTGCTGCCCGGCGCCACCGACGTGATCCCGTCCGACGCCGACACCTCCACGCAGTTCACCCGGAACATCACGCTGAACACGCCGGTGGCTTCGGCCGCCATGGACACCGTCACCGAGGCGCCGATGGCGATCGCGCTCGCCCGGCTCGGCGGCGTCGGCATCCTGCATCGCAACCTCTCCATCGACGATCAGGCCAAGCAGGTGGACCAGGTCAAGCGCTCCGAGTCCGGGATGATCTCCGACCCGGTGACCATCACCCCGGACGCCACCCTGAAGGACCTGGACGACCTCTGCGCCCACTACCGGGTCTCCGGCCTGCCGGTGGTCGACTCCGAGAAGAAGCTGCTGGGCATCATCACCAATCGCGACACCCGCTTCGTCGCGCCCGAGGACTTCCTGACCACCAAGGTCTACGAGAAGATGACCCCGCAGCCGCTGATCACCGCCCAGGAGGGCATCGCGCGCGAGGACGTCATCCGACTGTTCTCGGAGCACCGGGTGGAGAAGCTGCCGCTGGTGGACGACGACGGCCGGCTCACCGGGCTGATCACCATCAAGGACTTCGACAAGGCGGACAAGTACCCGCAGGCCACCAAGGACTCCGAGGGGCGGCTGCGCGTCGGGGCGGCCGTCGGGTTCTTCGGCGAGGGCTTCGAGCGGGCCATGACGCTGATCGACGCCGGCGTGGACGTGCTCGTGGTCGACACCGCCAACGGCCACACCCGTGGGGTCCTGGACATGATCGCCAAGCTCAAGGCCGAGCCGCGCGCCGCAGGAGTGGACGTCATCGGCGGCCAGGCGGCCACCCGGGAAGGCGCCCAGGCGATCATCGACGCCGGGGCGGACGCCGTGAAGGTCGGAGTCGGGCCCGGATCCATCTGCACCACCCGCGTGGTCGCCGGGGTCGGCGTCCCGCAGATCACCGCCATCCATGAGGCGGCGAAGGCCGCCATCCCGGCCGGTGTGCCGCTGATCGCCGACGGCGGGCTGCAGCACTCCGGAGACATCGGCAAGGCGCTGGTGGCCGGCGCGAGCTCAGTGATGCTCGGCTCGCTGCTGGCCGGCGCCGCCGAGTCCCCGGGCGACCTGGTGTTCTACAACGGCAAGCAGTTCAAGGCCTACCGGGGCATGGGCTCGCTGGGCGCGATGCAGACCCGCGGGAAGAACACCTCCTATTCCAAGGACCGCTACTTCCAGGCCGACGTCCCCGATGACGAGAAGCTCATTCCGGAGGGCATCGAGGGCCAGGTGCCCTACCGCGGGCCGCTCTCCGCGGTGGTCCACCAGCTCACCGGCGGCCTGCGGCAGACCATGTTCTACGTCGGCGCGCACACCATCGGCGAGCTCAAGGCCAAGGGTCGGTTCGTCCGCATCACCTCGGCGGGGCTGAAGGAGTCGCACCCGCATGACGTGATGATGACCGTCGAATCGCCGAACTACCGGCGTCGCTGACCGGCGGACGCGATGAGCACCACCGACTCCCACTCCGGCGCCGCCGTAGGCCTGGCCTCGTACGTGGACTCTCCGGCACTGCGGGCCGGGGAGCACGGGCTGGCCGCCTGGCGCGGTTCCCGGCAGGCCCTGGCCGCGATCTCCGAGCTCGAGTTCCTGGCCGAGCTGGCCGACGGCACGCTTCCCGCGGAGACCTTCGTGCACTATCTGCTGCAGGACTCGGCCTACCTGGCCGGCTACGGCCAGGCGATGACCCTGCTGGCGGCCCGCGCGCCGTCGGCCGAGCACCGCCGATTCTGGGCTCGGGCGACCTCGGACACCATCGCTGAGGAGCAGTCCATGCAGGCGGAGCTCATGGGCTCGGAGGAGTTCTCCGCACTGGCCCGCCGCATGGCGGACGACGACGGCGCACCGCGTCCCTCTCCGACTACGCAGGGCTACACCTCCTGGCTGGTGGCCACCGCCGCCGTCGATGACCATGCGGTGGCCGTGGCCGCGGTGCTGCCCTGCTTCTGGGTGTACGCCGAGGTGGGCCGTCACCTGGTGGAGAGCATCGGGGAAGGCATGGACCGGCACCCGTACCGCAGCTGGGTGGAGGTGTACTCGGATCCGGCCTTCGACCGCGCAGTGGAGGAGGCGATCGGGATCTTCGAGGAGCTCGTCGACGCATCCGACGCAGGAGTCCGCGCCCGCATGATGGCCGCCTTCGAGCGGGGCTGCGTCTATGAGCACCGCTTCTGGGCGGCGGCGCATGTCCGCGAGTCCTGGGCCACCCCGCCCTCGGGGGCGCGGGCCTGAACGCCCTGTGAGCCACGCGGCTGACGAGCGCGGTCCGCTGACGGACGAAGCCCGTGCCTCAGGAGGCCCTGTGAATTTCTGGGACCGTCCCGGTCCTGCCGACCACGACCCGACAACCCCTGCGAGAGCAAGGAGCACCAGTTGAGCAACGAGATCCCGATCGGTCTGGCCAAGAGCGGACGGCGCGCCTGGGCGCTGGACGACGTCGCCGTCGTGCCGAGCCGCCGCACCCGGAGCCCGCAGGACGTGAGCCTGGACTGGCAGATCGATGCGTACACGTTCAAGACCCCGGTGATCGGGGCGCCCATGGACTCCGTGATGTCTCCGGAGACCGCGATCGAGCTGGGCCGGCTGGGCGGGCTCGGGGTGCTCAACCTGGAGGGCCTGTGGACCCGCTACGAGGACCCGCAGCCGGTGCTGGAGGAGATCTCCCGCCTGGCCGATGACGAGGTGTCCCCGGAGAACACGCGCCGCCTGCAGCAGCTCTACTCCGAGCCGATCAAGGCGGAGCTGATCAAGGCCCGCCTGGCGGAGATCCGGGAGGCCGGCGTCGTGGTCTCCGGCTCGCTGACGCCGCAGCGCACCCAGGAGTTCTACCAGACCGTGGTGGAGGCCGGGGTGGACATGTTCGTCATCCGCGGCACCACGGTGTCGGCCGAACACGTGTCCCAGAACGGAGACCCGCTGAACCTCAAGGAGTTCATCTACGAGCTCGACGTGCCGGTGATCGTGGGAGGGGCGGCGGGCTACACCCCCGCGCTGCACCTGATGCGCACCGGGGCGGCCGGCGTGCTGGTGGGCTTCGGCGGGGGATCCTCGACCACCACGCGCCGGGCCATGGGCATCCGGGTGCCCATGGCGACTGCCATCTCCGACGTCGCCGCCGCCCGGCGCGACTACCTGGACGAGTCCGGCGGGCGCTACGTGCACGTGATCGCCGACGGGGGCCTCGGCTCCTCCGGGGACATCGTCAAGGCGCTGGCCATGGGCGCCGACGCCGTCATGCTGGGGACCACGCTGGCCCGAGCCGAAGAGGCCCCGGGCCGCGGCTGGCACTGGGGTCAGGAAGCGGTGCACCCGGACTTCCCGCGCGGTCACCGCACCCGGGTGGGCACTGTCGGTCCGCTGGAGGAGGTCCTCTGGGGCCCCAGCCACCACACCGACGGCTCTTCGAACCTCATGGGCGGCCTGCGCCGCGCGATGGCCGCCACGGGCTACTCGGACCTGAAGTCCTTCCAGCGGGTGGACGCGATCGTCTCCCCGCTGGGCCAGCAGTCCCGCTGAGGGCCGGCCCTGCCTAGACCAGTTGGTCGAGTTGGTTCAGTTGGTCCGGAGTCTGCGGTACTCGACTCGATCGAGCTGAGTACCGCACACTCCGGACCAACTCAGCGCCTGGGACGGTCAGCCGTGGCGGCCGTTGCCGTTCCCGTTGTTCTGCCCAGGGCCGTTGCCGGGGTGGTCCACCCGCTCGTGCCCCCGGCCCTCACCGGGGCCGTTGCCCTGTCCGTTGGAGTTCCCAGGCCCCCGGGGAGGACCGGCTGAGCCGTCGTCCCCGGAGCCGTCCTCGCCGCCCTCGGGATCGTCCGCGCCGCTGAGACGCAGGTCCGCCACGATCGGGTCATGGTCGGAGGAGCGCCACAGGTCGGCCCGGAACAGGTCCGAGGCATTGCCGTTGTAGCGGCTGTACTCCAGGGCGATCGGTTCCACGGCGTTGATGTTCCAGATCTCGGCCTGCGAGACGGACTCGGCGGCCGCCTCCGAGGCGAAGAGATGATCCAGGGAGCCCACCTGACCGTCGAACATGTAGCTGTGCTGGCCGGTCTCGGCCGAGATGTTGCTGAAACCGGCGTCGAGGATCTCCTGCAGCGGGTCCTCCTTCTCGTAGGAGTTGAAGTCGCCCATCAGGAAGATGCTGTCCGTGCCGGTGTCCTCCGTCAGGGCATCGGCGAAGGCCACCAGGGCGCGGGCCTGCTCCACGCGGTCGGCGTTCCACGCTCCCTGGCCGTCGCCGGAGTCCGCGTTGGGGCCGCCGTCGGGGGCTGAGCCCTTGGACTTGAAGTGGTTGACGATGGCGATGAACCCGTCCTCGGCGTCACCGTCCACCGGCTGGAACTGCTGGGCCAGCGGTTCTCTGGCGTTGGAGTAGACCTGGGCCAGGTCGAAGGACTCCAGCTCAGGAGTCATGATCTCGGCGACGCCTTCCTCGAAGAGGATCACCGAGTCTCCCACCGGCTCCACGGCGTCAGCCCGGTAGATGAAGCCGTTGCGGATCACGTCCTCGTCCTCCGGGGCCGGAGTGGCCTCGGGGCTGGCCACGAACTCCCAGGTCTGCGTGCCGAGGTCCTCGTTGAGGGCCTCCACGAGGCGTGCGTGGGCGAGGTCGCGGTCGGCGTCGTCGGTGAAGCGCGCGGAGTTCTCCATCTCCTGGAGGGCGACGACGTCGGCGTCCATGGCGTTGATCGCGTCGACGATCTTGGCCTGCTGGCGTTCGAAGGACTCGGTGGACCAGGCGCCCCGCACCTCGCACCAGTCGGCCGTGGTGGGCTCGCCGTCCCGATCGGCGTGGTACTCGCACCCCTGTTCGTCCTCACCGAGGGTGACGAAGTAGTTCAGCACGTTGAATCCGGCGATGCGCAGGTCACCGTCGCGCTCGGCCGGGGTCTCCCGGCCTGCCCGAGTGTCCTCGAAGCCGGCCGGCTGGACGGCGTCGGCGGTCTCCGGGGTGAGGTGCCCGGTGGGCTGCAGCCGCCACTGATCGAAGCGGCGGTCCAGGACGACGGTGTTGTGCCACTCGACCTCGGCGCCGATCCGGACCGGCTCGTCGGCGCTCAGGTACGGCAGCTCCTGGTCCCAGCCGGGGGAGCGGTGGAATGTCGTGGTCGCGGCGTCGTCGAGGTAGATGATCCGCTGGGCGTTCTCCTCGGCCAGTGCGTCGGCCTCAGGGCCTGGACGGTGTGCGGAGGTCGGGTTGATCAGCGGCTCGTCGCCGAGCACGATGCCGATCTCGCCGAACTGGTTCAGCGTGTAGTGGTCGGTGACGGTGTAGGTGCCCTGCGGGTCGATCAGCATGCCCAGCAGGGACTCCCGCTCAGCGTCGGTCTCCGGGATCGCGACCACCGCCGGCTTGACCTCCTCGTGAGGCTCGTCCTCGATGAGCGCGAACTCATGCTCGGGCGTCTGCGCGGAGCCCGGATAGAGGGAGAGCTGCACCTGACCGGAGTAGGTGGTCACATCGGCGGTGACCTCCACGAAATCGCCGACCTCCACGTCGTCCGCGCGCCACGGGGAGTAGACGAAGATCCCGTCCGAGGCCTCGTGGGCGTCCAGGTCAAGGTCGCCGCCCGTGCCCTCGGTCTGCACGGTGAAGCCGTCGAGGCCCCCACTCGGGTAGGCGGCGGTGACCACGCCGCGCACGGTGACCGGCTGCTCCAGCAGCTCGTTCTCCGCCGGGTCCAGACTGCGCGGGATCTCGTTGATCTCCAGCTCCCTCGGGTCCTGGCGCTCGGTCTCCTCCGGCTCATGGACGGCCTGCTCCCCGGCGCTGTTCGTGGGGGTGATGGCCTCGGAGAGGGTGAAGTCGGCGGAGTTGTCATCGGTGTCCACGGCCTCGTCCGCCCGGGCGATGGAGCGCACATCGGACCCGTTCGACGGCGACGGCGCGGCTGCCGTCTCGTAGGTGTTCGCTCCGCCGTAGCCGATCAGGTCGACGACGTCCTCATGGTCCTGCACATCGCCGAGAGGGACGTCCAGACGTTCCTCAGTGGAGGACAGCCAGATCACGCCGTCGCGGATCGCAGTGGACCCGGACAGGCGGGCGTCGGGTGCGGGGAGGTCCGCGCCGTCCCCGGCGCTGAGCCCCGGGTTGGCGATCAGGTAGTGGCCGCCGGGCTCGATGGTGCCGCTCAGGGTCACGTGCCCCGAGGGCGTGAGGTTCTCCTCGCCGCGGGAGGCGGGCCGGTAGGAGACCGACCAGCCGTCGAGGACCACGGCCTCGTCACCGGAGTTGTGCAGCTCGATGAACCGCTCGTTGAACGCGGCGTCGGCGCCGGCTCCGGTGGTGTAGACCTCGCTGATGACGACGTGCTCGCCTTCCGAGGGGTCTGTGGAGGCGGTCGTGGCGGAGGCCGGGGCGGGGCCGATCAGCGAGACGGTCAGTCCCGCGACGGCAAGCCCGGCGAGCACGCGGGGTCGGCGGGCTCGGCGGGATCCGGCGGTGGCTTCACCTGGTGTATGCATGGGCAAGGGGTGTCCTCATCCTCAGTTCGTGCAGGGGTCGGTCGTAATCGGTCGTGATCGGCAGTGGTCGGCAGTGGTCGGTTCAGCGGCGTTCACCGGTGGGCGAGGGCTGCGGTCACGGTCGGTGACGCGCGGGCCGGGGCGGGTGTGATCTGCGTCATTGCTGTGGGGACGAGTCTAGGGCGGGCCTATGACACGTGACTTCGATGGTCTGCGCCCTCCGCGAAGGTCATCAGGCTCCTCCTCGCCGAGCACGCAGGACCAGCACGGCGCCCAGGGTCAGCAGCACGAGCGTGCCCAGGCCGAGCCACAGCGCCCCCGAGATGCCGGTGCTCGCCAGAGCTCCCTCACGCTCGGGGGAGCGGACCTCCCCGGCCTCACGTCCGGCCTCACGTCCGGCCTCACGTCCGGCCTCACGTCCGGCCTCACTTCCGGCACCGCCGTCGTCCGTACCGCCGCCGTTCAGCCCGACATCAGGACCGCCGTCCGTGCTGCTCCCAGGGCTAGCTGGTCCGGCCTCGTCCCCCACGCCGGCTTCCACCGTCAGCGGAAGGGTCAGCTCCGTGCCGGTCACCGGCTCGTGGATGACCAGCGGCGCCTCGCCGGGCTCCGCGGTCTCCAGCGTGTCCGGCACCTCGATCACCACGTCGACGCGTCCCCGCTCATCACCTCCCGGCACGAAGTCCAGATCCAGTGGGAAGTCGCCGGTGTCGACGTCGCCCAGCCGGGTCTGCACCGTCTCACCGGCAGGAACGTCCGGGTGGCTGTGCGCCAGCCCGCCCAGCTGCAGCGCCACCTGGTCTCCTGGGGCGTAGACCGCGCCAGAGTCGGACTCCCAGGTGACTGCCACTGTGCGGCGGGCCAGCTCGGGCGCCAGGGGAGTGTGCTCGCGGACGTAGTCCATGATGCCGACCAGGTCGGTCATGCCGGTGTCGGTGGCGGACTGCGTCTCGGTGAAGGCAGTGAACCCGTCTCCACCGCCGGCCAGGAAGCTGTTGACCGTGACCTGATAGGTCTCCGCGTCCTCCAGCGGCACGCCGTCGATGAGCACCTCCAGGAGGCGTTCTCCCAGCGGCGCGGCAGGATCATAGGTGTAGCGCAGTTCGGTGGATCCGGAGAGCTTGATGTCCCCGTCCTCGCGCCACTGCTGCTCCAGCACCTCGCGGATCTGGGCGCCGTCGAGCTCCAGGACCACCAGGGTGTTGGCGAAGGGCTGGACAGTGGCCAGTTCTCTGTAGGTGATGGTGCCGAGGCTGAGGTCATCACGCAGGCCACCCGGGTTCATCAGCGCGAAGTCCACCTCCGGGGCGGTCTGCCGCGCGGACCATGCCTGGGCGTCTGCCACCAGGCCTCCCAGAGTGGAGTCGGCGCTGCGGTTCTGGCCGCCGTCGCCGTCGGTGGCCCGGACGAACGGCACGTCGCCGTCGACCTCGCCGATGACCTCGGCGCCCAGTTCGTCGGCGACCTCCACGGCGTCTTCCACGATCTGCTGGATCTCCGGGTCACCCTGGCAGCGGGCAGACTCCGGGTCCTCCGGGTCGATGGGCCGCAGCAGAGAGGCCTCGGAGGCCACCAGCTCGTCGGCATCGAGGTCGTAGCTGAGCTCCAGCTGGCCCAGCGCCTCGCCGTACTGGCCGGCCTGAGTGACCCACATGCCGCTGTCCGTCTGCAGCAGGTACTCCTGGTGGGTGTGGCCGGAGATGATCGCGTCGATCCCCGGGTGGGCCTCTTCCACGAGCGTGCCGAACGGTCCCTCGGCGTCCTCCAGCGTGGTGCCGCCGATGCCGTCGTGGGCCAGCACGACGACGACGTCGGCCAGGTCCTGGGAGGTCAGCTCCTCGGCGTACCGGTTGGCGGCCTCAGACATGTCGGCCCATTCGATGCCTTCGATGCCGGAGGGGCTCACCAGCGAGGGCATGTCCTCGGTGATCACCCCGATGAAGCCGACCCGCACGCCGTCGACCTCGGTGATCCAATACGGGTCATAGAGGGGTTCGCCGTCCGTGTCATGGATGTTGGCCCCGAGATGCGGGAAGTCCGTGGTGGGGATGATGCGGTCGTCGACGTCGGCCGCGCCGCCGTCGAATTCGTGGTTGCCGAGCGCAGCCACATCCAGGCCCATCAGGTTCAGCGCCTCCAGGGTGGGCTCGTCGTCCTGGATGAAGGAGGTGAAGGTGGAGGCGCCGACGTCGTCGCCGGCGGAGACGAACAACGTGTTCGGGTTCTCGGCGCGGATCTCCTCCACGGTGCAGGCCAGCACCGCGGCGCCCGCCACCGGACCGCTGCGCTCGAGCCGACCGTGGAAGTCGTTGATGGAGAGGATGTTCAGGTCCACGACGCCGGTCCTGTCGTCCTCACCGGTCCCGTCCCGATCGCCTGGGCTCTCCTCCTTCTCGGCGACATCTTCTGCGACATCTTCGGTGACCCGGACGGGAACGGCCACGTCGGTTCCGGTGACCGGCTCCGTGAGCAGCAGCTCGGCGACCCCGCCGGCGGTGTCCACGCCGTCGGGGACCTCCGCGACGATCTCGGCCTGGCCCCGGAGGTCCTGGTGGTCCACGATCCCGGTGTCCAGCGGGAACTCACCCAGCTCGACGCCGCCCAGCTCGACCTCCACGACATCCCCGGCCGGCACCTCAGAGGAGCTGTAGGCCAGTCCGGCCACCTGCAGCGAGATCTCCTCCCCGGGCCCGTAGGTCTGCTCCGGGTCCCCGTCCCAGGTGACCGCGACCGCGCGGCGTTCGAGATCAGCGTCCAGGGATCCCCGATCCTGGGCGTAGGAGACGAACGCCTCGAGGTCGTTCATCCCGGTGTCCAGGGTCCGGCCGGACTTCAGGACGACGTCGACCCCGCCGCCTCCTGCGGCCATATAGGAGTTCATGGCCACCTCGTAGCTGCCCTCCGGGTCCACCGGCTCTCCGTCGATCCGGACCTCGGTGATCCGCTGGCCGATCTCGGCCTGGGGGTCGAAGGTGTAGCTGACCTCGGCGGACTGGGCGTGCTTGGAGAACCGGCCGTCCTCCCGCCACTGCTGCTCGAAGAGCTCGTGGACCTGGGTGCCGCTGAGCTCCACAGTGGTCAGGGTGTTGGCGAAGGGCTGCACGTCGGCGAGGTCTCGGTAGGTCAGTTCGCCCGAGGGAAGATCGGCGCGCAGGCCGCCGGAGTTGGTGATCGCGAAGTCCACCTCGGGGCGAGTCTGGCGGACCGCCCACAGCTGGGCGTCGGCCACCAGCTCGCCGAGGGTGGACGAAGCGCCGCGGTTCTCCGAGCCGTCACCGTTCTCCGCCCGCCGGAACGGCACCTCGCCGGCAGTTTCCGCGACCACCTCCGAGCCGAGCTCGTCGGCCACCTCGACGGCGTCGTCCACGATGCCGGCCACCTCAGCGTCCGGCTCGCAGATCGGCGCGTCGTCCACGACGAGATCGATCGTCTCGGAGGAGGCCTCGACGACCTCACCGGTGGAGGTGTCCACAGAGAGGTCCACCCGGGAGAGCTGCTCGCCGTACTCACCGCCCTGGACCAGCTGCAGGCCGTCCAGGTCGTGCGCGTAGGACTGGTGCGTGTGGCCGCTGAAGACGGCGTCCACTGCGGGATGCGGATCGGCCACCAGGTCCCCGAACGGGCGGCCCTGCGCGCTGCCCGGGTCGGTGCCCGGCAGGCCGTCATGGGCGAGCACGACGACGACGTCGGCCTCTCCGTCCTCCGGGTCGCCGTTGGTCAGCTGCTCGGCATACCGGTCCACCTCCTCAGAGACGGAGGTCCACTCGATGCCCTCGATTCCGGCGGGGTTGACCAGCCCGGGCATGTCTTCGGTGATGACGCCGATGAAGCCCACGGTGATTCCGCCCACCTCGGTGAGGTGGTACGGCTCGAAGAGGTGTTCGCCGTCGGCATCGCGGATGTTGGCCCCGATGTGCGGGAATCCGGCCTCCGGGATGACCCGATCGTCGACGTCGGCGGCGCCGGCGTCGAACTCGTGGTTGCCCAGCACCGAGACCTCCAGGTCCATGGTGCTCATGGCATCCAGGGTGGGCTGGTCCTGTTGGATGAAGGAGGTGAAGGTGGTGGCGCCGATGTTGTCCCCGGCGGAGACGAAGAGAGTGTGGGGATTCTCCCCGCGGACCTGCTCCACGGCGCAGGCCAGCGCCGCGGCGCCCGGGACGCTGCCGGAGGCCTCCAGACGGCCGTGGAAGTCGTTGACCCCGACGATGCTCAGCTCGACGACGTCGCCGCCGGCCTCGGAGCTGGCCTCGGCGTCGACCTCATCGGTCGACGCGTCGGCTGCGGCGCTCGCGGCTGCCGGAGTGAGGAGGGTCGCCGCCAGGCCCGAGACGAGGCCTGCCGCGAGTCCGGCGGCGAATCTGCCGCGCCGGCGATCACGCGTCGGGTGTGGGTCCTGGGGGTCTGTGGGCGCAGCTGTGCGCATGGAGGCTCCCTCGAATCAGATGCTTGGATCGTTGTCCATCCAAACAGATCTCGGCGAACAGGGACAGACCTGCCGGTGAACCTGGTCTGTCATCGGGCACTCATCGGTTGCCTCGACGGCTGGGAGTCTGGATGAATGACCTCATGAGCGACAGCACAGCGGGGGCCTCCGGGGAAGTCATCATCGAGCCTGCCGGGCAGCTCGACGCCGTCTTCCGGGAGCTCGACGTCCGGCAGCGCGACGACGGAATCCTGGCCGTCACGCGACTGGTCCAGAGGTTCCCCATCCCGGTCGGCGAGCTGTGGCGGTGCTGTACGGAGGCCGATCGTCTGAGCCGATGGTTCGGTGTCGTGGGCGGAGACCTTCGGCTGGGCGGACGGTTCAGCGTGGAGGGCAACGCCTCCGGCACGGTGGAGCGGTGCGCGTCGCCTGGTGCCGGTGCCGCGGGCGAGCTGCAGCTGAGCTGGGAGTTCGGTGAGGACGTCTCCCAGGTGGAGCTGCGCTGCGAGGAGGCGCCGGAGAGCGCCGGCGACGCCGGGTCAGCCGACGGGGCCAGCCCTCCTCAGGCATCGCGTCTGGTGCTGGAGCATCGTGGGATCGTGCCCCTGGATTTCTGGCGCGCCTACGGGCCTGGAGCCGGTGGCGTCGGGTGGGATCTGGCCCTGCTGGGTCTGGCTCATCACCTGCGCACCGGAAGTACGGTGCCGGCCGAGCAGTCCCTGTGGGTGACCACGCCGGCCGCGGCGGAGTTCATCGCGGGCAGCAGCGAGGCGTGGGGTCGGGCCTCCGAGGCCGCGGGAACATCGCCGGAGATGGCCCAGGCCGCCGCCCGACGCACCACCGTCTTCTATACGACACCTGACTGCGCGACACCTGACGCAGAGGAACCTGACACGGAGGGATGACCCATGGCGACACCTGACATCAGGCCCGTCGGCGACCTGCCGGACAGCATCGGCAAGACCGCCGCACGCGAGCTGTCGCATCACGGCGTGCGCAGCCTCGCCGAGGCCGCCGCGCACACCCCGAAGGAGTTGCTGGCCATCCACGGCGTCGGGCCGAAGGCCGTCCGGATCCTCACCGAGGCGCTCGCGGAGAAGGGGCTGTCCTGGCGTCCGGAGTGAGCGGCTGATCAGGCGTGAGGTCGGTGCGTGAGGTCGGTCAGATGCCGCTGTCCGGGCGCCCCGGCGTCGGGTCGTGCCGAGCCCGTTCCCGCAGCGTCTCCTCGGCGAACTCCACGATCCTCTGGGTCGCCGGCGACAGAGTGGTGGACTCCCGACGGATGAGGGCGAGGGTGTCGTACAGGGGGTCGACGAACGGGACGGCGGTCAGGCCCTTGGGGCAGCTCGGGCTCTCCAGGACGGTGCGGGAGATGATCGTGTTGGCGGCGCCGGAGGCGACGAGCCTCAGTGCGGTCTCGACATGCTCCACCTCGATGTCCGGGTCCAGCGTCAGTCCCTGACTCCGGGCGCGCTCCAGCAGCTGCCGACGGGTCGAATCCCTCCAGCCGGCATAGGCGTCGTAGAGCACCAGCTTGTTCCGCGTCATCTCCTCGACTGTGGCCGGACCGTCGTCGGGGCTCCTCGTCGCGGACACGTAGAGCACCTCGTCCCGGACGAGCGGGCGGATGTGCAGGCCTGGCTCGGAGACCGGCAGCACCACCAGTCCGGCCTCGAGCTCGCCTGAGGCCACCGCCTCCGCCACGAGGGCGGAGTTGAGGCCGACCATGCGCACCTTCACGTTGGGGTACCGGCTGTGGAACCGCTCGACCAGGTCGGAGAGGTCGTAGTAGCTCGCGTTGCGGAGCACGCCGAAGGTGCAGACGCCGCCGTCGAGGGCCGAGATCGAGCGTACGGCGTTGAAGCCGTTCTGGAATGCGGAGACCGACTCTCGGGCGTGAGGCAGGAGCTCATCGGCCGCGGAGGTCAGGATCAGGCGCCGGCCTCCTCGGATGAACAGCGGCAGGCCGAGCTCCTCCTCCAGGCGGGAGATCAGCTCGGACATCGACGCCTGGCTGATCTCCAGCTCGTGCGCGGCCGCGGTGAAGGACCCCAGGTCGCAGGCGGCCAGGAAGGCCCTGAGCTGAGCGATCGTCATGGGCCAACCCTATGACGGCGATGCCCGTCTCGGCAGGGCATCCCCTGTGCTGGGGCGTCGTCGGGCTGCATATAGGGAAAACCTGTATGTTTCTTCATGTTCTACCGGGTTGTCCTGATAGTGAACCTTGCCTAGAGTCATCGCATGCAGATCAATGACGCAGATCACAGGTTCATCCAGGGGTCCTTCTCCACGCTGAAGGCCGCCGAGGTCGGTGGAGAGCCCGCGCAGCGGCTCCCCGACGTCGTCGAGACGGTCTCGGCCATGCTGTCGGACATCGAGGCGAACGGCATCGATGCGGTGCTCGAGCACTCCAGGAGGCTTGACGGTTGGGAAGGCCAGGACATCGAGATCTCAGCCGCGGACCTCGCTCGGGCTGGAGACTCCCTCTCGCCGGAGCTGCGTGAAGCTCTGGCTGCGGGGGCGGAACGGACTAGGCTGTTCGCCCTGGCTCAGAAGGAGCACCTGGTGGACTTCGAGACGGAGCTCCTCCCGGGCGTGGTCGTCGGGCAGCGGTACACCCCGGTGCCTCGGGTTGGTGCCTACCTTCCCGCCGGACGGTTCCCGATCCTCGCCAGTGCCTTCATGACGGCAGGTGTGGCGAAGGCGGCCGGCGTGCCCAGCGTGATCGCCTGCACGCCGCCCACCAGTGACCCGATCGGCGGGAATCCCGCCGTGCTCCACGCCGCCCATCTGGCCGGCGCGGATCGCGTCTTCGCCTTGGGGGGCGTGCAGGCGCTCGCCGCGATGGCGTTCGGCCTGTTGGGGGAGCGGCCCGCTGACATGCTCATCGGCGCCGGAAACGCTTATGTCACCGAGGCCAAGCGGCAACTGTTCGGGCGGACCGGGATGGACCTGCTCGCCGGGCCGTCCGAGGTGGCGGTCATCGCTGATGAGACGGCGGATCCGGAGCTCGTGGCGGCTGACCTGCTCGGTCAGGCCGAGCATGGACCGCAGTCGCCGGCTTCGCTGGTGACGACCTCGGAGGTGTTCGGGAGGGCGGTGATCGCCGCGGTCGAGAAGCAGCTCGAGACGCTGTCCACCGAGCACATCGCCGGTCCCGCCTGGAGGGACTACGGCACCGTCTATGTCGCGGAGGGTCGTGAGGCGGCGGTCGAGCTGATGGACGTCCTCGCGCCGGAGCACCTGGAGATCCAGACCGTCGATGACGCTTACTATCACGACCGTCTCAGCAACTACGGGTCCATCTTCCTGGGGCCGTGGTCCACTGTCGCCTATTCCGACAAGGGCATCTCGGGGACGAACCACGTGCTACCCACGGGCGGCGGGGCGCGCTCCAGTGCAGGACTCTCGGTCTCGCGGTTCCTCAAGCCGCTGACCTATCAGCGCGTGTCCGAGGAGGCGACGCCGGAGGTGGCCAGGCACGTCGAGGTCGTCTCCACCTATGAGGGAATGGAGGCCCATCGGGTCACGGCCACCATGCGCCTGGAGCGCCGACGCTCCTGATTCGATCCGGCCAGGGTCATCTCCGTGCACCAGTAGCGTATACGTATGCATTACGCTACGATGAGCGTGTGGTGCACGTCACATGCAAGTCGATTGCCTCTTGAGATACCTGCGTCCAGGGCTATCAGTGTGAGGCTCCGATCACTTGTATACGTATAAATACGGTTCGTCCAGACACACAGGAGAGTCACGATGTTCCACCGTTCAACGACGAAGGTCGCCCTGGCGATAGGCCTCGGAGCCACCTTGCTGCTCAGCGGGTGCGGAGCCGGTTCGCGCAGCGCCGATCAGACCGCCCCGGAAGTCCCCTGCGAGTTCGAGGCGCCCGATTCGCCCACGACGGTCAACGTCCTGGCCTACAACTCCTCCGCGATCGACCCGTTCACCAATGCGCTGGTCGCCAACTGTTCCAAGGGCGACGTCTCAGTGGTCCACGAGCCGGTGGACTTCGCCGGGCAGGTCCAGCGGACGACCACCACGCTCGCCGGTGACAGCGGGACCTACGACATCATCGAGACCTACGGCATCATCATCCCGGAGAACGCCGCATCCGAGCGCCTCATCCCGCTCGACGACCTCGTCCAGCAGCACGGAGACCTCTACGGGCTCGGTGAGCTGAACGACCAGATGCTCGAGGCCATGAGCTATGAGGGCCAGTTGTACGCGCTGCCCATGCAGGCGCAGGTCTTCATCATGGCCTTCCGCACCGACATCTTCGAGGAGCTCGGTCTGGAGCCTCCGGAGACCTTCGACGACCTTCGGGAGGCGGCCGACACGATCCAGCAGGAGGGCGATATGGCCTATCCGCTGGCCCTGGCGCTGCATACCAGCTCAGACCTGCTGACCGCCTACGATTCCGCGCTGGGCTCCCTGGGGGTGGACCTGGTCGACCACGAGGCCGGGAAGCCGAACTTCGACCGGCCTGAGGCGATTGAGGCCTTCGAGGAGCTCCTCGCTCTCCGGCCCTACATGGACCCGCAGGTGACGACTTTTGACCAGCCGGCGGTCCAGCAGCAGATGTACAACGGTTCAGCGGCCATCTCCATCATGTTCTCCGGACGGATGAATGATCTGGTGCAGGAGAGCAACACCCAGTATTACGACGACATCGGCTTCGCGGCACCGCCGGTCGTCGGTGACGGGGAGTATCAGTACAGCGCCCTGTCGGTGGACGGCTGGTCGATACCGGCGAATACGGACGTCGATGACGAGCTGCTGTTCCACATGATCGCCTCCTCGGTCAGCGAAGAGGCCTCGGAGGCTGCTCTGCCGGATGCCTATCCCGCACGAGAAGGCATGGTCACCCCGGACAACAGCCCCTATGGCGATGCGGCGAACAGTGCCATCGACTCCGCGCCGCCCGTAGAGCCCTACCCTTACATCCCCCGCGTCGGCAATGCGATCCTGCCGATCATCGCTGAGGTCTTCAGCGGAGACCTCGAGCCGGAGGAAGGCGTCGAGAAGATGCAGGACGCCGCCCAGGACGTGCTCGATGCCGGGTGAGGTGTGTGCTGCCTGCTGGCGTCGACCGAGCGAAGCCCATGGGCGCACTGGGCGACGAGTGAAGGACCGTGATGAGCAGACGTGAGTACTGGATCCTGATCCTGCCGAGCCTGCTGGTGATGTTCGGGCTCCTCCTGGTGCCGATGTATCGGACCATCGAATGGAGCCTGCAGGACGTCAACTACGGGGAGCCCGGCACCTTCGTCGGGCTGGACAACTACGTGGTCGCCCTGACTGACCCGCGATTCGCGGCATCGGTGGGGTTCACCGTGGGCCTTACCCTGGCGGTGATGACCGTGGTCATCGTGCTGGGCTACGTCTTGGCTGTGCTGGTGAACAATCTGCGGCGTATGAGGCCCCTGGTGCTGGGGATCCTCCTGATCTCCTATGTCATCCCCGGAGTCGTCGGGGCCACCATGTTCTCCTGGCTCTTCGACACCAACTTCGGTGGAGTGGCCAACGTGATCCTGGGTTGGCTAGGCCAAGGCGACCTCCTGTGGTTCACCGACACGTGGCCCAACCGGGTCATGATCGCCCTCAACGTCATCTGGGCCATGCTCCCGTTCTCCATGCTGATCCTGCTGGCCGGGCTGCAAGGAGTTCCGAAGGAGATCATCGAGGCGGCGACGATCGACGGCGCCGGCACCTGGGGCAGGCACTTCCATGTGATCCTGCCCAGCATCAGAGGGATGGTCGGATTCGTCGCCATCATCTGCATCATGGACGTGCTGCGGGTCTTCGACAACCTGATCCCGCTGGCGCCGAACGCCATCCTCAACGGCAATGAGTCCATCGCGCTGTACACCTACAACATGGCCTTCCAGGACGGCGGCCAGCAGCTGGGACTGGGAAGTGTGATCAACGTGCTGACGATCATGATCATGATCGTCATGCTCATCCCCTTCCTGCGTAACACGATCCGGGAGGCGAAGAGCGCATGACGAGCACAGCAGAGAGGACCGTCCGCGACCGGTCCCGCATTCCTCAGCGACGAGGCGTCTCGCGGCGACGCGTCACCTCCCGGCAGCCCAGCGTCAGGAGACGACGCAGCGCGACGCCGATTTTGGGAGGCATCTTCCTCGCCGGCGTCTGTCTGGCGATGCTGGCGCCGTTCCTCTGGACGATCCTGTCCGTGACGAAGCCGACCAACGTCGCCTTCGTCAGCCCGCCGGTCCTGACATACGAGCCGACGATGGACGCGTTCGTCGATCTCTGGCAGGCGACGAACTTCTATCAGTACGTGCTGAACACCTTCGGGGTGGCCGTGATCAGCACGATCGTCGCCCTGGTCATCGGGCTGCCGGCAGCCTACGCCCTGGCGAGGGCGCCCGGCTATGTCTCAGCGATCCTGCTGATCATCGCCCTCGTCTTCCGGGCGCTGCCCCGGCTGGCTGTGGTCCTGCCCATGTATGAGCTGTCCCGACAGTTCGGCATCCATGACACCACCCTGGCGCTCTCGGCGGCTCTCGTGGCGATCAACCAGCCGTTCAGCATCTGGTTGCTGAGGAACTTCTTCGTGAAGCTGCCTGAAGAAGTGGACGAGGCAGCCATGATCGACGGCTGCAGTCGGTTCCAGGCCCTGCGGAGGGTCATCATCCCGATGATGGGGCCGGGGATCCTCACCGCTGGTGTCTTCATGTTCCTCTTCGCGTTCCAGGAGTACCTGACGCCGCTGATCCTCACGGACAACCAGGCCATGACGGTCCCGCTCTTCATCGCCTCGCAGCTGGGGCAGACCCTGCCGATGCTGCAGCAGGTGGGAGCGGCATCCATCCTGCTGACCCTGCTGGTGGTGCTGTTCGCCTTCATCGCCCAGAAATACCTGGTGTCGGGGCTCTCGGACGGCGCAGGGAAGTAGTGCGAGTGGAGACGTCGGCGGGGGACCCGGTGGTGCTCCTCCCGGGCATGAACTGCTCGTCACGCATGTGGAGCCCGGTCATCGACGGACTCGAGGCGCGGGGATACTCTCGCGAGATTCGCTGTGAGACGCTGGCCGGCTCCAGCCTCGAGGCCTGCGCGGAGGAACTGTTGGAGAGGCTCCCGGATCGCTTCGCACTCGCCGGGCTCAGCCTCGGGGGGATCGTGGCGATGGCCCTCGTCCGTGCGGCCCCGTCACGGGTGTCGCGCCTGTGTCTGATGGCGACGAATCCCCGGGGGCCACGGACGGACCAGCTCGAAGCCTGGGGGTCCCTCAGGGAGCGGCTCCGGGCCGGCGAGACGGCCCGGCAGATCCAGCTGGAACTGCTCCCGGTGCTCCTGGCCGCAGATCGGCGGGAGGCTCTCGACGACCTCGTCCTGCAGATGGCCGACGACGTCGGTGAGTGCGCTCTTGAGGAGCAGCTCAGGATGCAGTCGACTCGCATCGACGAGAGGGCCGCGCTGGCGCAGATCGACATCCCCACCACGATCCTGGCCGGCGGCCGTGACCTCCTCTGCCCCGTGACCACGCATCAGGAGATGGCGTCCTTGGTGAGCGGTTCGCAGCTGATCGTGCTGCCCCACAGAGGGCATCTGCTCACCCTGGAAGATCCTCAGAGCGTGGCTTCAGCCCTCGACACCTGGCTGCGGACCTGACCGCGCGCAGGCAGGGCCGGTGAGCGTCGCAGACTGACACTCGGAGGGGGTGACAGACCGAACGGTCTGATCACCCCCTCCGTCATGCTTCTGTGGCGGTGTCAGGGCCTCCGCGCTTCCGTCTCCGGTGATCCGTCGACGTCGGGACTCGAATGTGGTCGCAGGGTGCCGAAGAGCTCCATCATGAGGTGCGCCAGGTTGTACACCACCAGCTGGGCACCGTCTGCGAGTGAGGACTCGGCTCCTGCACGAGAGGAGGCCAGATCGGCGCGGAAGCCGCCGACGACCTCCGCCTGGCCCCGGATCATCGTCACGGCCTCGTCGAAGGTGAGATCGCCGGAGGTGAGCGAGGCCTGCAGGTCCGCGGTGCCGATGAGGTAGCCGTCCACACCGGGCTGTGCCAGGATCTCTCCGGCGTTCGTCGCGGCCTCAGGGGACTCCAGCATGGCCATGACCAGGGTCCCCTCCTGACATCGGGCGTGGTGCTCCGGCGCAGGAACGGTGCCGAACCGGCCGGATCGGGAGTAGGTGGCGAAGCCCCGGTGGCCGAGCGGAGGGTAGTGCACGGCGTCGACGAGCTCGGAGGCTGCGGCGGCTGTGTCGATGTGCGGGGCGATGATGCCTTCGGCGCCCTGGTCCAGGGCGCGCAGGATCAGCTGGTGCTCGTCGAGTCCGACACGCACCAGTGGGGCCATTCCGTGCAGCTGGGCCAGGGCGATGTGCTGGCGCAGCGAGGTGACGTCGGCCGGACCGTGTTCGCAGTCGATGAGCACGAAGTCGAAGCCGGCCACGCCGAGCATCTCCACCGTCTCTTCGGCAGGCATCCTCAGCAGGCAGCCGGTGACCTGCTCGCCGTCGGAGAGGCGTCGTCTCAGAGGCAGCTGTGGTGTCGCCATCACGCCACCATCCCGGCCGAGAGATCGACATCGGCTCCGGTCATGCCGGGCATCTGCAGCATGGCGACGACTGCTCGAGCCACTTCGTCGGGGTCGACGAGCCGCCCGAGTGCGGAACGGCCGGCGAAGGCCGCTCGGGCCTCTTCCGGGTGGGTTCCGGTCCGTTCTGCCTCCAGGCGAAAATTGCGGTCCATCCGCTCGCTCTCCACCGGACCAGGGGAGAGGGAGTTGACGGAGATGCCGTGCTCGCCGACCTCGAAGGCCAGCGTCGAGGTCAGCCCGATGACCGCCATCTTGGAGGCACAGTAGGGCGTGCGGGCGGCGAGCGGCCGTTTTCCGGAGACCGAGGCGAGGTTGATGATGTCCCCGGAGCCGCGGCGGACCATGTCCGGCAGGAACGCTCGGCAGACGAGGTACGTGCCGCGGACGTTGACTCCGAAGACGTCGTCCCACTCCTCGGGTGCGATGTCGACCAGCCGTGCGACCGGGCCGGCGACGCCGGCGTTGTTGATCACGATGGAGATCTGCTCGTCATGCAGCCGGTCGGCCAGGTGGGCCACGCTCTCCGGGTCGCTGACGTCGCAGGCTTCGGCGCGCACGCGGTCTCCCAGCTCGTCGGCGAGCTGGTGCAGCGGGGCCTCCCGCCTGCCGACGACGACGACTCGGCAGCCTTGGCGGACCAGTGAGGAGGCGATGGCGGCGCCGAGGCCGGTGCCGCCGCCGGTGACCAGGGCAGTACGGTCGGTCAATGTGCTCATACGGAGACCTCCCGATCCAGGACCTGGTCGATCCAGTCGAAGCTCTCTCCGCCGTAGCGCCAGGCGCGCACGTCGCCGGAGCGTGCGTGGCCCTCGAACAGTTCGACGCGGGCGGCGCGGCCGCACACCCGGCCCAGGTCTGCGCTGCTGACGGTGTCGGTGATCTGCTGGTAGGTGGCGGTCTTCAGGTACTTGCCGACCCAGAGGCCGCCGGTGTATCGGGAGGCGCCGAGGGTCGGCAGGACGTGGTTGGTGCCGATGACTTTGTCGCCGTAGGAGACGCAGGTCTCCTCGCCGAGGAACAGCGCACCGTTGTTGGACATGCGTTCCAGTGCGTCCCGGGGCTCAGCGGTGAACACCTGGACGTGCTCGAAGGCCAGGGAGTCGGCGACCTGCCAGGCCTCGTCGAGGTCCTCGCAGACGATCACCTGGCCGTGGTCGCGCCAGGCGGGGGCGGCGAAGTCCTCGGTCGACATGCCGGGCAGGACCTTCTCCACCAGCTCCATGACTTCGCGGCCGAGGCTCTCCGAGGTCGTGACCAGTACTGCGGGGGAGTCGGGGCCGTGCTCCGCCTGGGAGAGCAGGTCCACGGCCACGGTGAAGGGATTCGCGGTGTCGTCGGCGACGATGAGGATCTCGGTCGGGCCGGCGAAGAGGTCGATGCCGACTTCGCCGAAGAGCTGCCGCTTGGCCTCGGCCACGTACGCGTTGCCGGGGCCGGCGATCAGGTTGACCGGGTCCATGTCCTCAGTGCCCACGGCCATCGAGGCGACGGCCTGGACCCCTCCGAGCACGTGGATCTCGTCGGCACCCGCCAGGTGCATCGCGGCGATCGTGGCGGCGGGGATCTGCCCGCGGATCGGGGGAGTGCAGGCCACCACCCGGGGGACTCCGGCGACCTTGGCGGTGACGATCGTCATGTGGGCGGAGGCGGTCAACGGGTACCGCCCGCCGGGGATGTAGGCGCCCACCGCGTCGATGGGGATGTGGCGGTGTCCCAGGGTCACACCTGGCAGGGTCTCCACTTCGACGTCCTGCATCGAGTCTCGCTGCGCCTGGGCGAAGTTCCGGACCTGGCCCTGGACGAAGACGATGTCGTCGATGACCTGGGTGGGCAGCGAACGGATGAGGCGGTCGATCGTGGCGGCGTCGAGGCGGAAGCTCTCCGGAGTCCAGCTGTCGAACCGCTCGGAGAACCGGCGGACTGCGGCGGAGCCGTCCTGGCGGATCTCGTCCACGATGGCGCGGACGCGGTGCGAGGTGTCCTCGTGGCTGCGGTCGGCGAATGAGGAGGTGGTGGCTGATTTGAGGTGGTAGGCCATAGATGCCCTTTCTGAATACGTATACACAATGAAGCACGTGCCCCCTGGTGTCGTCAAGGGGTCGGAAATCGCTGGAAGTGTCGCGCGTTCCCTCTTGCGTGTGATGTGAGTCTCATCTACGATGCATACGAATACAACGCATCGTCCAGAGGAGGACGGGGCGGTGCCGACACGGAGGAGAGCGAGAGCATGCTGGACAAGGTGGCCTATGAGCCGTGGCAGGACCCGGACGACTTCATCCGTGAGGTGACGGACCTGATCTGGGTGGACCGGAACATCGGCTTCATCGAGGAGAACTACGAGCCGGACTCGATCGTCCATGGTTCCCTCGGCACGGTGGTCGGCCGCGACGGCGTCGTCGAGGGCTCCCTGATGCGGATCGCGGAGACGCCGCAGCACGTGGGTCAGGCGGAGGACGTCATCTGGGAGGCCCGCGGCGAGGACGCGTTCCTCAGCTCCCATCTGGTCTTCTCCTCCGACCCGGTCTCCATCGGAGCCGCCCCGCACGAGCTGCGGTACCGGACGATCGCCAACTGCCTCTACAGGCGTGGCCGCATGGTGGAGGAGTGGGTGGCCCGCGACGACCTCGCCCAGGTGCTCCAGCTGGGACAGGACCCCGATGAGGTGGCCCGCAGCAGGACGTTCCAGGGCTACGTGGGCTCCTTCCTGGAGCCGGCCCCCGAGGACGTGCTCAGCGTGGGCGACAGCGGCCCTCGTCCGGACGACTTCCGGTCCGAGTGCGAGATGGTCCTGGAATTCATCGAGACGGTGTGGAACCGCCGGGACCTGAGCCGGCTGCGGGACTTCATGGTCCGCGACCTCTTCCTCCACACGATCGGGGACCGGACCGTGCTGCGTCCGGACGGCTACCAGCGCGAGCTCCTCCGAATGCTGTCCCCCTTCCCCGACGCGCAGTTCGAGGTGCGGGACGTCCAGACCAACCACGCCGAGCGCTACGCCGGGCTGCGCGTGGCGGTGACCTGGAAGATGACCGGCACCTACAGCGGCATGAACCACTTCGGCCCGCTGACGGGGAAGCCGATCGACCTGCTGGGCATCTCACAGTTCCTCATCCGGGACGGTCGCATCGAGAAGGAGGTCCGGGTCTATGACGAGATCGGCCTCCGGTCCCAGATCAACAGCACTCGCGGCGACGGCGAAGTGCCCTTCACCAACATCTACTGACGCCATCAGGCAGGAACGAGGAGAGATATCGTGACACAGACCATCGCCTTCGACCAGGAGGTCGCCAAGCGGACCATCCTGCGTGAGGACTGGGTGCCGTGCAAGGCGGCGTTCATCGACTGCCGCACGCCCGGCTCGGACAAGAAAGACAACTACTCGTTCATCGGCGTGGGCGTCTCGCAGAGCTCCGAGCAGTTCATCAACCTCCAGGAGGACCACGGATTCAACCTGGGGGCCGCAGGGATGCCGAACGGGGTGACGAACAGCCTACACCTGCACTTCACCGCCGAGGTGTTCATCAACTTCGGCGGCGAGTTCCGGGTCCGCTGGGGCGCCGACGGGCAGCAGGGGGAGTATGTCTCCACCGACGGTGACGTCATCTCCGTGCCGTCCTGGATCTTCCGCGGCTTCACCAACATCGGTCCCGACGACGGGATCCTCCTGACCGTGCTGGGGCAGAGTGACACCGGCGGCATCATCTGGGGTCCCTCGGTGCTGCGGGAGGCGGAGTCCCACGGGCTGCACCTCACCGCCTCCAACCAGCTCATCGACACCCTAGCCGGCGACGTCGTCCCGGAGGGCGCAGAGCTCATCACCCCGATGGACCAGTCGGACATCGATGCGCTCGACACCTACTCGGTGGAGCAGATGCGTCAGCGCGTGACCCAGGAAGGTGACCGCCGGTGGATCCGACGGCCGTTCCTGTGCTCCGAACTGCCCGGAGGCGGCGCCGAGCTCAGCCTGGTGATCGGCTACGGCATGAGCGAGGACCGCCGGGCCGCGCCCCGGCTCACGGAGCCGCACAGCTTCAATCTGGCCTGGCTCCGGGCCGTGCCCGGCGAAGGTGTCCTCATGCACCGGCACGATCAGGTCTCCGTGCTCACGGCCAAGGCCGGCCGCTGGCGCATCACGCTCCGGGACGCTGACGAAGAGCGCATCGTGGAGCTCGGCCCGATGGACACGCTGTCCATCCCGGAGGGGACTTGGCGGGCCATCGAGCTCCTCGACGCCGACGCCGGCAGGGCCGCAGAGGAGGGCACCGGCGAGCTGCTCGTGGTCAACGGAGGGGACGGGCGCGTGCTGATGGACTGGGCGCCTGACACGGTGCGTGCCGCCCACGAGGCCGGGATCGTCCTGGACCCGAACCACTACCGGGCCCCCGCCTCCGTCATGCGTACCGCCACGGAGGACGACTGATTCCGCCATGGCGATCCGAGTGGCCGCGTGCCAACTGGCCGTGGACGTGGACAGTCCGGACGTGGGTGCCGTCGACGCCGCCGTGAGAGAGGCGGCGTCGACGGGCGCCCGGCTCATCGTGCTCCCGGAGCTGGCCTTCAGCGGGTACATGTTCGCATCGCAGGAGGAGGTCCGACGGGCCGCCGAGCCGCTGGACGGCCCCTCCGTCACGCGGATCATGCGTCTGTCCCAGGAGACCGGCAGCGTCATCGTGGCCGGGTTCTGCGAGCAGGGCGACGGCGGCGCGGTGCACAACAGTGCGATGGTCGTCCAGGACGGCGAGTTCCTGGGCTGCTACCGGAAGGTCCATCTCTGGGACAGGGAGTCGGAGCTCTTCACCCCGGGGGAGGGACCTCCGCTGGTGGTCGACACCGTTGTGGGTCGGTTGGCCGCGATGATCTGCTACGACCTGGAGATGCCGGACTGGGTGGGGACCGCCGCGGCGGCCGGTGCCGACATCATCGCCGCACCGTGCAATTGGCCGCTGCTCGACAGGCCCGTCGGCGAAAGGCCGCTCGAGGTCGTCAAGGCCCAGGCCGCCGCAGGCACCTTCAAGGTGCACATCGTCGTCGCGGACCGATGCGGGCAGGAGCGGGGCGTGGACTGGATCGGTGGAAGCGTGATCTGCGAGGACACCGGGTATCCGGCGGCCGGCCCGGCCACAACCGACGACGGCCCGGCGCGTCCGGCCGTGCTCGCAGCCGACCTGGAGCCGACCAGCTCCCGGAACAAGTCGCTGAGTCCCCGCAATGACGTGTGGGGCGACCGTCGCCCCGAGCTCTACTGGATAGGGTGTCCATGAAGGTCAGGCTGATCCAGGACACGAGGCATCGGCCGGGGTCCGGTCGTCTGCGGGAGGAAGATGCGAATGGCCGTCACCAGTCGTGACGTCGCGAAGCTGGCAGGAGTCTCCCAGCCGACGGTGTCCCGCGCGCTCAGAGGAGACTCCAAGGTCTCGGACCGCACCCGTCAGGCGGTGCTCGACGCCGCCGAGGCCCTGGGCTACGTGCCGAGCGAGGCCGGACGCAGCCTGGTCACGCGGCAGAGCCGACGGATCGGCGTCGTCGTGAGCGACCTGACCAACCCGTTCTACCCCTATGTGATCGCCCCGCTGCATGACGAGCTGGAGTCCCACGGCTACCGGATGATGGTGTTCACGGAGCGCTCGGACCAGAAGATGGCCGCGTCCCAGCTGCTGACGGGCTCCATCGACGGTGCGGTGCTCCTGACCACGGTCCTCGGTTCGCCGCTGCCCGCGGAGCTGCGCCGCCGTGGTCTGCCGTTCGTGTTCCTCAACCGCGAAGCCGGAGACGGCAGCGGTGACGCCGCCGTCGTGGACAATGTGGCGGGCGGGCGGATGGCCGCGCACCGGCTGGCCGAGCTGGGACATCGCCGCATCGCTGGGATCTTCGGGCCCGAGGAGACCAGCACCGGGCGCGAGCGCAAGCTCGGCTTCATCATGGGGCTGGCTGATGCCGGCGTCGGGCTGGCAGACGAGAACATCCTGGAGGGGCCCTTCGAGTCCGAGACGGGAGAGCGGGGCCTGCGTCAGCTGGTGGACCGGCCGACGGAGGAACGGCCCACGGCGGTCTTCTGCGGCAACGACGTGATCGCCCTGGGCGTGCTCAACGCCGCCATGTCCGAGGGCCTCCAGGTGCCGCGGGACCTCAGTGTCCTCGGCTTCGACGACATCCCGCTGGCCTCCTGGGAGACGTTCCAGCTCTCGACCATCGGGCATGATTTGAACGCTATGGCTGCCAGTGCGGCCCGGCTGCTGGTGCGGCGGCTGAGCCCGGAAGGCCGGGACGAGTCCGCCCAGCGCGTGGTCCTGGAGCCTGAGCTCATCGAGAGGCGCACCCTGCGGGACCTGAGCTCTGAGAGCTGAGGCTCAGCGGCTGGTTCGGCTGGTCCGCCTGGGTCGGCCGGTGCGGTTCATTGGCACCGCTCGCGCCACGTTCGGCTGAGAGTGACCGTCCGACGCCGTAGGAACGCGCATGCCCGTGGTGAACTTCCGCCGAACGTGGCTGAGGAGGGGGCTCCAAGCGGGGCGTCTCGCGCGAGCGCTCACAGTTCGCCGGCCCGTGAGGTCACGACCCACGGCCCGCAGAGAAAAGGCCCCTGACCGGAAACTCCTGGTCAGGGGCCTTCAAACTGGCGGTGACGGTGGTGTCCAGTCTCAGAACGTAGTTGACACTCTCTGGCGCGGGGTCCCGGTAGTGATAGTTGACATCTGTCTCACGACATCGTTGACACCAGTGCAGGCCTCCACGCCGAGGGCAGCGGCGTTGCCACGAGCATGGGCAAGCACAAGAATCTCGTCATCGTGAAGGCCGTGATCGAGCAAGGACTCAGCGTCTCGCAGACAGCACGCAAATACGGCATCTCCCGGCAATGGGTCTACACCCTGCTGCGCCGCTACCAGCAACACGGCCCTGAGGCCCTGACCACCAGCTCCAGAACACCCACCCGTCACTTTCGCAACGAAGGCCACAAGGTGCCCTCAATGGCCACGATTCGTCGCCTCCTACGGGCCGCGGACCTGGTCACCGATGAGCCCCCGAGTGAACCCGGACCAGGCACAGACGGCGAAGGGCCTCCGAACCCGGGGGTTCGGAGGCCCTTCTGTCAACGATGTTGTGAGACATCTGTCAACGATGTCCCGATACATCACACTGGCGGTGACGGTGGGATTTGAACCCACGGTACGGGGTTACCGTACACGACATTTCGAGTGTCGCACCTTCGGCCGCTCGGACACGTCACCTCAGACCTGAAGATGCTACCGAAGATGCGCGCGGGACTCCAATCGTGGCTGTCTCCGGCCGGAGCGGACTCAGCCGCCGGTGCGGAAGAGCGAATGCACGGCCCCGGCGTGACGGCGCCCGCCCAGCTCCTCGAGCTCCAGCACGACGGCGGCGCCGGCCACGTCGCCGCCGAGCTCGGCGATGATCTGCCGGGAGGCGGCCAGGGTGCCACCGGTGGCCAGCACGTCGTCGACCAGCAGCACCCTCGCGCCGGGCTCCAGCACCCCGGGGGCCTCGATCACCGCGGAGCCGTACTCCAGGTGGTATTCGATACTCGCAGCCGGGTTCGGCAGCTTGCCCGCCTTGCGGATGGGCAGCGTCCCCACTCCTGCGGCGATCGCGATGGCCCCGGCCAGGAGGAAGCCGCGGGCTTCGATGCCGGCGACGACGTCGAAGGCTCCACGGAACGGCTGGATGAGCCCTGTCGTCACAGCTTCCAGCGCGGCGGCGTCCACCAGCAGCGGAGAGATGTCACGGAACAGCACCCCCGGCTCGGGGTAGTCCGGCGTCAGCGCGATCAGGGACTCGGCACGTGCCAGGGCGACGGTGAGATCGGGGGAGGGGTCTGCGGAGAGCACCGCGCAACTCTAGCAATCCGCGTGACTGACCGGCACGCGCCTGCCGCCACCCGAGGGCGGGGCCCGGTCTCAGTCCTCGGTCTCAGTCCTCGTTCTCAGCCCTCGGTCTCGGAGGCCGTCCCGCCCTCCCGCAGCCGCGTGGCGAAGAACCCGCTGAGCTGTGCGGAGCACTCCTCGGCGCGCACCTCCGGGTGGACCTCCACCCAGTGGTTCAGCCGCGGCTCCCGCAGAATGTCGAACACGGACCCTGCCCCGCCGGCCTTCTCATCCCAGGCGCCGAAGATCACCCGACGGATGCGGGCGAGCACGATGGCGCCGGCGCACATGGGGCACGGCTCCAGGGTGACGGCCAGCGTGCAGTCGTCCAGGCGCCAGGTGCCGCGGTGTCGTGCGGCCTCGCGCAGGGCGATCAGCTCCGCGTGGCCGGCCGGATCGGCGTCGGCCTCCCGGGTGTTGTGGCCCTCACCGATGATCTGGCCGTCCGGGTCCACGACGACGGCGCCCACCGGCACGTCCCCGCCGGCGGCCGCCCGTTCGGCCAGGTCCAGGCAACGGCCTATGAGCTCGTGCTGCACTCCGGCGTCGCGGGCGTCCCGGGTGATCCGGCCACCCGGCGGTGCGGCGTCCGAGCGGACCGGCACGGCCGAGTCGCGGGGGTCGCCGTCGCCGCTGTGCCCGGGGCGGACCGGCTCCTGGTGCGCGGCGCGACGCGCGTCACGGCGCGGATCGGGGCGGACGGGGGATGCCATGGGCCCAGCCTACTGGCGTCCCTGCGCCCTGGTAGTTTGGTCCCATGCGTGTACAGGTCGTGGAACACCCGCTCATCGCCCATAAGCTCACCCAGCTCCGGCGGGTGGAGACCAGCTCCAACCACTTCAGGCAGCTCACCAAGGAGCTGGTGATGCTGCTCTCCTATGAGGCCAGCGATTCGATCGCCACCGAGCCGATCACCATCACCACCCCGGTCACCGAGACCGAAGGGACTCAGCTGGCCGGCCCCACTCCGCTGGTGGTCCCGATCCTGCGCGCGGGACTCGGCATGCTGGACGGTATGACCTCCATGATCCCCACCGCGGAGGTCGGCTTCCTGGGTATGGCCCGCAATGAGGAGACCCTCGACATCATCACCTACGCCGAGCGGCTCCCCGACGACCTGACCGGACGGCACGTCTTCGTGCTGGATCCGATGCTGGCCACGGGCGGCACCTTGGCCGAGGCCATCCGCTTCCTCAAGCGCCGCAACGCCAAGGAGGTCACCTGCATCTGTCTGCTCGCCGCTCCGGAGGGCATCGAGCGGCTGCAGAAGGACGTGGGCGATCTGGAGGTGGACCTCTACTTGGCCGCCATCGACGAGAAGCTCGATGAGAACGCCTACATCGTGCCCGGGCTCGGCGACGCCGGGGATCGCCTCTACGGCCTCGCGGAGTGAGTTCCGAGCTCTGCTGAGCATCTCCCCAGCCCCTGCGCGGCCGGACGCGCTATTATTCGCGCTCGTCTCGCGCATCGTCCGATGTCAGCTCGCTGGTGCGGATCCCGGTCTCCGAGGCGACCCGTTCGCTGCGTCCCGCGACGCCATGCGGCATCGGGGGTGTCGACGGCTTCCGCGGCGCGCTCGCCGTCGGGGGCTCGTCCACTCGTGATTCACGCCCCAAAAGTGTGAGCCTGCTCACAAACACGCCGCATAGTCTCAGCATGTGGAATATTCCATGCTTTGTTACTTGCATTTTTCTTATGTGACGTGGAGTCTGGAGTCCGAATCGACCGGTCGGCAGCCAGGGAGAACCACCTCATGTCCGCACATCCGAGTCAGGCCCAGAATCCGGGGTATGTCCACGTGTCCGTCCGCAATGCGGCACGTCGTGCGGAGATCGCCCGCCGGATGCGCGACGGCGATGACCAGCAGGCCGGCCGTCGGGCAGGACGAGGCCGCTCCTCGAGCCAGCCGCGCACCGGGCCCGTTCCGGTGGTCGCCCAGAACGGCGGCGGCCCCCAGCTGGTCCAGCCAGACGTCGTCGCCCGCGGCTTCGTGGTCTACGTGGGCCTCGACGAGGACACCGCGACCGCGGCGGGCACCTCGTTGCACAAGATCGCCACCGACCTCCGCGACTACGTGGAGTCGATCGCCCCCGAGTCCCAGGTCCACATCGCCATGGCGATGGCCTCCGCGGCCGCCGAAGGCAGCGACCTCGACGTCGTCCGTCAGGCGCTCGGCGACCCCACGGTCACCCACCGCACCATGGAGGTGCCCGTGGCAGCCCCTCAGGCTCCCTCAAGCTCCGGGGTGCTGATCGACCTCTCGCGCCGCGAGGTCAAGCTGGACGGGGACAACCTGAACCTCACCTACAAGGAGTTCGAGCTGCTGAACTACCTGGTGGAGAACGGGACCCGCACCGTGGGTCGGGAGGAGCTCCTCAAGGCCCTGTGGCGCAACGCCGACACCGAGCAGATGCCGAACGAGCGCACCATCGACGTGCACATCCGGCGCCTGCGCTCGAAGCTGGGTCGCCTGGCCAACACGGTCCGTACGGTCCGCGGCCAGGGCTACCGGTTCTACGAGCACCCCGAGGTCACTGTCTGGGCCGCCCCCGAATACAGCATCTGATCCGCATCTGAACGGCGCCCGGCGCCGCGGGAGGGGACCATGGACGACGCCGTCGAGCTGCTCATCCTGCGCCATGCTCAGGCCGGACACGCCTTCTCGGAGGACGACCACGGTCGCACTCTCACCGACCGCGGCGCCGAGCAGGCCCGCGCCGTGGGACAGCGGCTGCTGGCCGAGCAGGTCCTGCCGGACGCGACCATCTGCTCCGATGCCATGCGCACCCGTCAGACGTGCATCTGGATCAACCACGAGCTGGGGGAGAAGGCCCCCACCCCGTACCTGGACGGCAGGCTCTACGGGGCGGGGTCCCGCCATATGCTCTCCGTGATCAACGAGACTCCGGAGACCGTGCGCCGGCTGCTGGTCATCGGGCACCTGCCCACCGTCCAGGACCTCGGCATGGAGCTCGCCTCGGTGCACTCCGCCGAGGATCCCGTGCTTCGCCTGGCCTCGCGCTTCCCGACCGCCGGCCTGGCCCGTTTCGTCGTGGAGAAGCCGTGGGCCGAGCTCGACGGCCGTGACGCCCGGCTCATCGACTTCTGGGACTGAGCCCCCAGGACAGCCGCAGAGCCACGCCCAGGCGGGCTGGCCGCTGTCCAGACACGCAGCGTTCCGTCCAGAGATGAAGAGGCCGGTGCGCAGGTCGCCATGACCCGTGCACCGGCCTCTTCTCAGCGTCGCGGGGAGCGCTGCTCGCCGCTGAGCCGCTCAGTCGTCCTGTTCGGTCTCCAGGATGCGCACCAGCTCGTCGAGGGCTGCCTCCGCGCCGTCGCCCTCGGCGGAGAGCACCACCTGGTCGCCGTACTCGGCGCCGATGCCCATCAGGCCCAGGATGCTGCCGGCCTCGAAGGTCTCTTCAGGGCTGTCCGCCTTGGCGATGCTCACCTCCACCGGCTGTGAGCCTGCCGCTTCGGCGAAGACGGCGGCAGGACGGGCGTGCAGTCCTGCCTTGGAGCCGATGGTTGCGGTCCTCTGGGCCATGGTTCTCCTCCTGCTGATCTGGAGTCGTGCTCGGATGAGCGTCGTGTCCTGCGACGCCGGCGCCGCAGGTCTGTACACATCTTATGGGGTGGCGGGGCCGGCGCGCCCGGCAGATGGCGCCAGGAGACGGCCTCAGGCGAGGCCGAGCTCCTGCAGCGCCGGCAGCTGGGCGACGACGGCGGCGCGTGCCTCCGCGGAGCTCCGCGCGGCCGTGGCGACGGCGGCCAGCTCCTTCGCCTGCTCAGGGCTGACGGTGCGCAGCACGGCCGCCACTGCGGGCAGGGCGGCCGCGCTCATGGACAGTGAGGTCGCACCGAGACCCACCAGAACAGGAGCCAGGGCCGGATCTGCCGCGGCTTCGCCGCACACACCCACCGGCCCGTGTGAGGCGGCTCCGGTGGCGCCGATGAGCTGCAGCACCGCCGGCTGCCAGGCGTCGTTGAGGGCCGCCAGGGAGCCCAGCTGTCGGTCCGAGGCCATCGTGTACTGGGTGAGGTCGTTGGTGCCGATGGAGACGAACTCCACCTCCTCGGTGATCGGGCCCGCGGTGAGCGCGGCGGCCGGAACCTCGATCATCACGCCCGGAGTCTTCAGTCCTGCCTCGGCGGCCATGGTGCGGAAGCTCGCGGCCTCCTCAGCGGTGGAGATCATCGGGGCCATCACCCAGACGTCCACCGTGTCTCCGGCGGCGGCCTCCGCCTCAGCGACCGCGGCCAGCTGCCGTCCCAGCACACCGGGGGAGGCGAGCTCGGTGCGGAAGCCCCGCACGCCCAGCGCCGGGTTGGGCTCTTCGGTGTCGGTGAGGAAGGGCAGCGGCTTGTCCGCCCCGGCATCGAGGGTGCGCAGCACGACCTTCGCAGGCTGCTCGGCGGTGCCGCGGGCGGAGAAGGCCTCGAAGACCTCCCGGTAGGCGGCCACCTGCTCCTCGTGGCCGGGCTCGGAGTCGCGGTCGAAGAACAGGAACTCGGTGCGGAACAGCCCCACACCTTGGGCGCCCCCCTCGGCGGCGGCCCGGGCATCGGCTCCGTTGCCCACGTTGGCCAGCAGCGGCAGGGCGGTGCCGTCGGCCAGGCGACCGTCGCCGTCGAACGCGGCGATCTGGGCCCGGCGCTCCCGATGGGCCTGCACCTCGGCTTTCAGCTCGTCGGTGACGGAGGTGTCGATGACGCCGGCGGCGCCGTCGACGTGCACTTCGGTGCCGTCCGGGATCTGCAGCACGCCCGGGGCGGCCACCACAGCAGGCAGGTCAAGGGACCGGGCGATGATGGCGGTGTGGGACTGCGGACCGCCTTCCTGGGTGACCAGGGCCAGGACCTTCTCCGGGCCCAGGGTGGCGGTGTCGGCGGGCGCGAGGTCCTCGGCCAGCAGGATGAACGGAGTCTCGCTGTGGGGGATGCCCGGGGGCGTGACGCCCCGCAGCTGGGCGATGACCCGGTCGCGCACGTCACGGACGTCGCGCTGCCGCTCGGCCATCTTTCCACCGAGTGCTGCCAGCATCTGGGTGACCTCCGCGGCCGCCTCGTAGAAGGACCGCTCCTCGGTCTTGCCCCCGGAGATGCGCTTGATCGCGGCCTTCTTCAGCATCGAGTCGGTGGCCATCAGGGCGGTCGCCTCGAGCACCCCTTTGGCGTCGCCGGCGGCCTCGGCGGCCCGGGCGCGCAGCTGCTCGGCCACCGCGGCGGTGGCCGCCTCCAGGGACTCCACAGCGCTGGCCTCGGAGATGCCGGAGTCCCGCGGGGAGTTCTCCGGCTCGGCGATCGCGTCCGGCATGGACAGCACCGGTCCGACGGCGCGCCCGGGGCAGACCCCGACCCCGGTGAACCGGGTGCCGGGCAGCGTGCTCGCCTGGTCAGCGGGGGCGGAGGGGAGGTTCTCGGGGGAGGTCATGGGTGAATCCTAGGTGGTGCGGGTCGGGTGCGGGGACGCGGGGCGGCCGTACGTGGGACGCAGGGCGGGCGTGTGCGGGCTCGGCGGGCCGATGGCCGACCGCTCCGGTGAGACTCCGGGGCGGCCGGCCATCGGGCGCGGGGGTCAGGCGGTGGCGGTCGCTGGCTCGGCGGCGGCCGGTGCGGCGGGCAGGCTGCGCCGGGTCCACCGCTTCAGGGCGATGACGCAGAGGGCCGTGACCACGGCACCGGCCAGGACGGCCAGGATGAACAGCACGAACGAGTCGATCGCGAAGAACACGAAGGCTCCGCCGTGCGGGGCCAGCGAGGTGATGCCGAAGGCCATGGTCAGCGCCCCGGTGACGGCGCCGCCGGCCATCGCAGAGGGCAGCACCCGCAGCGGGTCGGCCGCGGCGAATGGGATGGCGCCCTCGGAGATGAAGGCTGCGCCCAGCAGCACTGCGGTCTTGCCGTTCTCCCGCTCCACCGGGGTGAACAGCCGCCGGTCCAGGAAGGTGGCCAAGGCCAGGCCCAGTGGCGGAACCATGCCGGCGGCCATGACCGCGGCCATGATCATCAGCGGCCCCGGGTTGTCGGCCACGGACCCCGCGGAGATGCCGGCGACCGCAAAGGAGTAGGCGACCTTGTTGATCGGTCCACCCAGGTCGATGCACATCATCAGGCCCAGGACGACACCCAGCAGGACGGCGGCCGTGCCGGTCATCCCGGACAGCCAACTCTCCAGGGACGCGGTCAGACTGGCGATGGGTCCGCCCAGCAGCAGGAACATCAGGCCGGAGGAGACCAGAGTGGCGATGAGCGGGATGATCACCACCGGCATCAGTCCGGCGAGCCAGCGGGGGACCTCCAGACGGCGGAACCCGGCGGCGACGGCGCCGGCAAGCACACCGCCGACGATGCCGCCGATGAACCCGGCGTCCATGGACACGGCGACCATGCCGGCGGTGAAGCCCGGGGCGATGCCGGGGCGGTCAGCCATGCCGTAGGCGATGTAGCCCGAGAGAGCTGGCACCAAGAACCCCATCGAGGTGGCGCCGATGGTGAACGCGACGGCGCCGAGGTACGTGAGGAGGCCGCCGTCGGGGAGATTGAACAGCGTATTGCCGAACACGACGTCGTCGGCGACGTCCGTGATGTCATGGCCGCCCAGAAGGAAGCCCAGGGCGATGAGCAGACCGCCCGCGGCGACGAACGGGATCATGTAGGAGACACCGGTCATCAGCACACGCTGGGTCTTCTTGCCGAAGCTCTCCTCAGCCCCGGAATGTGACTCCTCACCGGATTCTTCGGCGGAGACGCGCGGGGCGGAGGGGTCGTCCACGGCCGCCAGGGCCCGGTCGATCAGTGCGGCGGACTCGTCGATGCCGCGCTTGACGGGCACGTGCACCACCGGCTTGCCGGCGAAGCGGGCCTTGTCCCGGACGTCGACGTCGACGGCGAAGATCACCGCGTCGGCACCGGCGACGATGTCGGCGGGCAGGGCGGTGGCCCCGGCAGACCCTTGGGTCTCCACGTGGATCTCCACGCCCTTCTCCTCGGCGGCCTGCTTCAGGGCGTCGGCGGCCATGTAGGTGTGGGCGATCCCCGTGGGGCAGGCGGTCACGGCCACGATCCGGCGGCCCCCGGAGGAGGCCGGCGCAGCGGTCGCCGCGGGTGCAGTCGGCGCGGCGTCGGCCGGTGCCTCTGTCGCCCCCTCGAGCTCGGCCACGGCAGGGGCGACGGCCTCGGTGACCCGGTCCACCACCGCCTGGGCGTCCTCGGCCTCACGCAGGGCGGCCACGAAGTCCTTCTTGACCAGGGAGCGGGCCAACGCGGCGAGGATCTTCAGGTGGGCCTTGTCGGCGCCGTCGGGGGCGGCGATGAAGAACACGAGGTCGGCAGGGCCGTCCTTGGCGCCGAAGTCCACCGGCTCGGGCAGTCGGGCGAAGGCCAGGGTGGCCTCCGTGACGGCCGAGGTGCGGCAGTGGGGGATCGCCACGCCGCCGGGCATGCCGGTGGCGGACTTCTCCTCGCGTGCCCAGGCGTCGGCCACCAGGGTCTCGGCGGCCGCGGTGCGACCTGCCTGCTGGATGCGGGAGGCGAGCTGTTCGATGACCTCTCGCTTCGCGCTGCTGCGGATCTCGTCGAGGCTGACGAGCTCCGGGGTGATGATGCTGTTCATGGCGGGTCCCTCGCAGTTCGGGTGCGGTGTTCCGGGGTGGTGTTCCGGGGCGGTGTTCCAGGGATGGGTCCGGCTGACAGGGGTCAGTCGGAGAGCGTCTCCACGACGACGACGTCGAGGTCGAGATCATCCGGGGTCGGCATGACCGATCCGGGGAGTGCGGCGGCGGCACGGCCCTGGGCTGCGGCCTGCCGAAGCTGGCCGGCAGGACCTTGGCCCTGCTGAGCGGCCAGCAGCAGCCCGGCCAGGGAGGCGTCGCCGGCGCCGACGGTGGACCGGGCCAGCAGCTCCGGGCCCCAGGCCCGCAGCACCTCGTCCCCGGGGCGGTCAGGGACGAGCAGGGCGCCGTGGGCCCCCAGGGTGACCAGGGTCGTGCGCACGCCGTGATCCTGGGCGATATGGACCAGGCGGAGCACTTCGGCCGGGCGGCTCTCCAGCTCCTCGGGCTCCATGGTGCGGCCGTCGGGGAAACGCGGGCTGGAACCGGTGAGCAGGGTGACAAGCTCCAGCAGCTCCTCGCCGTTGGGCTTGATCAGCTCCGGCTCGGCGGCCACGGCGCGGGCCAATGCCGGACCGGAGGAGTCCAGGGCGATCTGCGGAGCCTCCGGCCCGAGGTTCCTGCGCAGCCGCCCGATGACCTGGGCGTAGAAGTCGACGGGCACGCCCGGGGGCAGCGAGCCGGCCAGGGCCGCCCAGCTGGCGCCCTCGGCGGCGTCCAGGGCGAGGGCGAGCAGCGCCTCGGTCCGGACCTCGTCGAAGGCTGGGCCGGGCTCGTTGATCTTCGTGGTGGTGCCTGCCGGATCGGTGACGGTGATGTTGGTGCGCAGCGCTTCGCTCAGGGACAGGCCACGATGCGGGACGCGCAGCTGGGTGAGCGCGGTGAGCACCGGGTCGGTGTCGTCTCCGGGCAGGACAGCCAGGGTCTCCTGCCCGGCGGCGACCAGGGCGCGCGAGATGTTCACGCCCTTGCCGCCGGGTTCGGTGGAGGTACGGACGGCGCGCTGCACGGCCCCCGGAGCCAGGGGGGCGTCCAGTTCGACGGTCTTGTCGAGACTGGGGTTCGGAGTCAGGGTGAGGATCATCGCGGCACCGCCACGACGACGGTCACATCGGCGGCGTCCAGGGCGTCCTGCAGCCCGGGGTCGGGCTCGGCGTCGGTGATGAGCACGGAGATTTCCTTCAGCTGGGCGAAGCGGACGAGGGTGGAGCGGCCGAGCTTGGAGGAGTCAGCCAGCAGCACGGAGGTGCGGGCTGCGCGGATCAGGGCGGCTTTCATGGCGGCTTCGGCGGCGTCCGGGGTGGAGAGGCCGAACTCGGCGTCGATCCCGTTGGTGCCGATGAATGCGACGTCGGCCTGGCGGCCGGCCAGCGTCTCCAGGGCGCGGTCACCGACGACGGCGCCGGTGAGCCCCCGCACCTGACCGCCGAGGATCTCCAGGTCGACGGCGGTGACGTCGCTGAGCTTCTGGGCGATCGGCACGGCGTTGGTGATCACCACGCGGGACTCGGCCGGGCCGGCGTCGCGTGACTCGGCGGCGATGAGGTCGGCGAGCGCCTCGGTGGAGGTGCCGGCGTCCATCATCAGGGAGCCGGTGCCGGCGGGAGGGAGGAAGTCGACGGCGGCCCGAGCGATGGCCTGCTTCTGCGCGGCGCGGCTGGCCTGCCGGTCCCGCCAGGAGGTCTCGGTGCGAGAGGAGGGGGAGGCGGGGACTGCACCGCCGTGGACCCGGCGGAGGGCTCCGGCGTTCTCCAGGTGGTCCAGGTCCCTGCGGACGGTCTCGCGGGTGACGGACAGATCTTCGGCGATCTGCTGGACCGTCACGGTGCCGTGGGTGCGAAGGTGGGCCAGGATGCGGTCGTGGCGCTCGGGTGCGAGCAGGGCCATCGTGTCCTCCGATCTGGCGGGTGCTGCCGGTGGGGCGGGTCACGGAGCCTGTGCCTCCTGGAAGTGCCCGTGAGTGTGATTCTACCCACGTTCGTTGGGATTTACCAGACTTTATCTGTGTTTTTCTGTGCTCGCAACGTGGGCCGTGGGGAGTTCACCCGGCCCGACGCGGAGGATTCGCCCGTGTCTCGGTGGCGAGGCGGCGTCGTTCTGCACACCAGAATCACGTCTGCCCCATCAGATGTGGTGAGGCAGACGTGATGTGATGGTGCAGATCGTCCGGCGGTGGTGATCAGGAAGGAGCCCGCCCATGGCGTGGAGCATCGAGCTGTTGGCCGCTGCGCACCGGGACCGCCTGCTGAGCTTCGAGGTACGCAACCGTGAGTACTTCGCCCGGTCCATCCCGGACCGCGGCGACGACTTCTTCGCGCAGTTCGACCACCGGCTGCACGCGCTGCTCGACGCGCAGGAGGAGGGCACCGATCTGTTCCATGTGATCCTCGGTCCCGAAGGCGGGCAGCCGATCATCGGCCGGATCAACCTGACCGACGTCGACGCCGGCGGTGCGAGCCTCGGATACCGGGTGGCGGAGGCGGCCGCCGGCGGCGGCGTGGCTACTTGGGCGGTGGGACGGATCTGCGAGCTGGCCGTCGGCTCCTACGGGCTGTGCACTCTCACCGCGGAGGTGTCCCATGGGAACGTGGCCTCCCGGCGGGTGCTGGAGCGCAACGGGTTCCGGGTCCAGGGCTCGGCCAGCTGGGACGGCGGCACCGGGGTGCGTCTCCTGCGCAGCCTCTGAGCGCACTGCCCCGTATGAGGGCGCAGGTCTTGTCGTCGAGTCGGTCTCCGGTTCCGGCGGCAGACGGAATGGCCGCGGAGCGCATCACGGACGTGGAGGGGGAGCATCGTGGAGACCATGCAGGCTCAGTCGGACTGATCATCGCCCGGCGACGCCACCGCCTCCTCCGAAGGAACCGGCGGAGAACCCCGGCGATCCTGTTGAACCCGCGCCGGAGGAGCTGTGCGAGGCGCCGATCGTATGCTGCATGCTTGTGGCCAGCAGAAACCAGCTGCCGGCCGAGAGGCCCTGGGGGCGGAGGGTGCTGTCACCGGCTGCGGCGGAGCCTTCGGCCAGTGCGGACCAGCGCTTGGCCTCGCCCAGAGCCATGGCGTACGGCAGCTGCGCGGTGATCTGATCCGGCGTCAGCTCGGTGGTCGGTCCCGTGCCGTCGGAGGTCTCGACGACGGCGGCCTGAGCGGCCTGCAGTCCGCGCAGCTGCTCCACGTGGGCCCGGCCGAGTGCAGTGCGTCGGGTGCCCATCGTCGCGGTCGCCGCCCAGAGGACCCCCAGCAGGAGGAGGGCCCCGGTGATCCCGGTGAGCAGCAGGTTCAGCGAGGTCGGCATGGTCAAGGCCCAGGCGAGGATCGTCACGACGAGCAGCACCGTGATGCCGGCGGCCGCGGTCCAGTCCCACAGGCTGCCTGCTCCGCCCAACCGCCGACTGAGCAGGTGCCGCGCGTCGAAGCAGGCCAGGGCCTTCGCCTGGGCCTTCTGTGCCGCGGTGGAGAACTCATCGCCCAGCTCGGAAAGTCGGATCGGTTCGCCGTCCCCTTCGGCGTCGAGGGCCGCGAGAAGATCCTGCTCATCGTCGGGCAGGCCGCTCCGGTCGGCGATCGTGGTGGAGGCCAGCCAGTCGCGGCTGTCGTCGTCGTGCTCGGCAGTCGTCTCCTCCAGGTGGAGGTGGCCGCGGGCGGCCAGATCCACCAGCGTGAGTGTGGTGAAGTCGGCCGGAAGAAACAGGGCGGACTTCCTCCAGAGCAGGGCTGCCTCGTAGGGGCTCAGGTCGTCCGGCACCGCATGACGGGGGACGGCCGGGGGCTCCTGCTCCAGGCGCGCGATCCCCAGAGTGGCCCCGGGCTCCGGGAGCGCCCCGGGAGCGAGGAGGGGGAAGTGCTCATCGCGGCCGGAGCGGCGCCGCAGCAGGAAGATTCCGACGACGGCGGCGACCCCCGCGGCCGCCGCGGCCCACCAGGCCTGCAGCACCGCGTGGCCGATGCGGTCCGAGACCGGGGCGATGGTGTCGGCGAGACGCTCTGAGGCGGTGGGCTCCGCATAGACCGGAGTCGCTGCCGAGAAGGTGCCTTCCGGGACGGTGACCTCCACGCCCTGCCACCCGCCCGGCTCCAGGGTCGTGGCCGTGGCGGTCATCGTCTCGCCGTCGATCTCTGCCGGACAGGGGCGGCCGTCGTCCAGGTCGGAGTCGGTGCCCTGCCAGCAGGCGCCGTCGAGTATCTCCTCCGGTGCGGTGACCTCGGTGGTGACCCGCTCGATGGAGACGTCCTGGTCCGGACCGGCGACGATCCAGTCCCAGGACGAGGGGTCGACGGCACCATGGACGGTGTAGCTGAGCTCATAGGTCTGCAGTCCGGTGCGAGTGTCCTCGGACCCTTCCGGAGCCCCGAGGCTGAGCTGGAGGGCGTCCCTCGACTCCTCGATGTCCGCGACGGCGGCGGGCGCTCCGGTGGGGCTGGTCAGGGCGAAGTCCTCATAGTCGACGACGCGGGGTCCTTCGTCGGAGGGCATCTGGGTGCTCAGCGTGCGGAAGAAGCCCAGGCCCTCTCGCTCACCGAAGTCCCAGTCGTAGGTCTCCTTCACGTGCATCACCCCGTCCTCGTCGAGGTCGATGCTGATGGACAGATCCCGGACCACATCATCGGTGGGATCGCCGGAGGCCGCTGCGGCCGGCGCGGGCAGAAGGGCGGCGGCCAGGCCCAGCATGACGACGGCGGGACCAGCTGTCAGGGTGCGCAGAGCGTGCATGTCGGCCAGCTTAGAGAAACGCCTGGGGTGGGGGATCATCCGCGGGGAGTATTCCGCAGACGGACAGAGCGCGTGATCCTCGTCTGCCAAGGTAGCGTCGCCGCGGCCTACCACCAAGCCGCCCGTCGCAGGAGGCTTCTATACTGTACGTATCCGTCACCTAAGGAAGGACGTCGTCCCCCGTGGACTGTGATCAACCGTCGGCCGCCCGCCATCTGCATCGGGCGGCCATGTTGCACCGTTCGGGCCTCCAGCCCACTCCCGTCATCTCTCAGGGGAGGTTTTCGGCTCAGGGTGCCGGGACCTCCGACTGGGCAATCGAGGGCGGCAGTCGATGACGACCCTCCTCCTGCTGCTGGTGGGATGCCTGGTCATCCTGCTGATCATCGCCGCCAACGCCTACTTCGTGGCCCAAGAGTTCGCCTACATGTCGGTGGACCGGAACCAGCTGAGGACGCGTGCCGCGAGTGGTGAGGTTGCGGCCGCGAAGGCGCTGAAGGTCACCAACCGCACATCGTTCATGCTCTCCGGCGCCCAACTGGGCATCACCGTGACTGGACTGCTCGTCGGCTACGTCGCAGAACCCCTTGTGGGTGAGGCGCTGGGGGACCTGTTCGGACTGGTCGACGTCCCCCGGGCCGCGGCCGTCGGCGCCGGAACCGTGGTGGCCCTCGGCGTCTCGACAGTGGTACAGATGATCTTCGGCGAGCTCTTCCCCAAGAACTACGCGATCGCGAACCCCACAGCACTTGCCTTGAGGCTCGCCGGATCCACGCATCTGTATCTGGTGGCGTTCGGGTGGCTCATCACGTTCTTCGACCGGTCGGCCAACGTGCTCCTGCGTCTGCTCGGGATTCAGCCCGTTCATGATGTCGACTCCACAGCCGATGCCGATGACCTGGAACAGATCGTCGACGATTCGCGACAGAGCGGAGATCTCCCGGAGGACCTGTTCCTCGTGCTCGACCGTCTGTTGGACTTCCCTGACCATGATGTGGAGCACGCCATGATTCCTCGTTCTCGGGCGGGCGTCGTCACGCCTGAGACCACGATCGACGGCGTTCGTGAGCTCATGGCTCGGGAGCACACCCGCTATCCGGTCATCGATGAGTCAGACGCCCCGGTAGGGGTGGTTCATCTCCTCGATGTCCTCGCCGCAGAGCAGCCGTGGAACAGGCCGGTCTCGGATCTCATGAGGCCTCCTGTCATCCTGCCGACATTGATGACTATGCCTGACGCCGTCGATGAACTTCGACGCCAGCGGACACAGTTCGCGTGTGTGATCGATGAGTATGGTGGGTTCGCGGGCGTGATCTCTCTGGAGGATCTCGCTGAGGAGGTCCTCGGTGAGCTGACTGATGAGCATGATGAGGAGATCCCCCTGGACATCGTGTCCGTTGCTGAGTCGACGTGGCACGTCAACGGATCTGTGCATGTCGATGAGGTGGAACGGGCGATCGGATATGATCTGCCACGGGGCGACTTCGAGACGCTGTCGGGTCTCATCATCCACGTCTCTGGGGGATTGCCTGCTCCAGGTGACCGCGTGCGGATTGATCTGCACAGCGGCGCAGTGCCCCTGACCGGAGCGACGCCGGTGCTGCGCTTCCTCGAGGCGGATATCAGATCCCTCGACCGCCACGTGCCGCACTCCGTCGTCCTCGAGCTCAGGGAGGAGACGCTGTGACTGAGTGGCTGATTCCAACGATCGCCACAGTGGTGGTCATCGCGCTGTCGGCGTTCTTCGTCGTCATCGAGTTCTCTCTGCTGGCCGCGCGGCGGCACCGCCTGGAGACGAAGTCTCAGCACAGCGCCTCGGCCCGCGCGGCGATCCGAGGTCTGGACCAGCTCACGCTGATGCTTGCCGCCGCGCAGCTGGGCATCACAGCCTGCACATTCGCCCTCGGCGCTGTGACCAAGCCGGCAGTCCATCATCTGCTGATGCCGGTGTTCGGCTTCCTGCCCGCATGGGTCGCTGACGCTGTGAGCTTCGGATTGGCGCTGCTGCTGGTGACATTCCTGCATCTAGTGGTCGGGGAGATGGCGCCCAAGTCCTGGGCGATCGCCGATCCGGAGCGCTCCGCGACTCTCGTCGCCCTGCCGGCCCAGGTGATCGTGTCGATCCTGGGTCCCCTGCTGCGGGCCATCAACGGCTTGGCCAACCGTCTGGTCGCAGCGGCGGGTGTCGAGCCTGTGGATCGGGCCGCCGTCGCCGGCTACGACTCAGAAACCATTCGCACCCTGGTGGAACGGTCCACGAAGGCCGGAACGCTGGACGGGGAGTCCGGGCGCCAGATCTCGGATCTGCTGGCCCTTGGCGTGCAGACAGTGGATGACGTCGTCGAGTCCCCGCAGCAGGCTGTGCCCACGCTTCGCGACGGGGCCACGATGGCGGAGGTGCAGGAAGCGTGTCGGGCGTCCGGGAGGCTGAGGGTGCTGGTGGGGCGCTCCGGGACCGCTGGCCTCGGGGTGGTCCACGTGCGCGACACCCTGCGCGCGCGGCCTGAGGAGCCTGCCGAGCGCGTGGCACGCAAGCCGCTTCTGATGGTGTCCGGGACCACTGTCTTCGACGCCCTCCAGGAGATGCGAGCCGCCGGTGAGCAATTCGCCGTGGTGCGGGCCCCTGGAAAGACGGTCGGCATCATCACGTGGAAGGACATCTTGGACCAGATCTGGCCCGGAGCGTCCAGAACTCGGTGACACGTGCTCCGTTCGTCCGTCGTCGGACGAGGTGTGGAGTGGCGGCGTCATCGGGTGCGCGTGCGCGATGACTGGACGCACGAGCGGACCGGCGTCGCCCATCGAAACCTTCGCCGAGCATGAGAAGAGCCCCGATCCCTGTCATGCCAAGGATCGAGGCTCGTCTCTTCGGTGCGCCCATAGGGATTCGAACCCCAGACCTTCGGTTCCGTAGACCGACGCTCTATCCAGCTGAGCTATAGGCGCATGTTCTGTTGTCGGCCGATCCCGCTGTCGCGATCTCGACCAGAAAGACTATACACGGGCTCCGGAGGGAGGGCAAAATCGTCGACCCGAACGTGGTGATCCTCACGAAAATCGGTTCACTCTGCATCCCGTGACCACTATGTGGACTTTCGGTGCGTCGCGGGGTTCGCGGACCAGTACAGTGGAAGGTATCCGGTCCCTCAAGGCCTCGACGGGCTCGGTGTTCACGATGAGGTGAACACCGGCCGGCGCGCGTCACCGTCGACGCACGATGTCCGCCGTCGTCGCCGCACACAGGAGTGCGATTGAGCGGGCCGTGCACTGAAGAACCCACGTGCACTGAAGAACCCAATGGAGGGACACGATGGTCGACACCGTTGCAAAGGCGCCCGGTGCGGAGGACATCCAGGTGGATGCCCCCACGACGCACGAGAAGCTGATCCAGTTCGTCAGCGACATCGCAGAACTGACCACACCGGATCGGATCCACTGGGTGGACGGCAGCGATGCGGAATATGGCCAGCTGACCGAGGAGCTCGTCGAGGCGGGCACGCTGACCCGGCTCACCAGCCCCGACTTCCCGAACTCCTTCGCCGCCTTCTCCGACCCTGCCGACGTTGCGCGGGTGGAGTCCCGCACCTTCATCTGCTCGGAGAACGAGCGCGACGCCGGCTTCACCAACAACTGGGTGGACCCCACCGAGATGCGCTCCACGTTGGCCGGGGTGTTCGACGGCTCCATGCGCGGCCGGACGATGTATGTGATCCCGTTCGTGATGGGCCCGCTCGACGCCGAGGATCCCAAGTTCGGTGTGGAGGTCACGGACTCCGCCTACGTGGTCGCCTCGATGCGGATCATGGCCCGGATCGGCACCGACGTGCTGCGCCGCATGGAGGAGCTCGACGCGTTCTTCGTGCCCGCCGTGCACTCGGTGGGTGCTCCGCTGGCGCCGGGCCAGGAGGATGTCCCGTGGCCCTGCAACGAGGAGAAGTACATCGTCCACTTCCCGGAGACCCGGGAGATCTGGTCCTACGGCTCCGGCTACGGCGGCAACGCCCTGCTGGGCAAGAAGTGCTACGCGCTGCGCATCGCCTCGGCCATGGCCCGGGACGAAGGGTGGCTGGCCGAGCACATGCTCATCCTCAAGCTCACCAGCCCTGAGGGCCGCAGCTACTTCATCTCCGGGGCCTTCCCCTCGGCCTGCGGCAAGACCAACCTGGCGCTGATCGACCCCACGCTGGAGGGCTGGACCGCCGAGACCCTCGGGGACGACATCACCTGGATCCGTCCCGGCAAGGACGGCGAGTTCCGGGTGGTCAACCCGGAGGCCGGCTACTTCGGCGTGGCTCCCGGCACCGGGTGGCACACCAACGCCAACGCGATGCGCGCCATCGCCAAGGGCAACTCCATCTTCACCAACTGCGCCCTCACCGATGACGGTGGGGTCTGGTGGGAGGGCATGACGGAGGAGCCGCCGTCGCACCTGATCGACTGGCAGGGCAACGAGTGGACTCCCGACGCCGACAGGCCGGCGGCCCACCCCAACGCCCGGTTCTGCACGCCGATCGATCAGACCGACATGCTGGCCGAGGAGTACTACTCCCCGGACGGGGTGAAGCTGGACGCCATCCTCTTCGGCGGCCGCCGCAAGACCACGGTTCCTCTGGTCACCGAGTCCCGGGACTGGAACCACGGGATCTTCTTCGGTGCGACGCTGTCCTCGGAGACCACCGCCGCCGCCGAGGGTGCAGTCGGCCAGGTCCGTCGGGACCCGATGGCGATGCTGCCGTTCATCGGCTACGACGCCGGCGACTACCTCAACCACTGGGTGCGCGTCTCCGGCAAGGCCGACCCGGAGAAGCTGCCCAAGATCTTCCTGGTCAACTGGTTCCGCCGGAACCGCGACGGCGGCTTCGCCTGGCCCGGGTTCGCGGAGAACTCCCGGGTGCTGAAGTGGGTGGTGGAGCGCATCGAGGGCCGCGGCGCGGCGGTGGAGACCCCGATCGGCCTCACCCCGACCCCCGAGGCGCTGGACACCACCGGCCTGGACATCAGCGCCGAGGACCTCCACGACGCGCTGACGGTGGACCAGCAGGAATGGACCGCCGAGCTGGCTGACATCGAGCAGTGGTTCGACCGCTTCGGAGAGTCTCTGCCGGAGTCCATCCAGGCGGAGCTGCAGCAGCTGCGCGACCGCGTGGGCGCCTGACGCCCTCGCGGGACCGCACACGACGACGCCCGGCACCGGACCGTGACACGGTCCGGTGCCGGGCGTCGTCGTGTGCGGTCCCTGAGGCCGGGTGGTCAGGACTCCGCGGCTGCGGCCCAGCGCTGGAACCGTTCGTCCAGCGGCGAGTCGTGCGTGGCGGCGCCCAGGTGGCGGGCGAGCGCCCCGGGGGCCTCCAGCCGCAGGTCTCCCTGCTCGGAGGGAGGCCGGAAGCCCGCCGCCAGCAGGGTGTCCGCGACTCGTCGGTCGCCGAGCACACCCGGTTCGGGGTGCTCACCGTCGACGGTGAGCTCCTCCAGCAGCACCGGACCGCCGTCGTCGTGGATCTCCAGCCCGGACCGCACCCGTCCGCCTCGTTCCCCGTGGCGGCCCAGCACCAGGGTCTCGCGCAGCACGGCCCGGGCGTCCTCGGCCAGCGTCAGCGTGGTGTGTCGTACGACGTCGGCGGCGCCGGCGACGACGAAGGGCAGCCCCTGCCACAGGAGCACCCCGCCGCGGGCGACCTGGAGGTCGAGCAGCCAGCGCGCCGGAGGGCTGGCCTGGTCAGCGACGTTCCGGCGGGGATAGGCGACGGTGCCGCCGATGTCCTCGATGTGCAGCACGCACCCGGGCCCCACCTGCACGGACACCTCCACCGTGTCGCCGTCGAGCAGCAGCATCTCGGCCGCAGTCACGCCGACGTGGACGTGCCGTGCCCCCCGGGAGATCAGCCGGGGAGCCAGCGAGCCCACCACCAGCTCCACCCGGGCCCGGGGTCCGCCTGCGGCCACGGCGATGCGCATCTCAGCCGACCTCCGATATGCGGCTCTCGGGCGGTGTCACCGGCCGGTGCTGCGGCTCAGTGGTGAGAGTGCACATACCCGCCCTCGGGGTGCTCCTCATCAGCGTGGAAGTGCGGGGCCATGGGGCCCGGGTCCTGCGGCACATGCTCGCCGCTGCGGTGGGCGGCCAGCACCTGCAGCACCCAGCGGCGCAGGGCCTGCACGGAGTCGGCATCCTCCCGGGACAGGGCCAGCACGGCGCGCCCTTCGCGCGCCTGCTCCGCGTCGGCGACCATCTGGGCGACGTCCACCCCGACATGCGGGGCCAGGTCGGTCTTGTTGACCACCAGCAGATCGGCCCGCCCGATGCCGGGGCCGCCCTTGCGGGCGACGTCACCGCCGCCGGCGACGTCGAGCACGAAGATCTGTGCGTCCACCAGGGCGGGCGAGAACGTGGCGGTGAGATTGTCGCCACCGGACTCGATCAGCAGGGCGTCCAGCGGGGAGAAGTCCCGTTCGATGTCCTCGGCCGCCAGGAGATTGGCGGTGACGTCGTCGCGGATGGCCGTGTGCGGGCAGGCCCCGGTCTCCACCGCCCGGATGCGCTCAGGCTCCAGCACGCCGGCAGAGCGGAGGAACCGGGCGTCCTCGTCGGTGTAGATGTCATTGGTGATCACGCCCAGCCGCAGCTCCTCGCCGAGCGCCCGGCAGATCAGCGCGATGAGTGAGGACTTGCCGGTGCCCACCGGGCCGGCGATGCCGAGCCGCAGGGCGCGCGGGGACGAGAGCGTGGGTGCAGAGGTGGACACGGGCGAATGGTGGTGCTCAGGCACGGAAGAGCCTCCTGGTGGTGAGTGTGTGTGCTTCGATCCATTCTTCGGTCTGGGGTGCGCTGGGCGCCGGGATCTGCCCGGCGGCTGTGATCCCGGCCAGCGCCTGCACCGCAGGCTCGGCGGCGCGGCAGGCCTGCAGCACCATCGCCATGGCCTCCACGGGATCACCGGGATCCAGTTTCAGCAGGGCGGCCGCGGCGGAGGCGACGTCGTCATAGACGGCCAGACGCATGAGCTCCTCCGCACCCAGGCCGACGTGGGCCGCCACGGCCCCGAGCACCAGCGGTCGCGGCGGGGCGACACGCTCGGACACCGAGCCCCCTGTCTGACCCAGAGACTGCAGACCCAGCGCCCGCAGACCCGGAGCCTGGGGCCACAGGGCCGCGGCCAGCCGGTGCAGTCCGCGTCCGAGCTCCCGGGCGATGTGCCGGGAGGCCTGGCTGGGTGTGCGGGCCGCCCATGCGCGGTCCAGCTGCCGGAACAGGGGGCCCAGCTCCAGCTCCGTCTCCGAGCCCGCGGCGAACAGGCTGCGGCTGGTCACCACGGCGGTCGCCGCGTCCACCAGGGCGGCGGTCCGGGCGCGCACCTGCAGGAACTGGGGCACCTCGGAGCGCGACAGCCCGGCCATGAGCGCAGGCTCCAGCCCGGCGGAGTTCACATGCCCGCCCGAGGGCAGGCGCGCATCGGCCAGCAGCAGCGCGACGACGCCGGCGTCCGACGGCGCAGCTGCGGGTCCAGACGACGGCGCGGCGGTGAGGGGAGACAGGGACATCAGATCGCCCTCAGAACATCGAGTAGAGCTGAGCCATCGGGAGCTCCTGGGCGGGCGCCGGCTCCACGGGATCGCCGTCGATGGAGATCTCGAAGGTGTCCGGCTCCACGCGGATGTCCGGCAGAGCGGTGTTGTTCTTCAGGTCCGCCTTGCCGACCTCCCGGGTAGGGTGCACAGGCCGGACGGTCCGGCGCAGACCCAGCCGCTGTTCGACGCCGTCATCCACGGCTCCCGGGGCCACATAGGTCACGGCGTGGTCGGCGCCGGCCAGCTCACCGAAGGTGGGGCGCTGCAGCACCGGCTGCGGCGTGGGGATGGACGCGTTGGGGTCCCCCAGGGCGCCCCAGACGATCGAGCCGGCCTTCACGACCACCGAGGGGCGGACCCCGAAGTGCCGGGGGTCCCACACGACCAGGTCCGCCAGACGCCCGACGGCCACCGAGCCGACGTCGTGGGAGATCCCATGGGCGATGGCCGGGTTGACGGTGTACTTGGCGACGTACCGGCGGGCGCGCTCATTGTCCGCCGGCAGCCCGCCGCCCAGAGGACCCAGGCGGTGCTTCATGGCGTGGGCCACCTGCCAGGTGCGGGTGATGACCTCTCCGATGCGGCCCATGGCCTGGGCGTCCGAGGAGGTGATGGACAGCGCACCCATGTCATGGAGGATGTCCTCCGCGGCGATCGTGGTCCCGCGGATGCGGGATTCGGCGAACGCCAGGTCCTCCGGGACCGACGGGTTCAGGTGGTGGCACACCATGAGCATGTCCAGGTGTTCCGCCACGGTGTTCACGGTGTGCGGCAGCGTCGGGTTGGTGGAGCCGGGGATGATGTGCGGCAGGCCGGCCAGGGTCAGGATGTCGGGGGCGTGCCCGCCGCCGGCGCCCTCGATATGGAAGGCGTGGATGGAGCGTCCGTCGATCGCGCGGATCGTGGACTCCACGAAGCCGGCCTCGTTGAGGGAGTCCGAATGCAGGGCCACCTGCAGGCCCCAGCGGTCCGCGGCGCTCAGTGCGGCGTCGACGGCCGCCGGGGTGGAGCCCCAGTCCTCATGGACCTTGAAGCCCGCCGCCCCGCCGAGCGCCTGCTCGTCCAGGCCGTCCCGGGAGACCGTGTTGCCCTTGCCCAGCAGCAGCACGTTCACCGGCAGCGCGTCCAGGGCCCGGTGGATCTGCCGCAGATGCCACGGCCCCGGGGTGACGGTGGTGGCCTTGGAGCCCTCGGAGGGACCGGTGCCGCCGCCCACCACGGTGGTGATCCCGGTGGCCAGCGCCTCATGGATCTGCGAGGGCGAGATCAGATGCACATGCGAGTCGATCGCCCCGGCGGTGACGATCTTTCCCTCCCCGGAGATGACGTCGGTGGAGGGCCCGATGATGAGCTCGGGGGAGATGCCGTCGGAGATGTCCGGGTTCCCGGCGTGCCCGATGCCGACGATGCGTCCGTCCCGGATGCCGATGTCGGCCCGCACGACTCCCCACCAGTCGAGGATGATCGCGTTGGTGATGACGGTGTCCAGGGCGCCGTCGGCCCGGCTGACCACGCTCTGCGCCATGGACTCGCGGATGGACTTGCCACCGCCGAAGACCGCCTCCTCGCCGCCGACAGTGTGGTCCTGCTCCACTTCGATCCACAGGTCGGTGTCGGCCAGGCGGATCTGGTCGCCCACCGTGGGCCCGAACATGGCGGCGTAGGCGGCTCGGTCGATGCTGACCATCAGGCGTCTCCTTCCGGACGGATCTGCAGGCCGGCCACATGCCGCCGGCCCTTGAGTGCGACGGCGGCGAGCTCCCGGGAGGCACCGGGTTCGAAACGCTGCGAGGCCCCGGCCGGCACATCGAGGCGATGGCCTGCGGCCGCCTCACGGTCGAACTCGAGGGCAGGGTTCGCGTCGGGCAGGTGCAGGTGGGAGCCGATCTGGATGGGGCGGTCTCCGGTGTTGGTGAAGACCAGCGTGATGCGCTCCTGGGCGCCGCGGTCTGCGTTGAGCTCGAGGGTGCCCGGCCGCACCCGGATCGCTCCGGGGCCGGACGATGATGCTCCTGCCATGGGGTGGGCCTTCCTCAGTCGATCGGGTGGTGGAGGGTGACGAGCTTCCGGCCGTCGGGGAAGGTCGTCTCCACCTGGATGTCGGTCAGGGCCTCGGGGACGCCGTCCATGACCTCGCCGCGGGTGAGCACGTGGCGGCCGGCCTCCATGAGGTCGGCGACGGTCCGTCCCTCGCGGGCGCCTTCGATCACCCAGGAGGACAGCAGCGCGACCGACTCGGGCAGGTTCAGCCGGACCCCGCGGTCGCGGCGGTCTCGAGCCACCATGGCCGCGGTGGCCAGCAGGAGCTTCTCCTGATCTGCGGGAGTGAAGTGCACCGTGGTCCCTCTCGTCGTCCCGTGCATACCGTGCGTCCCTGGCATCGTCGGGAGTCAGACCCCGGAGGATGCCGGTGTCAGAAGTCTGCCATGAAGATGTTTCAGGGGTGAGGGAAAAATCTCCTCCACCATCCCTGTCTGAAGATGGTGAGAACCCAGTGAAGCCCATTGTTCGCCGTCATATCAGGGGATGTGCGGAGAGAGGAGCAGGCGATGCGTCAGGAATCTTTTACAGAAGAGAAATATCCGAGCAACGTCAGAGTAATGCCACTCCCAGAGGCTGGTTCCACCGCGTCACGGCGCGGTCACCCACTCGCATCCGAATGAGGAGCTGACCATCCAGATGGGCGATCACCACCAGCATCGCAATCGATCCCTGAGAGCCACTGCCGCGCTGGGCGCGGTCGGCGTGCTGCTGCTCTCCGCCTGCGGCGCCCGGGCCGGGGAGGAGGCCGCCGCCGTCGAGTCCTGCGTGGACGTGGACGGTGAGGAGATCACGATCGGCTTCATCAACTCCCTGTCCGGGACGATGGCGATCAGCGAGACCACGGTCAACGACGTCCTGCATCTGGCCGCCGAGGAGATCAACGCCGACGGCGGCGTGCTGGGCAAACAGCTCGACATCGTGGAAGAGGACGGCGCATCCGAGCCGGCGACCTTCGCCGAGCGGGCCGAGCGGCTCGTCGCCCAGGAATGTGTCGCCGCCGTCTTCGGCGGATGGACCTCCGCCTCCCGGCAGGCCATGCGCCCGGTCTTCGAGGGTCACGACGCGCTGCTGTTCTACCCCACCCAGTATGAGGGCCTCGAAGCGTCTGAGAACATCTTCTACACCGGGGCGACCACGAACCAGCAGATCATTCCGGCGCTGGACTACCTCCTGCAGGAGGAGGGCGTGGAGTCCCTGTACCTGGTCGGCTCCGACTATGTGTTCCCTCGGACCGCGAACATGATCATCCGGCAATGGGCCGAGGAGCACGACGTCGAGATCCTCGGGGAGGACTACACGCCGTTGGGGTCCACCGACTTCACCACCATCGCCAACCAGGTCGCCTCTTCAGACGCCGACGCCGTGTTCAACACGCTCAACGGCGACTCCAATGTGGCGTTCTTCCGCCAGTACAACTCCCTGGGCCTGGACGCCGAGACCATGCCGGTGCTCTCGGTGTCCATCGCCGAGGAGGAGATCGACGGCATCGGTGCTGCCAACGTCGAGGGTCAGCTGACCTCCTGGAACTACTACCAGACGCTCCAGAGCCCGGAGAACGAGGCCTTCGTAGGGGCCTTCCAGGACGAGTACGGAGAGACCCGAGTGACCTCGGACGTCATGCAGTCCGCCTACACGAGCCTCCACCTTTGGGCGGCCATGGTCGAGGAGGCAGGATCCTTCGACGTCCCCGCGATCCGCGAAGCCGCCGACGGCATCTCCTTCGACGCGCCCGAGGGGACCGTGACGGTGGACGGGGAGACCCAGCACGTGACCAAGACCCCGAGGATCGGCCGGATCACCGAGGACGGGCTGATCGAGACGATCTGGGAGGGAGAGCTCACCGAGCCCGACCCGTTCCTGGAGACCTACTCCTGGGCCGACGAGGAGGAGGCTGAGGAGGCAGGGGACGAGGAACCTGAGGATCAGGGGTCTGAGGATCAGGGGTCCGGGGATGAGTGAGCTGCGAGACCCGCGCCGGGTTCCGCCCGGGCGCCCCCGACCCTGGGCGAGGGGGACCTCGTCGTGGACATGATCCTCTCCCAGCTCGTCGCCGGGGTCAGTGTGGGGTCCATCCTTCTGCTGGCCGCGGTGGGTCTGGCGCTGACCTTCGGGCAGATGGGCGTCATCAACATGGCTCACGGCGAGTTCATCATGGTGGGCGCCTACACGGCCTACGTGGTGCAGAGCGTCCTGGGGCACGCCGGGATCTCCCTGCTGGTGGCGATCCCGACGGCCTTCCTGGTGGGAGGTCTGCTGGGGGTCCTGCTGGAGCAGCTGCTGATCCGTCACATGTACCACCGTCCCCTGGACACGCTGCTGGCCACCTTCGGGGTGGGCATCATCCTGCAGCAGCTCGCCCGGGACGTCTTCGGCGCCCCCGCCGTCGACGTGCGCACCCCGTCCTGGCTGCAGGGCAGCGTGGAGATCCTCGGCACAGCCGTGCCGACGTCGCGGATCTTCATCCTGGGTCTGGTCGTCGCCGTCGTCGCCGGACTCTCGCTGCTCATGACCCACACCGCGCTGGGGCGCAGGATCCGCGCGGTGGTGCTGAACCGGAACCTGGCGGAGACCTCCGGGATCTCCACACGCAGCACCGACCGGCTGACGTTCTTCATCGGCTCCGGCCTGGCCGGCGTCGCGGGAGTGACGATCACCCTGATCGGGTCCACCAGCCCCACGCTGGGCACCAGCTACATCGTCGACGCCTTCCTGGTCGTCGTGGCCGGCGGCATCGGCAGGATCAAGGGAGCGGTCATCGCGGCCTTCAGCCTCGGGATCCTGCAGGCCTTCATCGAGGTCGGCACCACGGCCAGCATCGCCAAGTTCCTGGTCCTGGTGATCGTCGTCGCCTTCCTGCAGATCCGCCCCCAAGGGCTGTTCTCCGTGCGGACAAGGAGCCTCGCATGAGCATCACCGCCACCGGCGGCACATCCCGCCCCACCCCCGACGCCGCGCCCCGCACTCCACAGCGCGCCTCGGCATCGGCCCGCGGCACCGGCAGGACGCTGCCGACCGGAAAGGCGCTGCTGGCCGGGCTGAGGCGTCTCACCGGCGGCCCCGAGGTCCCCGGACCGAGGCATGCCATGATCGGGCTCGGGCTGTTGGCCCTGGGACTGCTGGTGCTGGCCCCGATGCTGCTGACCGATTTCCGGCTCAACCAGCTCGGCCGGTTCATCTGCTACGCCATCGTGGCCGTCGGCATCGGGCTGGCCTGGGGCCGCGGCGGCATGCTGACCCTCGGCCAGGGTGTCTTCTTCGGACTGGGGGCCTATGCGATGGCCATGCACATGCAGCTGGCCGACGCCGAGCTCCAGGGCCTGGCGGCGCCACAGTTCATGCTGACCTTCGGCGCGGACGTGCCGTGGTGGTGGGAGCCGTTCCGCAGCGGGCTGTTCACCGTGGCCGCGATTCTGCTGCTGCCCGCGGTCGTCGCCGTCGTGCTGGGACTCTCGGTGTTCACCCGTCGGGTCAAGGGGGCCTACTTCGCGATCCTCAACCAGGCGATGGTCTTCGCCTTCGCCGTGCTGCTGGTGGGTCAGCAGGCCACCCTCAACGGGTCCAACGGGCTCTCCGGATTCCAGTCCTTCCTGGGCTTCTCCCTCTACGACCCGGCTAACCGGAGGGCGATCTACCTGCTGGCGGCCGCCGTGCTCATCCTCCTGGTGGCGATCGCCTGGTGGATGATGCGCAGCCGCTTCGGCGAGCTGCTGGTGGCCACCCGCGACGCCGAGGAACGGGTCCGGTTCCTGGGGTACAACCCGGCGCTGATCAAGACGGCGGCCTTCGCGACGGCGGCCGTGATGGCCAGCATCGGCGGGGCGCTGTTCGTCCCGCTGGTGGGGATCATCTCCCCGGCGGAGATCGGCGTGGTGCCGTCCATCGCGTTCGTCATCGGTGTGGCCATCGGCGGGCGGGCCACGCTGTTCGGCCCGGTGATCGGCGCTCTGGCCGTCGCGTGGGCGGAGTCCTCACTCGCCGAGACCTTCCCGTCCGGGTGGTCGTACCTCCAGGGGCTGCTGCTGGTGCTGGTCATCGCGATCCTGCCCGGCGGGGTCGCCTCGATCCTCACCCGGTTCCGACCCCGCGACGGCGGACCTGGCAGCGACCACCCCCACGACTCCGGCCAGCCCGATCTGCCGGATCTGCCGGATCAGCCGGATCAGCCCGGCCATTCAGATCGTGCAGACCATCCAACCCAGCCGGACCTGACGGTCCAGGAGGGAGACCGGCCATGACCGCGCTCAGCATCCGAGATCTCAGGGTCCGCTTCGGAGCCTTCACCGCCGTCGGAGGGGTCTCCTTCGACGCCGCGGACGACGAGGTGCACTTCCTCATCGGCCCCAACGGCGCCGGCAAGACCACCTGTGTGGACGCCATCACCGGGCTGGTGCGAGGCTCCGGATCGGTGACGATGGGTGGCACGGAGCTGCTCGGCCGGTCCGTGCAGGCGACCGCACGGCGGGGAGTGGGCCGCACCTTCCAGACCGCCAGCGTCTTCGAGCAGCTCACGGTGGTGCAGAACTTGGACATCGCGGCGGGGCTCCACCGTCGCTGGCCCGCTCTGCTGGGCATGCGCCGCAGCGTGGAGCCCCGTGTCGAGCAGGCCCTGCGGGACACCGGGCTGACCGAGCTGCAGGACGCCGCGGCAGGCACGCTCTCCCACGGGCAGAAGCAGTGGTTGGAGATCGGCATGCTGCTGGTCCAGGATGCCCAGGCCCTCATGCTCGACGAGCCGGTGGCCGGGATGAGCCATGACGAGCGGGTGGCCACCGGAGAGCTGCTGCACCGCGTCAAGCGGGGACGCGCCGTCGTCGTGGTGGAGCATGACATGGAGTTCATGCGCACCTTCGCCTCCCGGGTCACCGTGCTGCATCAGGGGCAGGTGCTCTCCCAGGGTTCGGTGACCGAGGTCCAGGAGGACCCCCGGGTCCAGGAGGTCTACCTCGGCACCGCCGCCCAGCCCGAGGAGGAGCTCGTCCATGCTTGAGCTCCAGCACGTCGACGCCGGCTATGACGCCACCCGGGTGCTCCACGACGTCAGCCTCCACGGAGCCCCGCAGGGGATCGCCGCGGTCCTGGGCCACAACGGTGCAGGGAAGACCACCATGCTGCGCACCGCGATCGGGCTGATCCGCCCCACCGGCGGCACGGTGCTGTTCGACGGCGAGGACGTCACCGCTCTGCCGCCCAGCGCCCGGGTGGCCCGCGGCATGGCGTATGTGCCGCAGGGCCAGCAGTCCTTCGAGCAGCTCACCACACGGGAGAACCTGCAGGTGGTCGCCGACCGGCGCCGCGGCGCGCGACGCGCCGCACTGGTGGACCAGGCCCTGGGACGGTTCCCTGCCCTGACGGAGGTCATCGACCGCAAGGCGGGGCTGCTCTCGGGCGGCCAGCGCCAGCAGCTGGCCATCGCGCGTGCGCTCATCACGGAGCCGAAGCTGCTCATCCTGGACGAGCCCACCGAGGGCATCCAGCCCTCCGTGGTGGCCGAGATCGAGCACACCATCCTCAGCCTCTCCGCCGACGAGGGACTCAGCGTGCTGCTGGCCGTCCAGCACATCGACTTCGCGCTGCATGCCGCTCAGCGGTACACCGTCCTGGCGGCCGGACGGGTCACCAGCGCCGGAGCGGGCGGAGCCGGAGCCCAGGACGCGGTCCGCCAGGCGATGGCCATCTGAGCGCCCCTGACGAGACGGCTCAGACGATGACGGCGGCAGAGCGGGCACGGCGCGCGGCGGAGGACAGCCTGGAGGACTACGCCTTCCGCTACGTCCCCCGCAGCTTCCGCCGCTGGAGCACCCTGGCCGTGGGCGGCACCGCGCTGGGATCCATCGCCTTCCTGGCCGACTTCTCCATCGGGGCCAGCATCGGGATAGAGCATGGGACGCTCAACGCCCTGCTGGGGATCCTGCTGGCCTCGGTGATCATCTTCCTGGTGGGCCTGCCGATCAGCGTGTATGCGGCCCGCTACAACCTGGACATCGACCTGCTGACCCGCGGCTGCGGCTTCGGCTACCGCGGCTCGGTCATCACCACGCTGATCTTCGCCGGGTTCACCTGTCTCTTCTTCGCCCTGGAGGGGGCGATCATGGCCCAGGCGCTGCACGTCGGGCTGGGCGTCGCGCTGCCGGTGGGGTATCTGCTCTCCACCCTGGTGGTGATCCCCATCGTCATCTTCGGCATGCGGGCCCTGGAACGACTCCAGCGGTGGACCACCCCGCTGTGGCTCGTGCTGGCGCTGGTTCCGCTGGTCTGGGTGGTGCTCACCGATCCCGACGTCGTGGAGTCCTTCCTGGCCTTCGACGGCGCGGGGGAGGGCATGGTCGAGCTGGGAGCCGTCGTCGCCTGCGCCGCCGTGTGCTTCGCGCTGGCTCCGCAGCTGGCCGAACAGCTCGACTACCTGCGGTTCATGCCGCCGCGCACGCGGGCGAACCGCGGGCGCTGGTGGGCCTCGGTGCTGCTGGCTGGGCCCGGCTGGGTGGCGTTCAGCGGCGCGAAGCAGATGATCGGCGTCTTCCTGGCGGTCTATGTGCTTGCGCGCGTGGATCCCACCCTCGGCGGCCGTGCCGCGGAGCCGGTGGTGCAGATCCTGGGCCTCTACGAGCGGCTCATGCCGGACTGGTTGGCCGTCGTGCTGGCGATGACGCTGGTGGTGGTGGCTCAGGTGAAGATCAACGTGACCAACGGCTACTCGGGCTCGCTGGCCTGCCTGAACGCCTGCACGCGCCTCACCAGACGGTATCCGGGCCGGACACCGTTCGTGCTGGTCAACCTCTCGGCGGCCTACGGTCTGATGGTCATGGACGTCTTCGCGCTGATGTCCTTCGTGCTGAGCCTGTACGCCAACGTGGTGATGGCCTGGCTCGTCACCGTGGCGGTGGACATCGCCGTGAACAAGCGTCTTCTGGGCATCTCCCCGGTGGTGCCGGAGCATCGTCGGGGCATGCTGCATGACTGGAACCCCGTGGGTCTGGTCTCGGTGGGCGCGGCCTCGCTGCTGTCGCTGCTGACGTTCTTCGGCGTCTTCGGAGAGGCTCTGCGGCCCTTCGCCGTGGGCGTGGCGATCCTGGTGGCCGCCGTCGTGACGCCCACCGTCGCGGCCCTGACCCGGGGACAGTGGTATCTGCGGCGCCGCTGGGACGGCATCGACCTGCCGCTGATCGACGACCAGGGCAGCCCGTCGGCGGCGCGGCTGCGCTGCCACGTCACCGGATACACCTTCGAACGCCCCGATATGCTGGCCTCAGCGGAACCCGGGCCCTTCGGGGAGACCCAGCACATCTCCTCGCTGGCGCTGACCCTCGCCGATGCCGACCGCTATGTGTTGCCGGCCGACGGCGGGTCCGCCACGGCGGCGCCGCCGTGGGGGACGCGGGGGACGCCGCAGATGGTGGACAGGCAGGCCCGGGGTGGGGCGGTGATGAGATGAGAGCGGGCAGGATGGGCGCACAGCCGCAGACGGCGGAGGCCATCGTGGCCTGCGCCGCCGAGACGATGCCGCTGGCTCCGTTCGACGACGTGCCCTACAGCCGGCTGGCCGAGGCCGTCGGAGTCTCCGAACGCACCGTCTACCGGCATTTCCCCACGCAGGGGCATCTGCTGACCGCCGTCGCTCGGGCGTTGGAGGACGGGACCTTCCCGGTGCCGACCTTCCTCACCTGGGAGGAGTTCCTCCGCGCGGCGGAGCGCCGATTCTCAGCCTTCGACGCCGCACCGGGGCATGCCCTGGTGGTGGCGCGCGCCGAGGTGGTCTCCCCGGTGGGACCGGTCCATCCCAGCTTCTTCTCCGAGGCCGTGGCGACCATGGTCGCCGGCGAGCTGCCCCGGCTCGGACGTCGGGACGTCGCCCGGCTCACCGGAGGGCTCGTGCACTTCTCCTCGGCCCAGTTCTGGGCCCGTTGCCGCGCCGGCTTCGCGATGGATGCCGCGGCCGTCACCGCGGCGTTCCGCCAGTCCGCGGGGCGGCTCACCGGCAGGTTCGACACTGCCCGGGACACGGCGGCGGACACGGCGGTGGACACGGCGGTGGACACGGCGGAGGTCGCCCTCGGGCGGGGCGCGGGCGCAGGAGAGGGAAGCCGAACTCAGGAGGCGCACCGGTGACCGCTGGGCAGGATCCTGCGGAGAGTCTGGGCCTGAGCCGCACGCAGGCGAGGATCCTCTCGGCCTTCGCCGAGCTGGTGGAGGAGCTGGGCTCCGACGACGTCTCCTTCCGGCTGGTGGCCCGGCGCGCCGGGATGGGGGAGCGCACGGTGTTCCGGCACTACGGGACCCGGGGCGAGCTGCAGCTGGCGGCCGCCTCTTGGTTGGAGCATGCGGTCTTCACCCGCCGGTCGGCCGAGTCGATCTTCGACCTGCCGCTCATTGTGCGGGAGTCCATGGAGGCCTACGCGCGCCGCCCTGAGCTCGCCCATCTGGCGGCGGAGGCCGCCACACGGGGCGACGCCGGCCTGGGCACGGCCCCGGACGCCGCTCGGCTCGACGAGCTGATCCGCCAGGAGACACCGTGGGTCGGCGCGCAGGAGCGTGCAGGGCTCGTCGCAGCCCTGTGCCACCTGGACTCCGCGTCCTCCTGGGTGGCGTTGGACCGTCAGGTGGGGCCGGAGGTCCGGGACGTCGCCGACGCCGCAGGCTGGGCCGCCGAGGCGCTGCTGGACGCACTGCGGGCACCGGCGGGCGACCGATGAGCGGCTGCCCCCGGCCCGCACCCGGCCCCGCCGCGGTCGAGCACGCACACGACGTCCTGCACGACGGCGGCCAGCGGCGGCTGGTCGAGGAGGCGCTGGGTCGGCTGCGCCAGGCCGGTGAGCGGCTCACCGCCGCCCGGCGGGCGGTGCTGGAGGTGCTGGCGGGGCGTCACGAGCATCTCAGCGCCGACGAGCTGGCCAGCCTGCTGGCGGCCCGAGGAGTCCACCGCACCACCGTGTACCGGACCTTGGAGATCTTCTCCGCCCTTGGGCTGGTCTCGGTCCGGCAGCTGCCGGGAGGTGCGGCGGCCTACCATCTGGCCTCGGCCTCGCATCTGCATGGTCACTGCGACCGCTGCGACGCCGTGACGGCGCTGCCCCGCCAGGAGCTCGAGGAGCTCGCGGCCGTGCTGGAGGGGAGAGTCGGCTTCCGCCTGGACCTTCAGCGCTCCACGCTGCTCGGTCGCTGCCCTGGTTGTCGCGGCACCTCTCCCGCTCCATGATCTCCGGCAGCTCCTCCACGATGACGTCGCTGAACCCCGCCCGCGCGATGCGCTCTCGGCGATGACGGAGATGTCCTCGGCCTCAGCCAGCGGCGGCGCGCTCCACGGGCCGGGGCGGTGCCGGTGCCGACGTCGAGGACGCGCGCCGGGGTCGAAGGGAGTGCGGGGCACCAGACGCGACCCCAGGCTCCGGTCTCCTGGGGGTTGCTCAGCCGGCTCTGCTGCTGCGCCTCGTCGTCGGGGCCCACCGGGTCCAGTGGTCGTCCAGGGCGTCCTGGACGCTCATGGGCGGTGCTCCTTCGGGGTGCTGGGCGGTCTCGCCTCGCGGCGGAACAGCAGCTGGGCGGTGCCGTCGGAGGCCGCCACCGGGTCGGCTCCGACGCCGTAGACCTCGTCCAGCAGGTCGGGGGCGAGCACGTCGTCCGGCCGCCCGGAGGCGCGCACGCCGCCGTTGTGGAGCAGCAGGAGCCGGTCGCAGTAGCGGGCGGCGAGGTTGAGATCGTGGAGCACCACCACCGTGGTGATGCGCAGTCCGCGCAGCAGCTGCAGCACCTGGTGCTGGAACCCGATGTCGAGGTGGTTGGTGGGCTCGTCCAGCAGCAGGCAGGTGGCCTCCTGCGCCAGTGCGCGGGCTATCATCACCCGTTGCCGCTCGCCGCCGGAGAGGCTGCTGACCTCCTGCGGGGCCAGGTGGTGCACTCCCACCTCTCTCAGGGCACGCTCGGCGATCTCCTCATCGTGGCGGCTTTGGCGCTGGAGCATACCCAGGTGTGGGGTGCGTCCCAGCAGCACCGTCTCGGCCACGCTGAGCGCCAGCTCTCCCGAGGGCTCCTGGGCCACCAGAGCGACCTCCCGGGCGGTCTGTCGGGCGGTGAGTCGGTGGAGGGGGCGCCCGTGCAGCAGCACCTGCCCGCGGGCCGGGGGCAGCGCCCCGCTGAGCGTCCGCAGCAGCGTGGTCTTTCCGCCGCCGTTGGGGCCGATGAGCCCCACCACCTCCCCGGCGGCGACCGTGAGGGCGACGTCGCGGAGGATCACGCGCCTGCCGCGCCCGGCGCCGACGGCGCAGTCGAGGCCGAAGGTGTGCAGGACCGGAGGCGGGTCAGCGGTCGGCATGCAGTTCCTCGGTGATCCGTTCCAGGCCCTCCACCGTCAGCGGCGACGCCGGTTCGGTGAAGTTGAACCGCTGCACGATGATCGACCCGTCCTCCACGGCTCGCACCGTCTCCGCGCCGGGCAGGGAGGTCACAGCCTCGGCGACGCCGTCGGGCTCTCCTTGGTGCAGCAGGATCAGAACCTCCGGGTCCCGGTCCACCAGCTCCTCGGTCTGGACCTCGAAGACCCGCTCGGAGACGTCGGCGAACACGTTCTCCAGCCCGGCCGCCTCGATCTGCGGCTGGGCCATGGATCCGGTGCCGTAGGCGTAGACAGGCCCGCCGCCGACCGATGGGTACAGCACGGCGGCGGTGCGCGACTCCTGCCGGACGGCGTCGCTGGTCTCGACGGCGGCGACCCGGTCCTGCAGCTCGTCGATCAGCGTGGTGGCCTCCTCCGGGGCGCGGAACACGGTGCCCAGCCGGTCGATCTCCGCCCAGAGGGTCTCGAAGTCTGCGTCCGTGCCGTGGTTCGGGCAGTGCAGCTCCTGCTCCAGCACCGCGATGCCGGCGTCGCGGAGCCCGTCCCGGGTGACGCCGTCGGGCAGCCCCAGGGCGAGGTCCGGCTCCTGGGCGACGACCTCCTCCTGGGAGAGCATGAGATGCCCGGAGGCGTCCAGATCCTCTGAGAGCGAGGGGATGTCCTGGATCTGCCGTGCCAGCTCCGCAGAGTAGTACCCCGCGGGGAAGTCCCCGGCCCGGGCGACGACGCGGTCCATCACTCCCAGGCCGTCCAGGATGGTCACCGGGGCGGTCTCCAGAAGGATGACCCGCTCGGGAGCGGCCTCGAAGGCCACCTCGCGGCCGCAGTCGGTCACGGTCACCGCGTCGCCGCGCTCTGGCTCCGCGGCGGTGCCCTCGTCCGCGCATCCGCTGAGGGCCAGCACCGCCAGCGCCGACAGCACCGACAGCGCCGCGAGGGCGGCCGGCGCTGCTGGGGCAGCGGAGTGGGGCTGGCGGGGTCCGGGAGTCATGGGAGTCCTTCCGAGGGGTGGATCCGGTCAGGAGGTCCGGGCGTGCATGCGGCGGATCAGCAGGAGCAGGAAGGGCGCGCCCACCAGGGCGGTGACGATCCCGATGGGCAGCTCCCGGGGCTGCATGAGGACGCGGGACAGGGCATCGGCCCAGATCAGCAGCACTGCGCCGAGGAGGGCGACCACGGGGAGCAGCCGCGCGTGGACGGCGCCGACCAGGCGGCGGCCCAGATGCGGCACGACCAGCCCGACGAAGCCGATCGCCCCGGCGGCGGCCACCATCGCCCCGGTGCCCAGGGAGACGACCGTGAGGACCTGGACGCGGGCCTGCGTCGGGCGGACTCCCAGAGCCCGAGCGGTCTCGTCGCCGTGGGCGAGGGCGTCGAGCCGCCGGGACCAGAGCATCAGCACCATCGCACTGGCGCCCACCAGGGCGAGCACCAGCAGCAGGAACGGGTCCCAGCGCGCCAGGGAGAGGGACCCCAGCAGCCAGAACATGACCGTCCGGGAGCCCTCGGCATCGTCTGAGGCGAAGATCAGGAAGCTGGTGGTGGCCGAGAGGGCATAGCCGACGGCCACACCCGCGAGCAGCAGGCGCAGCGAGGTCACCTGACCCTGGGACCGGGCGACGACGAGGACCAGCAGGGAGGCGGCCATGGCTCCGAGGAAGGCGCTCAGCGGCAGCGCCTGCTGCCCGGCGCCGGCGCCGAATCCGAAGAGGATGGCTCCGGCGGCCCCGGTGGACGCGCCTCCGGAGATGCCGAGGATGTAGGGATCAGCCAGGACGTTGCGGACCATGGCCTGCAGGGCGGCTCCGCACAGCGCCAGACCGGCCCCGACAGCGGCACCGAGCAGCACACGCGGCACGCGCATCGTCCACACGATCGCCTCCTGGGCGTCCGTCCACGTGGGCGTCACGGGCAGGCCGAGCTGGTGGGCGATCACCCCGGCGACCGTGGCCGGGGCGATGGGTGCGGGACCGATGCCCACGCAGACCAGGACGGAGACCAGCAGCGCTGCCGAGAGGCCGATGGTCCACCCGGCCGCACGGCGCCGGGGACCGGAGGTGAGGCCGTGACGGCGTGGGCCGGTGGGGGCCGCGCCACCGGTGGCGGCGTGTCCCGGGGCTGGAAGGACGGCAGCAGGAGGGCGCCGCGTGCGGCCGACCCGAGCGGCCGAGCCGGTGCCGGTGAGGGTCATCTTCGTCCTGTCCGTCGGGGGAGCTGCCGACGCCGTGGCGCCGCAGTCCCGTCCTGCAACGATGTCGCATGAAGCCTAGGGACCTCGACATGTCAGCCGTGTTACATCCCGGGCCGGATTCGTGCGCTGAGCCTGGCGCGGCGGCGCGCCGAGGTGGGGTCATGCCTCCACGAGAAGCGCGTGCGGGGGACGAATCGCTCACACTGCCGCAGACACGAACCGGTGAGATCACCCGGTGAGGGGGCATGCCGGGGTGATATGACACCGTCGTGTCGTGTGATCTGGACCCCGTGAATGGCCCGCATGGTGCGGATCCATGCCGGTGCGTGGGGTTCGGGAGGCCCGTTCGGGGATGCGTTCCTCACATCTCTTAGGTGAACCTATGCTTGATTGAGTAAGATGCAGATGTGCAAAATGACCCCGTGCTGTCGAACCTTACGCGCCCGGACTCGGCGCAGACGTCCCGGACCTCGCTCCGTGCCCTCGACGTGTCCGTGTCCTACGGGCCCCACCGCATCGTCCACGGCGTCGACGCCGAGCTGCTGCCCGGCGGGGTCACCGCGCTGATCGGCCCCAACGGCAGCGGCAAGACCACGCTGCTGCGCGGCATGTGCCGACTGGCCGACGCCGAGGGCCAGGTGAGCCTCGACGACGTCGACATCACCAGCTTCTCGCCGCGCAGCTTCGCCAAGCGGCTCACGATCCTCGCCCAGCAGCGGCCCACGCCGACCGGTCTGACGGTGGCCGAGGTGGTCGAGCTCGGACGCCACCCCCACCGGGGCCGGTTCCGCCGCACCGATCCTGGAGGTGCGGAGGCCGTGGAACGGGCCGTGGCGCTCGCGGGGCTGGAGGATCTGCGTCACCGGCCGGTCACTGAGCTCTCCGGCGGTCAGCTGCAGCGGGTCTGGCTGGCCACCTGCCTGGCCCAGCAGACCGACGTGCTGCTGCTCGACGAGCCCACCACGTTCCTGGACCTGAAGCACCAGATGAGCCTGCTGGACCTCATCCGGGACCTTGCCGACGTCCACGGCCTGACCATCGGCGTCGTGCTGCATGACCTGGAGCAGGCCGCCGACATCGCCGATCACGTGGTCCTCCTCGAGGAGGGGCGGGTCGTCGCGGCCGGGTCTCCGTCCGCGGTGATGACCTCGGAGCGGCTCACCGAGGTCTATCGCGTGCCCATCGACGTCACCTCCCTGCCCGACGGCGGGCTCGCCGTCCGTGCCCGGCGCGCCGGACGCCGGGGACGCAGCGCCGAGGATCCGTCCGCCGCCCAGACCCGGGACGACTCCCGGACCCTGGCCGTGCCGGCCTGATCCCCCCCCGGATCCTCCCCATCTGCTCGGGCGGCCCCGTGCCGTCCGGGTCGGCTGCGGGCGTCGCACCCGAGCAGCCCTGAACCCCTCACGTCCCGAAAGGACACCATGACCCTCACCGATGCCCCCTCCACCCGCTGGCTGCTGTCCCTGGCCGCCATCGGATCCCTGGCGCTGACCGCCTGCGGCACCACTGACGTCGACACCGACGAGGACACCGGCACCGACGCGGAGACCGGCCCGGTCACCGTCACCGACCACTCCGGCGAAGAGATCACCCTCGACGCTCCCGCGCAGCGCGTCGTCACCCTGGAATGGGCCCAGACCGAGAACGTCGCCCTGCTCGGCGGCAACCTCGTGGGCGTGGCCGACCTGGAAGGCTACGAGGCGTGGGCCTCCGCCGCGGAGATCGACGACGAGGACGTCGTCGACGTCGGCCTGCGCACCGAGCCCAGCATCGAAGCGATCGGCCAGGCGAACCCGGACCTCATCATCGGCGCCGAGGAGTCCGTGCCGGACGGCATGCTGGAGGACCTGGAGGAGATCGCCCCGGTGGTGCTGCAGGAGTCCGCCGACGCCTCCGACCCGCTGGGTCACATGGAGCGCACGTTCTTCCAGATCGGGGAGCTGATCGGAGCGCAGGACGACGCCGAGCAGGTCTGGGACGACTACGAGCAGACCCTCACCGACGCCCGGGAGACCCTCAACGAGGCCGACGCCGAGGACACGCCCTTCGTGGTCGTCTACCCCTCGGTGGAGGGCAACACCGCCACCTTCCGGCTCCACGGACCCGGCGCCATGGTCAGCGCCGTGGGCGAAGAGATCGGCCTCACCCCGGCCTGGGAGGAGGAGGGCGACGCCGGCTGGGCGATCAGCTCCTCCGACGTCGAAGGCCTCACCGCGCTGCCGGACGACACCGAGTTCTTCTGGTGGACCGCCTCCACCGAGCCGGAGGACCCCTTCGCTCCGCTGGAGGACAACTCCACCTGGAACTCGCTGGGCTTCGTGGAGAACGACCGCATGCACGTCATCGAGCGCACCTGGCTCTACGGCGGTCCCGGCTCGGCCATGCAGTGGACCGAGCAGCTCGCTGAGACCGTCGCCGACGACGCCTGAGCGCCGCTTCGGCTTCGACTGACACGAGACGACGGCGGACACCCGTGACCCAGCAGAAGGACGCTCTGGCGGTGCGCACCAGCGCCGCCGCGGCGCGCACCACCCCGGCGAAGGCCCGCTCCCTGGTGCTGCTCACCCTGATGGTGGGGCTGGGGCTTCTGGTGCTGCTCTCCGCGGTGCACCTGACTCAGGGCACCTCCGGGGTCAGCGCCCGGGACCTGCTGTCCGCCGTCGTCACCGGTCAGGACGCCCAGCTGACCGCCATCGCCCTGGATTCCCGCCTGCCACGGCTGGTGGGCGGTCTCGTGGTGGGCGTGGTGCTGGGCATCGCCGGCTGCGCGCTGCAGGCCATGACCCGCAACCCGCTGGCCTCCCCGGACACGCTGGCCGTCAACGCCGGGGCGCACCTGGCGCTGACCACGGCGGCGGCCTTCGGGCTGTCGCTGCCGCTGCTGAGCTCCGCCGCCCTGGCCTTCGTCGGGGGCTTCGCCGCCGCGGGACTGGTGCTGGCGCTGACCGGCTTCTCCGAGTCCGCGCCCATCCGCCTGGTGCTGGCCGGCACCGTGGTGGCCATGGGGCTGGCCTCGGTGACCTCGGCGCTGCTGATGATCCACGCCCAGTCCACCCAGGGGCTGTTCCTGTGGGGATCCGGCACCCTGAACCTCTCCGGGATCGGCGCGGTGCTGCGCCTGCTGCCGGTGGTGCTCGTGGCCCTGGCCGTGCTGGTGGTGCTGTCCCGGGCCACTGATGTGCTCTCCCTGGGCAGCGACACCGCCCAGTCGATGGGCGTGCGAGTCGGCCTGGTCCGCGGTGGGCTGCTGGTCTGCTCGGTGCTGCTGGCCTCCTCCGCGGTGACCATGGTGGGGCCGCTGGGCTTCGTGGGGCTGTGCGCCCCGGCCATCGTGCGGCTGCTGTCCACCCGGGTGATCCGCTTCGGCCGCTTCGGCTGGGCCATGGCGGGCTCCGGACTGCTCGGGGCGCTGATCGTCCTCGGAGCCGACGTCGGGGTGCGGGCCATCTTCCTGGGCGGCGTCTTCGGCTTCACAGACCTCAACCTGGCGGTCGGCATCCCCACCGGAGTGGTGACCTCTCTGATCGGCGCCGTGTTCCTGGTGGTGCTCGCCCTGCGCATGCGCAGCGGCGGCAGCAGCCAGGAGATCGCCGCCATGGGGCTTCCCTCGGGGGTGCGGCTCTCGCGGAGGCTCGCCGTCGTCGTCACTGTGGGCGTCCTGCTGCTGGGACTGGTGGCCGCCGGCATGCTGCTGGGTGACTGGTGGCTGCGCGTGGGGGATCTGGCCCTGTGGCTGCAGGGGCAGGCGCCGCGGGCCATCGAGATCTCCCTGGACTTCCGCGCCCCCCGCGTGGCGGCCGCTCTGCTGGCCGGCGCCGTGCTGGCCGTGGCCGGAGGGTTGGTGCAGACCGTGACGCGGAATCCGCTGGCCGAACCCGGCATCCTCGGAGTGGCGGCCTCCGGGGGAGCGGGCGCGGTGATCGCGCTGATCGTGCTGCCGGCCTCCTCGGCGTGGACCATGTCAGCAGGAGCCGCGGCCGGTGCCGTCCTGGCCGGCCTGATCGTGTTCTCCCTGGCCAGCTCGCGCACCAGCTCCCCGGAGACGGTGGTGTTGGTGGGCATCGGCGTGATGACCGCCGCGCAGGCGATCACCCAGCTGCTCATCGCCACCACGCACCCGCACAATCAGGCCATGGCGATCTCCTGGCTCGGAGGGTCCACCTTCGGCACCGCCTGGCGGGATCTGGGGCCGATGCTGCTGCTCCTGGTGGTCGCCGTGCCGGTGCTGCTGGCGCTGCGGCGGGAGCTGGACCTGGTGGGCATCGACGACGTCACCCCGAGGATCCTCGGGGTCTCCCTGCCGGTGGTGCGCGGGGTGGCGCTGAGCATCGCTGTGCTGCTGGCCGCCGTGGCGGTGATCGCCGTCGGGGTGATCAGCTTCGTCGGTCTGGCCGCCCCGCACCTGGCGCGCATGCTGGTGGGCCGGGAGCACCGGTGGTTCCTGCCGGTCTCCGCCATGCTGGGCGCCGCACTGGTCTCCCTGTCGGACACCTTCGGCCGGACCGTCATCGCACCCGATCAGCTGCCGGCGGGCCTGGTGGTCGCGGTCATCGGCCCCCCTTACCTGCTGTGGCTGCTCAAGCGGTCCACCTCCCGCACCACCCGGGCGACGACGCCGGCGCGGGCCTGAGCGCGGGGCCGGCCGGACGGCTCCTGTCCTCGCGGAGGGTGAAGCCCGTCACGTCAGGTCGGCTAGAGTCTGAAGGGAGAAGAGGACCAGCGGCGAGGATGCGAGGCGACGACATGCCGGAGACGATGCCAGACCAGACGCCGGACCAGAACCCGGAGCCCAGCTACGAGGACCTGGCCCGGCATTTCGCCCAGGCGTTCACCGTCACCGAGCCCACGCTGCTGGGCGCCACCGGGCCGGAGGTCCCGCTGCGCCCTGCCGACGGTGTCCCGGACCGCGAGCAGGCGCTGTGCCGCAATGACGGCGGATACCGCCTGCGCAACGTCACCCGGCCCACGCTGATCCCCTATCTGCCGGATCCCGGCACGGCCACGGGTGCAGCGGTGCTGATCGCCCCCGGCGGGGCCTTCCTGAAGCTGTCGATGGACAGCGAGGGGGCCGACGTCGCCCATCTCCTGCGGGAGCGTGGGGTGGCGGCGTTCGTCCTGAAGTACCGGCTGGGACATACCGGTGAGACGCTGGAGGACTTCGGAGCCCACCTGGCCAGCGCCTTCTCGCCGAGCGAAGACTCCGATGTGGTGGACACCCGGGGCGGACATCAGCGATTGGCGGTCGACGACGTCGAGGACGCGTTGGCGCTGATCCGGAGTCGGTCCGGGGAGTGGGGCGTGGACGCCGACCGGGTGAGCGCGATCGGCTTCTCCGCGGGGGCGTACGCCATCTCAGCCGCCGTCGCCGCCGAGGATCCGCAGAGGCGGCCGGGCTCCTTGGCCTGCATCTACGGGGGACGGTTGCCGGAGGCCGGATTCGAGGTGGAGCCGGGCCTTCCGGATCTGTTCACTCTGGTCGACGTCCACGACCCGCTGTGCGCCGGGGATGTGCTGGAGCTCATCGACACCTGGCGCCTCAGCGGCGCAGCGGTGGAGGGGCACATCTACCCCGGGGCGCTGCACGGCTTCGGAGCCCGGGTCACCGGCACCCCCGTGGACGCGTGGATCGACCTCTGGTTCGACTGGCTGGACCGTCAGGGGCTGCTCAGCCGAGTGTGATCGCGCGGGGCAGGGGGATGCGTCCTCTGCCGTCCGGCGCACCGGGCTGTGATCTGAATTACGATCGAGGAGTGGACACCGGTACGGGAAAGCCCGAGCTTCGAGACGGCGAACGTTTCACAGCCGCGCACTTCCGCGACCCGATCCTCGGTGATCTGGTCGAGCTGATCGGGACGAAGTCTCCTGGTGACCGTCTGCCCGGCGAGCGGGAACTCGCCGAGCGCCTCGGTGTCAGCCGTACGGCGCTGCGCGACCGCATCGGGAGGTTGGAGGCGCTCGGGGTCGTGGAACGCAGAGAGCGGGCCGGTGCGGTGTACACGGGTCTGCAGCCTGAGCGGATGGGTGAGGCCCTCATCCTCGGGCTGATCTCCTCGGAGATCCATGTGGAGTCTCTGGTGACGGTGCGGCACGCCTTGGAACGGGAGGCGGCGATCCTGGCCACCACCGACCCCGTGCCGGAGGGACTGGCCACGATGCGCGGTGCCTTGGACCGGATGCGCGCGTCCGATGACGGCGCCGACATCCTGGCCGCAGACATCGACTTCCACGAGGGCCTCTTCGTGGCCTCCAACTCATCTGGTCTGATCTTCCTGTCACGCGTTCTGAGGGCGGTCCTGCGGGGCACCCTGCGGCTTGTGACCCTCGCCGACGAGCGAGACATGGTCAGGCAGGTCCACGCCCACATCCTGGAGGCGGTGGAGGCGCAGGATCCTGAGCGCGCACGATGTGCGGTGGACCGCCACTTCGCGCTGCTCGATGAGCTCTTCGCCACGCAGTCTCGTCAGCGGATGGCCGATGATCAGGACGTTCCCGGGACCCCCTGATGGAGGAATCCTCCATCCACGGGGAGGCAGACGCCGTTCACATACCGAGCCGCGTCGGAGGCCAGGAACAGCGCCGCCGCCCCCACATCCTCGGGCGAACCCATGGCGCCGGTGGGGGACAGCGCATCCCGCGCGGCGATCATCTCCTCCGCGGTGCTGTGGCTGCCGGTGATCTGCTGGTGCATCATCGGAGTGGCGATGAACCCGGGAGACAGAGCATTGGCCCGAATCCCGTCCCGGCCGTGCTGGATCGCAAGATGTGCCGTGAACTGGATGAGTCCGGCCTTCGCGGCGGCATAGGCCGGGTAGTCATACCCGACATGGCGCATCCCGCCGATCGACGCGATGTTGATGATGCTCCCTGAGCCCTGCCGGAGCATCACCGGCAGGACGTGTTTGACCGTCACGAACGCGCTGGTCAGATTGAGCCGGAGCGCTCTGTCCCAGTCGGCGACCTCCAGGTCCAGGGGCCCGCCCATCACCGCCACACCGACATTGTTGTGGAGGATGTCGATACGCCCTGAAGTCCGCAGCACCTCCGCGACGCATGTCCGCACGGAATCGGTGTCTGTGACATCACCCTGAAGGGCCGTGACCCGGGCGTCAGGCAGGGCGCGAAGGATGGCCTCCCTCGAGTCCTGGGCTGCCTGGCCTTGGAGATCGACGATGACGACCTCCGCGCCGGCCCCGGCATAGGCCTGGGCCGCAGCCAGTCCATTGGTGAGCTTCCCGTCGAGGGACCCGCCCCCGAAGATGAGTGCTGTCCTGCCTGTCAGTGTCATGGAGTCTCCGTCTCTGTGGAGGGCTGCGGGGTCGGACGACGGTGTGGAGAGCGTGGGCGGACGAGCGGCGAGAGGTGGAGGGGGACACCAGTCACGGGCTGAAGCCTTCGAGGAGGAGCTTCTCCCGCACGGTCCGCCGGACGATCTTCCCGTAGCCGGAACGTGGCAGGTCCTCCCAGAAGACCACGTGACGCGGCACCTTGTAGCGTGCCGTCCTCTCCCGCAGCCAGTCGCGGAGTTCGGCCCCTGTCAGGTGGGTGTCGGCTCGGCGGACGCAGACGGCGACGCCGACCTCGCCCCACTCCGGATCAGGCATGCCCAGGACCACCGTCTCCCGGATGTCCTTGTGCTGCAGGATGTGCTCTTCGATCTCCCGCGGATGGATGTTCGAGCCACCCGAGATGTACATGTCGGAGACCCGACCGGTGAGGAACAGGAAACCGGATTCGTCGAGCAGTCCCACATCGCCGGTGCGGAACCATCCGTTCCTGAAGGCGTCGCGGGTGGCGGTCGGGTTGTTCAGGTATCCGGCGAAGACGGCGGGGCCCGCCACACAGATCTCTCCCGGTTCCAGAGCAGGCAGGGCGCGGCCGTCGTCGTCCTGCACGCTGATCTCCATCCCGGTGCGTGGCAGCCCGCACGTCGAGAAGGGGACCCCTGGAGGAGAAGGGTGATCGTGGAGATCAGCGGGAAGGACCGTGATGTTCCCCGTGACCTCGCCGAGTCCGTAGTACTGCACGAGGACGTCACCGAGAGTCTCCCTAGCTGTGGCGAGATCCGGAGAGGGCATGGGAGCGCCGGCGTAGATGACATGTCGCAGACTCGAGTGGTCCCGCGAGCGGGCTTCAGGCGCCTCCACCAGACGCTTCAGAATCGTGGGGACGGTGAAGGTGTTGGTGACCTTCTCCCGCTCCACCAGCTTCCAGATCTCAGCGGCGTCCAGGCGCGGGGACGTCGGCAGCACCGTGGCGGCGCCTCGACTCACCTGGGAGAGCAGGTGGATCCCGGCGCCGTGGGACAGCGGCGCGACGACGATCGAGCGGTCCTGTGCGATGAGGCCCGGCATCAGATCTGCCAGATGGTTGGTGACGACGAATCCGAGCTGGTCGTGGGAGAGCACCGCCGCCTTTGACCTGCCGCTGGTGCCGGAGGTGAAGAAGTACCAGGCATGGTCTCCGCGCTCCCGAGGGCTGTCGACGACGCGTCCTCGGGCTCGGGTCATCCGCTGCAGCGTGCCGTCCTGCGGCGCCTCGCTCTCCGGGCGCCCGTCCGGCTCCTCCGTCGGACCGTCGTCGAGCCAGAGATGCTGGAGCCCGGGGACGGCGGCGCGGACTGCGGCGACATGCGTGGCCGTCGAGGAATGCGCGATCATCAGGGTCGGCTGGCAGACCTCGGCCAGCCCGGCGAGTTCCGCGGGATGCAGCCGCGAGTTCACCGGCGCCACGGTGGCTCCCGCCCGCCAGACGCCATACATGGCCTGGATGTACTCCGGCGAGTTGGGCCCGTCGAGCATCACACAGTCGCCTGCGCCTACGCCGCGGCGGGCCAGCTCCTCGGCGACGGCGGAGCACCGCGCGTCGAGCTCCTGCCAGCTCCAACGATCGTCCCCCTGGATGATCGCGTCGTGGGCCGGAAGTCGACGGGCGATCTGAGTCAAGGCGTGGGAGAGATTGACCGCGCGGGCCTCCGGGGCCACTCCGCTCATACTGCCTCCAAGACGGAGGCATAGTTCGTGACCGCCGAACCTCCCATGGTGAAGACCGCGGCGACCCCGGCGTCCGCGATCTGCATGGCTCCGGCCTCTCCTGTCAGCTGCAGCGACGCCATGACGTGCTGCGAGACCCCTGTGGCGCCGATCGGGTGGCCCTTCGCCTTGAGGCCGCCCGAAGGGTTGACCGGCAGCGGCCCGTCGCGGTCCGTCAGCCCGTCGGCCAGGGCCGTGCCGGCCCGTCCTCGCGGAGCGATGCCGAAGGCCTCGTACTGCAGGAGCTCGGCGATGGTGAAGCAGTCATGCGTCTCGATCAGGTCCAGCCCGCCTACGGACACTCTGGCCTCCGCGAGGGCTCCATGGAAGGCAGCCCCTGCGCCGGCGAACTCGAGAGGATCGGATCGGCGGGCCAGCGCCAGATGGTCGTTGGCCTGCGCGCGGCCGCGGAAGCGCACGGCTCGGCGAGCCCGGCGGGCGACGTCCGCCGAGGCGACCACCACCGCGGCTGCTCCGTCGGAGACGAGTGAACAGTCTGTCCGCAGCAGGCGTCCGACCACGCTGGGGTTGGCGTGAGACTCAGTAGCGCAGAATTCACGGTCGAGGGGGCGTCGGAGGTGAGCCCACGGGTTGTCGACGGCGTTGCGGTGGTTCTTCGCCGCGATCCGTGCCATCGCCTCACGGGGGTCGGAGAACGTCTCAGCGTAGAGATCCGCCAGCTGCGCGAAGATTCCCGCGAAGCTTCCCGCCGATTCTTCGGTCCGGCGGTGAGCGGATGAGAGGAGGATGTCATGGATCTCGGGACCCGGCGTCGCCGTCATCCGCTCCGCACCGACGACGAGTACAGCACGTGCCCGCCCCGCCTCGATCTTCTCGATGGCCGCGACCAGGGCCGCCGCTCCTGTGGCGCAGGCGTTCTCGGAGCGTGTGGCGGGGATGCTGGCGAGCTGCGGTTCGCCTGCGCCGACGAGCGCGGCTTCGAAGCCCTGGCGAGAGAACCCGTTGTTGTAGACGCCGACGCTGACGGCGTCGATGTCGGTGGTCTCCAGCCCGGCATCGGTGATCGCTTGGGTGCTGACCTCAGCCATCAGTGATTCCAGGTCGACATCGGCATGTTTGCCGAATGCTGTGTGCGCCCAGCCGATGAGATGTGGTGGTGAGGCCATCGGACGGTCCCTTCTCCATGATGCGCGGTGCCGGTGTGCGGGCGGACGGTCAGCCGATCGCGGATCCTCCACAGACCTTCAGAGTCTCACCGGTGACGAAACCGGCGCGGGGCGATGCGAGGTATGCGACGGCGGCTGCGATGTCATCCGGCGTGCCCATGCGTGGGACAGCCTGGTGGTCGAGCGGATAGTCGACGTCCTGGGTCAGGGCGGTGGCGATCGGACCGGGGGCCACCGAGTTCACGGTGATTCCGAGCGAGCCCACTTCTTTGGCCACCCACTTCGAGAACGCGATGATGCCGCCCTTGGAGGCGGCGTAGGCGGGACCGGAGCGGCCTCCTCCTGCGCCCGAGGAGAACGGGCCGCCCATGATCCCCGAGATGGAGCTGATGTTGACGATCCGCCCGTATCGTCGGTCCCGCATATGGGGGTATATCGCCGCCTGCGTCATCAGGTACGTGCCGGTGAGGTTGGTGTCGAGGTCGCGGGCCCAGGTCGCGTCGTCCATCGCTTCGAGGTCGATGCGGGCCGCAGTGCCCGCATTGTTGACGACGACGTCGATCCGTCCGTGCTCGCGGGCGACGGCGTCGACGCATTCGTGGACCTGACGGCGGTCGCTGACATCGACTGACCAGCCGGTGGCTCGGGGTCCGAGCGACTCAGCGGCGTCTTCAGCGCCCGCGATGTCCAGCACGTTCACCTGGGCCCCTCGGGAGAGCAGCTCATCGACGACGGCCCGGCCGATGCCTCGCGCGCCGCCGGTGACCAGGCAGACCTGGTCCTCGAATTCGCGCATCCGCACGGGGCTGGGCTGTGGCGTGTTCATGGTCAGACTCCCAGAAGGTCGGGCAGCCAGTTGCTGAGCTGAGGGATGAAGGTCACGAGCATCAGGACGACCAGTCCGGCGCCGAGGAAGGGCCAGACTCCGCGTGTGGCCTCCGCGTAGCTGATCTTGGCGATGCTTCCTGCGACCAGCAGATTGACTCCCACCGGAGGCGTGACGAGCCCCAGGGCGAGATTGATCGTCATCATGACACCGATGGTCGTGATGTCCATTCCCAGTTCCAGCAGGACGGGGACCAGCAGGGGGACCAGCAGGTAGAAGGCGGAGACTGCATCGAGGAACATCCCCGCGATGAGCAGGATGACGTTGATCAGGAGGATCAGCAGGATGACGTTGGTGGTCAGGGACAGCAGCGACTCGGAGACGCGGGCCGCGATGCGGTTGCTGGTGATGACGTAGGCGTAGAGGGAGGCGGCGGCCACGATGATCATGATGCGAGAGGACTGTACGCCTGCGGTGGTGAAGACCTTCAGCACGTCGGCCAGTCTCAGATCCCGGGTGACCACCAGGCCCACCAGCAGGGCGTAGACGCAGGCCACCGCAGCGGATTCGGTCGGCGTGAAGATTCCCCCGTAGATGCCGCCGAGGATGATGACGGGCACGAGCAGGCCGGGTATCGCCCGTAGGAAGGCCTGGAGGATCTCACGCAGGGAAGCACGGTCGGTCCGCCGGCCGACGTCGGCATCAGGATCCACCGTGTCCTCGAGGGTGATGATGCCTTCGGTGGCGTGGTCGCCTTGGGGAGAGCCAGATGCTGACTGTCGGTCGTGACCAGTGGTCGACGCAGGGACCGCGCCGAGACGCGCTGCACCGCGGCTCAGGTTCTCACCGGCTGTGTCGCGCAGACTCTCGAACTGCCGGGGGAGGAATCGGGCCACGAGATAGAACGCCAGCCCCATCAGAATTCCAGGGACGACGCCGGCCATGAACAGCCTGCTGATGGAGACCCGCTCGTGGTCGCTCGCCACGACGGCGAACACGATGAACGCGATGCTCGGGGGGATCACGATGCCCATGCCGCCGGCGCTGGCGAGGAGCGAGGCGGCGTGTCGCTTCGAGTAGCCGTGCTTCACCAGCGCAGGGATCAGCACGGCCCCCAGCGCCGCGACGGTCGCGGGGCCCGAGCCGGAGATCGCCGCGAACAGCAGAGCAGCGATGATCGCCGTGAGTGCGAGGCCGCTTTTGCGATGGCCCACACAGCGATCCGCGAGCTCGACGAGACGAGTCGAGATGCCGGTGAGCTCCATGATGACACCGGCGAGGATGAAGAACGGGATCGCCAGCAGGGTCTCCGAGGACAGAGAGGCGTACATGACGCCGGCTGCCGGATTCAGCGCGTGGGCGCCGGAAGCATAGAGGATCGCGATGACGGCGGACAGGCCCATGGAGAATGCGATGGGCATCCCGAGGAAGACCAGCACCAGGAAGCTGCCGACCAGGATCAGCTCGATCACGGCAGCACCTCCCTGCCCTCGGCCTGAGACGACGCGGCCGCGCGGCGCAGTTGGATGACTCCTGCCTGGACCGACCGGACGGCACCGAGTGCGGCGCCCACGGGCAGCGCCATGGAGAAGACCCACTGGGGAACCCCGAGCGCGGGGGTGACCCGCCCCTGAGCCATCTGGCGGGACGTCATCTCCCAACCCAGCCACAGGAAGACCAGGAAGAAGACCAACGTGCCGACCGCGATCAGGGCGATCAGAGACGTGCGGAGCACTCCCGTGGCCATGGCGGGGAGCAGATCGAAGCCGGGATGGGTGCCCAGCCTCACACCGGCGGCCGCCCCGACCATCGTCAGCAGGACCGCGAGATTCACGACGATCTCGGTGGTGAAGGCCAGGGAGCCGTGGAGGAAGTAGCGACTGACGACATTGGCGAAGTACACCCCGGTCATCGTGATGAAGGCCAGGACGATGACCGTGTTCTCCACCCTCGTGAGGACGGCGTCGACCATGGTCATTCCGGCTGGACGGCGTCGAGCAGTTCCTCGGTCCAGCTGTCCGCGTGGGCGTCGTAGACGGGCTCCATCGCGTCGCGGAAGACTTGGATCTGGGCCTCGCTGAGCTCGGTGATCTCCATGTCCTCGCTCAGCTCCTCGAGCTGCTCGGCCTCCCGTTCACGGTTCTGGCTGATCTGCAGCTCGTTGGCCTCGGTGGCGGCCTCCTGGACGATCTGCTGATCCTCGGCGCTGAGGGAGTCGAAGAGCTCAGCGTTCATGCCCAGGATCAGAGGATCGTAGACGTAGTTCCAGATGCTCAGGTGCCCCTGCACCTCCTGGAGCCCGCTGGAGTAGATGACGTCGAAGGGATTCTCCTGGCCGTCGATGGTGCCGGTCTGCAGGGAGGTATAGACCTCGGCGAAGTTCATGGTGGTGGGGTCCGCCCCGAGCTCGTTGAAGATGTCGAGGAAGAGGCCGGAGCCAGGGACGCGCACGACGAGGTTCGTCAGGTCATCCGGGCTGGTGACCTCGGTGTCCGTGGTGGTGAGCTGGCGGAAGCCGGACTCGCCGAAGCCCAGCATCTCCACTCCGAGCTCCCTACTGATCTCCTCGTAGGCTGCTCCGGCGCTGGCTTCGATGGTGGCTTCCGCCTGCTCGTAGTCGTCGTAGAGGAAGGGCGCGTTGATGGCGCTGAACCTGGAGTCGAGTCCGTCATAGATGATGGTCGAGTTGTACGAGAAGGCCTTGTCCCCGTTCATCAGCTGCTCGACGCCGGCTGCAGGGTCGCCGCCGGAGAGCTGCTCATTGGCGTGGACCGTCACCTGCATCCGTCCGTCAGAGCGCTCGTCGAGGACGTCCGCGAAATGTTCGGCGGCCTCATACCAGGTGGAGGTCTCGCTCGTGGTGATGGTGAAGTCCCAGCTGTAGGAGTCCTCTCCGTCTGCGGTGCCGTCGCCGCAGGCGGTGAGGGCCAGGCAGCCGGCTGCCGTCACGGCGGTGAGTCGAGCGATCGTCTTCATGGGTCCCCCTGAGGCGCAGATGTGAACTGGGACACGTCCCTGACTGTGAAGGCTGTCACATCTGGTAATACCAGTCAAGACGATCTCTGGGTGGTCCACGAGGGGTATCGGACTGGGCCCGTCCCGGCAGCCCTGTCGATCCGCCCATCCTGATTCGCCGACCGTTTCGTCCCCATCGGCTTCGTCCGTCCTGGGGGAATACCCGGGTGTGAAGTCTCAGGACATGGGGGAATACCCGGGGGACGAACGAAACCGACGGGGACGCAGGGTTCGAAGGGAGGCTGCGCTCCGTTCAGGCGAACAGCCCCAGCGCGTTGATCGCCGTCTGCAGCACCCCGTAGGCCAGGGGGATCGCGACGACGGTCCAGGGCAGCCACAGTGGCACTCGCGGGGCTCCGGCCGGCTCGATGATCGGTGTCGCTGAGTCGTGGGCCGTCGTCGTCGGGTCCCCGGAAGACGTACTGACGTGGTGCTTCTCGTCGACGGCACGGACCAGGATGTTGGCGATCAGTCCGATCACCAGCAGTCCCACCATGGTGAGCAGGGCGGGCCGGTAGTCCGCGGCGGTGAGGCTCCCGGGCTCACCTCGGGCGTCCAGGAAGCCGTTGATGATCAGCGGGCCCATCACGCCGGCGCAGGACCAGGCGGTGAGCAGCCGCCCGTGGATGGCCCCGACCTCCAGGGTGCCGAACAGGTCGCGCAGATACGCGGGGATCGTGGCGAAGCCGCCGCCGTAGAAGCTGAGGATGATGCCGGCCAGCAGGATGAACAGGATGACCGAGCCCGATCCCTGGAGTGCCAGCAGGGTGTAGAGCACCACGCCGCCGCCCAGGTAGAGCATGTAGATGTTCTTCCGGCCCACGAGGTCGGAGGTGGAGGACCACACGAAGCGGCCGGCCATGTTCGTCAGGCTGAGGAAGCCGACGAATCCGGCGGCCGCCGCACCGGCGATCACCGTGGTCCCGTTCGAGCGGAAGAAGTCCTGGATCATGGGGGCTGCCTGTTCCAGGATGCCGATGCCGGCGGTGACGTTGCAGAACAGGATGATCCACAGCAGCCAGAACTGCGGAGTCCGCAGCGCCCGATTCGCTGTGACGTGCCCGCTGGTCACCAGCGCCTTCCTCTTCTCCCGCGAGGGATCGTAGCCCTCGGGCGTCCAGCCGGGCGCGGGCACGCGCACCAACCAGGCGCCGAACAGCATCACCGCCAGGTAGACGGCGCCGAGGGTCAGGAACAGCCCTGCGACGGCGGTCCCTGAATACACGCCGGTGGCGGGGTCATAGGCGGGGTCGTAGAGGCTCAGCAAGGAGGAGGACACGGGGCTGGCGATCATCGCTCCGCCGCCGAAGCCCATGATCGCCATCCCGGTGGCCAGTCCCGGGCGGTCCGGGAACCACTTCATCAGGGTGGAGACCGGAGAGATGTAGCCGATGCCCAGCCCGATGCCGCCGATCACCCCGTAGCCGAGATAGACCAGCCACAGCTGCGAGGTGAGGATCCCGGCCGCTCCGACGAAGAACCCGGTGGCCCAGCACACTGCCGAGGCGATCATGGCCCGCCGGGGCCCGTTGCGGTCCACCCAGGTGCCGAAGATCGCCGCGGAGAGGCCCAGCATGACGATCGCCAGCGAGAAGATCACCCCGACGGCGGTCAGGCTGGTCTCGAAATGCGCCACCAACGAGGTCTTGTACACGCTGGTGGCATAGGCCTGGCCGATGCACAGATGGATGGACAGCGCCGCCGGTGGGATGAGCCACCGGTTGAACCCTGGGCCGGCGGTGATCCGCTGCAGGGACGCGGACCGCTCAGCGACGGCGACGGACATGGGACCTCCCGGGACGTGTGCTGCAGATCATGAAACCTGAGCGATGGTACGCCCCGATCCGTTGATTCTGTCAACAGGTGTGACCCGGAGATGGCCCTGACAGTCGGTTCAGCCCCGGACGATGCCCAGGACCTCGTCACGCACGGCCTCCATGACCTCGGTACTGTGCGCCTCGCCGTTGTAGCGCAGGAACGGCTCCGTGTTGGACGGGCGCAGGTTGAACCACCAGGTGCCGTCCTCGGCGCGGACCGTCAGGCCGTCCATGTGGGAGACGACGGCGTCTCGGTCGGCGAATGCCGCCAGCACCCGCTCGGCGGCGGCCTGCTTGTCCTCGACCTCGGAGTTGATCTCGCCGGAGGCCGCATAGGGGTTGTACTCGGCCGCCAGCTCGGACAGTGGGAGCTCCTGCTGCCCCAGGGCGGCCAGCACGTGCATGGCCGCGAGCATGCCGGTGTCTGCGTTGAAGAAGTCCCGGAAGTAGTAGTGGGCCGAGTGTTCCCCGCCGAACACGGCCTGCTCCTCGGCCATGACCGCCTTGATGAAGGAGTGTCCCACGCGGGTCTCGACCGCACGGCCTCCTGCGGACTCCACCAGCTCCGGCACCGCCCGGGAGGTGATGAGGTTGTGGATGATCACCGGGGTCTGCTCACCTTCGGTGCGGGCCCGGGCGATCTCCCGGCGCGCCACCAGTGCCGTCACGGCCGAGGGGGAGACCGGCTCGCCGCGCTCGTCGATGACGAAGCACCGGTCGGCGTCGCCGTCGAAGGCCAGTCCGATGTCCGCCCCGTGCTCCCGCACCGCGGCCTGCAGATCCCGCAGGTTCTCCGACTCCAGCGGGTTCGCCGGATGGTTCGGGAAGGTCCCGTCGAGCTCGAAGTACAGCGGCACGATCTCCAAGGGCAGTGTCGGCAGGATCTGGTCGCCCAGCACGGCGGGCGTGGTCAGCCCGGCCATGCCGTTGGCGGCGTCCACCACCACCTTCAGGGGCCGGACCCCCGAGAGGTCCACCAGGGAGCGCAGATACTCCGCATAGCCGGTCAGCTGGTCGGCCGACTCCACGGAGCCGATCCGCCCGGCGGTCGGGATCGTCACCCCCGCGCAGCCGGCGGCGTCCAGGTACGCCTGGGCGGCGTCACGGATCTCCAGCAGCCCGGTGTCCGCGGACAGCGGCACCGCACCGGCGCGGGACATCTTCATCCCGTTGTAGGCCGCCGGGTTGTGGGAGGCGGTGAACACCACCCCCGGGGCCTGCAGGGTGCCGGAGGCGAAGTACAGCATGTCCGTGGAGATCAGGCCCAGCTGCACGACGTCGGCGCCACGGGTCCGGGCGCCTTCGGTGAAGGCGGCTGCGAAGGCCTCGGAGGAGGGGCGCATGTCCCCTCCCACCAGCACTTGGCGGCCGGCGAGGTCCAGCACGTCCACGAACGCGGCGCCCACCGCCCGCACTGAGTCTTCGGTGATGGTCTCGCCGACGAGACCGCGGACGTCATAGGCCTTGAAGGAGGCGGAAAGATCGATGCTCACCAGATCATCGTAAGCCAGTGCCGTCACAGATCGGCTCCTCCCACCGGGGTCAGGTCGCCCGGCGTACAGTGAGATGAGTGACAGCCGACGACGCCCGTGCCCCCGGCCCGGACCGTTCCGGTGCGGAGCCCGGGACACCCGCCTACCGCCGCCTGCTGGCCGCCCTGTTCGTCATCGGCGTCGCGACCTTCGCCCAGCTGTACTCCCCGCAGGGACTGCTGCCCGTCATCGCCGCCGATCAGGGCGTCTCCGCCGACCAGGCCGCCCTGATGATCTCCACCGCCACGCTCGGGCTGGCTCTGGGCGTGATCCCCTGGTCCTACATCGGGGACGCGAAGGGGAGGAAGCCCGCCATGGGCTGGGCCGTCGGACTGGCCTGTCTGTTCGCGCTCGCCGCCGTCGTCGTGCCCGAGTTCTGGATGGCGCTGGGTGTGCGCTTCCTGGAAGGGCTCATGCTGGGCGGAGTCCCGGCGCTGGCGGTGGCCTATCTCAGCGAGGAGGTCCACCCGCGGGCCGCGGCGGTGGCCGCGGGCACCTACATCTCCGGCACCACAGTGGGCGGACTCACTGGGCGGCTGGTGGCGGCTCCGGTGGGGGAGCAGCTGGGATGGCGCCTCGGCATGCTCGCCGTCACGGCGTTGGCGGTGGTGTGCGTGGTGGCGTTCCTGCGGCTGGCGCCTCCGGCGGTGCGCTTCACCCCGCGCCGGAGCCGCATCCGGGAGGCGCTGGCCGCGCTGACCGGCAACCTCCGCTCGGCGGCCCTGTGGGTCATCTACCTCCAAGGCTTCCTCACCATGGGCGGCTTCGTGGCGATGTACAACTACCTGGGCTTCCAACTGGCGGGGCCGCCGTTCCAGCTGCCGGTGTGGCTGGCCTCCTTCGTGTTCCTGGCCTACCTGGCCGGCACCTGGTCATCGCCGCGGGCCGGTCGGCTGGCGGCCCGGCGTTCGCGTCGGTCAGTGCTGCTGCTGGGCAACGCGGTGATGACCTCCGGGGTGCTGCTGACGCTGGTGCCGAGCCTGCCGGTCGTGATCCTCGGCATGGTGGTGCTGACCGCCGGGTTCTTCGGCGCCCACGCGGTGGCAGCCGGATGGGCCGGCGCGTCCGCTGTGGCGGGGCGGGCCCAGTCGGCGTCGCTGTACAACCTGGGTTACTACGCCGGGTCCTCGGTGTTCGGATTCCTGGGCGGCACCTTCCTCCACCTGGCCGGATGGCCGGGGACGGTGGGCATGGTGTTGGCGCTGGTCGCCGTGGCGACGGCGGCGGCGGCCCTGGTGCTTCCGCGGGACTGAGCGCAGCCACGGCACCGGATGTGACCCCGCAGACACCGTCCAGGTGCCTGTCCTAGACTGGCCGTGTGGAGTTTCTCGCAGTTATCGCACTGGCCGTCCTGCTGTTCCTCGGGATCCGCCTGCTCCTTCAGCGCCAGGGGCAGCGCCTGAACAAGCGGATCAATGAGGCCGTCACCCCGGAGAACGCCCGGATGGCGGCGAAGGTGCTCACCGATGAGCAGCATCGCGAGGTTTATCAGGCCATCGCCGCCGACGATGGGCAACGGGCCCTGGCGCTGTTCAAGCACGCCACCGGGGCACCGGTGAAGGACTGCATCATCGCGGTGCAGGCCCTGCATCGTTACCCGCAGGCCTCCCCGTCGGAGCTGCGTCTCCAGGAGGAGCTGGACGGCGGGGCACCGGCCCCGGGCTCGGACACGGCCTCCTCGGCCGCCTCGCCTGCCGGATCTGCCGCCAGCGCAGACGACGGCGAGTACGTCGAGGACGTCATCGACGGGGTCCGCGACGAGGCCGGCCTGGAGGAGGGGCCCATCGCCGAGGCCGACCCGGAGACCGGAGAGATCCTGGGCGACAACAGCCAGGACGTGCCGGACATCCCCGGCGGCCGCCCCCGGATGACGGATCCGCACGGCTCAGCGGTCTCCGGAGGGTCCGCGGACTCGGCCGCGTCGGCCGCCTCCGCCGAGTCTGCCGGCGAGGATGAGGTGGACGCGAAGGCACGCCGCCTGATGGAGGAGTCCGGCTTCTCCCTGGACGAGGAGCTCACCATCCCGGAGGACTGGGCCCAGGAGGATCAGGAGCTGGCGGGGTTCCACCTGGAGGTTCAGCGCGGAGATGAGAAGATCACGCTGTCCCACGAGGACCTCGAGCCGTGGGTCCATGACCAGCTCTATGCTCTGCTGCGCGACGACCACGTGGACGAGGCCGCCACGCTGCTGGCGGACCACTCGCCGCTCACCCAGGAAGAGGCACATAAGTTCCTGGTGGTGTTCAAGGATCAGAGCTGACCTGCCGGAGCTGATCCGCCGGCGCTGACAGGTCTGGACCGGCGGCGAGCTCAGTCGCCGGAGAGCTGCTGCTCGAGCTCTCGCTGCAGGCGCTCCAGCTCCTCCTCGTCGATCTCGCTGCCCCACTGCTCCAGCAGCTGCCGGACGTCGTCGGCATCGGCGTCCTCGATCTGCTGTTCGATGTCGTCGAGCACATCCTGGGGCAGGAGGTCGGCGGGGCCGCCGCCGTCGTCCTCAGCGGGCTCCAGCGGGGCCTCCTCGTGCTGGTCGGCGTCCTCGACCAGGTTCTCCTGGAGCAGATCGACCTCCTCGAAGATGGCGGTGATGAATATGCCGCTGATGATGTGCACCGCGAGGGAGATGGCGGTCCCCAGTGCACCGGTGATGAGCCCGGCGATGCCGAACCCGCGCCCGTTGCGGCGCATGATCGCGATGATGCCCAGGATGACCGCCAGGGGGCCGAGAAGCAGGCTGAGCAGTCCGATGAGCGGGAGGACGCTCAGCAGCAGGGCGATGATGCCGAAGACCATGGAGGTGACGCCCAGGCCGGTGGGCGGAGTCGGGGCTGGGACGTAGCCGCCCCAGGCGGGCTGGCCGGGGGTATGACCGCCCCAGGTGGGCTGACCGGCGGCATAGCCGTACCCGTATCCCGCGGGCTGCCCCGCGCTGTCCCCAGGTCCGCCTCCCGACGGAGCGGTGGAGTGGCCCTGAGGTGTCGGAGAGGGGTGCCGGGACCAGTCAGCGTGCGGGTCATGGGGCGTCGGATAGCGGGGTTCCTGGCCGGGATCCTGGCCGGGATCCTGGCCGGGATCCTGGCCGGGGTGGCGGCTGTGGTCATGACCCACGGGCCCGGGAGGGGCGGCCTCGTAGGGGGACGGGTCGTACGGCGCGTGGCTGTGCGGGGACGGATAGTGCGGCCCGGAGCCGAACTCCTCGGGCTCACCCGATCGGCGCGGATCGTGCGGTGCGTCTGACATCGTCCCCTCCGTAGGTCCTGGACCGGTGTGGTCGGCCGCTGGACACCAGTGTGCCAGCATCCCCCGGACGTGCCTGACGGACGCCGCCCGGTGGTCAGGGCCGGTGGGCGGGGCCCGGTGGTCAGGGCCGGTGTTCACCGCCCGGGTTCGGAGCCCGTGGGCGGTGACGGGAGGAGCCGATTCGCGGCGAGCTATGAGCGGGATTACACTCCTTCCGGGTCTGTCGTCGCCGCCATCCCGGAGCCGTCAGTCCTGCCCGCCCGACCCCGGCGGACCGACTCGGGACGGACCGTCCCGGATGTGCGAAGGAGCATGCCTGTGTCGACACCCACCCACGCCGTGCCGCCGGAGAAGGCCGTCCCCGAGGCGTCGGACGTCCCGCGATGGAACCAGTTCGACACCAGCTGGACGATCGCCCTCTTCGGCACCGCAGTGGGGGCCGGTGTCCTGTTCCTGCCCATCAATGCGGGCCTGGGCGGCCTGTGGCCCCTGCTGGTGGCCACGCTGCTGATCGGGCCGATGACGTACTTCTCCCACCGAGCGCTCTCCCGGATCATCTGCGCCTCCCCGCGGCCGGACCAGGACATCACCGGTGTGGTCCGGGACTACTTCGGTGAGAACGCCGGCCGGGTGATGACGGTGCTGTACTTTCTGGCCATCTACCCCATCGTCCTCATCTATGGGGTCGGCATCACCAACACGGTGGAGAGCCTCATGGTCAACCAGCTGGGGCTGGAGCCGTGGCCGCGCTGGCTGCTCGCCGCGGTGCTGGTGCTGGCGATGTCGGCGGTCATGGTAGCGGGCCGTCGGGTCATGCTGGTAGTCACCCAGGCGTTGGTGTACCCGCTGATCGCTGTGCTGTTCGCGGTCACGCTGATGCTGATCCCGTCCTGGTCCCTGGAGGGCTTCGGTGCCGCCCCGGCGCTGGGGGACTTCTCCCTGGCCGTGTGGATGATGATCCCGGTGCTGGTCTTCGCGTTCAACCACTCCCCGGCGATCTCCCAGTTCTCCGTCTCACTGCGTCAGCGCTACGGAACGGGCTCGGTGCGTAAGGCGTCGGCCGTGCTGCGCGTCACCACCCTGCTGCTGGTGGTGTTCACCATGGGTTTCGTCTGGTCCTGCGTGCTGGCCCTCGGGCCCGAGGGGCTGCGGGAGGCCCGCGATGCCAACCTGCCGGTGCTGGCGCACCTGGCCAATGTCATGGACATGCCGATCATCGCCTGGCTGGGCCCTGCGGTGGCCATCGCCGCCATCGGCTCGTCCTTCTTCGGTCACTGGCTGGGCGCCGCGGAAGGGGCCAAGGGGATCGTCCGCGGGATGGCCGACCGCACGGGTGACCGGATCGGTGACCGTGCGCTAACCATCGGGGTGAGCGTGTTCCTCATCCTCACCACATGGTTGGTGGGCGTGCTGAATCCCAGCATCCTCTCCCTGATCGAATCTCTTGCCGGCCCGGTCATCGCCGCGGTCCTGTACCTGATGCCGATGTATGCGATCCACCGGGTGCCAGCCCTGGCCCGGTTCCGTGGCCGGGCCTCGAACGTGTTCGTCGTGGTGGCCGGCGTCGTCGCCGTCAGCGGGATCCTGCTGGGCCTACTGCGCTGAACAGCCGCGGCGGTGAACAGCAAGAAACCGGGTGAGGCGCCGGCGCCGACGGAGTTGACGCCCCAACGGGCCAAGCGTTGACTGAAGACATGGCCACTGTGACGCTGCTCAATGGAGCTCCTGCCAGCGGCAAATCGACGTTGGCCGGCCTGCTCGCCCGTGACCGGGCCATGACGCTCGTCCTGGATGTCGATTCCGTCCGTGGGGCATTGGCGCGCTGGGAGGAGGACCCGACGGAGGCGGGCTGGTCCGCTCGTCGGCTCGCCCTGGCGATGTGCGAATGCCACCTCGCCGCTGGTCATGACGTGATCGTTCCCCAGTTCCTTCAGCGCGAGGAGTTCATCGACGAACTCGAAGACGTGGCTGCCCAGGCAGGTGCCCGATTCCTGGAGCTGTGCCTGGTGAGTTCGCGCGACCAGGCGGCGGCACAGTTCGACGCACGAGCCGGTTCCTTGCAGGCGAATCACCGTGCAGCCACGATGCTCCAGTCCGCGACAGACGCGCGGCCGGTTGAGGAGCTCTACGACGCGATGATCGCCATGATCGAGAACCGCCCCCAGACGCTTCGGGTGAACATCGTTCCGGGGGACGTGCACGAGTCCCTCATCCGGCTGCGGGACGCCACGGCACAGGGAGCACGCTGATGCGGCACCTTCACGCTGGTCGGCTCCGGAGCTCTTCTCGTGCTCGCACAGGACAGGCCCCTGACCAGAAATCCCTGGTCAGGGGCCTGCTCATGAGCGGAGCGCGTGGGATTCGAACCCACGGTACGGGGTTGCCGCACACCGGTTTTCAAGACCGGCTCCTTCGGCCGCTCGGACAGCGCTCCCGGTCATCAGGGTCCTCGACACGCTGGCGCGCTCGGAGATTCCTCCGCGGACGCACCTGCCGATGTGAAAACCTAGGCTCAGACTATACGTGAGACCCCGCCCCGGCATCGAGTCGGACGGCGTGGGCCGACGTCGGCCGGTCAGCGCCGGAGCGGCCCACTCCCGCAGCGGTGGGGCCGCACGTCCAGGAGGACCACCGATGATCGACTTCACCGCGGCACACAACGCACGCACCTACTCCGGGCGGCGCGCCCACCCCAGCTGGTCTGCGCACGTCACCGGGCTCGTGGACCCGCGCGCCGCCGTCGTCGTGGACCTGGGCTGCGGGGGCGGCATCTACAGCCGAGCCTGGCGGGAGCTCGGTGCGGAACGCGTCATCGGCGTGGACTCCAGCGCCCCCATCCTGGCCAGTGCGACGGCGGAGCACGGTGCCGATCCGCAGATCACCTTCCACCGGGGTGACGCCACCGCCACCGGCCTTCCGGAGGCCTGCGCCGACGTCGTGTTCTCCCGGGCCCTGGTCCATCACCTCCCGGACCTGCGGGCCTTCGCCGAGGAAGCCCGGCGCCTGCTGCGGCCGGGCGGGACGCTCATCGTCCAGGACCGCACCGTCGAGGACGTCTCCCAGCCCGCCGACGTCGACCTCGCCGCCGCAGAGCTCGCTGCGCCGGACCTCACCGCCGCGCACCTCACTGCGGCCGCCCTCCCGGGCGATGCCCGGCACGTGCGAGGCTGGTTCTTCGAGGCCTTTCCCCGCCTGCTGCAGGTGGAGGCCGCCCGTCGGCCCGGTGCTCAGGAGCTGACCGAGGCGCTGGAGGAGGCCGGGGTCCACGTGGAGGTGAGCACGCTCTGGGAGGTCCGCGCCGAGCATCCGGATCGCGAGAGCCTGCTGGCCGACGTCGCCGCCCGCACCGGACGCAGCATCCTGCATGAACTGGATGACGCCGAGCTGGCCCGCTTGGTGGATGTCCTGCGGGCCCAGCTGCCGGAGGGCGGAGTCACCGAGGTCGACCGCTGGACGCTGTGGACGGCCCGGACCCCGCAGTCGTCGTCCAGTGGCCAGCAATGACGCCGTCTGGCCTGTCGGACCGGCGTGTCAGAGCGCAGATGCCGTCTTCCGAGGCCACTCGTTCCAGAGGAAGGGAGCACCATGAGAGCAGTCGAATACACCGACGCCGGCGGCCCGGAGGTCGTCGCGCTCACGGAAGTGTCGGATCCGGTCCCTGCCGCCGGGGAGGTTCTCATCGACGTCGCCGCGGCCGGACTCAACAGAGCTGACGTCATGCAGCGCCGCGGCGTCTACCCGCCCCCGGCAGGGGCTTCCCCGATCCCCGGGCTGGAGGTCTCGGGTCGCGTGGCGGCCGCCGGACTGGGCAGCCCCGCGGCCGTGCAGGAGCTCGTCGGCGTCGACGTCGTCGCCCTGCTGGCCGGCGGAGGCTACGCGGAGAAGGTGGTCGTCGATGCCCGGCACGTGCTCCCCGTGCCGGCGGGTGTGGACGTGGTGGACGCCGCCGGGCTCATCGAGGTGGCCGCCACCGTGCACTCCAACCTGCGCGGAGAGGCCCGGGTGCAGCCGGGGGAGACCGTACTGGTGCACGGCGGCACCGGCGGCATCGGCAGCTTCACGCTGCAGTATCTGCACGCCCTCGGGGCCAGGACCCTCACCACCGTGGGCAGTCCGGAGAAGGCGCGGCTGGCCCGCAGCCTGGGGGCCGATCACGTCATCGACTACCGCGAGGAGGACATCGGTGACCGGGTCTCCGAGATCACCGACGGCCGTGGCGCCGACGTGATCCTGGACGTCATCGGAGCCAAGTACCTGCAGACCAACCTGCGCAGCCTGGCGGTGGACGGACGGCTGGTGATCATCGGGCTGCAGGGCGGGCGGAAGGCCGAGGCTGACCTGGGACTCATGCTCGCCCGCCGACTGCGGATCATCGCCACCACGCTGCGCTCCCGGGACGCGGCGACCAAGGCCGGCATCGTCTCCGGAGTGGGGGAGGAGCTCTGGCCGCTGATCGAGCAGGGACGGATCCGCGTGCAGACCGACCGCGTCTTCGCCGCTGACGACGCAGCGGCTGCCCACGACTACTTCGACAGCGGTGCCCACAGCGGCAAGATCCTACTGAGGTTCTGACGGGCTCCTGTCCTCTCCCCACGGCCCTGTGCTGACGTGGGTAGACTGTCTGATCGACGACGTCCGTCGCAGGTCCGACCGTCCGGCGCCGCCGGCCCAGCACGCAGGTGGAGGGAAGCATGAAGCTCTTCGCAGGCCGCCGTCGTGCCCGCCGACTGGAGAAGGAGCTGGGCGACGGACTCTGGCGGCAGGCCCACGACCGGTTCGTCCGGGGCCTGGATCGCTATCACCAGGTGGTCGAGGGTGTGGACGACGACGTCGTGCACAATCACCTGGTCGCCATCGGGGACGAGCTGGCCGACCAGCTCCCCGCGGTGCGAGACCTCTGCCGCCACGCCCACCGGCTCTTCCCCGCTGAGGGGATGAACATCCCGGGCCGGGCCTCGGAGCTGCACTCATGCCTGTCCAAGGCCGCCAACCACGTAGCCACCACGGCCGAGGCCGCCGCGATGGTGCGCGTGGGCAGTGCGGAGGTGCTCTCCGTGCGCCGCCGCGCGGACCGGGTGCTGGCCAGCCTCCAGGACGCGGAGTCCGCTCTGGAGCGGGCGCACTGAGCGGCGCCCGCGACTGCGGGGTCTTCTGGTGATATCCCCGGCGCTGGCCTATAGTGGCCGGGCTGGAGCCCACGGGCACCGGCCCGCCCCCACATCAGGACCCAAGGAGCATGAGACCGCATGAGCACCCAGGATCCCCGTGCTCTTGCCGAGGACATCCTCGACGGCGTGGGCGGCTCCGCGAACGTCACCTCCTCCGCGCACTGCGCCACCCGGGTCAGGGTGGTGCTGCGCGACGAATCCGCCGTCCGTGCTGAGACGCTGAGGGCGCTACCCGGTGTCATCACCGTGATCCGAGCCCACGGGGAGCTTCACGTGGTCACCGGGGAAGGCGCTGAGCTCGTCCACCAGGAGCTGGAGCTGCTGACCCGCCGTCCCGCCGGACCCATGCCGGAGCTGGAGCTCTCCACCGCGGTGCTGTCGGTCCGCGGGCTGGGCAGCCGCATCGTCACCATGCTCGCCGCGGTGTTCACCCCGGTGATCTGGCCGTTGGCCGCCGCAGGGCTGCTCAAGACCGTCGTCGTGGTGCTCGGCGAGCTCGGATGGCTGAACCCTGAGGCCGGGACGTTCACCGTGCTCAGCGCCGTCTCGGAGGGCATCTTCCTGTTCCTTCCTCTCTTCTTGGCGGTGACCGCGGCACGACGGTTCGGTGCCCAGCCGTTCACGGCCATGGCGGTGGCCGCCGCCTTGGTGTACCCCTCGATCCTGGACCTGGGGGAGGCCCAGTCACATACCGCCGCCCCCACGGGATCGTTGCTGGGGGTGCCGTTCCCGATCATGGTCTTCGCCGCCTCGGTGATCCCGATCCTGCTGGTGGTGTTCGTCCAGGCCTGGGTGGAGCGCACGCTGGACCGCATGCTGCCGGCCGCCGTGCGCAGCGTGGGCACCCCGCTGGTGACCCTGCTGCTGGTGGTCACCGGGGCGCTGGTGCTGCTGGGCCCCATGGTGGTGATCACTGGGGAGGCCTTGGTGGCGCTCGTGGTGGGCGTGCTGGAGTCCACCCCGTGGCTGGCCGGAGCAGTGCTCGGCGGCCTGTGGCACGTGCTGACCATCCTGGGGCTGCAGTGGGGCATGCTCGGGACCATCGCCGAGTCCGTGGGCACCGGCATCGCGGGAGTCCCGACGGCGGCGACGCTGCCCGCGGTCATCGCCGCCGCGGTGGTGGCCCAGGCCGGGGCCGCCGGTGCGGTGCTGCTGCGCACCCGTTCTGCCGCGCGTCGGAAGATCGCCGGGGCCTCCTCGGTGGCGGGCCTGGTGGGCGGGGTCTCCGAGCCGATGATCTACGGGGTCACCCTTCCGCTGAAGAAGCCGTTCCTGTTCGGCATGCTCGGCGGAGCGGTCGGCGGTGCGCTCACGGCGGCCTCCGGGGCGGCCGCCGTGAGCGCAGTCCCGCCCGCGCTGGCCGGTGTGCCCGCAATGACGGCCCACGGGTCAGCAGCGCTGCTGCTGGGCGGGCTGGCGCTGGCTCTGGCGGTCGGATTCGTGCCCACCCTGCTGCTGGTGGACCGGGAGGGACCCGACGAGGACCCCGACGCCGAACCCGACCCCGAACCGCCGACCACCACCTCGATGTCGCCGGTGGTGACGCCGACGCCCGCCGCGGCGGAGCAGCGGGGAGGGCGGGCCGACACGCCGTCGATGGTGGAGGTCATGGCCCCGTTGCCCGGGCGGCTGCTCCCACTGGACGCGATGGACGATGAGCTCTTCGCAGACGGCACCATGGGCCCCGGCGTGGCGATCCGCCCGGTCAGTGGCCACCTGGTGGCTCCGGTGGCAGGAGTGGTGATCGCCGCACCGTCCGGCGGGTACGCCTACGGGATCCGGACGGACGACGGCGTCGACATCCTGGTCCACTGCGGAAGCCGCACCCCGACGTTGAAGGGTGAGGGCTTCACCCCGGCGGTGCGTCCCGGGGACCGGGTGGAGGTCAGCCAGCCGTTGGTGGATGTGGATCTGGAGCTCGTGCACGGGGTCGGCTTCGACGCGATCACCGCAGTGGTGGTGACCAACGCGCAGGACTTCGCCTCGGTGACGCCCGTCGCTGTCGACGAGGTCGAGCCCGGTGACCTGGTGATGACCGTGATCACCGGGGAGAAGGAGCAGCCCGCGGACCAGGCCGACGAGGAGCGCGACGCCGGCGCTCAGGGCTGAGGCCGGTGCATCCTCAGCCGGTCCTCGCCACGGATCCTGAAGTAGTCGGCCGGCCCGCCGCCGCGCAGCAGCGGGTCCGCGGCCGCCGTCTGGTAGACCCCGTCGTCGAGCAGCGACTCGTCGAGGTGGACGCCGACGACCTCCCCGAAGACCATCCTCGCCGGGGTGTCCTCACCGGAGGCGTCCGTCAGGCGCAGGATCTGGGTGCGGCGGCACTCGAAGACCACGCGGGCCTGGCCCACATGCGGCACGCTCACCACCCGGGAGGGCGCGGCGGTGAGCCCGGCCAGCTCGAACTCGTCGATCTCGGTGTCGACGGCCGCCGAGGTGGCGTTCATCTGCTCGCCCAGCTCCGTGGTCACCAGGTTCCAGCAGAACTCGCCGGTGGCTTCGATGTTGGCGACGGTGTCCTTGTGCCCGATGCTGGAGAACGCGATGAGCGGCGGCGTGTAGTTGACCGCGTTGAAGAAGCTGTAGGGTGCCAGGTTCAGCCCTCCCTGCCCCGTGCTGGTGGACACCCAGCCGATCGGGCGCGGGGCGACGATGGCGTTGAACGGGTCGTGGGGCAGCCCGTGCCCGGCGGAGGGCTCGTAGAAGTATGAGGTGCGCACGTGCGTGAGCCTAGCAGCGGCCTCGGCCGCGGACTCAGGCGGAGGTGAGCAGGCCGGCCCGGCGACGGGCCAGGTCCACCAGGTCCACTCGGTCCAGCATGTCGATCTCCTCGGGAGCGAACCATGCGACGTCGTCGGTGGTGCCGTCCTGCTCCACGCGCAGGGAGCCGCCGGTGATGCGGGCGCGGTAGATGATCCGCAGCGCCTGCAGCGGGGTGCCGCCGTGCTCGGCCCGACGCCGGTCGCCGGGGATGATGAGGCTGCCGACGTCGAGGAGCTCGCCGGGCTCGATCTCGTAGCCCGTCTCCTCCATGACCTCCCGCACCACGGTGTCGTGCGGGTGCTCCCCGGGGTCCATGCCTCCTCCGGGCAGGGTCCAGCCCGAGCCCAGGGTCTCGTCGCGCCAGTGGGGCAGCAGCATGCGGCCCTCGTCGTCGATGATCACGGCGTATGCGCCCACTCTCAGGTCCACGATCCCGCACTCTAGCATCGTGGACCGCGCGGAGCCGGTCCAGGTCGGAGCCTCACGACCGGTCGCTCGGGAGCGTCCACGCTCCATGGTCGTCAGTGGGTGGCGATAGTCTCGGCCGATGACGTCCTCCCGCCGAGACACCGGCCGCCCCGCCAGCCGCCCAGCGGCCCGCTCCAGCTCCCGTCGCACCTCCTCCGGCGAGATCCCGAGACCGCACCCACCGCGACTGGACCTCGCGGCGCCGACGGGCCTGGTCGACGGTGACGCCTCCGAGCTGCTGTTCAGCCAGCATGCCGAAGGCCTGCGCCTCATCGGTGAGACGCTCCACGGGGAGGACCTCACCGGGGCCCGGATCGTCGACAGCGAGCTCATCGACATCGTGCTGCAGGAGGTGACGCTGACGGGGGCGACGGTGGCGGAGACCCGTCTGCAGCGGCTGGCGAGTCCTCATCTGGCTGCGCCTCGCTCCACCTGGCGCGCGGTGGAGGTCCTCGGCTCCCGGGTGGGAGTGGCGGAGCTCTATGAGTCCGGCCTGTCAGAGGTCCGGGTGGCCGAGTCCAAGATGGATCTGGTGAACCTGCGCGGCGCGTCCCTGACAGACGTCGAGCTCAGCGGGTGCACGCTGACCGAGCTGGACCTGGGTGGGGCCAGCGTGCGTCGGCTGCGCGTGACGGACACCGGCATAGGCACCCTGGACCTCAGCGGAGCGTCTCTGGATCATGTGGACCTCCGGGGCGCTCGGCTGGAGCGCATCATCGGGCTCACCGGACTGCGTGGGGCGACCATCAGTCCGGAGCAGCTCGTGGAGCTGGCCCCTGCGCTCGCCGAGCATCTGGGGCTGGATGTGCGGGTCTGACGGGCGTCGTCGCGCGTCCCGGATTCGGGGCCGGTCATTCCTCCGCGGTGCGCCATCGGGCGAAACCGCCCTCGGTGTGCAGCACCTGCCCGGTGATCCATTCGGCCTCTGGGGTCGTCAGCCACGCGATGAGGCGGGCCGGATCGTCGGGCTCTCCGAACCGGCCGCGGGGGAACATCGAAGCCACCTGGCTCCAGAGCTGGGGTGTCATGTAGCCGGTGTCCACCGGCCCGGGGTTGACGGTGTTCACGCGGATTCCTGTGGGGGCGACCTGTGCGGCGATCGTGGTGGTGATGCCGGCCAGTGCGGCTTTGGCCGCGCCGTAGGCGATCTCTCCGGTCAGCGGGCCCTGGCCCTGCCCCGAGGTCATGAAGACGATCGAGGCGTCCCTGCCGTCCCGGTGGTGGTGCAGGAATCGCTGGGCCAGCAGGATCGAGGCGCGAGCGTCCACGGCCCAGTGGCGGTCCAGCAGCTGCTCGGTCAGCTCACCGAGGCCGCCGTCCGAGCCGTTGAGCGCCTGGTTGCACACCAACCCGTCCAGGCCGCCGAAGGTCTCGACGGCGGCGTCGACCACGCGGTCTGGGGCGCCGGTCACCGTGAGGTCGGCTCCGAGATCCTCGACCCGCGCTCCCGGGATCGCATGGGAGGCCACGCTGGCCAGCACCGCCCCGAGATCGTCGGCGCCGTAGGGCTGGTCGGCGTCGTGGGGGCTGTGATGGTGGCAGAAGACGTCGGCGCCGTAGGCGGCGAGCCGGCAGGCGACGGCATGACCGATGCCGTCCCGGCGACTCACGCCGGTGACCAGCATCCGTCGACCCCGCAGGGGGAGAGGATCTCGGCGCAGGGGGCTGGGACTGTCGGTCATGCGCCCATCGTAGATGCGGTTCGTCGGGGAGCGGCATGAGTCGGCGAGTGGTGAGCTGGTCACGCGCCGGCGGAGCCGCCGCCGGCGTCGGGGTCGGCGTCCGTGTCGGCGTCGGTGTCCTTCCCCGCGTCCGCATCGGCGACCGTGTCGTGGCGGCGGTAGACGGGGATCAGGCGCCCCTCGGGGTCGAGACGGCCCAGCATGGCTTCTGCGATCTCCCGCAGCTGGTCGACCTGCTCGGCGGTGAGTGCATCGATGACGTGGTGACGCACCGTGGCCACGTGGCCCGGGGCGGACGCCTTCACCTTCTCCCAGCCGATCTCGGTGAGTTCCACATGGGTGGCGCGCGCGTCGTCCGGACGACGGCGGCGCCGGACGAGGCCGCGGTCCTCCATGCGTCGGATGACATGGGACAGGCGGGGAAGTGTGGCGTTGGTGCGCACGGCGAGCGTGCTCATCTGCAGGGACTGGCCTTCGGTCTCGGAGAGCACCGCGAGCACGTAGTACTCGAAGTGGGTCAGGCCGGCGTCGTGGCGGAGCTGGGAGTCCAGCACGCCGGGGAGCAGTTCGAGCACGGCGGTCAGCCGCACCCAGGCTGCCAGCTGTCGGGAGTCCAACCATTGCGCGTCCACAGGTCGATTCTTGCGCACCGGGGTTGATGGGACAACTGTTGTGCCCTACATTGGTTGTCGCAACAACTTACGAGTCGCGGGTCGGCCCGGTGTGTTCCGGGGTCCGCGGACGATTCTGTGTCTGCTGCGGCAGGTGCTGACGAAAGGACGTTCTGAGATGAAGACGCTGCTCAACCCGTCGGCTGGGGCCCCGGCGCTGACGGATCTGGCCCTGCTGGTCGCCCGAGTGGCGCTGGGGGTGATCCTGGTGGCCCATGGCTGGCAGAAGTTCGACGAGTGGACCGTGGCCGGCACGGCCGCCTCCTTCGAGGGGATGGGTGTGCCGGCCGCATCGGTGAGTGCTGCGGTGGTCACGGGCGCGGAACTGATCGGCGGCGTGCTGCTGATTGTGGGGCTGTTCACCCCGATCGCCGCGGCGGTCAATGCGGTCTCCATGGTGGTGGCCCTGTTCCTGGTCCATGCGCCGGCGGGCCTGTTCGTCGCTGAGGGCGGCTACGAGCTGGTCCTGGCGATCTTCGCCGGTCTGGTCATCCTGGTCGCCGCTGGGGCCGGCCGCTTCAGTGTGGACCGGCTCATCGCCCCGGCACCGCGGCGTCGTGCGAAGGTGCGCAGTTGAGCTGTGCGAAGGTGCGCAGTTGAGCTGTGCGAAGGTGCGCAGTTGAGCTGTGCGAAGGTGCGCAGTTGAGCTGTGCGAAGGCGCGGAGTTGACCTGTGTGAGCCGGTGGACCGGAGGCTCGTCTCGGGCGTCCTGTCGGTGCGCGGTGGTAGCCTCCGTGGCATGAGGACGACGTGGGTCACGGTGGCGTGGGTCGCTGCGGCGCTCGTGGCGGTCGGATGTTCGAAGGACCTCGACCCCAGCGAGCTGGAGGTGACGGATGCCCGGCATGGCGCGGACCCCGGCGGGGACCTCGGGGAGCTGGAGGTGACCCTGGGTGGGGAGACTCATCGGGTCGCCCCGTCGGAGGTCCTGTGCTCAGGACCCCCGGGGGAGGTCCATCACCTGATCGCGACCACCGGTGACGACTCCTCGCGTGTCGAGGTCGCGGGCGAGGATTTCGCCCAGGTGCGCCTGGAGGGCGCCGAGCGTCCGCAGGAGACGACGTCTCCCGACGGCATCGAGCTGGGGGAGGCGCAGGTGGAGTTCGCCACCGCGGCAGTGGGCGATGACGAGGTGGAGGGCACGTTGCACTGCTCGGAGTGGGAGGACTGAGGATGACCACGGAGCTGGGACGGGAGCCCCTGCGCGGGCCGGCCCTGGTGCGTGCGGCAGCGCAGATCGCCGCCGAGGCGCACCGCGGGCAGGTGGACAAGCTGGGGGCGGACTACATCGGGCATCCGGAGCGGGTGGCCGGGCATACCGAGGTGGCCGGTGCGGCGCCGGAGGTGGTGGCGGCGGCCTGGCTGCACGACGTCATCGAGGACACGTCGGTCACGGCCGTCGATCTGCTGGCCAGTCGGATGCCCGAGGAGGTCGTCGCCGCGGTGGAGGCGGTCTCCCGAGGCGAGGGAGAGTCGTCCGAGGACTACTACCGCCGTGTGCGGTCTGATGAACTGGCGCTGCAGGTCAAGGCGGCGGACCTCGCGGACAACACCGATCCTGCACGGACCTCTCAGCTGGACCCGGAGACCCGTGACCGTCTGGCCGCGAAGTACGCGAAGGCCCGGGAGCTGCTGGGCCTCTGAGCACGCCCGACAGATGACAGAACCCCCGGCCAGCGTGCCTGACCGGGGGTTCTGCTGCATCCACGGAGCCACCTGCCGGAATCGAACCGGCGACCTATTCATTACGAGTGAATCGCTCTACCGACTGAGCTAAGGTGGCCTGCTCGCGTGGGCCGCGTGCCCTCGCGCGCGATGCACAACATTACTCGGCTCAGGGCGGACTGGTCAAAACGGCTGCGCGATCTCTGCTGTCCAGGCCTTTCAGCTCGGACGCGCCGGCTCAGGTCGCGACATCTTCCCGTGTCTCAGAGCACGGGTTCGTGCTCTCCGTGGTCGTTGAGACGGCGATCGGTCAGCAGCGGGACGATCTCCACGGGCCCGTGGGCCTCCATCAGCACGCTGCGGGACACCGAGCCCAGCAGTGCGCTGGTGATGCTTCCCCGGCCGCGGGTCCCGAGCACCGTGAGCTGGGCGCGTTCGGTGGCGTGGGCCATCACCTGGGTCGGCGAGCCCTGTTCGATGATTCCCTCGATGCTCAGGTCCGGGAAATGTCCGGTGAGCCAGCGGACGTCCCCGTCCAGCCGTTCCTGCAGGCCCTGCATCTCCAGTTCGGTGATGCCGGACTCCTTCGCGGTGCGGCCCGCGTACCAGAGCAGGGAGGAGTCGATCGTCGGCAGCGCGAGCAGCAGCTGCAGGGAGGTGCCTCGCAGCCCGGCGGCCTCGGCGGCGTGCAGTGCGGCCACTCGTCCGTGGGCGGAGCCGTCGACGCCTACGATCACCGGTCGTGCGTCCCGACGCGCGGTGAATCGGGTGTCGCCGCCCACCAGGTCGGGATCGTAGCGGCGGTTGACCACGGTGGTGGGGCAGTGGGCGTGGGCGGGCAGCGCCGAGGACACCGAACCCAGCAGGCGTCCGACGAAACCACCGCGTCCGCGGCCGCCGACGACGGCGTGGGTGGCGTTCTCGGACCTCGCGATCATCACCCCGGCGGCATCCCCGTGCTCCACCCGGTATTCGACGTGGCCGGGATAGCCGTGGAGCTGATCGCGTGCCTCGTCGAGGACCTCCTCGGCGCCCCGCCGGGCCAGAGAGTCTCCGGTGATCTCCGCGGCGGAGTCCACATAGCCGGCGACGGCGCGCGGCACCGTGAAGGCGCTGATGACTGTCAGCTGGAGATCGCGCCTATGAGCCTCGACGGCGGCGTAGTGCAGCGCACGGGACCCCTGGTCCGAGCCGTCGAATCCGACGATCACGCCCAGTGCCCGGGATGCGGGGGTGTAGGGGACAGCTTTTCGATGCCGGGAATCCTCGTTCATGGCGACCTCCTGGACACGACGACGGTCAGAGCTGTCGACGACGGTGCGGCCACCGAGGCGACGTCACCGTCACCCAGCTGCCGCCATTCTAGCGGCGGCATGCCGCTCACCAGGAGGGATGCTGGCCGGGGTCAGCAGTCCTGGCGGCCCTCGAAGAGCGCCCCGTCGAGGAGGTAGGAGTCGACGATCTCGGTCACGCAGGTGTTGCCGGGCCGGTAGGCCAGGTGGCCCTCGCCGTCGTAGACCAACAGGGAGGAGGTGGGCGCCATGGCGTGCATGTCTTCGGCCCAGGACACCGGGGTGGCCGGATCCCCGGTGGTGCCGATGAACAGGATCTCCTCCACCTCGTCCAGCTGCGGCTCCCGCGGCTCGCCCACCGGCTCGAAGGGCCACTCGGAGCACGCGATGCCGGCGTGCCCCAGGTACGGGCCGAACGTGGGGGCGGCCTCCACGGTCTCCTCATACTCCGCCTCGATGGTCTCGGAGTCTTCCGAGACCGGGTGGTCCAGGCACATGATCGCGCGGAAGGCGAGCTGACTCTTCCACCCGTAGCTGCCGTCGGGCTCGCGGCCTGCGGCGAGGTCAGCCCACTGCTGGAAGGAGGAGAAGTCCTCCTCGTCGAGGGCGGCGCCCAGCGCCTGGTTCAGCATCGGCCAGCCCCCGGAGAAGTACATCGGCTGGATGAACCCGCTCACCAGCACGCTCACGGAGATGGTCCGCCCGTCGGGGCCTTCTGAGGGCTCCTCGGCGACATCCTCGAACAGGCCCGCCACGGCGTCGACGACGTCCTCAGCCTCACCGTCCACCGGACAGTCGGACTGCTCGACGCACCATGCTGCGTAGCCCTGCAGCGCCTCCTCGAACCCGACCGCCTGGTCCAGGGAGAGCTCGTGGTCGCTCAGAGCGGTGTTCATCATCCCGTCGAGCACGAACCGTCCCACCGAAGCCGGATGCTGTTCCGCGTAGGTCACCCCCAGGTGGGTCCCGTAGGAGAAGCCGAGGTAGTTGAGTCGCTCCTCGCCCAGGGCGGCACGGATGATGTCCATGTCTCGGGCGGCGGAGGCGGTGTCCACGTGTCCGAGCACCTCGCCGGTCTGCTCGAGGCACTGTTCACCCAGCCAGCGGGCGTCCTCGCGGGCCTGTTCGACGGCGGCCTCGTCGTCGAGCTCCTCGTCCCCTTCAGCGACCTGCTCCCGGTTCTCGTCCATCTGCTCGTCCGTGAGGCACTCCACGGGCGCCGACCGGTGGACTCCTCGCGGGTCGAAGCCGACGATGTCATAGTCGTCCAGCAGGGCCGGGGTGAAGAAGTACTGCAGGTCTTCGGCCACCGAGTCATATCCGGAGGACCCGGGGCCGCCAGGGTTGATGAGCAGATGCGGGGCGTCGGGCCCGCCGGTGCCGGAGCTGATGATGCGGATCTGGAGAGTCTCGCCGTCGGGCTCGGCGTGGTCCAGGGGGACCTCCACATCGGCGCATCGCGCCCCGCGCTCGCAGTCCTCCCAGTCCAGCTCCTGATCGTAGAACCTGGCGTAGGCGGGGTCTGTGGCGTTCCCGCCCCCCACGTCCTCGGCAGTGTCGCCGGGGGAGGGCTGCTGCGTCTCGGGCGGTTCGCCCAGCGGCACGCAGCCGCTGAGCAGCATCGCGGCGACGCCGAGGGTCGCCGCATGGCGGAGCACAGGGCCTGCGGTGGTCTCCATGGGAAGGGCTCCCTTCAGCGTCGGTGGGCCTCCACGGGCAGGAAGGACATCATGAGAGCTTCCATGGCCAACAGCGGCGGGACGTTCTGACCGATCCTGGTGCGTGCGGCGCCGATCGCATCCAGACAGCCCAGGGCATGCTCCGGGCTGAGGCTCTCGGCGTAGTCGGCCAGCTGCTCGCGCAGGTGGTCGTTGATGAGCTCGACGTCGGCGTCGAGCTTCAGGCTCAGCACGTCCCGGTACACCGCGGTCAGGTCGATCAGAGCCCGGTCGAGCGAGTCGGCCACGGCGCGTTTGGCGCGCCGGGTGTTCTCCTCTTCGAGCCTCTTGAACTGGCTGCGCAGCTTGGGCGGGATCTTCTCCTCCGGCTCCAGCCCCAACGAGCGCCGCAGCGCGGCCTGCTCCTCGGCGAGGCGGGCGTCGGCCGTCGCCTCGGCGTCGGCCTGGGTCATCGCCACCAGTGTGCCGGCGGCCCGGACGGCGTCGGTGGAGCTGCGCACCCGCAGCGGCAGCGTCACCACATCTTCCCGCCGCTGGCGCGCCTCGGGGTCGCGGGCCAGGCGCCGGGCCACCCCCACGTGGTTCTGCGACACCCGGGCAGCGAAGTGCGCCTGCTGGGCGTTGAGTCCGTCCCGCTCCACCAGCAGCCGGGCGACGGCGTCGGCCGGGGGGATCCGCAGGCTCACCAGTCGACAGCGTGAGCGGATGGTGACCAGGACGTCGGCGGGGCTCGGGGCGCACAGCACCCAGAGCGTGTGCGGCGGCGGTTCCTCGATGGCCTTGAGGAGCACGTTGGTGGCGCGCTCGGTCATCCGGTCTGCGTCCTCGACGACGATGACTCGCCAGCGTGCCCCCTGCGGGCTGTCCTGGGCGGTGGTGACGAGCTCGCGGACGTCATCGATCCGGTAGGTGACGTTCTCGGTGGAGACCAGTTTCACCGAGGGGTGGGCGCCGGAGGCGACCAGTCGGCAGGAGCGACAGGTCCCGCAGCCGCGCTCCGTCGGCTCTGCCACCTCACAGTTCAGTGCGGCGGCGAAGGCCCGGGCGGCGTTGGACCGACCCGATCCGGGCGGCCCCGTGACCAGCCAGGCATGGGCCGGAGCGCTCGCGGCCACGGCCCGGCGCAGCTGGTCCACCACGGGCTCCTGGCCCACCAGTTCGGCGAAGACCGCGGGCAGTTCGGCGAAGACGGCGGGCTCAGCCAAGACCGGCCTCCCCGGAGCTCTCGCTCAGCTCGGGTTCGTTCAGCTCGGGATCTGCGGCCTCGGACCCGGCGGGCCGGGCGGCGCGCAGAGGCTCGCCGATCAGCGCGGCGACTCGGCGCCGGATCTGCCGTTGCACGGCATCGACGTCGTCGTCGGCGTCGATGACGAGATAGCGGTCCGGCTCGGCCTCGGCCCGGCTGCGGAAGGCCTCTCGGATGCGGGCTCGGAAAGCGTCGTCGGCGGACTCCATACGGTCCCCGGGGCCGCCGTCGCGTCCGGCCCGCCGCCGCTGGGAGATCGTCGGGTCCACATCCAGCAGGATCGTCAGGTCCGCCTGCAGTCCGGAGGTGGCCCAGCCGTTGATCTCCGCCACCTTCTCCGGGCCCAGGCCGCGTCCCACGCCCTGGTAGGCCACCGAGGAGTCGATGTACCGGTCGCAGAGCACCGTGGCCCCGGACTCCAGAGCCGGAAGGATCCGCTGCACCACGTGGGCCGCGCGTGAGGCCGCGAAGAGCAGCGCTTCGGTGCGGGGGTCCACCTCACCGTGGCCGTGCTCCAGGACCAGCGCCCGGATCCGCTCGCCGATGGGGGTGCCTCCGGGCTCCCGGGTCCGCTCACAGGCGACGTCGTGGGCGCTCAGCCAGGATTCCAACAGGTCCAGCTGCGTGGTCTTCCCGGCCCCGTCGCCGCCTTCGACGACGATGAAGGCTCCGCGCGTGCTCGCTGGCTTCGTCTGTGTCACGCGGACAGCCTATCGGCTTCCGGTGACGCTTCTGGTGACGCGATCATCGAACGTCACCGGAGGCCTGTGTGAGCACCTCCGCCGGCGCCCCGCGAGCCCTGCCGGCGTCTCAGAGCCTGGACGCGGCCCGGCGGGCGGCCCTCGTGACGGGGGAGTCGACTACCGTGGCTGATGTGACTGACGAACGCACCTACCTCGTGTCCGGAGGCCGCGGCATCCATGAGGCCGGCTCCCCGGTGAATCCCCCGGTGGACTTCACCTCCACCTACAGCTATCGGCCCGGCGGCGACAACCGCTGGGAGTACGCCCGAGAAGGCGTGCCCTCCTGGCAGCCGCTCGAGGAGCTGCTGGCCCACCTGGAGGCCGGCACGCGCCGGGGCCACAGCGGTCAGGGCTTCGTCACCACCGCCGAGGAACACCCGGTGCCGGTGCTGCCGGGTCTGCTGTTCTCCTCCGGGATGGCCGCGATCTCCGCGGTGGTGCATCTGCTGCCCCCGGGCGGCCACCTGATCCTGCCCCGGCACAGCTATATGGGCTTCTCCACGTTGGCCCAGGAGATGGCGGACCGGGGCCTGCTGACCCTGCACCGGGTGGACATCGCCGAGACCGAGGCGGTGAGGACCACCATCGCCGACGTCGCCACCCTCGCCCAGGCGCAGGACGCGCCGGTGATGCTCTGGATCGAGTCCCCCACCAACCCGATGCTCGAGGTCGCCGACCTGCCGGCGCTGCTCGCCGAGGCGAAGCGGCGCGGCATCCTCACCGTGGTGGACAACACCTTCGCCACCCCGCTGCGGCAGCAGCCGCTGAAGCACGGAGCCGACGTCGTGGTCCACTCCGTGACCAAGTTCCTGGCCGGACACTCGGACCTGATCATGGGGGCGGCGATCACGGCCGATGAGCAGCTGCATCAGAGGCTGCACCAGCACCGCACCCTCCATGGCGCGGTGCCCGGGCCCATGGAGGTCTTCCTGGCCCTGCGCGGGGTGCGGACGTTGGCGGTGCGCCTCGACGCCGCGGAGTCCAACGCCGCCGAGCTCGCCCGGCGGTTCGCCGCGCTGCTCCCCACCGGGGAGACGCCCCTGCGCGGCGTCCGGTACCCGGGGCTGGAGAGCCACCCGCAGCATGCGCGGGCCGCGGCCCAGCTGGGCGGCTTCGGAGCGATCCTCACCATCGAGCTGCCCGACGCCGCCACCGCCGACGCCGTCCTCCAGCACCTGACCCTGTGGACCCCGGCCACGAGCCTCGGAGGAGTTGAGTCCCTGGCGGAGCGCCGCCGTCGGCATTCCACCGAACCGGAGACGGTGCCGGACGGGCTGATCCGGCTCTCGGTGGGCATCGAGCACGTGGACGACCTGTATGCCGACCTGCTGCAGGCGCTGCGGCTGGTCGCCTCGGAAAACCGCGACGAGAAGCGATAGCATCGACACATGTCCGGAATCTGGTACGCCGTCCTCGTCTCTGAGATCTACCTCTTCCTCGCCTTCGCCGTCGTCTGCCTGATCGTGGCGGGCGTGGCGCTGCTGAAATGCCTGCCGAAGAACGCGCAGCGCTTCGACATCGCATTCAAGCGCACCAAGGGGTTCTGGCTCGGCATGACCGGCGGCGCGGCGCTGCTGTGCCTGTTCGGCGTCTACTCCCAGCTGTTCGGAGGCCCCTTCGGCTTCCTGTTCCCGGTCATCGGCGCGACCATGGCCGCCGTCTACCTGGCCGACGTCGAGCCCGCCGTCTCCGAGTGAGCCGGATGAGCTGACGCGATCGCCGTTCCACTCCGCGCCCGCCGACGTGCGCCCTGACCACCGACGTTCCACCCACATCACGCATCGGAAGGGATCACCGCCAGATGAGCTATGACCTCATTCTGCTCCGTCACGGACAGAGCGACTGGAACCAGAAGAACCTGTTCACCGGCTGGGTCGACGTGCCGCTGACCGACCAGGGCAGGGCCGAGGCCGCCCGCGGCGGCGAGCTGCTGGCCGAGAACGACCTGCTGCCCGACGTCGCCCACACCTCGCTGCTGCAGCGGGCCATCACCACCGCGCACCTGTCCCTGGAGGCGGCGGACCGGCTCTGGATCCCGGTCAAGCGGGACTGGCGGCTCAACGAGCGCCACTACGGCGCGCTGCAGGGCAAGGACAAGACCCAGGTGCGTGAGCAGTACGGCGACGACCAGTTCATGACCTGGCGCCGCTCCTACGACACTCCGCCGCCGGAGCTCGACGCCGACGACGAGTACTCGCAGATCGGCGACCCCCGCTATGCGGGCCTCGGTGACGCCGCCCCGCGCACCGAATGCCTCAAGGACGTCGTCGAGCGCATGCTGCCGTACTGGGAGTCCGCGGTGATCCCGGACCTGAAGGCCGGCAGGACGGTGCTGCTCGCCGCGCACGGCAACTCGCTGCGCGCCCTGGTGAAGTACCTGGACGGCATCAGCGACGAGGACATCGCCGGGCTGAACATCCCCACCGGCATCCCGCTGCACTACCAGCTGGACGAGGACTTCCGGCCTGTGAAGCCCGGGGGCACCTACCTGGACCCTGAGGCCGCGAAGGAGGCCATCGAGGCGGTGGCCAACCAGGGCAAGAAGTGAGGCTGTCCGGGCCGCCCTGCTGAGCGGGACGGCCGCGCGACGCGCGAGCACCGTCCCAGCGACGTCATCGAGCGGGAGACCCGACCACGGGTCTCCCGCTCGATGACGTCGGGGCCGTCTTCCTCACCTGCTCGGGCGGTCACATCCGGGCCGGAGAGCCGACTCAGCTCATTCGGCGTGGGCCTTCACGTCCCACTCTCCGGTGACCAGGTAGGCGACCTTCTTGGCCACGGAGACGCCGTGGTCCCCGAAGCGCTCGAAGTATCGGCTGGCCAGCGTGCAGTCCGCCGTGGTGGCGGGGCTGGCATCCCATTCGTCCTCGGCGATCAGGCGGAACACGGAGGCGTGGAGCGCATTGATGGCCTCGTTCTCCGCGGTGATCTCGTCCACGAGGGCGAGGTCCCGGGTCTGCAGGAGCCTCACGACCTTCTCAGCGAGATCCTGCGCGTGCTGGGCCATCCGCGCGTACACCGGCTTCAGGTGCTCCGGAGAGACGTGGTCCGGGTAGCGCAGGCGGACCAGCTGCCCGATGTGGCGCGCCAGATCCCCCATGCGTTCCAGCGAGGTGCTCATCCGCAGGGCGCCGACGATGGTGCGCAGATCGGAGGCCACGGGCCCCTGCAGCGCCAGCAGGTCGATGGCACGCTCGTCCAGGTCGTTCTGCAGCGCGTCGATCCGCTGATCCGCGGCGATGACCTCCTCCGCCAGCTGCACGTCGGCCGTCTCGAAGGATCGGTAGGCCTTCTGCATCGCCTGGGAGACCAGGGTGGCGATGTCGATCAGCTGCTCGCCGAGGTTCTGGAGGTCTTCCTGAAAGAGCTTGCGCACGGGTGACGGTCCTTTCGTCGTGAGGGGGCCGCGGCCTGCCGTGGGCGCGCCGGGTCGTCCCGGAGCATCCCGACGCTCCAGGCTCACCGACGGACGTGAACGCGGGCCCGCGCCCCAGTCAACCACCAGGTGAACGCTCGTTGAACCCCTTGACGCATCGGGGCCCTGCGGCGACGAGCGCATGAACACATGCCTAAGCTGTAGGCGTGGACTCCCTGCTCATCGCCATCGTCTCCGGCCTGGTCGGCCTGCTCCTGGGCGTCGCCGGGATGCACGCGTTCCGGGTCAGCGAGCTGCAGCGCGCCGCCGGGATCGACGTGGACGAGCCGACCATGCCCGCCGGCGCCACCGAGGTGCTCGCCTCGCTGGGCCTGGCCTACATCGTCGTCGACACCGTCGACGGCGTGGTGCGCGCCAATCCGGCCGCCTACGCCTTCGGCCTGGTGCGCGGCCACACCGTGGTGCACCAGGAGCTGCTCGCCCTCACCGCGCGGGTCCGGGCCGACGGCGTCATCATCGATCAGGACCATGAGCTGCCGCGCGGGCTGCAGGGGGAGTCCTCCATCGTGGTGCATCTGCGTGTGGCTCCGCTGGGGGACGAGTACATCCTGGTCCTGGCCGACGACCGCACCGAGTTCTCCCGCACCCAGGCGGTGCGGCATGACTTCGTCGCCAACGTCTCGCACGAGCTGAAGACCCCGGTGGGCGCCATCTCGCTGCTGACCGAGACCATCGAGGACGCCGCCGACGACGAGGAGGCGGTGCGGCACTTCGCCCAGCGCCTGCAGCGCGAGTCGGCCCGCCTGGCGGCACTGGTCCAGGACATCATCGAGCTCTCCCGCGTGCAGGGCAAGAACGTGGTCCACTCGGGGCGCCCCGTGGACCTGGGAGAGGTCATCTCGGAGGCGGTGGACCGCTCCACGCTGCCCGCGGAGGCCAAAGACATCACCATCAAGGTCGGGGGCAGCCTGACCCGCTCGGTCCACGGGGACCATGATCAGCTGACCATGGCTTTCCGGAACCTCATCGACAACGCCGTGCGCTACTCCCCGGAGGGAACCCGCATCGGGATCGGGCTGTCCTCCCGCGACGGGATCGCGCAGGTGACCATCACGGACCAGGGCATCGGCATCGCCCCGGAGGACCAGGAGCGGATCTTCGAGCGCTTCTACCGTGTCGACGCCGCCCGTTCGCGTCAGACCGGGGGCACCGGTCTGGGGCTGAGCATCGTCAAGCACGTCATCACCAACCACGGGGGAGAGGTCTCCCTCTGGTCCCAGCAGGGCAAGGGGTCCACGTTCACCGTGCGGATCCCGGAGCTCGAGGAGGGCCAGGGGCCCGGGGAGCCCGAGGAGGGCGCCCCGGAGGCCGACGCCGACGGCGCCCCCCGCACCGACCATCAACAGTCCGACCGCGCTCGCGCCGGTGAAGGAGGAACAGCGTGACCAGGATTCTCATCGTCGAAGACGAGACCTCGTTCTCCGAGGCCCTGTCGTACACCCTGCAGAAGGAGGGGTATGACGTCTCGGTCGCCGACGACGGCCTGCAGGCCGTGGAGCTCTTCGACAAGGAGAGCCCCGACCTGGTCCTGCTGGACCTGATGCTGCCGGGCCAGCCCGGCACGGAGGTGTGCCGGCAGATCCGCCAGCGCTCCAATGTGCCGGTCATCATGCTCACCGCCAAGGACTCGGAGATCGACAAGGTGGTGGGCCTGGAGCTCGGCGCCGACGACTACGTGACCAAGCCGTACTCCTCCCGGGAGCTGCTGGCCCGGGTGCGTGCGGTGCTGCGCCGGCACGTGGACACCGAGGTGGATGACACCTCCTCCGTCGCGGCCGGGCCCGTCCGCATGGACGTGGAGCGGCACACGGTGGAGGTCCGCGGAGACGGTGTGAGCCTGCCGCTGAAGGAGTTCGAGCTGCTGGAGATGCTGCTGCGCAACGCCGGACGTGTGCTGACCCGGGGTCAGCTGATCGACAGAGTGTGGGGCTCCGACTACGTCGGGGACACCAAGACCCTCGACGTGCATGTGAAGCGGCTGCGCGCCAAGATCGAGCCGGACCCCTCCCGGCCTCAGCACCTGATCACGGTGCGCGGCCTGGGATACAAGTTCGAGGAGTGAGGCGCAGGCCAGTGCCGGGGCGCTAGACTGATCGAGGTCCGCCGCGCCCTCGTCCAGGGCGCCCGGGCCGCCGTGCCCCGCAGCGGCGGGACCCGCAGCGGTCCTGCCCTCCAGCCGTGTCGGAGAGTAAGGAGCGTGCGTGTCGAACGTGCAGAACACCAGTCCCAGCCCTGAGGAGAACTCCTCCGCCACGGATCGGCAGCCCATCCGCCGCGCCCTGGTCTCCGTCTTCGACAAGACGGGGCTGACGGAGCTCGCCCAGGGGCTGCACGCGGCCGGCGTCGAGCTGGTCTCCACCGGCTCCACCGCCCAGCGCATCGCCGACGCCGGCGTGCCGGTCACCGAGGTCTCCGAGGTCACCGGCTTCGCCGAGTGTCTGGACGGCCGGGTCAAGACGCTGCACCCCCGCGTCCATGCAGGCATCCTGGCCGACCGGCGGCGCGAGGACCACCGGGCGCAGCTCGACGAGCTGGAGATCCGGCCCTTCGACCTGGTGGTGGTCAACCTCTATCCGTTCGCGGAGACCGTGGCCTCCGGCGCGTCGGAGGATGAGATCGTCGAGAAGATCGACATCGGCGGGCCCTCCATGGTGCGCGCCGCGGCGAAGAACCACGCCTCGGTCGCCGTCGTCGTGGATCCGCTGCGCTACGGGGAGGTCATCACCGCCGCCGAGCAGGGCGGCTTCACCCTGGCCACCCGCCAGCGGCTGGCGGCCCTGGCCTTCGCCCACACCGCCGCCTACGACACCGCGGTGGCCCGCTGGACCTCCCAGCAGTACGACGACGACTTCGACGCCGCCTCGGTGCCGGCGCCCCCTCTGCCCCGGAAGGACAAGGCGCTGCAGTTCCCGCCCTACGCCGGGCTGGCCCTCCAGCGGATCACCGGGCTGCGCTATGGGGAGAACTCGCACCAGCCGGCGGCCCTGTACACGGAGACGCACGCCGCCCCTGGCCTGGCCCAGGCGGAGACGCTCCACGGCAAGGCCATGAGCTACAACAACTACGTCGACGCGGACGCGGCCGTCCGCACCGCCTACGACTTCGCGGGCCCGGCGGTGGCCATCATCAAGCACGCCAACCCGTGCGGCGTCGCGGTGGGGGAGACGGTCGCCGAGGCGCATCGTCGGGCCCACGCCTGCGACCCGCTCTCGGCCTTCGGCGGGGTCATCGCCGCCAACCGCACGATCACCGCCGAGATGGCCGGCACGGTCGCCGAGATCTTCACCGAGGTCGTCGTCGCCCCGGACTTCGAGCCGGAGGCTCTGGAGATCCTCACCCGGAAGAAGAACATCCGGCTGCTGCGGCTGCCGGAGGGCCACCGGCGGGACCGGGTGGAGTACAAGCAGATCTCCGGGGGGATGCTCCTGCAGGCCTCGGATGCCCTGGACGCCGAGGGCGACGTCGTCGACTCCTGGAAGCTGGTCTCCGGGGAGGCCGCCGACGAGGCCACGCTGGCAGACCTCGAGTTCGCCTGGCGCGCGGTGCGCTCGGTGAAGTCCAATGCGATCCTGCTAGCCCGTGAGGGCGCGACGGTCGGCATCGGGATGGGCCAGGTCAACCGCCTGGACTCGTGCCGTCTGGCGGTGCAGCGGGCCAACACGCTCGCAGGTGACGGCGTGGACCGCGCCCGCGGCTCGGTGGCCGCCTCGGATGCGTTCTTCCCGTTCGCGGACGGGCTGCAGAGCCTGATCGCCGCCGGGGTGCGCGCCGTCGTGCAGCCGGGCGGCTCGCAGCGGGACCAGGAGGTCGTCGACGCCGCCGAAGAGGCGGGCCTGACGATGTACCTCACCGGCGCGCGACATTTCTTCCACTGACCTGAGGGGCCGCGAGCCCCTCAGCGTGCGGGCCCGCTCGGCACCGGCCGGCGGATCCCGCCGGCGATGACCACTCATCGGTGCCAACACCCTCGGAAGGGGTGATGTCAGTGTCAGAGAGACTGGATGAGCTCGCAGACCTGGTCCGCCATGAGCGGCTGCGAGATCTGCGCGAGGCGCTGGACGACCTTCCGGTCGGCGAGATCGTCGACTTCCTGGAGCGCCTCGGCGTGCAGGACCGGGCCGTGGCCTTCCGCCTGCTCCCCAAGGACCGGGCGGTGGAGGTCTTCGACCTGCTCGACCAGGCGCTGCAGCACGAGATCATCGAGGGCCTGAAGGACGTCGACGTCGCGCTGTACTTCGACTCACTCGACCCCGACGACCGTGTGCGTCTGATGGACGAGATGCCGGCCTCGGTGGCGCGCAAGATGATGCGGCATCTGGACCCGCGCGAGCGGAGCCTGACCAACATCGTGCTGGGCTACCCCTCCGGCACGATCGGTCGCCAGATGAGCCCCGAATTCGTGGCGATCCCGGAGCACTGGTCGGTGGGGCAGGCGATGGAGAAGATCCGCCGGGCCGGGGATGAGGCGGAGACCCTCTACACGTTGCCGGTGGTGGACCGGCAGCGGCTGCTGAAGGGGGTCGTCTCGCTGCGGGACCTGGTCGCCGCTGACGCTGACGTGAGCATCTCCTCCCTGACCACGGAGGCGGACTCGGTGGATGCGGACCATGACGCCGAGGACGCGGCCCGTCTGTGTGCGGACCGCAAGCACCTGGCGATGCCGGTCACCGACTCCGAGCACCGGGTCGTGGGGATCTTCACCGTCGATGACGCCCTGGACATCCTCGAGCGCGCCGAGTCGGAGGACGCCGCCCGTCACGGCGGTGCCGAGCCGCTGCACCGGCCGTACCTGTCGACACCGGTGCTGACGATCATGCGCTCGCGCATCGTATGGCTGCTGGTCCTGGCGATCGGGGCCACGCTGACGGTGCAGGTCCTCGACGTCTTCGAGGAGACGCTGGAGGCCGTCGTCGTGCTGGCGCTGTTCGTCCCGCTGCTGATCGGCACCGGAGGCAACACCGGCAATCAGGCGGCCACCACCGTCACGCGCGCCATGGCGCTGGGCGATGTCACCACCCGGGACGTGTTCAAGGTGTTCTGGCGGGAGGTCAGGGTCGGCCTCACGCTGGGCTCCGTGTTGGGGGTCCTCGGGTTCCTACTGGTCAGCTGGCGGTGGGAATGGCATGTGGGGGCGGTGATCGGGCTCACGCTGCTGGCCATCTGCACCCTGGCGGCCTCGGCCGGCGGACTCATGCCGATCCTGGGCAAGAAGCTGGGTGCGGATCCCGCCGTGTTCGCCAATCCGTTCATCTCCACCTTCGTGGACGCGACCGGACTGATCGTCTACTTCCTCATCGCCCGCGCCGTGCTCGGGATATGACCCGGGACATGACCCGGGAGATGAGCGCGTCGCCGCAGGCGACGAAACGGAGCACGGGCTCAAGCCCGCACTCCGGTAGATTTGGATCGTCGACTGACCGAAAACAGGCCGGGGCGACGCTCCAGCCTGTTCCCTGAACCCAGACCTCGAGGGAGATCACGCGCCGATGGCCAAGATCATCTACACCCACACCGACGAAGCGCCGATGCTGGCGACCTACTCGTTCAAACCGATCGTGGAGGCCTTCGCCTCGACCGCAGGCGTGGAGGTGGAGACCCGAGACATCTCGCTGGCCGGTCGCATCATCTCCCAGTTCCCCGATCACCTGACCGAGGAGCAGCGTGAGGCGGACGCCCTGGCCGAGCTGGGCGAGCTGGCCAAGACCCCCGAGGCGAACATCATCAAGCTGCCCAACATCTCCGCCTCGGTGCCGCAGCTGAAGGCCGCGATCGCCGAGCTGCAGTCCCAGGGCTACGCCCTGCCCGACTACCCGGAGGCCCCCTCCACCGAGGAGGAGAAGGACATCCGCGCCCGGTACGACCGGGTCAAGGGCTCCGCGGTGAACCCGGTGCTGCGTGAGGGCAACTCGGACCGCCGCGCCCCGGAGTCGGTGAAGGCCTACGTGCGTGCCAACCCGCATCGGATGGGCGAGTGGACGTCGGAGTCGAAGACCGACGTGGCCACCATGGGTGCCGACGACTTCGCCTCCAATGAGCAGTCGGTGGTCCTGGCTTCCGAGGACACGCTGACGATCCAGCTGGTCACCGACTCCGGCGAGACCGTGGTGCTGAAGGACGCTCTGCCGGTGCAGGCCGGGGAGGTCGTGGACGCCACCGTGATGCGCGCCGCCGCCCTGGACGAGTTCCTGGCCGCTCAGGTGGCACGCGCCAAGGAGGAGGACGTGCTCTTCTCCGCGCACCTGAAGGCCACCATGATGAAGGTCTCCGACCCGATCATCTTCGGCCACATCGTCAAGGCCTACTTCCCGCAGCTGTTCGCCCAGTACGGGGAGCAGCTCGCCCAGGCGGGCCTGTCGGCCAACGACGGGCTGGCCTCGATCCTCTCCGGCGTGGAGGACCTCGACGCCGACGTCGCGGAGGGTGTCAAGGCCGAGATCGAGAAGGGCCTCTCTGAGGGACCGCGGCTGGCCATGGTCGACTCTGACCGCGGCATCACGAACCTCCACGTACCCTCCGACGTGATCGTCGACGCCTCCATGCCGGCGATGATCCGCAACGGCGGCCACATGTGGGGCCCCTCCAACGAGGAGGACGACACTCTCGCCGTCATCCCGGACTCCTCCTACGCGGGTGTCTACCAGGCCGTCATCGAGGACTGCCGCGCCCATGGGACTCTGGACCCGGCCACGATGGGCACGGTGCCCAACGTCGGCCTGATGGCGCAGAAGGCCGAGGAGTACGGCTCCCACGACAAGACCTTCGAGATCTCCCAGCCGGGCACCGTGCAGGTGCTCGACGCCGCCGGTTCGGTGCTCATGGAGCACCAGGTGGCCGCCGGAGACGTCTGGCGCGCCTGCCAGACCAAGGACGCCCCGATCCAGGACTGGGTCAAGCTGGCCGTGACCCGGGCCCGCGAGTCCGGCGCGCCCGCCGTCTTCTGGCTGGACGCGGAGCGTGCCCACGACGCCAACCTCATCGCGAAGGTGGAGGCCTACCTGGGCGACCACGACACCGAGGGCCTGGACATCCGGATCCTCAACCCTGTGGAGGCCACGAAGCTCTCCATGGAGCGCATCCGCCGCGGCGAGGACACCATCTCGGTGACCGGCAACGTGCTGCGCGACTACCTGACCGACCTCTTCCCGATCCTGGAGCTGGGAACCTCGGCGAAGATGCTCTCCATCGTGCCGCTGATGGCCGGCGGCGGCCTGTTCGAGACCGGGGCCGGCGGATCCGCTCCGAAGCACGTCCAGCAGCTGGTCCAGGAGGACTACCTGCGGTGGGACTCCCTGGGAGAGTTCTTCGCGCTGGTGCCCTCGCTGGAGAAGTACGCCGAGCAGGCCGATGCCCCCAAGGCGAAGGTGCTGGCCTCCGCGCTGGACCGCGCCACCGCGACGTTCCTGATGGAGAACCGCTCCCCGGGCCGGAAGCTGGGCACGATCGACAACCGCGGCTCGCACTTCTATCTGGCCCAGTACTGGGCCCAGGAGCTGGCCGCCCAGACCGAGGACGCCGAGCTGGCGGAGATCTTCGGTCCCGTGGCCGAGCAGCTGGTCTCCCAGGAGGAGACCATCCTCGCGGAGCTCAACGGCGTGCAGGGCCAGTCCGTGGAGCTGGACGGCTACTACCGGCCCGACGACGCCAAGGCGGCTGCGGCCATGCGCCCCTCGGCCACGCTCAACACGATCGTGGACGGCCTGAAGGGCTGACCGCCGCCCTCGGCTGAGACATGACGGGCCCGGGCTCCCTGAACAGGGAGCCCGGGCCCGTCACGTGTTCCGACGTCGGTGGCCTTGACCTCGTAGGATGGTGAGCCGGACCACCCCAGACGCGCCCGGACATGCTCAGGCATGATCGGGGGCCGACAAGTTCGAGACGCGGACGGAGACCTCGTGACCTCACGCATCCACCTCATGCCCGACGGCGAGCCGGAGCTCGTCGCCGGCCTCCAGGCCCAGGGAGCCGAGATCGTCGGCGCGGACGAGCAGCCGACGGCGGTGGTGGTCACCGGCATGTTCCGCAGCTTCAACCTGGCGGAGGTCCTCGAGGCCAACCCGCAGATCTCCTGGATCCAGCTGCCCAGCGCCGGCATCGAGAAGTACGGCGAGATCCTGCGTCGGTTCCCGGACCGGCTCTGGACCTCCGCCAAGGGCTCCTACGCCAAGCCCGTCGGCGAGCACGGGCTGCTGCTGACCCTGGCGGCCCTGCGCGGACTCAAGGTCCGGGCCCGGGCCACCAGCTGGGGCACCGAGGGCGGGATCTCGCTGAACGGACTGCGCTGCGTCGTGGTCGGGGCCGGAGGCGTGGCTGCGGAGATGGTGCGCCTCTACAAGGCCTTCGACACGCATGTCACGGTGGTCCGGCGCACCCAGGAGCCGCTGCAGGGCGCGGATCGGACCGTCTCCCAGGACCAGTTGGACGAGGTGCTCGACGGTGCTGACGTCCTGGCCCTCGCCGCCGCCGTCACCCCGGACACGGAGAACATGATCGGGGCCCGCCAGCTCGGTCTGCTGGCCGACGGCGCGGTGGTCGCCAACGTGGGGCGCGGTCGACTGATCGACCATGACGCCCTGGTGGACGCGCTGCGTGCCGGACGGCTGCGAGGAGCCGGGCTAGACGTCACGGAGCCGGAACCGCTGCCTGACGGCCACCCGCTGTGGGAGCTGGAGACCTGTCTGATCACGCCGCACACCGCGGACACCAAGGCCATGGTGGTTCCGCTGCTGCGGGACCGCGTGCTGGAGAACCACCGTCGCCTGCGCGACGGCGAGCCGCCGGTCGGCGTCGTCGACACCACCGCCGGGTACTGAGCGGGGAGAGGCCCCGCTGGACCGCAGGATCCGATCAAGGAGGACCGGAGCATGGCACACATCCTGACCGTCAGAGGCAAGACCCCCAGCATCGGTGCCGGGGTGTTCCTGGCACCCACCGCCGCGATCACCGGCGACGTCGTCCTGGAGCCGGACTCCTCGGCGTTCTACGGCGTCTCGGCTCGGGGCGACTCGGCACGCATCACCGTCGGCGCCGGGACGAACCTGCAGGACAATGTGGTGCTCCACGCGGACGAGGGGTACCCCTGCACGCTGGGGGCAGGCGTCTCCGTCGGCCACGGCGCCGTCGTGCACGGGGCGACGGTCGGGGCCGACAGTCTCATCGGCATGGGAGCGACCCTGCTCAACGGCTCCATGGTGGGCGAACAGAGCCTTGTGGCGGCGGGCGCCCTGGTGCTGGAGGGCACCGTCATTCCGCCCCGGTCCTTGGTGGCCGGCGTGCCCGCGAAGGTGCGGCGCGAGCTCACCGAGGATGAGGTCGCCGGGCTGAGGGAGAACGCTCAGACCTACCTGGAGCTGAAGGACGCCCACATCCACGCCGAACCGGCCTGAGCCGCCGGGCCGTGCGCGCATGCCGCGGCTCGTGGCAGACTGCGCACCGAGTCGTGACAGGTGACCAGGAGGGCGCATGGCAGAGGAGATCGCTGGCCTGCCTCACCCGCGCGTGGGGTTCCACGCCTCGCAGGAGCAGATCCCTCCGTCCCAGCTGCTGCGCGACGTGCAGCTGGCCGAGCAGGTGGGGTTCGACGCGGCCATGAGCTCGGACCACTTCATGCCCTGGTCCACCCGACAGGGGCATTCAGGCTTCACGCTGGCGTGGCTGGGGGCGGCGCTGGCCACCACCAGCTTCTCCCTGGGCGCGGTCACGGCACCCGGACAGCGCCATCATCCGGCCGTCGTCGCGCAGGCCTACGCCACCTTGGCGGAGATGTTCCCCGGCCGGGTCTGGGCGGCCCTGGGCGCCGGCCAGGCGATGAACGAACATATCACCGGGGACCCCTGGCCTGACCGGGAGACCCGACGGCGCCGACTGGCCGAATGCGCCGACATCATCCGTCGTCTGCATCGGGGGGAGCGGGTCAGCCACGACGGCCTGGTCCGCGTGGACGACGCCGTCCTCTACGACCTGCCCACCGACCCCGTGCCGCTCTACGCGGCCTGCATCACGGTGGAGTCTGCGCAGCGGGCCGCCGAGTGGGCGGAGGGCGTGATCACGCTGAACCAGCCCGACCACGCCGAACGGGACGTGCTGCAGGCCTATCGGGAGGCCGGCGGCGTCGGCCCGGCGATGCTGCAGGTCCACCTCAGCTGGGCGGAGACCAGAGCCGAGGCGGAGGCTCTGGCCCATGACCAATGGCGGACCAACGTCTTCGGGCCCCCGGTGGATCAGGACCTGCCCTCCCCGGAGCATTTCGACGCCGTCGCCGAGGATGTTCCGCTGGCGAGGGTCCGGGAGGCGGTGCGTATCTCGGAGTCCCCGCAGTGGCACCTGGAACACCTGGTCGAGGACGTGGAGGCCGGCTTCGACACCCTGTACCTGCACCACGTGGGCCAGGATCAGCGCCCCTGGCTCGACACCGCCGGAGAGCACGTGCTCCCCGGGCTCCGGTCCGGCTGAGCCAGCACCGGCCGCTGCCGAAGGAGGACCCCAACATGCGTATCGCCGACACCGCCGACCTCTGGTACAAGAACGCCGTGGTCTACTGCCTGGATGTGGAGACCTTTCTGGACGCGGACGGAGACGGCGTCGGGGACTTCGCCGGGCTCACTCAGCGGGTGGACTACCTGGCCGAGCTGGGGGTGACCTGTCTGTGGCTCATGCCCTTCTACCCGTCTCCGCGGCGCGATGACGGCTACGACGTGCAGGACATGTACGGGGTGGATCCGCGCTACGGCGACCACGGCGACGTCGTCGAGTTCATCCGGGTGACCCATGACCGCGGCATCCGGGTGATCATCGACCTGGTCATCAACCACACCTCGGACCGGCACCCGTGGTTCCGACGGGCCCGGTCCTCGAAGGACAGCCCGTACCGGGACTTCTACGTATGGCGCGCGGACACCCCTCCGGACACCTCCGATCAGACCATGTTCCCCGATGTGGAGGACGGGATCTGGACCCGTGATGAGAAGACCGGCGAGCACTACCTGCATCACTTCTTCCGTCATCAGCCGGATCTGAACACCGCCAATCCGCAGGTGCGGGAGGCGATCGAGCGGACCATGGGGTTCTGGCTGCAGATGGGCGTCGACGGCTTTCGGGTGGACGCCGTGCCCTTCGCGCTGAACGAGAACACCATCGACCTGCAGCAGCACCATGCCTTCGACGAGCCGCATGACTATCTGCGGGCTCTGCGCGGCTTCCTGCAACGACGCTCCTCCGGCAACGGCGCGGGCATCATGCTCGGTGAGGTCAACCTCCCGCATGAGGAACAGGTGGAGTTCTTCGGCGGCGACGGCGGCGACCAGCTGACCATGCAGTTCGACTTCCTCACCAACCAGAAGGTGTTCCTGGCCATGGCGCGGCAGGACGCCCGGCCGATCGCGGAGGCGCTGCGCAGCCGCCCCACCGGCCTTCCGGAGACCTGCCAGTATGCGACCTTCCTGCGCAACCATGACGAGCTCACCCTCGACCTGCTCGACACGGACGAGCGGGAGGAGATCTTCGCCGCGTTCGGCCCTGCGGAGGAGATGCAGCTCTTCGGCCGCGGACTGCGCAGGAGACTCCCGCCCATGGTGGACGGAGACCCCCGGCGCCTGAAGATGGCGTACTCGCTGCTGTTCGCCCTGCCCGGCACTCCGGTGCTGTTCTACGGTGAGGAGATCGGCATGGGGGAGGAGCTCTCCCTGGAGGGGCGGGCCGCGGTGCGCACCCCTATGCAGTGGTCCGCAGAGAAGAACGGCGGCTTCTCCGCGGCTCGTCCCAGCCGGCTGCCGCGGCCGGTGGTGGAGGGCCCCTATGGCCCGGAGCATGTCAATGCGGCCGATGCCCGCCGGGACGCCGGCTCGCTGCTGCAGCACATCACGCGGCTCTGCCAGCGCTACCGGGAGTCACCGGAGCTGGGCTGGGGCACGATGGAGATCATCGAGCAGCCGCACCAGCAGGTGCTGGCCCACCGGATGGTCTGGCGGGGCTCCTCCATGGTCCTGCTGCACAATCTGAGCCCGGAGCCGGTGGTCGTCGGCTTCGAGCTCGAGGACCTGTCGGAGGGCACGGAGCTGGTGGATCTGCTGCAGCCCGGGGCCTGCCGGCTGGATGCCGGCCGTCGCTCCGAGATCGACCTGGAGGGCTATGGGCACCGCTGGCTGCGTGTCAGGAGGCAGGAGGACCCGCGGCTCGTCTGAGGCCCCAGGTCATGTGGAGGCACGGACCAGGTTCCGTGGGTATAGTCACGCTTCGGACCACTCTGCCGCGAGGCGTCGGTGGTCCGACAGCACCCTGTGATCCGTTGCTGAGAGGCACCTGACGATGAAGCCCACCGCCGTGACGTCCCTGGCGATCGCCGGGACCCTGCTGCTCACCTCCTGCGCGTCGAACCCCTTCGCGGACGACGCCCCCGAGGACTCCGACGACGGCACCGTCGCTGAGGCCGAAGTCCCCAGCCTCGGCGAGATCCAGGACGAGATGTGGGAGACGATGCTCGCCGCCGAGACCGTCACCATCGAGGGGCAGGTCGAAGCCGGGGAGGCCGATCTGGACGAGCTGTTCGAGCAGATCGACGAGGACGCGGTCGGCGACATCACCATCACGGGTGCCCTGGACGGGACGGATTCGGAGATGAGCTACGCGGCCGGGGAGGGCAACACCTTCACCCAGCGTGCGGTCGGTGGTGTCGAGTACTTCCGCGGGGAGGACTTCGGCGCCCTGCTGTACGGCAACCTGGACGACGACGTCGCCGCCGCGGTGGAGCCGGAGTTCATCGAGGACCTGGTCGCCGACCAGTGGGTGGAGTTCTCCGCCGACGGCTCGGCCTCCATCTTCTCCGCCGAGGACTTCCTGGGCATCTGGCAGCGCGAGCTGCGCGAGGAGGACACGGACGCGATCTCGGGAGTCCGGGAGACCCGAGACGGGCAGGAGGTCTACGTCTACGCGCAGCAGGACGGCGAGACCGAGTACGTGGTGGCCGCGGACGGACAGCCGCACCTCCTGGAGCTGCGGGATGAGGACAGCACGTACACCTTCACCGACTGGAACTCCGCGGACATTCCCGAGGAGCCTGAGAACGTCATCACCCTGGACGACATCTTCGACGCCATCGCCGACCATCAGGGGTGGCCCACCGAGGAGGACGTCTCGGACCAGTGATGGGGTCGCGCGGCGACGCGCGGCGGAACGGAAGAATCATGCACCGCCTGAAGGAGGCACGACGTGACTGAGGAGATGGAGACCGCTGCGGTCCCGACCACGGTGAGGACGCTGGGGATCGTGGGGATCGCCCTGCTGGCCCTCACCGGCTGTGGGGCCGGCGAGGCCGAGGAGGACGCCGGCGAGCAGGACGCCGGTCAGGAGGATGTGGATCCGGACGGCGCCGAGGACCAGGGCGACGAGCCGGACGAGATCGCCGAGGACGGGGCCGACGAGGAGCCCGAGGACGAGACGGAGGCTGAGGCGGGAGACGCTCCGGCCATCGAGGAGATCGAAGCCGACCTGTGGCGTGCCATGGAGGAGGCCGAGTCCGTGGTGCTCGACGCCGAGGTGCCCGCCGGCGCCGAGGAGGTCGAGGCGGACATCGACGCCGAAGAGGGTGCGGACACCATCGTCCAGCACTACTCGGGGCAGATGGACGGCTCGGCGCTGACCCTGCGGGAGGAGGCAGGCGGCGCCTCGGCCGAGTACATCTCCTTCGACGACGGCACCTATCTGCGCGGCGAGGACGAGCTGGCCGCCGTGGCGCGACAGTTCCCGGGTGAGATCGACGAGGACGAGCTGGCCGGTGAGTTCGAGGGCAAGTGGGTGGACTACTCGCAGATCTTCCCCGAGGGCTTCACGGTGGACGAGTGGATGGCCGACTTCCGCGGCAGCCTCGAGGAGGCCGGAGGATTCGGCGAGCTCGAGGCGGAGGCGGACACCCGCGACGGCGAGGACGTGTGGATCTACACCGATGACCGCCGGGAGATCGTGGTCCGGGCCGGGGATGACCCGGTGCTGCTGTCGGTCTACGCGGACAATGACGGCGACGTCTTCGACGTCCGGTTCAGCGACTGGGACGAGGCTGCCGAGCCGGAGCGACCCGCTGACGAGGACATCCTGACCGTCGACGATATGGAGGACATCCTCAGCTGATCGGTGCGTCGACCCGGCGCCCCGGTTCAGCGGAGCTGTTGCTCGAGTGAACCGACCGCCGAGTGGACGTTCAGGTTCCGTCCAGATTCAGCGTGATCCGGGCGACAACCTGGACGATTCATGGGAGCGTCCTCATAGATTCGGGAGAAAGCTTTTGCAGAGCTTTCTTTCAGGGAACTTCTATGGTGAGAATGGTCACGAGTCATCTGGTCGAAGGCAGGCGACTGCCGCAGAACGGTCAGATCAGGTGACCAGCGGAAAGCCCGCGATGCATCGAGAATGCACCTGGACGGAGGTACTGATCCTATGGTTACCACCGACGACAACAAGCTTCGCTCCCTGGCTGCCGCCATCGGAGTCGGATCCCTGGCACTGTTCGGCGTCACAGCCTGTGACACCAACGGGGACACCGGCGAAGAGGACCCGGCGGTCGAAGAGGAAGAGGGTATGGAGGAGGACCCGGCCGAGGACCCGGCTGAGGACCCGGCCGAGGAGGAAGAGGAGGGCTGATCCCTTCTCCGACGTCCGGTTGAGGTCGTCTCCTGCAGGGCACGGTCCCGGCGGGAGAGCTTCTCCAGTACGACGATGGTCGGTGCGGCTCGGCCCATGGTGGACCGAGCCCACCGATCCAGTGCGGCCCCGGCGGTGCATACCGCCGGGGCCGTTCTGTGTCCGGAGGGCGTGCCCGTGGTCACCCCGGCGCGTCGCTGCGCACGTCCAGCGCACACCCCGGGGCTCTCCAGGGCCTTTTCGGCGGGCCTCCTGAGGGTGGTCTTCGGGAGGCTCCCTACCCCGTATCGGCCTGTACCCAGGGTCTGACCAGGGAGGATTGCCAAGGTGGGCACTTCCTCGATGCTCCGTAAGAGGTTCCCGAGAGTTTCCCGATCTGCCCGTGCTGAGCTTTTCCGAGCCCCTCTCCGTGTGGTGATGATGGGGACAAGCCATCCGGACGGCGTCGCGGTCAGCGGCCGAGGCGCCAGGCTCGGAAGGCCTGGAAGACAGACGCGGAGAGTCCGCGGAGCATCACACACGATGCATGACCACGGAGGTGCACACCATGGCTGCAACCGACGCGAACAAGCTTCGTTCCCTGGCCGCCGCCGTCGGCGTCGGCTCGCTGGCGCTTTTCGGCGTGACCGCATGCGACACCGAGGGCGAGGCCCCGGAGGACGCACCGGTCGAGGAGGAGGGCGCTCCCGAGGAGGGTGCTCCCGAGGAGGACCCGGCTGACGAGGGCCTCCCGGAGGAGGACCCGGCTGAGGAGGACCCCGCCGAGGGTGACGCCGGCCTCGAGGAGGACGGTGCCGCTGAGGACGACGCCGCCGACGAGGAGCTCGAGGGCGGCCTGGAGGACGAGGGTGCTGAGGAGGAGGACGGCCTGGACGGCTGACCCTCTCCGACGCGTCCAGGGCGTCGCAGGCACTGTGACGCTCCGTCCGCACAGACAAGGAGGCCCCCGCACCGGCGAGCTGCCGGGCGGGGGCCTCCTTCTGTGTCCACCTGCGTCCATCCGCCGCTGAGACGCCAGGTCTCAGCGACGTCAGGACTCAGCCGAGGACGGCCGCCGGATCAGTTGGTGGTGACGGCGTCCTGGAGCGGCTGAGCGGCACCGGACACGGTGTCCTGGATGCGCTGGCCGATCTCGGCGTCGACGTTCTTCCAGTACTGGAAGGCGTTGGAGAGCACCGGCTCACGGACGCCGTCCAGTGCGCCGGAGACGGTCTCCACGAGGCGATCGCGGGCGGCGTCGTCGAAGACCTCCCGGACCAGGATCCCCGGCTGGGTGAAGTCGTCGTCCTGCTCACGCAGCGTGTAGGCGGAGCGGACCAGCTCGCCGTCGGCCTCCCAGCCGTTCTCCACGGGTCCCTGCTCGTCGGACCAGGTCGAGCCCTCCACGGTGTTCGGGGCGTACACCGGCTTGTCGCCGCTGTGGTCGAACCACATGTTGCCCTCGAAGTTGTAGGTGTGGACGGGGTTCTTCGGGCGGTTGACCGGCAGCTGCTGGAAGTTGGTGCCGATGCGGTAGCGCTGGGCGTCCGCGTAGGCGAAGTTCCGGCCCAGCAGCATCTTGTCCGGTGAGTTGCCGGTGCCGGGGACCATGTTGGCCGGGGAGAACGCCGCCTGCTCGATCTGGGCGAAGAAGTTCTCCGGGTTCCGGTTCAGGGTCAGCTTGCCCACCGGGATGCGCGGGTAGTCCGCCTTCGGCCAGGTCTTGGTCAGGTCGAACGGGTTGATCTTGTAGGTCTTGGCGTCCTCGTACGGCATGACCTGCACGTAGAGGGTCCAGGTCGGGTAGTCGCCGTCCTTGATCGCGTCGAACAGGTCGCGGCGGTGGTACTCGGCGTCGGCGCCGGCCAGGCGCTCGGCCTCCTCGCCGGACATGGTGTCGAAGCCGGCGTCGTTGATGAAGTGGTACTTCACCCAGAAGCGCTCGCCCTCGGCGTTGACCCAGGCGTAGGTGTGGGAGCCGTAGCCGTTCATCCGGCGCCAGGAGGCCGGCAGGCCGCGGTCACCCATGAGGTAGGTGACCTGGTGGGCGGACTCGGGGTTCTGGGTCCAGAAGTCCCACTGCATGTGGGCGTCGCGCAGGCCGGAGTCCGGCAGGCGCTTCTGGGAGCGGATGAAGTGCGGGAACTTCATGGGGTCGCGCAGGAAGAACACCGGAGTGTTGTTCCCGACGATGTCCAGGTTCCCCTCCTCCGTGTAGAACTTCAGCGCGAAGCCGCGCACGTCGCGCCAGGTGTCGGGCGAGCCGATCTCACCGGCCACCGTCGAGAAGCGCAGCAGGGTCTCCGTGGTGCGGCCCGGCTGGAAGACGTCGGCCTTGGTGTACTTCGAGACGTCCTCGGTGACCTCGAAGGTGCCGAAGGCACCGGCGCCCTTGGCGTGCGGACGACGCTCGGGGACGTTCATCCGGTTGAAGTGCGCCAGGGTCTCGACCAGGTGGTGGTCATGCAGCAGCAGGGGACCGTCTGCGCCGACGCTGAGCGAGTGGCGGTCGCTCACCGCGGGGATGCCGGCCTGGGTCGTCGACCCGGTGGCGTTCGGGGTGTTGCCAGTGGTCATCACTGTTCCCTTTCTCTCTTCCTTGGGTGTTTCTCGGGTGAGGCAGGTCTGGTCGGCCGCGCGCCGTGGGCCACGACGGCGGACAGCAGGCTCAGCGGGCGGCTGAGCTCTCGGCGGGGGAGGCGGGCGCGCTCTGACGGGCGGCGCACTCGTCGCAGATGCCGCGGAACACGACGTCGGCGACCTCCACGGTCATGCCGAGACCGGGAGGCGGCTGCAGGCATGGGGCCTCACCGGGGACGCATTCGACGTCCTCGATCCGCCCGCACACCGTGCAGATGGCGTGGTGGTGATTGTCATGGGTGCGCGTCTCGTAGCAGGCGGGCGAGCCCGGCGGATCGAAGCGGCGCAGCAGGTCGTGGGCGGTGAGGTCGTGCAGCACGGTGTACACCGACTGCACGGTGATCTCCGGGAGATGCTCGGTGACCTTGGCGTGGATGGCCTCCGCCGGGCGGTGCGGCTCATCGGCGACGGCGTCGAGCACGGCCAGGCGCTGGCGGGTGACGCGCAGTCCGCGGTCGCGCAGCTGGGAGGGCCAGTCGGTCGTCAGGGTCACGAACACCAGTCTGCCCTAGATCTGAGTGATTCACAATTACTGGGGAGCCGTAAGTTCGGCAGGGTTGGCGCCGTTCACCCTCCAAAGGCTGTCGAGTCGACCGCAGGGCTACTTCTTCGCAGGTCAGGTGGATTTCAACTGGCGTTCATGCCTCGTCTGCGTCACCTCTTCCCGCCCCTGGCATCGTGAGGGCGTTCTGCCCCGTCGTCAGTGAGAGGATCCATCACGATGCCCGTCCGAGAGCTGCTCCCCATGCTCGGTCATGTCCGCGGCAAGCGCAGCGCCGTCACCTGCGCGCTGAAGTGCGCCAACGCCTGCGCTGGAGAGGTCTGCAACACCTCCGGCAATGAGACCTTCCGGGAGGTCGCCTCGGCGGCCCTGACCCGACGCCAGCTGCTCGGCGCCTCCGCCGCGGGCGCGCTGGCCATCGCGGTGGGGGCGGCCGCCGGGCCGCAGGCGGTACCGGCGTCCGCGAGCACAGGATCCCGGCTGACGTTCCGTCCGATCAGCCCCGTCCACCGCGACGTCGACGGGCTGATCGTGCCGGAGGGCTACACCTGGGAGCCCGTCATCCGCTGGGGCGACAAGGTCTTCGCCGACGCCCCGGAGTTCGACGCTGGACACCAGACCGCCGAGGCGCAGGCGAAGCAGTTCGGGTACAACAACGACTACCTCGAGATCGTGGAGGTCCCCGGATCGAAGGGGCGTCGGGCGGTGCTGTTCGCCAACCACGAGTACACCAACGAAGACATCATGTTCCCCGAGGGCACCGACGAGGCCACCCGCCGGTCCGTGGGCATGGCCGCCCACGGGCTGACCGTCGTCGAGGTGACGCGGAAGAATCGGAACCATGCCTGGCAGGTCGACGTCGACGGCGTGCGCAACCGCCGCTTCCTGCTGGACACCGAGTTTGAGCTCACCGGTCCGGCCGCCGGCTCGGAGCTGCTGGTCACCGCCGACGACCCCGAGGGCCGGAGGGTCCGCGGCACGCTGAACAACTGCGCCGGCGGTCTCACCCCCTGGGGCACGTTCCTCTCCGGGGAGGAGAACTTCCACGGGTACTTCGTCTCCGAGGGGACCTCCGAGGCGGACCGTCGGTATGGCATCGACGCCGAGCCCACGGTCCGCGGCTGGGAGCAGGACGAGCCCCGATTCGACACCCGGAACCCGGGGTATGAGAACGAGAAGAACCGTTTCGGCTGGATCGTGGAGGTCGACCCCTGGGACCCGGAGTCCACCCCCGTGAAGCACACCAGCCTGGGCCGGTTCAAGCATGAAGGCGCCACCGTCATCCTCTCGGAGTCCGGCCATGCGGTGGCCTACGCCGGTGATGACGAGCGCTTCGACTACCTGTACAAGTTCGTTTCGCGCGGGACCTACGTCGAGGGGGACCGGGCGCACAACAAGACCCTGCTGACGGAAGGCGATCTGTACGTCGCGAAGTTCACCGGGAACTCCCCGGCGGCCGAGATCGACGGGACTGGGGCGCTGCCCTCCGACGGCGCCTTCGACGGCACCGGTGAGTGGCTCCCGCTGCTGGTGGACGGCGAGCCTCAGGTGCCGGGCTTCACCGCCGAGGAGGTGCTGGTCCATACGCGGCTGGCCGCCGACGCCGCGGGGGCCACGGCGATGGACCGCCCCGAGGATGTGGAGCCCAACCCGCACACCGGCAAGGTCTACATGGCCTGCACCAACAACTCTCAGCGCGGGCCGGACGGCGCCGCCGGCGCCGACGAGGCGAACCCGCGGACGGCGAATCGCGACGGGCACGTCGTGGAGATCACCGAACGCGGCGGTCAGACCTCCACGGTGTTCGACTGGACGCTGCTGCTGGTCTGCGGAGACCCCTCCCGGGATGACTCCACCTACTTCAGCGGGTTCCCGGCGGAGCAGGTCTCTCCGATCTCCTGTCCGGACAACGTCGCCTTCGACTCCCAGGGGAACCTATGGATCTCCACCGACGGCGCCCCCAGCGGGATCGGTCTCTGCGACGGGCTGTTCAAGGTCCACCTGGATGGGGAGGCCCGCGGCAAGGTGGAGCAGTTCCTGTCCGTGCCCGCCGACGCCGAGACCTGCGGGCCGGTGATCCACGATGAGCAGCGCAGCGTCTTCGTGGCCGTCCAGCACCCCGGCGAGGACGGCGTCTGGGGCGACCAGCGGTCGGCGTTCCCGGACTATGTGGGCGAGGACGGGCCGGGGCTGGCCGCCGTGCCGCGCCCCGCCGTGGTGCAGGTGCTCCCCGGCAGGCCGAAGGAGGGAACGGCCGACGCCCGACAGCGCCGGCTCATCGGCGACGTCCACGCCGGGGAGGAGCTGAAGCACGGCCTCGCCACGGGCTGAGGCGCCGGGAGGGATGCGTCGGGCCCCGCCGCTAGACTGGTCGCGGAGTCCGACGGATGAGGAGACGACGTGCAGCGACAGGTGCGCCGACAGGTCACCGCGGCGGATGTCGCCGCCCGGGCCGGGGCGTCACGCAGCGCCGTGTCGCTGGTGCTCAACGGGCGTGCCGACGGCAACGTCGCGCCAGCGCTCCAGGAGCGCATCCGAGCCGCCGTCGAGGAGCTCGGCTACATCCCGCAGAGCGTCGGGCAGTCGCTGCGCAGCCGCAGCACCCGGACCATCGGCGTCATCACCGATGAGATCGTGACCTCGCCCTTCGCCGGCGGCATCATCAGCGGGGCCGACGCCGTCGCGCGGGAGTCCGGCTACATGGTCATGGTGGCCGACACGGAGGGCGAGGAGGCGCGCATCGGGCGGATGTGCGAGGTCTTCTTCGCCCGCAACATCGACGCGCTCATGCTCGCCACCGGAGGGCTGGTGACGGTGGACCCTGCGGAGACGTTCTTCTCCGCGCCCGCCGTGCTGGCCAACTGTCTGGATCCCTCACGACGTGCTCCCGCGGTGATTGCCGACGAGGCCGACGGATCGGTGCAGGCGGTGCGCCATCTGCTGGAGCTCGGCCACCGGGACATCGCCCTGCTGTGCGGCACCGAGGAGTCACCGGCCACCCCCCTGCGCAGGGACGGTTTCCTGCAGGCCGCCGGGGAGGTGGCCACGCAGGTGGTCCCCTGCGGCTGGGAGATCGCCGAGGGCTACCGTGCTGCCTCCGCGCTTCTCGACGGCGCCGCGCCGCCCACCGCCGTGCTGGCCTCGAACGACCGCACGGCGGTGGGAGTCCTGCTGGCTGCTGCGCATCGCGGCGTGGACGTCCCCGGTGACCTCTCGGTGGTCGGGGTGGACGACCAGGCACATGTGGCCGCTCAGGTGGTCCCTGCGCTGACCACGGTGGCGCTGCCCCACCAGGACATCGGGCGACGGGCCATGGAGATCCTGCTGGCCGGGATCTCCAGGGCGGACACGCAGGCGCCTCACGAGCCGGAGCTGCTGCCGACTCAACTGATCAGGCGGGACTCCACGGGCGCAGCGCCCACCAGGTGACGGCGGCACCCTGGGGGATCAGCTGCCACTGCTGCCCCGGCGCGGGTTCCGCCCGCACCGTGCGCGCCGGCCCGTCCTCCCGGTAGACCTCGATGATCGACCGGTCGATCACGATCCGGGAGGCGGGCCCGCTGTAGACCGTCTCGGCCGTCTCCGATCCCGTGTCCGATCCCGTCTCCGACCCCGTCAGCGGACTCGTGGGCATCCGCAGCGTCACGACTGCCGGGCTCCCCGTCGAGCCGTGGGGCTCGACGACGACGTCACAGGCGTCCGGGAGGACGACGACGTCGTCGTCGGCACGGTGCGCCGGGCCCTCGCGCCATCCCTCGCATTCCGGGGCGGGCCGGCTGACCAGTGCGCCGTCCTGCAGCGTGAGCTCCCGCGGCCAGGTGAGCAGTCCCGACCACCCGGCCGCGTCGCTGAGCTCCTGAGCACGGCGCTCGCGGGCCCACCCGATCATCAGCGCCCGGTCGGGCTCGGCGAGCACCTGCGGCGCGTAGAAGCTGGGGCCGTCGTCGACCGCCGAGGTGCCGACGATGCGCGGAGTGGGGACCGTCGTGGGGGCTCCATGCGGCGCGGCGTCTGCAGGGGCGGCGTCCTCGATCTCGAGCAGCAGAGCCTGGGTGTCGCCGAGCTCGTGGCCGCCGTCGGGCCTGCGGTGCCACCGGGACACGACCAACGCCCAGGTCTCGGTGCCCGTCAGCCGCACCAGCTGCGGGCACTCCCAGATGTCGGCGTCGACGGCGGCGGGAGCCTGACCGGAGCTCAGCCAGACGCCGTGATACGTCCACCGGTCCAGATCCTCGGCGTCATAGAGCAGGACGGCGGCCTGTCCGTCCGCCAGTCCTGCGCCCTGCAGCGCCCACCGGCGTCCCGCGATGCGCACCAGGAACGGATCCCGCACCCCGATGACCCGATCGTCCTCGGGCATGCCGGCGGCCACGTGACGCTCGGCCGACCACTCACGCAGGTCCGCGGAGCCTCGGGCCAGGGTCACCTCCGAGGCGTTCTCGATGCCCTGGACCCCGCTGTAGACGGCCACGGGGGCGCCGTCGTCGTCGAAGCCCATGACGCCGGACCAGCACCCGTCGCGGTCCGGACCGTCGGTCGAGGGGACGAGTGCCACGGGTTCCTCGGTCCAGTCCACGAGGTCCGGGGAGGAGAGGTGGCCCCAGTGGATCCGGTCGTGTCGGGCGGAGTGCGGATTGTGCTGGAAGAACACGTGCCAGACGCCGTCCACCCGGCACAGGCCGTTGGGGTCGTTGAGCCACCCCCTCGCGGGCCGGGGGTGAGCCACGGGGAAGGCGGGGTCCGGGTGGGAGGCGGTGGGGCTGGGCATGGAGTCCTTTCCGTGGGTGGTCACGAGCGGGTCGGTGGTGAGAGGGGCGGCAACGGTCATTTGCCGGCTCCGGCGGTGAGGCCTTCGCGCAGATAGCGCTGCCCGAAGAGGAACACGATCAGCGCCGGAATCATGGAGAGCACCACACCGGCCAGCACCACTGAGATGCTCCCGGTCCCGAGGTGCCCCTGCAGGGAGACCAGGCCCAGGGGCAGCGTGAAGTTCTCCTCCGAGTTGACCAGCACCAGCGGTCGGAAGAACTCGTTCCAGTGGTAGTTGAAGGCCAGGATGCCCACGATCGCCATGCCGGGAGCGGAGAGCGGCAGGTACACGGAGAAGAACACTCGCCACGGCCCGGCGCCGTCCAGGGAGGCGGCTTCGGCGTAGTCGCCGGGGAGGTTGAGGAAGTACTGCCGCATCAGAAACGTCCCGAAGGCCGTCGGGACCGCCGGAATGATGAGCGCCAGCAGGGTGTCGGCCAGCCCCATGCCCCGGATGAGCATGAACACCGGGACGATCGTGACCTGCACGGGGATCATCATGGTGGCCAGCACCAGGGCGAAGAGGAGCCCGGAGCCCCGGAACCGCATGCGGGCGAAGACGTAGCCGGCCATCGCCGCGGTGAGCATCTGCCCGCCGGCGATCAGCGCGGTGACCAGCGCGGAGTTCAGCACCAGCCGGGTGACGTCGATCTGGGTGAAGACCTCGCGGTACGCCGAGACGTCGAAGCCGAGGGGGATGAAGTGCGGCGGCAGGTCGAAGGACTCCGCCGGCGCTCGCAGGGAGGTGGACAGCGTCCACATCACCGGGCCGAGCACGGCCACGGCGGCGACGATCATGAACAGCAGGGCGGCGGCCCGCGAGGGAGAGGGCAGGCGCAGGCGTCGGCGGGGTCTGTCGGTGACAGGCTGGAGGGTGGTCATGGGTTCAGAGCTCCTTCGTCCACGGCGCGACGGCACGGAGGCGGCGGCGTCGGACGGTTCACTGGTAGAAGACGAATCGGCGGGAGAGGCGGAACTGCGCCCAGGTGATGAGCATGATGATGAGCATCAGCACCAGTCCGGCGGCCGAGGCCAGCCCGAACTCCAGGCGCTGGAAGGCGGCCTCGAAGACCACCATGACGGCGGAGCGGGTGGAGTCGCCGGGCCCTCCGCGGGTGAGCACGTAGGGCTGGTCGAAGACCTGCAGGGCCATGATCATCGCGGTGACGGAGGCGACCAGCAGCGAGGGGGAGACCAGCGGGAAGGTGACGTTCCTGAAGGCTCCCCAGCCGCGGGCGCCGTCGAGCTCGGCGGCCTCGTAGAGCTCCTTCGGGATGGAGGCGATCCCGCCCAGCAGGATGAGGAAGGAGAATCCGAAGTTCTGCCAGACGAAGACGAAGATGACGACGGCGGCGGCACCGGTCGGCGTCGTCAGCCAGGGGACGTTCGGGATGCCGACCAGGCCAAGCAGCCAGTTCACGACGCCGAACTGCTCGTTGAACAGGTAGCTCATGAAGATGGAGACCCCTGCGGCCGAGAGGACCAGCGGGAAGAAGAACGTGGAGCGGAAGAACAGCCGCAGCCACTCGGGCATCCGGGACTGGACCATCACGGCCAGGAACATCGCGAGGCTGAGCTGCAGCGTCACAGCGACGATCACGAACACGATGGTGTTCAGGAAGGCCGTGCGCACCGTGGGGTCGGCGCCGAGGGTGAGGAAGTTGTCCACGCCGGCGAATTCGGGGGCTGAGAGCAGGTCCCAGCGGAAGAACGCCAGGGCCAGGGAGCCGGCGATCGGCAGCAGGGTGAAGATCCCCATGCCGACCACGGTGGGGGCCAGCAGAAGTAGGATCACCCAGCGTTCGGAGCGGGAGCGGCGACGGGGAGCGGGGGAGGGCTTCGCCGACGACGCCGCGGCGTCGGCGGGTCCGGCCGGCGGTGTGACAGGTGCGGTGGTGGTCATGTGGTCTTCTCCATGGCGACGGTGAGTTCACGGTCGAGGCGGTCCAGGGCCGTCTCCAGCTGGGCGGGGCCTCCGCTCATGCCGAGGGCGACGTTGCGGGCCAGGGCGTTCTCCACCTCCGCCTGCTGGGGCGGGGCGGGAATGGGCCCGGAGGAGGGGAACTCGTCGAGGGTGTCGTAGAAGACCTTCCAACTGCGGGGCCCGGTCTCGCGGTAGAAGGCCTCGTTCACCATCGAGCGGCGGGTCGGGGTGGTCGTGGGCTCTGGCATCGCCAGCTCCATGGACTCCTTGCGCGTGGTGAACTCCAGCCAGCGCCAGGCCTGGTCCTTGCGCTCGGAGGTGCGCATGATCGAGTAGCCGGCGGTGCCGAACTGGTGGCGCTGGCTCCGCCACCGAGGGAAGTACTGGACGTCGAAGTCTTCCTCCGACATCCCGTTCTCATGCAGCCCCTGGGCCCAGTAGCCGCCGGCCGGGGTGGCGCCGATGCGGTCTGCGGCGAACAGGCCGATCAGCGATGTCCCGCCGCCCTCCTCCGGGCGGATGCTCAGCCCCTCGGAGACCCAGCTCTGCAGCCGCTCGAAGGTCTCCACGACGCGGGGGTCGCCGACGTTGGAGGACGTCCACCGGTAGCCGCCCTGGCGGCCTGCCGTCTGCTCCGGGGTGTAGAACCGGTCCCAGAGCCAGTCGCCCCCGTCGAACCGCTCCTCGGTGAGGATGCTGGTGTCGTTGGCGTAGAGCCAGGGGACGATTCCGCCGAAGAGCCGGTTGGTCCAGAAATAGGGGACGAACCCGCCGTCTGCGGTGTCCCGCATGGTGCGCAGCATGTGCTCGAACTCGTCGATGTCCCAGTCCGGGGAGGGCATGTCCAGCCCCGCCCGTTCCAGGGTCGGCAGGTTGAGGTACATGTTGGCCGCGTTGAAGTCCAGCGGCAGCACGTAGAGGCTGCCGTGGTACATGAAGGCTTCGATGAGGGATGGGTGGACGTCGCTGAAGTAGTCGGTCAGCCGTGTCTGGTCCTGGGTGATCCAGTCGTCCAGCGGTTCGGCGAGTCGCTCGGCGAAGAGCTGCGCGCCCTCGGTGGCGACGTAGACGACGTCGGGTGCGGTGCCCGCGGCCACCATGGTGAGGATCTTGGTGAAGAAGTCGCCCCAGTCCACGGCCTGGATCGCCTCGATTCGGACCGGAATGTCCGGGTGCTCGGCGGTGAACTCGTCGGCCAGGGCCTGGCGGGCGGCGGCGTCCGCGGCGGTGCCCTGGATGGCGACGCGCAGGACGTCCTCGCCGCGGCCCGGGATGTCCTGGCCGGAGAGCCGGGGCCACGCGGCGACCGTGCCGCCCAGGGCGGCGAGCCCGCCGACGCCGAGCAGCGTGCGCCGGGTGATGGTCCGTGACTGTGATGAGATGTGCATCCTGCCTCCTAACACGTGTGAGGAAATGTACTGTGAGTCAGAGCACACGTCAAGCCGCGCAGGTCAGCGCTGCGAGATGCGGGCCGGAGTCGTGATGCGGCAGATCGACGCGGAGAGATTCCGCAGGAGTGTGGGACGAGGAGGCGTCGCGGCGATAGACTGTCTCGGGACTGCGGCCGGGAGCCGGAGCTCCGTCTCCCACGGCATGTCTCTGCGACGTGCCAAGCGCCCCTCCACGAGGCCGGGCCGCGGTCGTCCCTGAACGCACAGCGAGGAGACCGCGTCGATGACCACTGCCGAGTCCACCGTGAACATCAACACTGCGCCACTGTCCGAGGTCGACCCCGAGATCGCCCAGGCGATCTCCGACGAGCTGGGGCGCCAGCGGGGGACTCTCGAGATGATCGCCTCCGAGAACTTCGTGCCGCGAGCGGTGCTCGAGGCGCAGGGGTCGGTGCTGACCAACAAGTACGCCGAGGGGTACCCGGGTCGGCGCTACTACGGCGGCTGCGAGTTCGTCGACGTCGCGGAGAACCTCGCGATCGAGCGCGCCAAGGCGCTCTTCGGCGCGGACCACGCCAACGTCCAGCCCCACGCCGGCGCGCAGGCCAACGTCGCCGTGATGACGGCCTTCCTCAAGCCCGGGGACAAGCTCATGGGCCTCTCGCTGGCCCACGGCGGACACCTGACCCACGGCATGAAGCTGAACTACTCGGGCAAGTTCCACGAGGTCGCCGCCTATGAGGTGGACCCGGAGACCGGTCTGATCGACATGGAGAAGGTTCGGGAGCAGGCGCTCGCCGAGCGTCCGGACATGATCGTGGCCGGCTGGTCCGCCTACCCGCGGCAGCTCGACTTCGCCGCGTTCCGTGAGATCGCCGACGAGGTCGGCGCCATCCTCTGGGTGGACATGGCCCACTTCGCCGGCCTGGTGGCCGCCGGCCTGCACCCGAACCCGGTGCCTCACGCCGACGTCGTCACCACCACGGTGCATAAGACGCTGGCGGGCCCTCGCTCCGGCATGATCCTCTGCAAGGAGGAGCACAAGAAGAAGATCAACTCCGCGGTGTTCCCCGGCCAGCAGGGCGGCCCGCTCATGCACGCCATCGCCGCGAAGGCCATCGCGTTCAAGATCGCGGCCTCCGAGGACTTCGCGGCGCGCCAGCGGCGCACGGTCGCCGGCGCACAGATCCTCGCCGAGCGCCTGGTGGCCGACGACGTCACCGCCCACGGGGTCAACGTGCTCACCGGGGGCACCGACGTCCACCTGGTGCTGGTGGACCTGCGGAACTCGGAGATGGACGGCAAGCAGGCCGAGGACCTGCTCCACGAGGTCGGCATCACCGTCAACCGCAATGCTGTGCCGAACGACCCGCGCCCGCCGATGGTGACCTCCGGGCTGCGCATCGGCACCCCGGCGCTGGCCTCCCGCGGCTTCGGCGACGTGGAGTTCGCCGAGGTGGCGGACATCATCGCGGAGGTGCTCAAGCAGGGGGCCGCCGGCCAGCCCGACCTCTATCCGCTCAAGGCCCGGGTCGCCGCGCTGGCCGCCGACTTCCCGCTCTACGAGGGCCTCGAGGAGTGGTGATGGCTCAGCAGGACACGACGACGGCACGTCGCCTCGACGGCAAGGCGGCCTCCGCACAGATCCGCGCGGAGCTGACCGAACGGGTGGCGGCGCTCAAGGAGCAGGGCGTCACTCCGGGCATCGCCACCGTGCTGGTGGGCGCGGACCCGGCGTCGCAGCTCTACGTGGGGATGAAGCACAAGCAGTCCCAGGCCATCGGGATGAACTCGATCCAGCGGGAGCTGCCGGAGGACGCCACACAGGAGCAGGTCGAGGCGCTGATCGACGAGCTCAACGCGGATCCGGCCTGCCACGGCTACATCATCCAGCTGCCGCTGCCGAAGCACCTCGACACCGACCGGGTGCTGGAACGCATCGACCCGGCCAAGGACGCCGACGGGCTGCACCCGGTCAACCTGGGTCGTCTGGTGCTCAACGTCAACGAGCCGATCCACACTCCGCTGCCCTGTACTCCGCGCGGAGTCATCGAGCTGCTGCTGCGCCATGACTATGACCTCGCCGGCAAGCACGTGGTCGTCGTCGGCCGCGGCGTGACCATCGGCCGCTCCATCGGGCTGCTGCTGACGCGTCGGGAGCTCAACGCTACGGTGACCCTCACCCACACCGGCACGGTGGACATGTCTCACCACCTGCGGCAGGCTGACGTCATCGTGGCCGCCGCCGGAGTGAAGCACCTGGTGCGTCCGGAGGACGTCAAGCCCGGCGCCGCGGTGCTCGACGTCGGCGTCACCCGGGAGCCGGACCCTGACGGAGGCAAGGCGAAGGTCTACGGGGACGTCCACCCCGACGTCGCCGACGTCGCCGGCTGGCTCTCCCCGAACCCCGGGGGAGTGGGCCCCATGACGGTGGCGCTGCTGATGACCAATGTGGTGGAGGCCGCCGAGCTGCAGGCGGGCTGAGGCGGCCGTTCCTCCCCCATCGAGTGGCCACGAATCCCGGCTTCTCCCCACGCGACACGGCGTGTCCTCGGGGAGATCGCGGGATTCGTGGCCACTCGCGTGTCACCCGTCGGCAGTGTCACCGGCCGGCAGTGTCAGGTTGCTCGTAGGCCCGCCCAGTTGAGGCGGGTCAGCCGGGCCGCCTCCTCGGCGTCGCCGGCGCGCAGCGCTGTCAGGATCTGCTCATGCTGGGCGGGGGAGTCGGCGCCGGTGAGGCTGCCGAAGTGGAGGTGCTCGGTGCGTCGCAGCAGGGCGACCACCTGGTCCAGGGCGTCATCCAGGACCGGGTTCTCCGCCCGCTGCAGCGCCACGGCGTGGAACGCCTCGTCTGCGGCGACGGCGGCGGGCGCGTCCCGGTCCTCCAGCGCCCGGGCCAGTCTGCCGTTGGCCGCGGCCATCTGCACCAGATCCTCGGGTGTGATCCGGGGTGCGGCGCTGCGGACGGCCAGCTCGTGGAGTGCTGCGGCGACGTCACGGGCATGGGCCACACGCTCCGGATCCTCCTCGGCCACGGTGGTGCGGCGACCCGGCTGGGCGTCGACGAGCCCCTCTCGCTCCAGGCGCAGCAGGGCTTCCCGGATCGGAGTGCGGGAGACTCCCAGCCAGTCCTCCAGGTCGGCATCGCGCAGCAGCTCACCGGGGGAGAGATCCCCGGTGACGATCGCCTGACGGATGGTGCGGTGGACCTCGTCGCGCAGCAGGGTGCGGCGGTGGACGCCGCGAGCCGCGGGGACGGGCATGGTCGGCTCCTCAACAGGTGGGGCGGCGTCGGGGGCCGCGGGCGGGCAGGGTCGTCTCGGGCAGGAACGTCTCGAGCAGAATCGCGACTCGAGCAGGGCCTTGACATCATCGCATCCACCGCGTGGAATTCTGAGTGCAATATATCGCATATCGTCGGGACGGCCGGTGCCGCCCTGGCCCATCCCGAGGAGCCCCATGGCCATCACCGACTTTCCCCGCTACGAGCTGACCTTCGGCCCCAGCCCCGTCCATCGGCTGGATCGGCTCACGGCTCATCTGGGCGGGGCACAGATCTGGGCGAAGCGGGAGGACGTGAACTCAGGCCTGGCCTTCGGCGGCAACAAGACGCGGAAGCTGGAGTACATCGTCCCGGACATCCTGGCCTCCGGCGCGGACACGCTCGTCTCGATCGGTGGCTACCAGTCCAACCACACCCGTCAGGTGGCCGCCGTCGCCGCGCGGCTCGGCCTGAAGGCGCGTCTGGTCCAGGAGCGCTGGGTGGACTGGGACGACCCCGTCAACGACAGGGTCGGCAACATCCTGCTCTCCCGCCTCATGGGCGCCGACGTCCGTCTGGACGACGCCGGCTTCGACATCGGCATCCGCTCCAGTTGGGAGGAGGCCATCGCGGAGGTCGAGGCCGAGGGTGGCACGCCCTACCCCATCCCGGCCGGCGCCTCGGAGCACCCGCTCGGTGGCCTGGGCTTCGCGAACTGGGCCTATGAGGTCGCCGCCCAGGAGCGCGAGCTCGGCGTCTTCTTCGACACGATCGTGGTCTGCACGGTCACCGGATCCACCCATGCCGGGATGATCGCCGGATTCGCGGCCCTCGAAGAGGCCGGCGGTCGCCCCCGGCGGGTGATCGGCATCGACGCCTCCGCCACGCTGGAGAAGACCCGCGCCCAGGTCGAGCGGATCGCCCGGCACACCGCCGAGCTGATCGGGCTGGGTCGGGAGCTGCGCGCCGAGGAGATCACCGTGCTGCCCGGCTGGGCGGGTGAGGAGTACGGCATCCCGGTGGAGTCCACCGTCGAGGCGATCCGCACCACCGCCCAGCTGGAGGGTGTCATCCTCGACCCGGTCTACGAGGGCAAGTCCATGGCAGGGCTGATGGACCTGGTCCGCGAATCCGAGATCCCCGCCGACTCGACGGTGCTCTATGCGCACCTCGGCGGGCAGCCGGCGCTCAACGCCTACAGCCAGGTCTTCTGAACGGCGCCCCGGCTGGGCAGCTGTCCAGGGCCGCAGCCGCTCAGCGCAGGAACAGCCGACGCATCCGCAGCGTCGCCACGGTCATCCCGACGGCGACCATCACCAGGTAGTAGCCGATGTGCACCAGGGTGAGCCCGCTGAAGGAGAAGGCGGCGATGTCCCGCATCAGCTCCACCGCGTGCCACAGCGGCAGCGCCTGGATCATCCACTGGACACCGGCCGGGTAGACGTCGATGGGGAACAGCGTGGCCGAGAACAGGAACATCGGCATCATGACCATCATCATCCAGTCCATCTGCTGGAACCTGCTCATGAAGGAGGTCACCGCCATGCCCACCGACGCGAAGCCCAGGGCGATGAACAGGGCCGTGACCAGCATGATCACGGCGGCCAGCGGACTCACCAGGCCTGCGGCCACCAGCACCGTGAGGAAGCCGAGCGCGTAGATCCCGCCGCGGAACAGCGCCAGCAGGATCTCCCCGACGGCGACGTCCAACGGGCCCAGCGAGGTTGCCATCATCGACTGGTAGAGCTTGGTGATCTTCAGCTTGAAGAACACGTTCCAGGTGGAGTCGAAGACCGCGCCGTTCATCGCGGAGACCGCCAGCAGAGCGGGCGCGATGAACGCCGCGTAGCTCATCTCGCCGCCGTCGGCGGCCTGCACTCCGGAGATCATGGGGCTGATGCCCAGGCCGAAGGAGGTCAGGAACAGCACGGGCTCCAGGAATCCGGAGAGGAAGATGACCCCGCGGTTGTTCCGGATGGCCGACATCCCCCGGGAGAACACCGCCCGGATGTTGCCCGAGTAGTAGTTGCCGACCGGTCCGGTGCGGACCTTCACCGGTGGGGTGCCCGGTGCGGGCGGCCCGGCCGCCAGGTCCTTGGCCTCCAGTCGGGCCTCCCGCTTCAGTCGAGACTTCTCGCCAGGGGTGCGGCCCCGCCATTCGCTCAGCCCGAGACGTCGGATGTAGATCCTCCGCACCCACAGCCAGGCCGCGCCGGCCAGGACCAGCAGGTAGCCCAGATGCACCGCGGCCATCCCCAGGGTCATCGGCTGCCCGAAGGCCAGCAGGCGCCCGAGCTCATTGGCATGCCAGATGGGGGAGACCCAACCGATGAGCTGCAGCGGTCCGGGCAGGTTGGTCAACGGGTAGAACGTGCCGGAGAACAGGAACAGCGGCATGATGATGAACCGCTGGATCAGCGCCGCGTGGCCCTTCTCATCCCGCAGGGAGGCGATGTAGGCCATGATAGGCAGCCCCAGGGCCAGCGACCCCAGGGCTGCGGTGAACACCTGCAGCCAGGCCCAGGGGCTCGTGGTGGCCCCGAAGGCGACCAGCACGGCGGTGAACACCACGCCGTGGACGCCGAACCGTGCGCAGACGGCCAGAATGTGCCCGGAGGCGATCTGGGTGGGCGTCAGCGGGGAGGCCTGCGCACCGTAGTAGATGCGCCGCCACTTGAACTTCTCCATGACCGGAAAGGTGAACTCGATGCCCGCTGACATCGCCATGGTGGAGGCCAGGATCGCCGGACCGATGTACATCAGGTAGGACTCGGCGCCGTAGGCGGTCAGGTCCGCGCGGTCGCCCACCAGCACACCGAGGCCCAGGCCCATGGCCAGGATGTACAGGATCGGCTGGGCGATGGAGCTGGTCAGGATCACCACCGCATAGGCGCGCATGCCGCGCAGCGTGTGCTCCGCCTGGTACAGGATCCCGCGGGACCGCACCCGGGAGGCCAGCGCCGCCTTGTCCGCGGCCGGCGACGACGGCGCGGCGCCGGGTCCCGAGGAGGTGACGTCGGAGGGCCGCGTCTCAGTCAATGAGGCTCCTCCCGGTCAGCCGCAGGAACACGTCCTCCAACGAGGACCGGCGCACCAGGGAGGTCACCGGACGGTGACCGGCCGCGTGGACCTGCTCCAGGGCCTCCTCGGCCCGCTCGGCGTAGACCAGCAGGCGGTCCGGCAGCACCTCGATGCGGTCGAAGCCGGCGTCGCCGGGCGTCAGGACGCCGGTGAGCTCCTCGGCCTGCTCGGCGTTGCGGTCCATGCCGAAGCGCAGCTCCAGGACCTCCCGGGTGGAGTGCTCCCGGATCAGCCCCGAGGGGCTGCCCTCGGCCATGATCCGGCCGTGATCCACCACGATGAGCCGGTCGCAGAGCTGCTCGGCCTCATCCATGTGGTGGGTGGTCAGCACCAGGGTGGTGCCGGTCTCCTTGAGCCTGAAGAGGCGGTCCCACAGCACATGGCGGGCCTGCGGGTCCAGCCCGGTGGTGGGCTCGTCCAGCAGCAGCACGTCAGGCTCGTTGACCAGGGCGCGGGCGATCGTCAGACGCCGCTTCATGCCTCCGGAGAGGTCCTCCACCCTGGCCTTGGCCTTCTGGGTCAGCTGCGCGAACTCCAGCAGCTCCTCGGCCTTGCCCAGCAGCCAGCGGCGCGGCAGGCCGAAGTAGCGGCCGTACATGATGATGTTCTCCCGGACCGTGAGCTCCTCGTCCAGGTTGTCCTGCTGGGGGATCACGCCCAGCCGGGCGCGGACCTCCGGGCCCTGCTTCTCGGGGTCCAGGCCGGCCACGGACAGCTCGCCGGCGGTGCGGGAGGCGACGGCGGCGATCATCCGCATCGTGGTGGACTTTCCGGCACCGTTGGGCCCCAGCAGACCGAAGGACTCGCCGCGGGCCACGCTGAAGTCGATTCCGTCGACGGCGGTGAAGTCGCCGTAGCGCTTCGTCAGGCCGACGGCGGTGATGGCGTCGGAGGGGGCGGCTCCGCCGTCGGGGCGGGAGCTGACGGCGTCGGCGGCCGCGGGCGCACGGGTGGCACGGGCAGAATCGGGCATGTGGCGCAGTTTACGCGGGCAACCACCGCCTGACCAGGGCTCCGCCGGGTTCTCCGCTGTCAGCGGCGGCGGGTGAATCATCCTCACGGTCGATGTGCCCGGCGCCCTCATCCTGAAGAATGATCACCGTTCCATCACCCGCTTCCATCCCATGGAGAGGACATCACCATGTCCACCCCTGTCCTCGAGACGGAGAACCTGGTCAAGGTGTACGGCCGAGGGGCCGCACGCTTCGACGCGCTGAAGGGGCTGACCTTCGAGATCCACGACGGCGAGTCCGTGGCGATCGTCGGCAAGTCCGGCTCCGGCAAGTCCACCCTCATGCATCTGCTGGCCCTGCTGGACGAGCCGACCGCCGGCGTCGTCGCCCTGGAGGGCAGGCCGGTCTCGCAGCTGGACCCGAAGAAGGTCTCCCGCCTGCGCAACGAGACCTTCGGCTTCGTGTTCCAGCAGTTCTTCCTCAACGCGAACCAGTCTGTGCTGGACAATGTGACCCTGCCGCTGAAGATCGGCGGGTGGGGCCGGTCCCAGCGCAACGAGCGCGGCATGGAGGTCCTGGAGCAGCTGGAGATCGCCGACAAGGCGAAGAACCGCGCCACGGACCTCTCCGGCGGGCAGAAGCAGCGCGTCTGCATCGCCCGCGCCCTGGTGAACCGGCCTTCGGTGATCTTCGCCGACGAGCCCACCGGCAACTTGGACACCGCCACCTCCGAGGTGGTGGAGGACATCCTGTTCGGCCTGCACCGTGATCAGGGGATCACGCTGGTGGTCGTCACCCACGACGAGGATCTGGCCGGCCGGTGCGAACGCCGCCTGCATATGCAGGACGGGCTCATCGTGGCCGAGGAGCACGGCGTCATCACGCCCGGGCAGCTGGACACGACGTTCGACCCGGCCCAGCTGGGCCTCGAGGATGAGGAGGACCGGGCATGAGGGCTCTCGACGTCACCCGGACCGCATTGGGGAACACCATGCGGTCCAAGCTCCGCACGTTCCTGACCGTGATCGCCATCGTCATCGGCGCGTTCACGCTGGCGGTGACCACAGGGCTGGCCGCCGGTGTGAACCAGACCATCGAGGACATGGTCGACGGCTACGGAGACCAGGACCAGATCTATGTGATGCAGGCCAGCGCCATGGGCCAGGGAGAGGACACCGGCCCGGGCCCTCAGGAGTACGACCCGGACACCGCCGGCCAGCAGAGCGAGTTCGGTCAGGCGATGCTCACCGAGGAGGACATCGAGACGATCGAGGGGATCGACGGGATCACGAACGTGGACCCGATCTTCTTCGTCTCGCCGGACTACCTCGAGGCCCCTGACGGCGGGCAGTACCTGCTCAGCGAGCTGGGGCTTCCTGCCGACGCCTCGGGCATGGAGCTCGTGGCCGGCGAGACCCCGGCCCGGGACTCCATGGAGATCACGGTCCCGGAGACCTGGCTGGCCATCTTCGACGACGGGGCCGACGACTACGAGGACGTCGACCCGGAGTCGGTCCTGGGCGAGACGGTGGAGCTGGGCATCTCGGACATGGTCCGCGAGTCGCACACCGTCGAGGCCGAGGTGGTCGGCGTCTCGGTGCAGAACCTGGCCGGCATCGGCGGGTCACCCATGCCCTCGCACGCTCTGAACGATGAGCTCTACGAGATCCAGAGCTCCGGGCTGGACGTGGAGCAGGACGACGCCTTCGTCCAGGCCGCCGCCGACGTCGAGGACATGGAGGCCTTTGAGGACTCCATCAAGGAGGCCCTGCAGGAGGAGGGCCTGGTCGGTCTCACGGTCGAGGACTTCATGGGCATCATCCAGACCGTCATCGACGCCATCGCGTGGGTCCTCTACGGCTTCGCGGTGATCGCCCTCATCGCGGCCTCCTTCGGCATCGTGAACACCCTGCTGATGTCGGTGCAGGAGCGGACCCGGGAGATCGGGCTGATGAAGGCGCTGGGCATGTCCGGCGGCCGGATCTTCGGGCTGTTCTCCATGGAGGCCGTGATGATCGGTCTGCTCGGATCGCTCATCGGCGTCGGCGGCGGTGTGCTCACCGGTGTGGTGGCCAATGCCCTGCTCACCGGCAGCGGCGGGCCGCTCGGCGACGTCGGCGGACTCATCCTCTATGCGGTGAGCCCCGTGGCGATCCTCAGCATCACCGGGCTGGTGGTGGGCATCGCCTTCCTGGCAGGAACCCTGCCGGCGGCGCGTGCGGCGAAGAAGGACCCGATCGAGGCCCTACGCTACGAGTAGGCGCCCAGGTAGTGTGAAGGACATCATCGTGAGAAGGAGAGAGTCGTGACCAGCTCGCCCTATGGGGACCCCCAGCATCCGAACCCGCAGGACCCGAACCAGCAGCCGGGTCAGAACCCCTACCAGCAGCCGAGCCCCGAGGGGCCCAAGTTCGGCACCGACCCCTATGACCCGAACGCGGTCGGCGGGCCGATGGCCGAGCCGACCAAGTTCGGCCTGCTGAAGAAGCTCACCCTCGTCTCTCTGGGGATCTACGTCCTCTCGGGACTCGTCGGGATGTTCCAGGCGACGGATGAGGACGCGGTGCGTGAGCAGTTGGCGGCCCAGGGCATGGCCGTGGACGAGGAGACACTCTCCTTCGCCATGGTCGGGGGGATGATCTTCGCCGCCGTCATGCTCATCATCCCGGTGGTGCTCTACATCGTGGCCTACCTCGGCATCACCAAGGTGAAGAACTGGGGCAGGATCCTCGGCACCGTGTTCGCCGCACTCGGCACCCTGTTCACGCTGTGGGGCCTCACCGGCATCGGGATGATGCTGGACACGGGGGCGATCGGCATCCTCTCGCTGGTGCTGTCCATCGCGTTCATCGCGGTGAACGTCTACTGGTTCCTCACTGCGTTCACCAAGGACGTCAGCAGGTACTTCGAGCAGGGGAAGGTCGCCTGACGGCCCACAACCGCTGGAGAGCATCAGAAGGGGCGGGGTCCACCACAGGGGTGGGTCCCGCCCCTTCTGCCGTCCGGGGTCGCACACGGTCGGGAACCGGCCCGGAACCGTTGCCCGGGGACCGGGCGTCGGGAAGACTGCTTCCGACCATCGCCGACCGGAGGGCAGATCCATGACCATGGAGTTCACGGTGGACGAGCAGGGGCGCCCGGAGGCCCCGCTCGCCGGCGGGGAGCTGGAGACCCTTCTGGGGTTCCTGGAGTTCCATCGGGCGACCCTCGCCCACAAATGCGCGGGGCTCGACGCCGCGGGGCTGGCTCAGCGGGTGGAACCCTCCACCATGACGCTGGGCGGGCTGTTCAAGCATCTGGCCTTGGTGGAAGACCTCTGGTTCTCCGTCACGCTCTTCGCCCGCGAACCGGCGGAGCCCTGGCTCAGCGCGGACTGGGAGGCAGACGAGGACTGGGAGTGGCACTCCGCGGCCGCAGATTCTCCCCAGGAGCTGCGGGCTCTGTGGGAGCGGTCTGTGGAGGCGTCGCGGCGGCTCACCCAGCAGGCCCTCGACGACGGCGGCCTGGAGAGATCCGCCGACCGCGCCCGGCCCGACGGCGCCGTGGTCACGCTGCGGTTCATCCTGGTGCACGCGATCGAGGAGTACAGCCGGCACAATGGCCACGCAGATCTGCTGCGCGAGTCGATCGACGGTCAGCGGGGGGAATGACGAGCCAGGGGTGAACCGATCAGATGCCGGTGCCGGCCGACGCCCCGTCATCTCACGTCCCGTACTGATCAGCCGACGTACTGATCAGCCCATGTACTGATCAGCCCACGCGCTGATGATCTTCCCTGCCCGCGCGGCCTGGCCGTCAGCAGTCAGCAGGTGGTCCGAGCCCTCGAGGGCGACGAAGCTGCGGGGATGCTTCGTGGCCCAGAAGAGCGTGCTGGCGTTGTCGATGCTGACAGTGTTGTCCGTGGGGGAGTGCATCACCATGAACGGCAGGGACAGGGCGCGGATCTTGTCATCGATGTCCGCACGGCGCACGTCCTCGACGAAATCACGTTTCAGCGTGAGCGCTCGGCCGCCGACCAGCCACTCGGCCTCACCGTCAGCCACAGCACGGTCGGCGATCGCGTCGAAGTGATGCTCCACATGGCTCGGATCGGCGGGCGCCCCGATGCTCACCACGGCGCGGGTGCCGGGGGATCGCTCGGCTGCGGCGATCACCGCGGCCCCGCCCCAAGAGTGGCCCACGAGGATGTCCGCCGGGGTGCCTCGCTCCGCCATGAACTGGCACGCCCGGACGGTGTCGTCGACCTTCACGGTGAAGGATCCGTCGCCCCAATCGCCGTCTGAGTCTCGGAGGCCGAGGGCATCGAAGCGGAGCATGCCGATCCCTTCGGCGGCGAGCTGCTTGCACATCCGCGAGGCAGCCGGAGTGTCCTTGCCGAGGGTGAAGCCGTGGACGAACACGCCCCACCCGCGGACAGCACCCTCGGGCAGGTCGATCCGGCCGGCCAGCATCGGCCCGGTCGAACTCGGAAACTGGACTGATTCACCCATGATCACTCCCGACGACAGACACCATCATCAGCGCCAGCCTAGCGGGGGTGCCACCGCGGTGAGGATCGACTCCATCAGGTGCGCGTTGTAGTCCACCCCGAGCTGGTTCGGCACGGTGATCAGCAGCGTGTCCGCGGCGGCGACGGCCTCGTCGCGGGCCAGCTCCTGCACCAGCTCCTCGGGCTCGCCGATGTAGCTGCGCCCGAAGATCGCCCGCGTCCTCTCGTCGAGCATGCCGACCTGGTCCTGGGCCTCGCGCTGCCCGAGGAAGTAGGCCCGGTCCTGGTCGCTGGTGAGCGCCACGATCGACCGACTCACCGAGACGCGCGGAGTGAAGCCGTGGTCGTGGCCCTCCCACTCGTGGCGGAAGGCCTCGATCTGTCGCCGCTGCTGGACGTGGAAGGGCTCCCCGGTCTCGTCGTCCTTCAGGGTCGAGCTCATCAGATTCATCCCCTGCCGGGCGGCCCACCGAGCCGTGGCGTCGGAGCCCGCGCCCCACCAGAGGCGTTCCCGCAGTCCGGGGGAGTGCGGTTCGGGCCGCAGCAGCCCGGGAGGGTTCGGGAACATCGGCCGTGGATTCGGCTCGGCGAAGCCTTCACCGGTGAGCACCTGCAGGGCTGCCTCGGTGTGGCGGCGGGCCATGTCGGCGTCGGACTCGCCCTCGGCGGGACGATGCCCGAAGTGTCGCCAGCCGTCGATGACCTGCTCGGGGGATCCCCGGGAGATGCCGAGCTGCAGCCGGCCCCCGGAGATCAGATCCGCCGCCCCGGCGTCCTCGGCGAAGTGCAGGGGGTTCTCGTAGCGCATGTCGATCACCCCGGTGCCGATCTCGATCCGGCTGGTGCGTGCGCCGATCGCGGCCAACAGCGGGAACGGGGAGGCCAGCTGGTGCGCGAAGTGGTGGACCCGGTAGTACGCCCCGTCGGCGCCGAGCTCCTCGGCGGCCACGGCCAGGTCGATGGACTGCAGCAGCGCGTCCTGCGCTGACTGCGTCCTCGAATGGGGCGAGGGAGTCCAGTGTCCGAAGGAGAGGAATCCGATGCTCTTCACCTCCGCAGGAACCGGCGACGGCACCGGGGTATTCCTCCTGCCGAAAGGGGTGGGCCGACCGGAGACAGCGGCGGGCCCCGACCGCGGAGCGGGACGACGTGTTGCGCGTCACGTCATACGACCCTAAAATGAATCACGATCATTAAAGCGGGGTGCGGAGTCTCTGGCCTTCCGGCCGGTCTCGTCCCTCGGCATCACAAGACATCACCACAGGAACAGGAGCGTCATCATGGGTGAGCGGTTGGAGAACTTCATCGATGGTCGGTTCGTGCCGGCTCAGGGCCAGGAGGATTTCGAGGTGGTGAATCCGGCCACTGGGCAGCCGGTGGCGGTCTCGCCGATCTCGGGGGCCGCTGATGTGGATGCCGCGTTCGAGGCGGCTGAGCGGGCTTTCACC